>NZ_SRTP01000012.1:0-193553 GCF_004791945.1 Mesorhizobium sp. M3A.F.Ca.ET.175.01.1.1 | reverse complement strand
TCGGGCAGCGCGCCAAAATAGCTCTCAAGGCTGGAAATGGCAGTCTCTCCTTCGTTCGACTGCCTGCCCAAAGAATCCCTTCTCAGGCCAACTTCAAGTCCCAAAAAGCCATATGCGATTCCCCTGCTTGTCAGGGGGAGAAGGGAGAAATGATCCCCTTTTGTTCCGATTCTTCTTGGCGATGGCGGCCCGCCGCGCTACCTCTGGCGTGTGACAGAGCAGCCGCGCCTTGCCGAACTGAATGCCGCCGTCGTCCTGCCCGAGCCATTCGTCAAATGGTTTGCCGCAAAGGGCTGGTCGCCGCGCGCCCATCAGCTCGAACTGCTGGCGAAGGCTCAAGGTGGACAATCGGCCTTGCTGATCGCGCCGACCGGCGCCGGCAAGACGCTGGCTGGCTTCCTGCCTTCGCTCACCGAGCTTGCCAAACGGCCGCGCCGCAAGCCGGGCGAAGCGCATCGCGGCATCCACACGCTCTACATCTCGCCTCTCAAGGCACTGGCTGTCGACATCGAGCGCAATCTCGGCAGGCCGGTCGAGGAGATCGGGCTCCCGGTCACCATCGAGACACGCACCGGCGACACGCCCTCGCACAAGCGCCAGCGGCAGAAGCTGGCGCCGCCCGACATATTGCTCACCACGCCCGAACAGCTTGCCCTGCTGATCGCCTCGAACGATGCCAGGCGCTTCTTCGAGGACCTGCGCTATGTCGTGCTCGACGAACTGCATTCGCTGGTCACCTCGAAACGCGGTCATCTGCTGGCGCTCGGCTTGGCGCGGCTGCGCGCTTTTGTCCCCAAGCTGCAGACCATAGGCCTGTCAGCCACAGTCGCCGAGCCGGACGAATTGCGGCGCTGGCTGGTCAGCCAGGCTTCCCCGGGAGCGATGTCCGAGCTTATTGTGGTCACCGGCGGCGCGAAGCCCGAAATCTCCATCCTCGACTCCGAAGAGCGGGTTCCCTGGGCCGGCCATTCGGCCCGCTACGCCACCCCGGAAATCTACCGCGAGATCAAGCGTCACAAGACCACTCTGCTCTTCGTCAACACACGCAGCCAGGCCGAGTTGCTGTTTCAGGAACTGTGGCGTGTCAATGACGACACGCTGCCGATCGCGCTCCATCACGGCTCGCTCGACGTCGCGCAGCGGCGGCGGGTCGAAAAGGCGATGGGCGAAAATGCGCTGCGTGCCATCGTCGCCACCTCGACCTTGGATCTCGGCATCGACTGGGGCGACGTCGACCTGGTCGTGCATGTCGGCGCGCCGAAGGGCGCCAGCCGCCTGGCGCAGCGCATCGGCCGCGCCAATCACCGCATGGACGAGCCCTCCAAGGCGATCCTCATTCCTGCCAACCGCTTCGAGGTGCTGGAATGCCGGGCGGCGCTGGACGCCAACTATCTCGGCGCTCAGGACACGCCGCCTCTCGTAGACGGAGGGCTCGACGTGTTGGCGCAGCACGTGCTGGGCTGCGCCTGCGGGGCGCCTTTCCATGCCGATGCGCTGTTCGACGAAGTGACCACGGCTACGCCTTATGCGGGTCTCGACAGGCCGACCTTCGACAGGGTCGTCGAGTTCGTCGCGACGGGCGGATATGCACTGAGAAATTATGAGCGCTATGCCCGTATCCGCCGGACCAAGGAGGGCTTGTGGCGGGTATCCAATCCCCGCATGGCTCAGCAGTACAGGTTGAATGTAGGCACCATCATCGAAGTGCCGGCGCTCAATGTTCGCTACGTCCAGGCTGGAAGCAAAGGCGCTGCCTCGCGCGGCGGCAGGGTGCTGGGAAAGATCGAGGAAGCGTTTCTGGAGACCTTGACCCACGGCGACACGTTCATGTTCGCCGGCAGGGTCCTGCGCTTCGAGGGCATCCGCGAAAATGAGTGCTTCGTGTCGAACGCTCCCGGCAGCGACGCGAAGGTGCCTTACTATGGCGGAGGCAAGTTCCCGCTCTCGACCTATCTCGCCGAGCAGGTGCGCGCCATGCTCGACGATCCGCAGCGCTGGAAGAAGCTGCCCGAGCAGGTGGCGGACTGGCTGCGGTTCCAGGCCGACAAGTCCGTCCTGCCGAAGCGGGACGATCTGTTGATCGAGACGTTTCCACGCGGCAACCGGTACTACCTCGTTGCCTACCCGTTCGAAGGCAGGCTCGCGCATCAAACGCTCGGCATGCTGCTGACCCGCCGCCTGGACCGGGCGGGCGCCAAACCGGTCGGCTTCGTCGCCACCGACTATGCACTGGCCATCTGGTCGCTGGCCGACATGGGCCGGATGTTCAGCAACAGAAAGCCCTCGCTCGCCGCGCTCTTCGATCAGGACATGCTCGGCGACGATCTCGAGGCATGGTTCGCCGACAGCTGGCTGCTGAAACGCACCTTCAGGAACTGCGCGCTCATTTCAGGGCTGATCGAGAAGCGCCATCCCGGCAAGGAGAAAAGCGGCCGCCAGGTCACCGTGTCGACAGACCTGATCTATGATGTGCTGCGCAGCCATGAGCCCGACCATATCCTGCTGCAGGCGACCCGTGCGGATGCCGCGACAGGATTGCTCGATGTCAGTAGGCTTGCGGAGATGCTCTCGCGCATCCGCGGTCGAATCGTGCATAAGAATCTCGAACAGATATCGCCGTTGGCGGTGCCGATCATGCTCGAGATCGGCAAGATGCCGGTGCATGGCGAGGCGGACGAGACGCTATTGATGGATGCCGCCACCCTCGTCGAAGAGGCCATGGGGCCGGAAATGATGGACTAGAGCAATTCCAGGAAAAGTGTGAAGCGCTTTTTCGTCCGGAATTGCAGCAAGACAGACAGATAGAGTGGTTCGCCGTTTCGGTGAAACGGTGAACGGCTCTGAGAGAGGGTCACGAAGGGGATGAATTTTTCGCTGTCGCGCGCGTCGCTGATCGCCGAGGCCGATCTTGTCGGCATCGCCGGCGAACGCGCGGTCTGCGACCGGCGCGGCGGGCTCTACTTCCCCGATCTGCGGCTGCTTGCGGTCTCCGACCTGCATCTCGAGAAAGGCTCGTCCTTCGCCAGGCGCGGCACCCTCATCCCGCCCTACGACACCAGCGCGACGCTGCTGCAACTGCAGGCGGTGATCGCCGACTATCAGCCGCGCATCGTTGTCAGCCTCGGCGATTCCTTCCACGATGGCGGCGGCGCCGGGCGCATGCACCAAAGTTTCCGCGATCGTCTGGAGGCGATGATGGCCGGCCGCGACTGGTTCTGGGTCGCCGGCAACCACGATCCGGATGCGCCGGCCGACTTGCCCGGCGAGACGGTGAAGGAACTCGCCATTGGTGCGCTGCTGTTCCGGCACGAACCTTCAAAGCAGAGGGTGGAAGGCGAGATCGCGGGTCACCTGCATCCTTGCGCGCGCATCGTGCAGCGTGGCCGCTCGGTCAGGCGTCGCTGCTTTGCCGGCGATGGCGGCCGCATGATCATGCCGGCCTTCGGCGCCTATACCGGCTCGCTCAACGTGCTCGACCGCGCCTATGCGGGCCTGTTCCGGCTGGAAACGCTGGTGGCCTATATGCTGGGCGCCCAACGCATCTTCGCTATTTCCGGCTCGATGCTGCGGCCGGGCTGATGTCCGCTACCGACCATAGTAGAGCGTTACGGTGTGCTTCGCTTCCGCGAAGAACAGCCAGCGCTCTACCAGCATGCCGGCGAACTGCAGGAGCGCTGCAAGCACTGACGCCGTTGCGGCCGCGACTGGCCATGGCAAGAGGAACGCAATACCCAGCAGGACAGCGGGCGCGGCAAAAGCCAGGAAGTTCGTGATCCGCCGCAGCCTCGCGCTGTGCTTGCGTGCGATGCGGAATCCCATTTCCTTGAGCACGTAATTTTCCTCGGTATGCGGCCACTCGATCGAGCGCACGGTGCCGCCGGCCAGGCCCGTCGCCGCATTGGTGCTGGTCGGGAGCTCCAGCCGGTCATTGTGCCGCCATGTCGCCAGCTTCCAGCCCCAGCCGGCGAGCGTGGCGAGCCCCGCGCAGGCCAGCACTGACGTCGACCCGCGGCCGAAACCCTGAAGCAGGGCGTTGAGCAACACGGCGCCGGTCATGGCCGCGAAGACAAGATAAGCCGGCAAAGTATAGCGGCTGTGCCACTGCGCGATCGGCTTCAGCGAGGCATAGATCATGCCCGTCGCGCCGACCGTGGCAGCCCCTCCGGCCGCTGCCAGCAGTCCGGCAACGGCCACCCAGCCGCCGCTTCGCCCAAGGACTGCCCAGCCGATGCCGAACAGCGCGGCCGGAATGAACGTCGCGACCGACGCCACGCCCTCGCGCGACAGCCAGGAACTGCGCCACTGCGAGAAGGCGCGCCAGGCTCTCTCGGGTCGCCCCAGATGGCCGGTCGAGGAGAGGAGGCCAGCGACAATCAGGCCAAGCGCCAGGGCCATGCTGACAAGTCCGAACCAGAACCCTGGTTCAACATACCCCAAGCCGCCGAGCACGCCGAGCAGCGCCAGCAGGCCATAGCCAGCGCCGGTCGCAGTGGTGAAGAAAACGACGGAGATGGCGGGATGCATCGTGGATCAGTTCGAAAGCATGCGGTCGATCCAGCCGAGGAATCCGCCTTCGGCGCGGATAGGCTCCAGCGCCGGCGCATCCACTCTTGCGGCGCGCTCGGTGCGAGCGCGCGGCGGCAGGTATCTATTGGTTGGTTTGTAGCCAAGCTCCGGCATCAGCTCGACGCCGCCGCGCGCCTCGACAAGCTGCGAGATCGCCGAAGCCGGATCGCCGAGATCGCCGAAATGCCGGGCGCTGGTCGGGCAGGCGGCGACGCAGGCCGGCACGCGGTCCTCTTCGGCCAGATTATCGTTGTAGATGCGGTCGACGCACAGCGTGCATTTCTTCATCACACCGACGTCCGTGTCGAACTCGCGCGCGCCATAGGGACAGGCCCAGCTGCACAGCTTGCAGCCGATGCATTTGTCCTCGTCGACCAGCACGATGCCGTCCGAAGCACGCTTGTAGGAAGCGCCGGTCGGGCAGACGGTGACGCAGGCCGGCTGTTCGCAATGCAGGCAGGAGCGCGGGAAGTTGACCGTGCGACCGCCCATCTCGGTCATGTGCTCGTAAGTGTGCACGCGGTTGAACCAGACGCCGTCGACATGCCCGCCATAAGGGTCGATGTCGGTCAGCGGCGCCATGTGGCCGCCGGTGTTCCATTCCTTGCAAGCGGTGACGCAGGCCTGGCAGCCGACGCAGGTGTCGAGGTCGATGACGAGACCGAGTTTTTTCTCGGTATGCGCGGGAAGACAGGTCATTCCGCGGCCTCCCTTTTTATGCGGAGCGCTGCGCCGAAGCGAAGCACGTCAGGCGGCGGCTCGACATCTGGCGGCTGGCTGAAGCGTTCGAATTGCGGCTCGGTGAAACCGGCTTCTTGCCGTTCGCATCTGGCGATGCGCACGCGCACGTCGAACCATGCCGCCTGTCCCGTGACCGGATCGGAATTCGAATATCGCTTGCCGTTGGCATCGGCCGCGGTCTGGTCGGCGATGATGTGGTTGAGCAGGAAGCCGCGATTGGATTCCGCCGCGTCGTCCTTCAGCCCCCAGCTGCCGCGCCGCTTGCCGATCGCGTTCCAGGTCCACACCGTGTCCGGGTTCACGCCGTCGATCAGCTTGATCTGCCCTTTCACCCGGCCGTTGACGCTCTCGATCCACACCCAGTCGTCGTCGGCCAGGCCGAGCCCGATCGCTGTCTGACGGTGCACGAACAGCCTGTTCTGGCTGGTGATCTGTCGGAGCCACGCATTCTGCGAACCCCATGAGTGGTACATGTGCATCGGCCGCTGCGTCAGCGCATGCAGCGGATATTTGTCGACGTCGACAGTGTCGTCCTCGAAGGGGGCATACCAAAAGGGCAACGGGTCCATATAGGTCTCGATGCGGTCGCGCTCCGCCTCGGACGGCTGCAGCTTTCCATGGCCGCGCGCGGCGAGCCGGAAGCGCTGCATCGGTTCCGAATAGAGCTGGAAGACGATTGGCTCCGCTTTCGGTATGAAGCCCATCTGCACCGCAAAATCGAGATAGGCGCGGTTGCCCATCTTGTAATAGCGCTGGTCCTCGCTGAAGTCGTGGTGCCAGAAGCCGCCATTGTCGATGTAGCGCTGCAGCTGGTCCGGATTGATCTCGCCCTTGCCGATTGCGTCGCCGTTCTTGCCGCGCCAGCCGGCAAGCGGGCCGATGCCGGGCGCGCGTTCATGGTTGACGATGTAATCGGCATAGTCGCGGTACCTGGCCGAGCCGTCCTCGGCGACGAAGCCGGGCAAGCCGAGCCGCGCGCCGAGTTCGATCAGCACCGACTGGAACGGGCGCACATCGCGGTCCGGCTGCACGACCGGATGGCGGATGGCATCGCCCGGCCCGTCGGCATGGCTGATCGGCCGGTCGAGCAGGCTGATGCAGTCGTGCCGCTCCAGATAGGTGGTGTCGGGCAGCACCAGGTCGGCGAATGGCACCGTCTCGGAATAATAGGCGTCGGAATAGATGATGAAGGGAATCTTGTAGTCGCCAGCCTCGTCCTTGTCGGTCAGCATGGCGATCGTCTCGACCGTGTTCATGGACGAGTTCCAGGCCATGTTCGACATGTACATCATCAACGTGTCGATCGGATAAGGATCGCCTGCCCAGGCATTGCGGATGACGCTGTGCATCAGCCCGTGCGCGGCTAGAGGCGCTTCCCAGGAATAGGCCTTGTCGATGCGGATCGGTTTGCCGGCCTCGTCGAGCAGCAGATCGTCGGGACCGCAGACGAAGCCGAGCGGCATGCCTTCCAGTGCGGTCATCGGTCGGACATTCTTGCCGGCGGGCTTCGGCCCCGGCGGCGCCGAGCGCGGGTAGGGCGGCTTGAAGCGGAAGCCGCCTGGCACGTCCACGGTGCCCAACAACACCTGAAGCAGATGGATGGCGCGGCAGGTGTGAAAACCGTTGGAATGGGCTGAGATGCCGCGCATGGCGTGCATCGACACCGGTCGCCCCTTGATCGTCTCATGGCGGCGGCCCGCCCAATCGGTCCAGGCGATCGGCAATTCGATCGTCTGTTCGAAGGCGACGTGCGCCAGTTCCGCCGCGATCCGGCGGATCGTCTCGGCGGGGATGCCGCACCGGCCGGCGACCGCATCCGGCGAATAGCTGTCGTCGAGGTAACGGTCCGCGATCAGCTGGAACACCGGCACGCAGCGCCGGCCGCCGACCGTGTAGCCGCCGGTCAGCGCCGGCTTCGTTTCGGAGTCGGTTGCGCAGACCGGAGTTTTTGCCACCCTGTCCCAGACCAGGAGATTGCCGCCGCCGTCGCGAACGAGCAGCCCGTCATCGGCTGCGCCGGGCTCCTGGATCACCAGGGCTGCAGCGTTGGTGTAGCGCAGCAGATAGTCGAGATCGACGCGTCCGGCCTTGAGCAGTTCGTGGATCAGCGCCAGCACGAACAGGCCGTCCGTGCCCGGCCGGATGCCGATCCAGTCGTCGGCGATCGCATTGTAGCCGGTGCGGCACGGGTTGATCGACACCACCTTGGCGCCGCGCGCCTTGAGCTTGCCGAGGCCGATCTTGATCGGGTTGGAATCATGGTCCTCGGCGACGCCGAACAGCATGAAGTATTTCGTGTTGTCCCAGTCGGGCTCGCCGAACTCCCAGAAAGAGCCGCCGATCGTGTAGAGGCCGCCGGCCGCCATATTGACCGAGCAGAAGCCGCCATGGGCGGCGAAGTTCGGCGTGCCGAACTGGCTTGCCCACCAGCCGGTCAGCGATTGCGACTGGTCGCGCCCAGTGAAGAAGGCGAGCTTTTTCGGATCGGTGCTGCGGATCGCCGACAGCCGCTCGGTGGCGATGGCGAATGCCTCTTCCCACTCGATCTCCCGGAATTCGCCCGCGCCGCGCGGTCCGCTGCGCAGCAGAGGCTTCTTCAGCCGCGCCGGGCTGTAATGCTGCATGATGCCGGCGCTGCCCTTGCCGCAGATCACGCCGCGGTTCACCGGATGGTCCTTGTTGCCGTTGATGTAGCGCACCTTGCCGTCCTTGATGTGGACGTCGATGCCGCATCGGCAGGCGCACATGTAGCAGGTCGTCTTGGCGATGCGGTCGGAGACGCTGGGCGAGGTGTCGACGCCATCGCCTTCGTCGGGCGCGCGCGTCTCGGCCAGCGGCCGTTGCGACGGTGCGGAATTGGCGCCGCGCGGCGATGCGTGTTTCATGATCCGCGAACGCTCTTGACGTCAGCAGTCTTGGCTTTCGTCTTCGGCCCCGGTCCACGCATGTAATGGAGTTCCGGATGGTAGCGCTCGCCCTGGAACAGCCGCTTCAGACGGCGGCTCCAATGCGCGAAAAGGGATCTGAGGCGTCCCATCATTCCAACTCTTGCGGCGCGGCCGCCAATTTTTTCCAAACTCCCGCAAGAATTTAGAACAGGTCAATCAATCTGTCTAACAAGTTGCTCTTGTAATTCCGATCGTATTTGCTTCTTAGTTGATCTATGACCCTGGATCAGTTGCGCATATTCGTCGCCGTCGCCGAGCATGGCCATATGACCAAGGCGGCCGAGTTGCTCGGCATCTCGCAATCGGCCGCCTCCGCTGCCATCCGCGCGCTTGAAAGTCAGCATGGCGTGCGTCTGTTCAACCGGGTCGGCCGCAATATCGAGCTTGCCCAGACCGGCCACCGCTTCCTGCCGGAGGCGAAGGCGGTCCTTGAACGCGCCGCCGCCGCGCACAATGTGCTCGAACATGTGTCACAGACCGTGACCGGCAGCCTGTCGATCGCCGCGAGCCAGACCATCGCCAGCTATTGGCTGCCGCGCCGCCTCGCCTCGTTCCATGAAGCCTATCCGGCGGTGCGCCTCAGCGTCACCATTGGCAACACAAGGCAGGTCGAGACCAATGTGCTTGATGGCCGCGCAGATTTCGGCCTGGTCGAGGGGCGCACGGAGTCGGACATCCTGCGGCGTGCCCGGGTCGACGAGGACCGGCTCATGCTGGTGGTGGCGCGTTCGCATCCGGATATCCCGAAGACGTCGGCGGGCAAGCTCGACATCAGGGCATTGCGTTGGATCATCCGGGAAGGCGGTTCGGGTACACGTGAGGCGCTCGAAGACTTCGCCCACGGCGAGGGGGTTTCGCCGGCAGAGCTGCAGATATTTCTCGTGCTGCCGAGCAACGAGGCGGTACGCCAGGCCGTGGAAGCCGGTGCCGGCGCCACCATCATCTCCGAGCTTGTCGTCGCGCGCTCGCTGGCGGAGGGCAGCTTGAGGTCCGCGCCAGTCGATTTGCCGAAGCGTGATTTCGCCATGATCACCCACCGCGACCGGCAGGCGAGCCTGGCGCAGATGGCGCTCAAGGCGCATCTGACCGGCAAGGTGGAAGCGCCGACGGGGGACCGGAGCTAACGGTCAGCCGAATTTGCGCTGTGCGTCCAGCGCCAGGCCGAGCCCGACCGAGCCGAACATGTCGCCTTCGATGACGGAGGCCTGCGGCACGAGCGAAAGGATACTGCGCTTCGCCAGCGGGATCGCGGTGGAACCGCCGGTCAGGAACACCGCGGTGATGGCGCAAGCCTGGACGCCGGCATCGGCGATCGTCTGGCGGACCGTCGCAGTCACCCGGTCGATGTCTGCCCTGATCGTCTCTTCCAGGCCGGATCGCGTGATCTCGGCCGCAAAGCGCGCGCCGGGCAGCGACACCTTTACCTCGGCCGCGGACTGGTCTGTCAGCGCGATCTTGGCTCTTTCGACCAAGCCGGCCAAGGCATGCCCATAGCGGTGCTCGACGATGTGGATGAAGCGGTCGACCAGGTCGGCGCGCTCGGCCTCGAATCGGACTTGCTTCAGGTCCGACATCGCCTTGGCGGTGTAGACGAGGTTGATGCGCTGCCAGGTCGCGAGGTCGATGAAGTAGCTCGCCGGCAGATTGCGCTTGTGGTCCTTGGTCCGCGTCAGATAGCCGAGCTCGGGCATGATATGCGCAATGCTGAGCAGCCGGTCGAAATCGGTTCCGCCGATATGGATGCCGCGGTTGGCGAGGATGTCGCTCTTGCGATCGCCCGAGCGGGCGCGCTCCGGCGACACGCGCACCACCGAGAAGTCGGACGTGCCGCCGCCCATGTCGACGATCAGCGCCAGTTCTTCGCGGGCAACGTTCTGCTCGTAGTCGAGCGCCGCCGCGATCGGCTCGAACTGGAAGGCGATGTGCTTGAAGCCTTGCGCATGCGCCGCCTTCTCCAACTCGCCCTGCGCTTTCGCATCGGCCTCGGCATCGTCGTCGACGAACTGCACCGGGCGGCCAAGCACGACGCGCTCGACCGGACCGCCGGCATCGTCCTCCAGCCGCTTCTTGAGATGGCTGATGAAGAGCCCGATGATATCGGTGAAGCCGATCAGGCGCGCCTTGATGCGCGTCTTCTCGTTGGCGAGCGAACTGCCGAGCACGCTCTTCAGCGAGCGCATCAGCCGCCCTTCGATGCTGTCGGTGTAGTCGGTGATCGCACGGCGCCCGAAATAGGTATGGCCGTCCTCGAAGTTGAAGAACACGGCGCTTGGCAAGGTGGGCTGTTCGCCCTCCAGCGCCACAAGTCGCGCCTGCCCGTTCCGGATCACGCCCACCGTCGAATTGGACGTGCCGAAATCGATGCCGCCGAATGCCGATTGCATAGCAGCCTCCTGTCGTTGGTTCTGTCGCAGCAGGTCGCTGGCGGCGAAAGACGTGCCGTCATCCGGATGGCCGGACCGCCTGCCGAAATTTGAATGTGTGTGTTTGTCCTTAGTGCATGTCGCCCAAAAGTGTGCAGCGGTTTTGGGCCGGACGACATGCACCAAAACAAAGACCTGAAGCGCCTCGCGATGCGCTTCAGCTGGGAGGCGGCGACTTATCGCAAAAGCGGGAAAAGGGAAAGCCTTCTTTTGCGCTGGGCGTCAATCCTTGCGGAAGACGAGCCTTCCGAGCCAGCCCGTGAGCATGGCGAGCGAGACGGCGAAAACGCCGTAGAAGAAGGAATAATCATGCGCGACGCGGAAGATCGACTGCTCGAAGCCGGACTTGCGGATTTCGAGCTGGGCGGAGCTTTCCTTGACGAACATGCCGCTCTTGAACAAGAAGGCGCGCGCCTTGTGGGTGCCGACC
Organism: Mesorhizobium sp. M3A.F.Ca.ET.175.01.1.1; assembly: GCF_004791945.1. NCBI lineage: Bacteria > Pseudomonadati > Pseudomonadota > Alphaproteobacteria > Hyphomicrobiales > Phyllobacteriaceae > Mesorhizobium > Mesorhizobium sp. M3A.F.Ca.ET.175.01.1.1. Next base: position 182,445 of record NZ_SRTP01000012.1, on the reverse strand, counting down.
GGGATGTTGGGCGCCAGCCGGACGGTGGCGCGGAACAGGTTCTGCGACAGGAACTGCACGCCGCCGACATTCTCGCTATAGAGGCCGGTCGCTGCCTTGCGCTCGCGCAGCGCGGCGGTGAATTCTTGGATCGTCGCCGGACTGTCGGTCTCGTCGGCGGGCTTCATGTAGAGGTTCTGGGAGCCGAGCGAGAGCTGCCTGTATTTGGTCGGCTCGGCAATGTCCTGCAGCGGTCGCGTCGTAGCGACCGAGTAGGACACCGGCACGTTCTCGAACGTCTCCGATTCCAGGTTGATCCAGACGCCGAGGATCCTGTCCTTGCGCCGGACCACGACCGGTCTAGGCGGCCCTTCCAGAACGACGACGACGTCATAGCGCCCCTGGCGCGCTATCAGCGGATCGGGATTTTCGAGCGATCCGAAGATGGTGAGGTCGGCGCCTGAGAATCCGGCCGTGATGGAAATGGCGTCAGTGGAAAGGCCGATCTGAATGTTTTCGGCAAGGGGCGGCGTCTGCGCATTCGCCCCCGACAGGGCGAAGAGCATGGAAAGCGAAACGGTAGCGGCGAATGCTCTCAAACCCGCCATCAGCTCAGGCCCGCGAGCGAATAGCGATTGGGCGGCGTCACGAACAAGTCGATGGCGAGGCGGACGGCGACGGCCAGCACCAGCAGCGCCAGAAGCGCCCGCAACTGCTCGCCGCGCAGTCTCTGGCCGGCCTTGGCGCCATATTGCGCCCCGGCAACGCCGCCGGCCATCAGCAGAAAGGCGAGGATCACGTCGACGGTCTGGTTGGTCGAGGCATGCACCAGCGTGGTGTAGGCCGAGGTGAAGATGATCTGGAACAGCGAGGTGCCGATGACTACATTGGTCGGCACCTTGAGCAGATAGATCAGCGCTGGCACCATGATGAAGCCGCCGCCGACGCCCATGATCGACGACAGGAAGCCGATGCCGGCGCCGAGCCCCAGCACAGGAATGACGCTGACGAACAGTTTCGAGGCGCGGAAGCGCATCTTGAGCGGCAGCCGGTGGATCCAGTTGTGCTGGCCGGACTTCTTCAGCACTGGTGCCGCGCCGCTGCGCGTGGCGCGCAGCGCGTTCACGCTCTCGACCAGCATGAGCCCGCCGACAGTGCCGAGCAAGGCGACGTAGAGCAGCGAGATGAACAGGTCCAACTGGCCGATCCGGCGCAGCAGCGCAAAGACGAAGACGCCGCCCGTCGAGCCGACGATGCCGCCGGCCAGAAGCACGCCGCCAAGCTTGAAGTCGAGCGTGCCGCGTTTCATGTGCGAAAGCGCGCCGGAGAAGGAAGAGGCGATGACCTGGTTGGCCCCGGTGGCGACCGCGATGGCCGGCGGGATGTTGTAGAAGATCAGGAGCGGCGTGATCAGAAAGCCGCCCCCCACGCCGAACATGCCCGACAGGAAACCCACCGCGGCGCCCATCGCCAGCAGCACGAAGACGTTTACGGAAATTTCCGCGATCGGGAGATAGATGCCCACCCGTCTGTCTCGATCAACTTTGCCTGTCGGCGAACGCCGCCGTCCCCAGCAGTCTCGCACCGAAAAGCCAATTTTTTCTTGCGCCGGCGCGGCGGCGGGATCAACCCCGCCGCCGCGCCGAAACAAAAAGCCATCTCAATCAGTTAACAGGCAAATCTATGGCAAGGCGTTGCGTATGCGACGCTTCTGCCGTTATTTGTGTGCCAGCAGCGCCTTGACGAGCGGTTCGTCGATCTCGCCGGTCGGTTTCATCTTGTTGTCGGTCTGGAAGGCCATGATGGCGGTCTTGGTCTTGTCGCCCATGACGCCGTCGGCGCCGCCGGCATCGTAGCCGTTCTTGTTGAGAATCAGCTGGATGTTCTGCACCGCCTTCTTCATGTCGATGCTGGCGGTCGTCTGCGGCGTGCTGTCCTGCCAGGATTCCGGGATATCGGCCGAGTTGGCGGCCGCGTTGAGCGGCTTTGGCTTCCAAAGCTCGGTGGCGGCGCGGGCGCGCTCGAGCTGCTCGGGCCTGAGCGCATTGGCGATCTCGTCCCGCTTGGCGGCCGCGTCCTTGTCGCCGGTCTTAGCGACGAGCGCGAACCACTTGTAGGAGTCCTCCAGGTTCTGCTTCATGCCGACGCCCTTGGCCGACAGGATGCCGAGATTGAACTGGCTGTCCTTGACGCCGAGGTCCGCGGCGGCCTGGAACCAGTGCGTCGCCGATTCATTGTCGGTCACGCCGTCCGCCGCCATGGCGAACAGCACAGCCAGATTGTGCATGGCGCTGGCGTTGCCCTGTTCGGCGGCGAGCTGGTAGTAGGTCTTGGCCTTCTTGATGTCGCGCCCGACGCCGATGCCCTTCTCGTAGAAATTGCCGATGCGGTATTCGGCCGGCGCGAAGCCGAGCTCGGCGGACTTCTCGTACCATTTGGCGGCTGCTGTCATGTCTTCCTTCACGCCACGCGATTCGGCGTAGCGCGAGCCGATTTCGAACAGCGCCTTGGCGTCGCCGCCGGCGGCCGCGTCGCGCAGCGCCACCGGGCCGACCTCGGTCGGAATGTCGATCTTTGCAGCCGCCGTCTCGGTCTTGCTGTCCGTTCGCGTCACCGCGCCCGTCATGTCCGCGGATGTCGTCGCCGGCGCGCTGGCCGTCGGCTGGGTGTCTGCGTCCGTGTCCATGGCAGGCGAGTTCACGACCGGAGCTGCCGCCTCGGCATGAGCAGCCGAGGCCATCGGAGCCGGCGCAGGCTGGGCCGGCGCGGCGAGAGTCGCCGCAGCAGGCGTCGAGGCGGCTGGCGCTGTGGCGGCCGGCATTTCGGGGCCGGATGGCTGGGCGGTGGCCTCCGCCTGCCTGACAGTCCGGGCGGGTGCGGTTTCGGGCCTTTTAGCACCGGTGTCGGGCTTCGGCGCGCTGGTTGCGTTGAGCGATGCGGTTTCGACCTTCTGCGCGGAGACGGCCGGTGCGTCGTTTCTGGCCACCGGCGCCGGATCGGAGAAGAAGGCCTTGCCGAGCTGCAGGCCGGCCAGCGCCATCATGATTGCGGCGGCCGCCATCAGGATCGGCTTGCGCCGCGCCTTGAGCAGATCGCCGATCCTCAGCGCCTTCACCGGTCCCGTCATGGTCGATTGCCGCTTCAGCGCGTCGGCCTCCGCTGCGGCGGCCTGGGCCGCGCGGCGTGCGGCCGCGATGAAGTCGGACTTGGCGGCGTCGGTTTCGCCGCGCCTGGCAGGCTGGGCGCCGCGCTCGTCGCGAACGCGCTTCATGATGGCGTTGAGGTCCGGCGCGCCGGAGCCCGGCTCCAGCGGCCGGTTGGCTGCCTTGGGATCGAGCGGTTCGTCGATGTCGACCGTCGGGACGTCGCCCACTGGCGCCGAGCCGGCAAGCGGCGGCGTATCCGTGTCCTTCTTGCTCCTGAAGGCGCGTGCCAGTCCGCCGAACATAGACTTCTTGCGGCCCGCCTTCTCGGGCTTTTCGGCCGTCGCATCCGATCCGAGTGCCGCGACGGCGGCGGCCGCCGCAGCCTCCGAGGGCGTGCGCGGAACAGGTTCGGCGCGCATGGCCGGTTCGTTGCGCGCAGCCGCTTCGGCATCCGCAACCGGCTCGTGCATGGCCAACTCCTCGCGCATGATCGCGGCGGCGCGCGCGTCGACATCGGCCATGTCTCCGGGCAGCGGCAGCGGCTGGTCGATGTCCATCGACGGCGCGTCCTGAACCGCGATCTTGCGGCCCGCCCGCCTGCTGGCGGGTTGCGGGTCCACCAGCTCGCTGACCGCCTCGCTGGGTTCGTCGGTCTCCAGCGAGCCCAGCCGGTCGACGATCTTGAGCAATGTGTCGTGAATTGCCTCGAAGGTCCGCGAATTGCGCTCGTCGGAGCGGCGGGTAAGCGCCTCGAGCGTCTTCAGATCCTGGGCTAGGCCGGCCACCGCTGTCGCGTTCGACGCGGCTGTGGCCGAACTCGATTCGGCGAGCGACCTGACGGCGTTCTCCGCCGCTTCGCGAGCGACCCCGAGGATGGAGTCCCGCGTGCCGGCGAGCGACTTCTCGATGTCGGTGAGCCGTGGACTGATGTCCTCGAATTCGGGCAGGGACGTGCCAGGCTTGGATAGATGCGCCGACAGGCCGGCGACCTGCGCCTCCAGGCTGCGGATAAGGGCCGGATCGATACCGGCGACTTGTGCCGCGGACAGCTCCAGTCGGCTGGAAATGTCTTCGAGTCGGCTTTCCAGGCCGCGGATCGCCATTTCGTTTCCCGGATCTGGCGTGCGCGTCTCGATGCGCTTGGCAAGCGCGGTAAAACGGGCGTCGATCGCCTCCATGAGGCTGGCGCTGTCGTCCTGCTGCATGCGCTGGTCGAGCCTGTTGGCGACCTCGTCCAGCCGCCGCTCGAGGTCGTGAAACAGCGCGTTGCTTTGTTCAATCGCATCGCCCTGGCGCCGTTCCAGCAGCGCGGAGAGCGCGTCGAAGCGCTGCTCCAGCCCCTGAAAAATCTGGTCGGCGTCAGGCATGACCGGCGCGTGGTCGATCTTGTCGGTAATCAAGGCGATCTGCTGGCCGAGACGCTCGATGGCTTGTTCGGGCAGCTGAGCGCGCCCGGCAAGCTCGTCGACCCGGCTCGACAGGAGGTTGAGGCGATCGATCACCTCGGCGCCGGGCCGCGACTGCGCAACCTCGTCGATCTGCTGTGCGAGCGATGCGATGCGCTTCTCGATCCGTCCGAATGTCTCGGGATCGAAGGCGTTGGCCTGGGCCGCGACCGTCGAGGCGACGATGGCGCGGGAGATCTCGTCCAACCGCTCGTCGATCATGGCGAGCGTCTCGCTGCCGCGCGTCGTCTGCTGGCTGGCAAAACGGTCGACAGCGCTGGCAAGCATGCGCACCTTCTCTTCCAGCGAGCGCAGCGACAGGGACTCCGGCAGATTGTTGACGGCGCTGCTGATCTGCTCGAGCCGGTCGGTCAGCACCGAAAGGTTGGGACCTTCCGCGCGCTGGCGCTGGTCGGCGTCGACGCGGTCCTCGAAGGCGCTCCAGCGGCGATCGAAATCGTCCCAACGCCGATCGACGGCCCGCACGCTCTCCTCGCGCGCCAGCGTGTCGAGCGCCGCCTTGACCTGCTCCAATTCGAGCCGCAGCAGGTTCACGCTGCGGTCGTCGCTCTTTTCGGCAAGCGTCTGGATGGCGCCGGAAAGGCGCTCGAATTCCAGGCCGAGCTCGGCGCTGCTCTTGTCCGCCGGAGCGCCGTGCGCGCTGTTCGCCTGCATCGCGCTGTCGATGTCGTTGCGCAGCGCGTCGAACTCGCGCCGCAGCCCCGCGGTCATCTGGTGGCGCAGTTCCTCGCGCAGGCCGCGCAGTTCAACCGCGATCTTGCCGACCATCGCGACGCTGTCTTCCTGGCCCCGCACTCGATCGATGTCGCGCGCGATGGTCTGGTAGTTCTGGCCGAAGGCAGGAGCGGCGGCGGCCGGCGGCTGAGGCCCGCGATTTTGCTCGCTTTGCCTGGAATAGGGGTCCTCATACCAGCGTGGCTCGTCATAGGGTTGCGCGGCGGCATAGCGGGGCTCGATTGCCGGCCGCCGCGGATCGCCGCGCTCGGGCATGTCGCCGCGACTGAGCCGCTGCTCCAGAGTTTCGAGCGAGCGATTCAGCTCCTCCAGCGAGGTGTGCGGCCGACGTTGTCTGCCGGCGTTGAGTGTATCGAGATAGGACCGCTTGGTGTTCATCGATGCGCCCGTGTCCAGAATGGCCGGCCTTGGCCGGCTCCCAAAGTCCTGCCGGGAACGATGCGGCCGCGCGGTTCTGCTGCGGCGGAAGACAGGCTTCCCGGGTTTTCACCCGCGCTTCGAAAAACCGTGAAGAATTCGCTACAGGATAACCACGGGTGACCGACCTGCGCACATTTCGCCCAACGTGGTAAACAAGGCGTTAACCAAGCTTAAGAAGTTGAAACTTCCTGCCTGTGTGCGGCGAAGCTGCGGCATAAAGTTCCTCGCCCACAACGCCCTTGCGTCACAGGGCGGCTGTCGATATAGAATTGACGTAAACGTAAAAGGTGCGAAGCGTGCCTCTTGCGATTGATTTGTCGAAACCACGATTGGAAGCACGCCCCCGCTTCCACTCAGGCGACGCTTGGTCCGCGACCGCGACGCCATCAGGGGAAAGCCAGTGACCATGAAACTTGTTTCGCCCGGCGAGGCCGCGGCCAATAGCAATGACATACAGGCCGAAGCCGGCGAAGAACTCGCCCGCATCGGCGAGATGGCCAAGAAATATGGCGTGACCTTGCGCACGCTGCGTTTCTATGAAGACAAAGGCCTGCTCAATCCGAAGCGCGACGGCTCGACGCGTCTTTACACGCGGCGCGACAAGGCTCGGCTGAAGCTGATCCTGCTCGGCCGCAAGGTCGGGTTCTCGCTGCGCGACGTCAAGCAGATGATGGACCTTTATGATCCGACCGGTTCCAACACCAAGCAGTTGCGGCTGGCGCTCGACAAGTCGGAGAAGCAGCTCGCTCGCCTGCAGAAACAGCGGGCGCTCATCGAGGACGCCATCAACGAGCTGAGCAATTCGATGATGGCGGTACGCCAGATGCTGAGCGAGCGCGCCGCGATGCAGGCGAGCGCCGCCGGCTGAGCAGTCTCGCTTAACGGCGACGCCTACCAACCAACAGGAGCCGCATGGCCATTGGCGACGCGGCTTTTCTGTTGCCGCGTTGCCCGCTCCGCTCCTCGAATATTTTTGGCTGCGACAAGATTGACGTTTACGCAAACGTCAATTTTTGCTATGCGAGCGTCAACATTGGTCGGCTTCCCGTTTAGGTTTGAAAACGGGAGCTTGCTGCCTGGCCAAGACCGCAAGGGGTGGAGGAAGGGATGACGATTTACAGGGCGCCGATCCAAGACACGCTGTTCGTGCTCAACGATGTGCTCGGTTATCAGCGCTTTTCCAATCTTCCCGGTTTCTCGGACGCAACGCCGGATGTGCTCGAGGCGATCCTTGCCGAAGGCGCCAAGCTTGCCGAGAACGTCATGCATCTGCTGAACCGGGTCGGCGACATGGAAGGCTGCGTGCGCCACGATGACGGTTCGGTGACGACGCCCAGGGGTTTCAAGGAAGCCTTCGACCAGTATCGCAAGGGCGGCTGGATGGGGCTCGCCGCACCCGCCGAGTTTGGCGGCCAGGGTCTGCCCTACAGCGTGCACACCGCCGTCTCCGAATACATGATCTCCGCCAATATGGCGCTGATGATGTATCCCGGCCTGACGCAGGGTGCGATCGCCGCCATCATTACCCATGGCACCGACGAGCAGAAAGCCACCTGGCTGCCGAAAATGGTCGAGGGCGCCTGGACCGGCACCATGAACCTGACCGAGCCGCATTGCGGCACCGATCTTGGCCTGCTGCGTACCAAAGCCGTGCCGAACGGCAACGGCACCTACAGGATTTCCGGCCAGAAGATATTCATCTCCGCCGGCGAGCACGACATGTCGGACAACATCGTCCATCTGGTGCTGGCCCGCGTCGAAGGCGCCCCGGAAGGCGTCAAGGGCATTTCGCTGTTCATCGTGCCGAAGCTCAAGCTCGATGCTTCCGGAAACCCCGGCGAGCGGAACACTGTCTCCTGCGGTTCCATCGAGGAGAAGATGGGCATCCACGGCAACTCGACCTGTGTCATGAATTACGATGAGGCCGAGGGCACGCTCCTCGGCGACTTGAACGGTGGCCTGAAGGCCATGTTCACGATGATGAACGAGGCCCGCCTTGGCGTCGGCCTGCAGGGGCTTTCGCTCTCTGAGATCGCCTACCAGAACGCCGTCTCCTATGCCAAGGATCGGTTGCAGGGCCGCTCGCTCTCCGGCGCCAAGGCGCCCGACAAGAAGGCCGACCCGATCATCGTCCATCCCGATGTCCGCCGCTCGCTGATGACCATGAAGGCCTTCAACGAGGCTGGCCGCGCGCTGGCGTTGTGGACGGCGATCAAGTCCGACGTGGCCCATCGTGCCGGTGATGACAAGGATCGCCAGGCCGCCGACGACTACACCGGGCTGCTGACGCCGGTGGTCAAGGGCGTGCTCACCGACAAGGGCTTCGACCATGCGGTGATGGCGCAGCAGGTGTTCGGCGGTCACGGCTATATCGAAGAACACGGCATGAGCCAATTCGTTCGCGATGCCCGCATCGCCATGATCTATGAGGGCGCCAACGGCATCCAGGCGCTCGACCTCGTCGGCCGTAAGCTGGGTCAGAATGGCGGTCGCGCCGTGCAGGCCTTCTTCAAGGAGGTCGGCGAGTTCTGCGAGGAGAACCGCGCCGACGAGAAGATGGCGCCCTTCACCAAGGCGCTGAAGAAGGGCCTCAACGATCTGCAGGCCGCCACCATGTGGCTGGTGCAGAACGCCATGGCCAAGCCCGACAATGCGGGGGCGGCTTCGAGCGACTACATGCATCTCTTCGGCCTGGTGGCGCTGGGCTATATGTGGGGACAGATGGCCAAGGCCGCCGGAGCCAAGCTGGCGCAGGGCGCCAATGGCGCTTCCGCCTTCTACGACAGCAAGCTGGTGACGGCGCGCTTCTTCATGGAGCGGATCATGCCGGAGACCGCGACGCGCCTCGCGCGCATTTCCAGTGGCGCGGATACGCTAATGGCGCTGCCGGCGGAAGCGTTCTAGGTTTGGCGGGCCGGCAAAGCCGGCCCACACTTGTCGGAACGCGGAGGAAATCGTGGCGACAAACCCAGCCGAAGTTCTTGGCTTGCCGAAGCCCGCCTGGGCGGCGGACGACGTCGGCATGCTTTACGACATGGCGGCCCGCTTCATGTCGGAAGAGATCGCGCCGCGATACGACGAGTTCGAGAAGAACGAGATGGTCGACCGGCAGAGCTGGCTGAAGGCGGGCGCCGCCGGCCTGCTCTGCGCCTCGATGCCGGAGCAATACGGCGGCTCGGGCGGCACCTTCGCGCATGAGAGCGCCATCATCGAGGCGATCGGCCATGTCGGCGTGGACGGCTTCGGCATCGGCCTGCACAATTCGATTGTAGCCCCTTACATCCTGCATTACGGCTCCGAGGAGCAGAAGCAGAAGTGGCTGCCGAAGCTGGCGACGGGCGATTTGATCGGCGCCATCGCCATGACCGAGCCTGGCGCCGGCTCGGACCTGCAGGGCGTCAAGACCCGCGCCGAGAAGGACGGCAACCACTACAAGATCAACGGCTCCAAGACCTTCATCACCAACGGCCAGCTCGCCAACCTGATCATCGTCGTCACCAAGACCGATCCGGACAAGGGCGCCAAGGGCACCTCGTTGATCGTCGTCGAGACCGACGAGGTCGAAGGTTTCGAGCGCGGCCGCAACCTCGACAAGATCGGCCTCAAGGCCAATGACACCTCCGAGCTGTTCTTCAATGATGTGCGCGTGCCGACCTCGAACCTGCTTGGGCACGAGGAGGGCAAGGGCTTCGTCCAGTTGATGCAGCAATTGCCGCAGGAGCGGCTGCAGATCGGCACCGGCGCCATCGCCATGATCGAGCGAGCGCTGGCGCTCACCATCGACTATGTCAAGGAGCGCAAGGCCTTCGGCAAGGCGATCATCGATTTCCAGAACACTCAGTTCAAGCTTGCCGAGCTGAAAACCGAGGCCACGATCGGCCGCGTCTTCTACAATGATTGCGTCGCGCGCCACATTGATGGCGGCCTCGACCCCGTCACGGCCTCGATGGCGAAATACTGGTTGTCCGACCTGCAGGGCAAGGTCGTCGACGAATGCCTTCAACTGCATGGCGGCTATGGCTACATGAACGAGTATCCGATCGCCCGCATGTTCCGCGACGCCCGCGTCCAGCGCATCTATGGCGGTACCAACGAGATCATGAAATTGCTGATCGGGCGCTCGCTCTGAGCGCGGCGGCCGGCAAACCCAAGGAGCACGAAAATGGCCGAAGCTTACGTCTATGACGCCGTGCGCACCCCGCGCGGCAGGGGCAAGAAGGATGGCTCGCTGCACGAGGTGCCGGCGGTACGGCTTGCCGCCAGGACGCTTGAGGCTCTGCGCGACCGCAATGGGCTGGACACCGGCAATGTCGACGACATCATCTTCGGCTGCGTCGATCCGGTCGGGGAGGCGGGCTCGGTCATTCCGCGCGCGGCCGCCTTTGAGGCGGGCTACGACACCAAGGCGCCGGGCATGCAGATCTCGCGCTTCTGCGCTTCCGGCCTCGACGCCATCAATTTCGGCGCCGCCAAGATCGCGCAAGGCGCGGACGAGATCGTCATTGCCGGTGGTGTCGAATCCATGTCGCGCGTCGGCATGGGCATGTCCGGCGGTTCCTGGTTCATGGACCCGTCGGTCGGCCTGCCCGGCTGGTTCGTGCCGCAGGGCATTTCCGCCGACCTGATCGCCACCAAATACGGCTTCAGCCGCGACGACGTGGACGCCTACGCTGTCGAGAGTCAGAAGCGCGCGGCCAAATCCTGGGCCGACGGCCGCTTCAAGAATTCGGTGATCCCGGTCAAGGACCAGAACGGCCTCACCATTCTCGATCATGACGAGCACATGCGCCCCTCGACCGACATGCAGTCGCTGGCATCGCTCAACCCGTCCTTCGTCATGCCGGGCGAAATGGGTGGCTTCGATGCGGTCGCCGTGCAGAAGCACCCGGAAGTCGAGGAAGTGAACCATGTCCATCATGCCGGCAACTCCTCCGGTATCGTTGACGGCGCCGCCGCGGTGCTGCTTGGCTCGAAGAAAGGCGGCAAGGCGATGGGCCTGAAGCCACGCGCCCGGATCCGTGCCTTCGCCAATATCGGTTCCGAGCCGGTGCTGATGCTGACCGGTCCGGTCGACGTCACCGAGAAGCTCTTGAAGCGCGCCAAGATGAAGCTGTCGGACATCGACCTCTTCGAACTCAACGAAGCCTTTGCTTCCGTTGTGCTGCGCTACATGCAGGCCTTCGAGATCCCGCACGACCAGATCAACGTCAATGGCGGCGCGATCGCCATGGGCCATCCGCTCGGCGCCACCGGCGCCATGATCTTCGGCACCGTGCTGGACGAACTCGAGCGCCGCGACCTGAACACAGCGCTGGTCACGCTCTGCATCGGGGCCGGCATGGGCACCGCCACCATCATCGAACGCGTCTGACGGGGAGAGAGAAGATGAGCTATACCAATTTCACCCTCGACGTCGACGCCGACGGCATTGCGCTGGTCACCTGGGACATGCCGGGCCGCTCCATGAACGTGTTCACCGAAGAGGCGATGCGGGAGTTGAATGCCATCGTCGACCAGGTGGCCGGCGACGCCGCCATCAAGGGCGCGGTGATCACCTCGGGCAAGGACAGCTTTTCCGGCGGTGCCGACATCACCATGCTGCAGAAGATGCTCGCCACCTTCGCCGCCGACAAGGAGAAGGACCTCGAGAAGGCCACCAAGGCGCTGTTCGACAATGCCGGCTACATGACGGGCCTGTTCCGCAAGCTGGAAACCTGCGGCAAGCCATGGGTATCGGCGATCAACGGCACCTGCATGGGCGGCGCCTTCGAGCTGTCCCTTGCCTGCCATGGCCGCGTCGCGGCCGATTCCGACAAGGTGAAGATGGCCCTTCCCGAGGTGAAGATCGGCATCTTCCCGGGCGCCGGCGGCACCCAGCGCGTGCCGCGGCTGACGGACCAGCAGCAGGCGCTGCAGATGCTGACCAGCGGCCAGAACCTGTCGCCGCAAAAGGCGAAGCAGATGGGCCTGATCCACGAGATCGCCGAACCTTCGAAGCTCGTCGAGACCGCCAAGGCAATGATCAGGAATGGCCTGAGGCCGGTCGCGCCCTGGGACGAGAAGGGCTTCAAGCTGCCCGGCGGGCCGGTCTATTCGGCGGCCGGCGCCAATCTCTGGCCGCCGGCCATCGCAATCCTGCGCCGCGAGACTTACGGCAATTATCCGGCCGCGGCGGCGATCCTGAAATGCGTCTATGAAGGCCTGCTGGTGCCGTTCGACACCGGGCTGAAGATCGAGCAGCGCTACTTCACCGAGATCATGCAGACCAGGCAAGCGGCGGCGATGATCCGCTCGCTGTTCATCTCGCTGCAGGAATTGAACAAGGGCGCGCGTCGCCCGGCCGGTGTGCCGGACACCAAGTTCAAGAAGATCGGCATCCTCGGCGCCGGCTTCATGGGTGCCGGCATCGCCTATGTCACCGCAAAAGCCGGCATTCCGGTCGTGCTCCTCGATCGTGACATGGAAGCGGCCGAGAAGGGCAAGGCCCATTCCGACAGCCTGATGACCGACCAGGTGAAGAAGGGCCGTGCCAAGCCCGAGGAGAAGGACAAGCTGCTCTCGCTGATCACCCCGACAGCCGACTATGCCGATCTGGCGGGCTGTGATCTCGTCGTCGAGGCGGTATTCGAGGATTCGGCCGTGAAGAAGGACGCCACCGAGAAGGCCGAGGCTGTGCTGAAGTCGTCGGCGATCTTTGCCTCCAACACCTCAACCATCCCGATCACCGCGCTGGCCAAGAACTCGTCGCGGCCGAAGAACTTCATCGGCATCCACTTCTTCTCGCCGGTGGACAAGATGATGCTGGTCGAGATCATCCTCGGCAAGAAGACCGGCGACAAGGCGCTTGCGACGGCCATCGACTTCGTGCGCGCCATCAGGAAGACGCCGATCGTGGTCAATGACACGCGCGGCTTCTACGTCAACCGCTGCGTCCTGCGTTACATGTCGGAAGCCTACAAGATGCTGATCGAAGGCGTCCCGGCGGCGATGATCGAGAACGCCGCCAAGGCCGCCGGCATGCCGGTCGGGCCGCTGGCGCTGACCGACGAGACGGCGATCGATCTCGCCCAGAAGATCATGAAGCAGACCATCAGGGATCTCGGCGAGAAGGCCGTTGACCCGAAGCAGATGGCGCTGATCAACACCTTGGTCGATACCCATGGCCGCTTCGGCCGCAAGAACGGCAAGGGCTTCTACGACTATCCGGCGAAGCCGGCGAAGAAGAAGCTGTGGCCGGGCCTGAAGGAGCTCTACCCGCAGCTCAAGCCGGAGAAGGTCGACTATGAGGAACTGAAGCAGCGCCTCCTGGTCACCATCGCTTTGGAAGCGGTGCGCGTCATGGAAGAGGGGATCGTCACCGATCCGCGCGAGGCCGATGTCGGCTCGATCCTTGCCTTCGGCTTCGCGCCCTTCACCGGTGGTGCGCTCTCCTATATCGACGGCATCGGCGCCAGGCAGTTCGTCAAGATCGCCAAGGCTCTGCAGAAGAAATATGGCGCCGAGTTCAAGCCGCCCCGGCTGCTGCTCGACATGGCCGAGAAGGGCGAGACCTTCTACCAGCGCTTCGATCCTTACCAGAAGGGCGAAGTCAAGGAGGCGGCTTGACGATCGGACGTTTGGGCACGCCTGCTGCGCCTTGCATCCTTGGATAGCAAGGACGCAGCAGCGCGCCCGAAGGCCACGGCTTCAAGCCGTGGCTCTTTCCGATCGGCGAAGCCGGCTTGTCTTTCGGGCACGCATCGCTTTCCTGCACGCAGGTATGTCGGAGAATTTGGCCCGACCCTTCCGTGCCCGGCGCAGATGCATTATTGCTGAGCAGCCGCTTGCTCATGTGGACAATCAGGCGGTCCCGCGGTAGACAGTCAGAGGCATTTTTTCCTGTTTCGAAGGAGAGCGAGCGTGCTCTCACACGATCGCGTATGGGCAGCCATCGACGCTCTGGCCGAGCGCTATTCGCTGTCGGCTTCCGGTCTCGCCCGACGCGCCGGCCTTGATTCAACCGCCTTCAACAAGTCGAAACGCCTGTCTTCGGACGGCCGGCCGCGTTGGCCATCGACGGAGTCCCTGGCCAAGATCATCGAGGCGACGGGAGCTTCGCTGGAAGAATTCACCGGCCTAGTCGAAGGACGCCTCGGCTCCGCCGCTCCGCAGCCGCACAGCGCCGTGCCGCTGCTTGGATTCGCCCAGGCCGGGGCTGGCGGATTCTTCGACGATGCCGGCTATCCTTCGGGGCAGGGCTGGGATCTTGTGGAACTCCCGACGCGGGCGGCGGAAAGTTCCTACGCGCTGAAGGTCCAGGGCGATTCCATGCTGCCGCTCTACCGCAACGGAGACGTGCTGATCGTCGAGCCGGGCGCCCCCACGCGCAAGGGCGATCGCGTTGTCGTCAAGACTGTTACCGGCGAGGTGATGGCCAAGGTGCTCGATCGGCAGACCGCCAAGTCGATTCTCCTGGTCTCGCTCAATCCCGCCCACCCGGACCGCGACATTCCAATGCGCGAGGTCGAATGGGTGGCGCGGATCGTCTGGGCAAGCCAGTAGGACCGGACTGGTGCGGGTCGTCCATTTTGTCCTGGCGGTTCTGACAGTACCGGCAATGGCGGCGCTGGTCGTTGCCGGAGGCCGCTCGCTGAAAGGCAACGAAAGCGTCGTCACGGTCGACCAGATCGATCCGGCCGCGGTTGCCGACCTAGCGCAAGACGCCGAGTTCGCGCCTGAGGCACCGGCCAACTCTGCCATTCCCGGTTCCGCCGCTTCTCCAAAGGCGGTGCCGCATTCGCGGATGATCGATCCTGAAGTGGTGGCACCGCCGGAACTGCCCGCCGAGGAGCTCGAACGGGTCGAGCCGCGCGCCCCGCTCAGCGATCTGGCGCTGGCCGGGCCGCTCAAGCCACGCAAATCGAAAATGCCGGATGGCCGGGATGGCACCAAGCTGTTCCAGCCTGTGGCAACCGCCGCCGGCCTGATCGAGGCCAAGGGGTATATTGTCGCCGTTTCCGGAGTGGATGTCGTCGCAGCTGACGAGATCTGCAGCGACGGGAGCAGGTCCTGGGACTGCGGCGCTCGCGCCCGGACAGCGTTTCGCGCTTTCCTGCGCGGGCGCACGGTGATGTGCGCGGTACCCGCGCAAGGCGGGCGCGACACCGTCGTGGCCGAGTGCTGGGTTGGCAACAAGGATGTCGGCCAGTGGCTGGTGGAGAACGGCTGGGCACGCGCCGCGCAGAGCGGCCCGTATCTCGAAGCGGAAGACAAGGCACGCGCTGCGAAGAAGGGCATCTTCGGTACCGCCCCGGACCTTGGCGGGCTGCCGTCTTTGCCGGCGGCCACCGGCCCGGCGCCTGACGCGCCGGATACCATCCTGCCGGCGGAAGACGGCGCCGTTACGCCGCCAACTGCCCAAGCAGCGCCCGCTCGATGAGCGCGCGTGTTTCGGCGATGCCGTAGAGCGCCGCGAAGGAACCGAAGCGCGGCCCGCGCTCCTGCCCGATCAGCACCTGGTAGATCATCTGGAAGAAGGCGACCGACACCCCGGGTCCGCCCTCCGGGCTCTGCTTGGAATGGTCCTGATAGCGCTCGATCCGCCGCGCGACGTTGAGGGCGGCGTTCTGGATCGCCTCGCCGTCGGCACCCTGGGGCAGCGCGCCAAGCGCGTCGGAAAGCTTCGCCAGGGCCTCGCGCTCCACCTCGTCGGCAGCGCGATAAACCTTGCTCGGCTTCACGAAGTCCTCGAAGTAGCGGATCGCATAGCCGGTCAGCCGGTCGAGCTCGGGATGCGTCGCTGGCGTCACGCCCGGCGCATGCCGCGAGATGAAGCCCCACAGCACCGCCTTGTCATGCGCGTTGGAGGCGCTGACCAGATTGAGCAACAACGCGAACGGCACCGGCAGGTCGATCGCGGGCGGGTTGCCGTCATGCATGTGCCAGACAGGATTGCCGAGCCGCTCCTTCCACGCCTGCCGCGGATAGGCGGAGAGGAAGGCGTAATATTCATCGACCGCCTTCGGGATGACGTCGAAGTAGAGCTTCTTGGCCTGACGCGGCCGCTGGAACATATAGAGGCCGAGGCTCTCGGTCGGCGCGTAGGTCAGCCACTCGTCGATGGTGAGACCGTTACCTTTCGATTTCGAGATCTTCTGGCCGTTCTCGTCGAGAAACAGCTCGTAGACGAAATGCTCCGGCGCCCGCCCGCCAAGGATGTTGCAGATGCGGTCGTAGATCGCCGCATTGGTCTGGTGATCCTTGCCGAACATTTCGAAATCGACGCCGAGCGCCGCCCAGCGCATGCCGAAATCCGGCTTCCACTGCAGCTTAACCTTGCCGCCCTTGATCGACAGGGTGGTTTCGGTGCCGTCCTCATCGTCAAAGGTGATGGTGCCGGCTTGGGCATCGACATGCTTCATCGGCACATAGAGCACGCGGCCGCTCTTCGGCGAGATCGGCAGGAACGGACTGTAGGTCGCCTGGCGCTCCGGCCCAAGCGTCGGCAGCATCACCGCCATGATCTCGTCATAGCGTTCGGCGGCGCGCAGCAGCACCTCGTCGAAGCGGCCCGACTTGTAGTATTCGGTCGCGCTGGCGAACTCGTAGTCGAAGCCGAACGTGTCGAGGAAGCGGCACAGCATCGCGTTGTTGTGGTCGGCAAAGCTCGCATAGTCGCCGCCGAATGGATTGGGCACCGATGAAAGCGGCTTGTGCAGATGCGGCTCGAGCGCGGCGCGGTCCGGAACATTGTCCGGAATCTTGCGCATGCCGTCCATGTCGTCGGAGAAGCACAGCAGCTTCGTCTTGATCTTGTCCCCGGTCAGCACACGGAAGGCATGCCGCACCATCGTGGTGCGGGCCACCTCGCCGAAGGTGCCGATATGCGGCAGGCCGGACGGGCCGTAGCCGGTCTCGAACAGGACGGTTTCGGGAAAATCCTTGCCCTTGTAGCGCGCGATGATTTTCTTCGCTTCCTCGAACGGCCAAGCCTTGCTGTCGGCTGCCGCGGCAAGCATCTCAGGATTGAGATCGATTGCGTTTGATCCCGTCATGTCGAAGTTCCGGTCGTGGGCAGGCTTTCGCCCGGTAAGATTTTCAACCGGTCTCTAGGCGCGACTGACCGGAGCGTCAACGATTTGCGGCGGTTTTCCTTGCGGTGCCGCAATGGCGTTCCTACGTTCGAGTCTCGCACTCAAGGAGTTTTGAATGCCTTTGCTGACGCCGCACGAAGCTTTGATCTATCTGATGGTCATCACTTCGGCTTCCGACCGCGACATGACCGATGTCGAGCTGGCTCGGATCGGGGACGTCGTCCGCACATGGCCGGTGTTCGTCGATTTCAATCGCGACAGGCTGGTTCCGGTGGCGCAGGCGTGCCAGAAAGCCTTGCACGAAGAGGACGGTCTGGAAGGCGTGCTTGCGCGCGTCGGCGAGGCCCTGCCGGAGCGGCTTCGCGATACCGCCTATGCCGCCGCCTTCGAGGTCGCGGCCGTCGATCTTGAAATGCGCATGGAAGAAGTCCGGGTCCTGCAACTCGTCCGCCTCCGGCTCGATCTCGACACGCTGACCGTCGCCGCGATCGCCCGCGCGGCCAAGGCCCGGCTGCGCACGCTGACGTGACAGTTGACTGGCAGCGGAGGGCCGGCCTCAGCTGAATATCGGCAGCCCCTCAGAAGAAGCTGACCGGGAAATAGCGCAGGTAGAACTCGGCGAAGGTACCCTTGATCGAGATCTCCTGCAGAGCATAGTCGAAGGCCGCGGCGAGCGCCGGGTCGCCTGTCCGGGTGGCGATCGCCATGCCCGATCCCAGATATTCCGGCGCCAGGTAGGGTCCGCCCGCGAAGCGGCAGCAGCCGGCCGCGTCGGAGCCGCCCAGCCAGAAAGAAAAGCGCATGCCATCGCCGAAGGCAGCGTCGATCTTGCCGGACTTCAGATCGGCATAGAGGTTCTCGGGCTTGTCGAAGGGCACGACCTGGACGGTGCCGAAATAGTCGCGCAGCATCTTCTCATGCGCCGAGCCGGCAAGCACGCCGACCCGCTTGCTGCGCAGCTTGTCGAGGATCGGCTCGGTGAAAGCCTTGGTCTTGGGCATGACGAAGCGCGCCGGAAATTGCAGGTAGGAGCGCGAGAAAGCGTATTTCTGGCGGCTCTCCGGCGTCGCGGCGATGCCGGCGATGATCGCTTCGCCTTCGCCTTTCCGCAGCGCGTCTTCGAGTTCGTTCCAGGGCATGGCCTGGATCTGGCATTTCTCGACGATGCCGAGTTCGGCGCAGATGGCCCGCGCCAGGTCGATGTGGAAACCCGACAGCCGGCCGGCGCCGTCGAGGAAGTTGAAGGGCGGAAAATCGGTCGTGGTGAGGAACCGCAATCGCGGCAGGCCGGAGAGGTCCGGCTTCGGCAGCCGCTCCTTGGCGTCCCACAGCACCGGCACCTGCGGTTCGGCGGCCTGAGCCGCGCCGAAGCGCGGCAGCGCCCCGATCAGCATCGATATCAGCGCCAGAAATATCCACCGGAATGTCACGAAAATGCTCCGCACTGTCACAAATCGAAGCTTTTCGTATGAAAATGACACATGCACAATGGTTTTTGATTTCATCCGACGGAATTAGGCGTATGGTTTAGCAGGTTTGCAAGTGGCTGCGTGGGCGCCTGCAAGGGAGGCGCAATCTCGTGGACATTGCAAATCCAAGGCTTGATGGCGTGGAGCCGTTCGGGCATTGACGAGGATTACGGAATCGCAAGCAACATAGGGTGGATGTTGCGATGAGCCAGTTCGACAGAACTTTGGAATACATAGACCAGCTGCAGCACGCCAATACGGCGGCTGCGGTTTGCGAACGCTTGCTCAGCGTCACCTCGAATTTCGGGCTGACGGCACTGATGGCTGGTACCGTGCCCCACCCGGGCACGCCGCGCGGCCAGCAGAAGGACCATGTGCTGCTCTGCGACTGGCCGGGCGAGTGGCTGGAGCGCTACGTGGCGCGAAACTATGTCGACCATGATCCGGTCGTCAGCCACATGAAGCAGCTGCAGGCCCCGTTCCAGTGGCGCGAAGCCTCCCAGAACATCGTCATCGACAAGAGCAGCGACGAGGTGATGGGCGATGCCCGCGAATTCAAGCTGCGCGACGGCCTGGCCTTCCCGCTGGTTACCCTCGACGGTCAGATCGTCATGGTGTCGCTGGGCGGCGAGGCGGTCGAGCTGTCGGAGGCCGAGTTCGGCATGGTCTCATTGGCGTCCACCTACGCGATCGGCCGTGCCATGCAACTCCATACGATGGCCGACAAGGTCATCGATCACATAGAATTGACGCCCCGCGAGCGGGAATGCCTGCAATGGGCAGCCGTTGGCAAGTCGGAGTGGGAGATTTCGCAGATCCTCGGCATCTCGGAGCACACCTCCGAGAAACATCTTCTCAACGCCAAGAGCAAACTCGGCGCCGCCAATCGGGTCCAAGCCGTCGCGGAGGCCATTAGGCGAGGCTACATTAGCTAGATCGAACATATCGGCCTAATGCCTGTCGCCCAGAAATGCGCTGGGACGATGACATGCATCGAACAAAGACGAGTGCATGTCGCCCAGAAGTGTGCAGCGATTCTGGGGCGACGACATGCATCAAAACAAAGACTTAAAGCGGGTCGGCCGAATCCGTTTCTGCGCGACCTGCATCACAATTCTTAGCGATGCGATCGCCTCATATTTTCGGGAAAGCCCGGCCGTATCTGCCTCTTTGGGAAACGGCTAATGCTTTCTTAACGCCAAAAGCAAACTCGAGCCGCCAACTGGGTCCAAGCCGTCGCGGAGCCCATTAGGCGAGGCTATATTGGGCAGGTCGGCCGTGCTGGCCTAGAATTCTTGCCTACGCGATCGCGTAATATTTTCGGGAAAGCCCGGCCGTATCTTCCTCTTAGCCCCAGGAGACGGCTGATGCTTTTTTCCCTTACCACTCAGGAACTGATGGAACGTCCCGACCTTTGGGAAGCCGTCCATCGTCTGCGCCACAAGATCTTCGTCGAAGAGATGGGCTGGACCGATCTCGATCGGCCGGACGGGCTCGAAATCGACCAGTTCGACCATGACGAGGCCGAACACCACCTCGTCATTCGCAACGGCGAGCTCGCCGGCTACCAGCGCATGCTGCCGACGACCCGGGCGCATCTTCTGACCGACGTACTGTCGGACCTCTGCGAGGGGACGTCCCCCTCGGGACCAGGCGTCTGGGAACTGACCCGCTATGCGGTGGCACCTGGCTTTCGTGACGGCAAGCGCGGCGTCTCGACCGTCGGCACCGAGCTGATTGCCGGCTTCGTCGAATGGGGGCTCAAGCGCAATGTCAACCAGGTCATCATCGAGTTCGAGCCGATGTGGGTGCTGCGGGCGCTGCAGTTGCACTTCCTGGCGACGCCCCTTGGCTATCAGCGCACCTACGGCAACCAGCAGGTCGTGGCGACGCTGCTCACCTTTACCGACCATACGTTGGAAGTGGTGCGCCAGCGCCGCAACCACTTCCTGCCGGTGCTGTCCAGGGGCTATCCCGGCCAGCTCGGCCTCAGGCAGGCTTCGTGAGGCGGGAGGCGGCCATGACTTACCATCCCGAACCAGAACTGCGCGGCCACACGCTGGTCGTCACGGTATCTTCCCACGACGGCCGGCCCGTGCTGGACAGGCACGCCTATGCCAGCCTGGCCAGGACGTTCCACCATGCCGCGGCCAATGACGAGGTGCGTGTGGTCCTGCTGCGCGGCCTCGCCGGCTGCTTCTGCCTCGGCGGCGACTTCTCGGAGTTTCTCGACGCCACCAAGCACCAGCAGCTGATCGCCGCGGTCACCGACATGTTCCGCATGCTGGCGACCTTTCCCAAGCCCGTGCTTGCCTGTGTCGACGGCGACGCCGTGGGTGTGGGCTGCACCATCCTGTTCCACTGCGACATGGTGATCGCTTCGAAGGCCAGCACGTTTCGGGTGCCGTTCGTCGACTTCGGCCTGGTGCCGGACGCGGCGACCAGCATCCTGGCCCCGCAGAAGCTCGGCTATGGCGGTGCCTTCCGCTTCTTCTGCCTCGGCGACACGCTCGGCGTCGAGGACGCCAAGGCGCTCGGTCTGGTCGGCGAGATCGTGACTGAAGGCAGTGCGGAAGAAATGGCGCTGGCAAGGGCAAGGCAGCTTGCCAAGAAACCGGTCGCAGCGCTGTTGCAGACACGCAGTCTGCTCAAGGGCGATACGGGCGTGCTGTGCGACCGCATCGACCACGAGATATCGCTGTTCCAGCAAGCGCTTCAGGACGACACGACGCTGAAGCGCCTGCAGCGGATCGCCCGCCTGGCCGCTTAGGCCAGCGCGCCTCAGCGCCGCGCCCAGAGGGGTGCGGCGCTGCAAACCGAGGATTGTCACCGGCGGCTGGCTCGGCGAAGCGAAAGAGCCTTACTCCTCCAGGAAGGAAGGCCCTTCCCCGATGATCTTCTTGTCTTCCTTGCCGATGGCATCGAGGTCGCGCCCGTCATAGGGCAGGGACGAGAGGATGCGCTGCATCACGGCGAGGCGCGCGCGGCGCTTGTCGTTGGCGCGCACGATAATCCATGGCGCGAACGCCTTATGCGTGCGCTCCACCATCAGGTCGCGCGCCTTGGTATAGTCGTCCCACTTGCTGATGCCGGCGATGTCGATGGGGGAGAACTTCCAATTCTTCAGCGGCGACCAGCGGCGGTCGTGGAAGCGTTCGAGCTGGGTTTCGCGGCCGATGTTCAGCCAGAACTTGAAGAAGTGGATTCCCTCGTTGCAGATCATCCGCTCGAAATGCGGCGTCTCGTCGAGGAATTGCTCGTGCTGCTCCGGCGTGCAGAAGCCCATCACCGGCTCGACGCCGGCGCGATTGTACCAGGAGCGGTCGAAGGTGACGAACTCGCCTGACGTCGGGAAATGGTCGGCATAACGCTGGTAATACCATTGCCCCGCTTCGGTCGGCGTCGGCTTGGTCAGTGCCACGTTGCGCGCGGTGCGCGGGTTCATGTACTGGCGCAGCACGAAGATCGTGCCGCCCTTGCCGGCGGCGTCTCGCCCTTCGAAGAGCGCCATCACCCGCTTGCCGGTCGCCTGCAGCCAGGCTTGCGCCTTGACCAGTTCAATCTGCAGCTTCTCGAGTTCCTTGTCGTACTGATCGCCCTTCATCTTCTTGTCATATGGATAGCCGCCGGCGGTCAGCTTGTTGTCCTCGACCCAGTCCGGAAGCACCGGATCGTCGATGTCGAACTCGCGTTCCTTGCCGCCGATCTTGATCTTGATCGGTCCCGCGGCGGGTGCCGCTTCGGGCTTTTCCTTGGCTTTTTTCATCCGGACGAACCTTTCCAGTTTGCGGACTCATGCTATGGGAGCCTGTGCGGCGTCGCATCCAACCGGACGCAAGGACGTCGTAGCACTTTGATTTTGCGCATGAACATTCAGAAAATCGATTCCGATTTTTGAACCATGCGCCTTGGCCCGGCGAAGCTTGGCCTGTCGGGCGGAATGCGGGGCGACGCGGGGCCTATGGCTGAGACGAGCGCGGAACGGAAGAGCACGAGGCAAGCCCTCGCCGCCCGGCTGTGGCGCGGCCGCTGGCTGCTTGGCGGCGGCACCCTCGCGATCCTGGCCGTCTACGCGTTTGCGGGCCTTTCGATCTTTGTGCCGTTGCTGGCGCTGGCGGTGCTCGCCATTGCGGCACTGCTGCCGGCCGATAACGAGCATCGCTCGGCCGACGGCGCGGCCGCGATCGAGGCAAGCGGGCTGCAGCGCCTGTCCGGCGAATATCTCGCCGCCGCGGTCGCCGATCCGCTGATCATCTTCGACCGCGCCGCCACCATCGTTCACGCCAATGCCGCCGCGTTCGCCGCCTTCGGCGGACTGGCGCCAGGCATGTCGTTGTCGCTGAAATTCCGCGCCCCGGAAATGCAAGCCTTGCTCGACGGCATCGTCTCGGGGATCGTCGCCGCCGATGTCGTCGACTATACCGAGAAGCTGCCGGTCGAACGGACATATCGGGTGAGCGCGTCCTCGGTCGGCCATGCCACCGAGCTTTACGTGCTGGTGTTCAAGGATCAGAGCGAGACGCGGCGGATCGACCGCATGCGCGCCGACTTCATCGCCAATGCCAGCCATGAGCTGCGCACGCCGCTCGCCTCGATCGCCGGCTTTATCGAGACGCTCAGAGGGCCGGCCCGCGACGATGCGGCCGCGCGCGACCAGTTCCTGCAGATCATGCAGAATCAGACCGGCCGCATGGCGCGCCTGATCGACGACCTCTTGTCGCTGTCGCGGCTTGAGATGAAGCCCTATCTGAGGCCGGGAACCGAGGTCGATCTTCGCCAGACCATCGACGCCGTGATCGACTCGCTCGCGCCGCTGGCCAAGGAGAACGGTCTCGCCATCGAGCGGGAGTTCACTGATGGATCGCTTTCCGTGCCCGGCGACCGCGACGAACTGTTCCAGGTTTTTGAGAACCTGCTCGAGAATGCATGCAAATACGGTCAGTCAGGCGGACGGGTCACCGTCTCGATCGCGCGCACCGGCTCTGGTCAGGAAGAGAGTGTCGACGTCACCATCCGGGATTATGGCCCCGGCATCGCGGAAGAGCACATCCCGCGCATCACCGAACGCTTCTACCGGGTCGACGTCGAGAGCAGCCGCACCCAAAAAGGCACCGGCCTTGGCCTTTCCATCGTCAAGCATATATTGACCCGTCACAACGCCACGCTTTCGATCAAGTCGGAAGTCGGCAAGGGCGCGGCGTTCACGGTTCATTTGCCGGCTTGCTAAAGCTGTATTATTTGCCAACTGGCGTTTTCGTTTTTCTGTCATGCGGTTCGCGTATCAGCAGGAGATCGACGAAGCGCAACAGCCGGCAAATCCGGGAAGGCATTTCATCATGCAGTCCGTGCATATCGTCAGTGCCTATGACGAGGAACTGAAATTCCTGTCCAAGCGCATCGCCGCGATGGGCGGGCATGCCGAGCGCATGGTCGAACAGGCGGTGGCGGCGCTGGTCAATGCCGATCCGGGCCTCGCCCAGAAGGTCATCCAGGACGATCTCGTCCTCGACGAGGGGCAACGCGAGATCGACGACAAGGCGATCGTCATCATTGCCAGGCGCCAGCCGATGGCCACGGACCTGCGCGAGATCGTCGGCGCCATTCGCATCTCGGCCGACATCGAGCGCGTCGGCGATCTCGGCAAGAACGTCGCCAAGCGCGTCGCGGCAGTGATCGATGGCCGCCAGCCGAGCAGCCTGTTCCGTGGCCTCGAGGCGCTGGCCAATCTGGCGCTGACGCAGCTCAAGGAAGTGCTCGACGTCTACGCTACGCGTTCGGTCGACAAGATTGGCTTCGTGCGTGACCGCGACGACCAGATCGACGCCATGTACACTTCGCTTTTCCGCGAGCTTCTGACCTACATGATGGAAGATCCGCGCAACATCGCGCCCTGCACGCATCTGTTGTTTTGCGCCAAGAACATCGAGCGTATCGGCGACCATGCCACCAACATCGCCGAAACCATCTACTACATCGTCACCGGTGACCAGATGCCGGCCGAGCGGCCGAAGGGCGACAAGACCGACAAGATCGTCGCTTCCGGAACGCTGTCCGGGAAGTGAACGGTCGCCTCTCGAA
This sequence comes from Mesorhizobium sp. M3A.F.Ca.ET.175.01.1.1, assembly GCF_004791945.1. Lineage (NCBI taxonomy): Bacteria > Pseudomonadati > Pseudomonadota > Alphaproteobacteria > Hyphomicrobiales > Phyllobacteriaceae > Mesorhizobium > Mesorhizobium sp. M3A.F.Ca.ET.175.01.1.1. The sequence goes on along the minus strand of NZ_SRTP01000012.1, from coordinate 158,080 downwards.
CGCCCCGGTGATTTAGGCTAAGGTCTTCGCGATGCTGCTGTTTCTGCAGCCGTTTGCCTCGGGAGGTTGCGATGGAAAACGTCCGAAACCTGACCCCGGCCCCGCAGCCGACATCCGGCATCATTGCGTCCAGCGTCTATTCCGCCGGCAAGCGCGTCGCCGACATTCCGGTCGAGCAGGCCGGCGAATGGTCGACGAGGCCTGGCCATGTCGTCTGGATCGGGCTGCTCGAGCCGGACCGCAATCTGCTGCTGAGGGTGCAGGCGCAGTTCCATCTGCATGACCTTGCGATCGAGGATGCCGAGCATCCGCACCAGCGGCCGAAGATCGAGCAGTATGGCGATGCGCTGTTCATCGTCGCCCGCACCGCCCAGCTGATCGAGGGCCGCGTCACCTTCGGCGAGACGCATCTGTTCGTCGGCACCGGCTATATCGTCAGCGTCCGCCATGGACCGTCGACATCTTACGCCGCCGTGCGCCAGCATTGGGAAAGCTGCCCGTCTTCGCTCGCCAAGGGTGAGGATTTCGTCCTCTATGCCATCCTCGACTTCATCGTCGACAACTACATGCCGGTGCTCGAGCAGATCGAGGACGAGGTCGAGGCGATCGAGGACAAGGTGCTGCTCAAACCCATGAGCGGCGCCGATATCGAGCGGCTCTACATGCTGCGGCGCGACCTCCTGCGGCTGCGCAATGCGGCGCTGCCACTGGTTGAGGTTTGCCGCCGTTTGACCAGCGCCGAGCTGCCGCAGATCCACGCCGCCATGCATCCGCTGTTTCGCGACGTGACCGATCACATCCGCACCGTGCAGGAAAAGATCGACAGCCTGCGCGAGGTGCTTGCTTTCGCCTTCGAAGCCAGTCTGCTGGTTGGGCAAAGCCAGGAAACGGCGATCTCCAAGAAGCTCGCCTCATGGGCCGCCATCCTGGCGGTGCCGACAGCCTTCGCCGGCATCTATGGCATGAATTTCAACGACATGCCGGAACTGAAGATGGCGTATGGCTACCCGACAGTCCTGGTCGCCATCGCGCTGATCTGCTCGTTCCTGTACTGGCGCTTCAGGAAGAATGGGTGGTTGTGAATGGTGAATGGTGAATAGTGAATAGAAAAACTACTTCACACGGCCGGACTTGCCGTATCACCATTCACCATTCACCATTCACCATTCACCTCGCCCGCCGCCTTTCTGCCGCCGGCTGGAACGCCACGCGGGCATGGTACTTGCAGTAGGGACCGGTTTCGGCGGCGTCGTTGCCGCAGAAGCTGAACTCTTCCGACAGCGGATCGCCATTCGGCCATTTGCAGGTGCGCTCGGTCAGTTCCACGAGCTGCAGATGCCGGGAGATCGGCACAACGACATTCTCGACCGGGCGAATGTAATGGCGCGCCACCGGCTCGGCATCGAATTGTACCTGCAAGGCGGTGGCGCCGATCGAGGCCGTCACGTGGCGCGCAGCGCTCGCGGCGCGCGCCACCGATTTCTGAATCGAGGCTCCCTGTGTGGCCTTCTTCTGCCGCGCCGGCGCCGCGGTCGCCCGGCCGCGGCCCGACAGCTTGAGGCGGTGCACCTTGCCGATGACGGCATTGCGGCTCACTCCGCCGAGCTGCGCGGCGATCTGGCTGGCGCTTAGGCCCTCCGACCACAATTTCCTGAGAAGTTCGACCCGCTCGTCAGTCCAATTCATGAGACCGCGCTCCTGCTGAGGCGTACGGCAGTCAGAATCCTTTCCCGCCCCGGCTCCCGCCGGGCAAACGACACCAGATGTACCGGGTGATTAGGTCCGCCGCACGAAATCTAGTTATTTCTCGACTACAAATACCTTATGCGCTGACTCGGTGACAAGAGTCCGGAAGGCAACACCGATTCGGTTTTTGCGGTTTTCCCCAACTTGCCCGATCACTCATGAGCCGGCACCGTCTCAGGGCTTGCCGTGCACTCCTGCGCGACCTTTTCGTTGACTTCATGGCCGAAAACCACGATAAGCCGCAAAGGCCGCCGCATTGGCGGCTTTTTTGATTTCCGGTTCCGGAGACGCATATAATGAGCGGTTCGGCGCTTTACGAGACCTTTGCTCGTGCACCCCTGGCTTTCGAGCGCGGGGAAGGGACCTGGCTGGTCACAGTCAAGGGCGAGCGATATCTCGATTTCGCCGGCGGCATCGCCGTGAATTCGCTGGGCCACAGCCACCCGCATCTTGTGGCGGCGCTCACCGAGCAGGCCGCCAAGCTCTGGCACGTGTCCAATCTCTATGAGATCCCCGAGCAGCGCCGGCTGGGCGACCGCCTGGTCGAAGCGACCTTTGCCGACAAGGTGTTCTTCACCAATTCGGGCGCCGAGGCGCTGGAATGCGCCATAAAGACGGCGCGGCGCTATCATTTCGTCAAGGGCCATCCGGAACGCTTCCGCATCGTCACCTTCGAAGGTGCTTTTCATGGGCGCACCCTGGCGACGATCGCTGCCGGCGGCCAATATAAGTATCTCGAAGGTTTCGGTCCCAAGGTCGAGGGCTTCGACCAGGTCGCTTTCGACGACATCGACGCCGCCGAAAAGGCGATCACGGCGGAGACCGCTGCGATCCTGATCGAGCCGGTGCAGGGCGAGGGCGGCATCCGCCCGGTGCCGCCGCAATCCCTGAAGCGCCTGCGCCAGCTCTGCGACCAGCACGGCCTGCTCCTGATCTTCGACGAGGTCCAGTGCGGCATCGGCCGCACCGGCAAGCTGTTCGCGCATGAGTGGACGGGCGTCACGCCGGATCTGATGGCGATCGCCAAGGGAATCGGCGGCGGCTTCCCGATGGGCGCCTGTCTCGCGACCGACGAGGCCGCCACCGGCATGACCGCCGGCGTGCATGGCACCACCTTCGGCGGCAATCCCCTGGCGATGGCTGTCGGCAACGCCGTGCTCGACGTGGTGCTGGCCGACAGCTTCCTCGAAGACGTGCAGCGCAAGGCGCTGCTCCTGAAGCAGGGTCTCGCGTCGGTCGCCGACGAGTTTCCCGACGTCATCGAAGGCATCAGGGGAACCGGCCTGATGCTTGGGCTTAAATGCGCCATGCCCAACACCAAGGTGAACATGGCGCTGCGCGACCAGCACTTGCTTGCGGTGCCGGCCGGCGACAATGTCATTCGTCTGTTGCCGCCGCTCACCGTCACCGATGCCGAGATCGGCGAGGCGCTGGACCGCATCCGCGCCGGCGCCCGCGGGCTGGCGAACGCCATTGTCGCCGAAGCTGCCAAGTAGTCCTGGAAACCTGCCGATGAGTGTTCGTCACTTCACCGATCTGTCCGCCGTTTCCGAAGGCGATCTGCGCTTCATGCTGGACGATGCGATGGCGCGCAAGACCAGGCTCAAGGCCGGCGAGCGCTCGAAGCCGCTCGAAGGCAAGGTGCTGGCGATGATTTTTGACAAACCTTCGACGCGCACGCGCGTGTCCTTCGATGTCGGCATGCGGCAACTCGGCGGCGAGACGATCATGCTGACCGGCACCGAGATGCAGCTCGGCCGTTCCGAGACCATCGCCGACACCGCCAAGGTGCTGTCACGCTATGTCGATGCGATCATGATCCGCACCACTTCGCATGACCGGCTGCTGGAGCTCACCGAGAATGCCACCGTTCCGGTCATCAACGGCCTGACCGACGACACTCACCCCTGCCAGCTGATGGCCGACATCATGACCTTCGAGGAGCATCGTGGTCCGGTGGCCGGCAAGACCTTCGCCTGGACCGGCGACGGCAACAACGTGCTGCACTCGCTGTTGGAAGCCTCCGCGCGCTTCCGCTTCAAGCTCAATGTCGCCGTGCCCGAAGGCAGCGAGCCGGCCGAAAAGCATGTCGACTGGGCGAAGGCCAATGGCGGCAAGCTGAGTTTCACCCGCAACGCCGAGGAAGCCGTCGACCAGGCGGACTGCATCGTCACCGATTGCTGGGTATCGATGGGCCAGGAGCACCGCGCGCGCGGTCATAATGTCTTCCTGCCTTACCAGGTCAACGCGGCGCTGATGGCCAAGGCAAAGCCTGACGCGCTGTTCATGCACTGCCTGCCGGCGCATCGTGGCGAGGAGGTGACCGACGAGGTGATCGACGGGCCGCATTCGGTGGTGTTCGACGAGGCCGAGAACCGGCTGCACGCCCAGAAGGCGGTGCTGGCCTGGTGCCTGGGCGCTTGAATGGGGTTGCCTTGATCCGGGCCAACGTGATGCCTATCTGCGGGCCATCACGCAAATCGAGCGCGTTCCTGCGCATGCTGCCCGCCGGGCGGCATGGCCGCGCCCCGGAGCTTTGTCATGTTGGAAACCCGCCCATTGGCTGAACATCAACCCAGACTCGGTGAATTCGGCTTCGCCGGCGACGACCATGTCGTTCCGTACGAGGTCGCGCCGCTCGACGTGCGCGGCCGCACCGTGCAACTCGGGCCGATGCTCGACGCCATTTTGAGCCGCCACGACTATCCAGAGCCGGTCGCCCGCCTGCTCGCGGAGGCCTGCGTGCTGACCGTGCTGCTCGGCACCTCATTGAAGTTCGAAGGTAAGTTCATCCTGCAGACCCGCACCGACGGGCCGGTCGACATGCTGGTGGCGGACTTCACCACGCCGCACGCGCTGCGGGCCTATGCGCGATTTGATGCCGACAGGCTCGAGGCGCTGACCGCAACGGGCCAGACCTCGCAGCAGGCGCTGCTCGGCGCAGGCGTCCTGGCGCTGACCATCGACCAGGGCGCGCATACGCAGCGCTATCAGGGTATCGTCCAGCTTGACGGCACGTCGCTGGAGGACGCCGCTCGCACCTATTTCCGGCAGTCGGAGCAGATCCCGACCGATCTCAGAATGTCGGTCGCCAAGCTGGTGACGCCCGGCCCCGGCGGCGCGCGTGAGCAATGGCGCGCCGGCGGCATCCTGGCGCAGTTCCTGCCGCAGGCGTCGGAGCGGATGCGCGTTCCCGATATTTCGGGCGGCGACGGCGATCCGCGCAATGTGACGCACGAGCCGGCCGACAATTCCTGGCAGGAGCTTCTGGCACTGCTCGGCACCACCGAGCCGACCGAGTTGATCGATCCGACCGTGGGCGCCGAACGGCTGCTCTACCGGCTGTTCCACGAGCACGGCGTGCGTGTCTTCCGCGGTGTGCCGGTCGCCGACGAATGCTCCTGCTCGCGCGAAAAGATCCGCGGCATTCTCGAGGGTTTTTCGGCGCAGGAGATCAAGGACTCGACCGAAGAGGGCGGCATCCATGTCGCCTGCGAATTCTGCTCGACGCAGTACGATTTCGATCCGACGGAGTTCGTGGCGGCTGGATAAGGTCGCTTCTTGTTCACAAGACCTTTCCCCATCTGTCTTCTCTCCCCCGAGAGACCCGTCGGGGGAGAGGATTTTAGCTCGCCTTGGCGTCGTTCCCTTGTTTGATAGGGCTTCGTTGCCGCGGTATGCCGACGTCAAATGAATTCCTGGATGTGCTTGCGGACATCTGATGCTCGTTCGACTGGGGCCATATGGGTTTCTTCCGCGAGCACCATGAGCTTCGCTCCCCCGATCCCACTCGCGGCGGCTTCCATCATGCCGCTGCCGAAGAACTGGTCCCTTTCACCGCCTAGGATCAAGGTTCTGGCCGAGATGTTGCGAAGGTCTTCGTTCGTCACATTGTTGTGGAGCATTGCTTCGAGGTAGCGGACGATTGAACTCTGGGCTCCCATTCGTGCAATCAATCTGCGTTTGAACATCAGGCGAAAACGCAACAGCAGGTTCAGCCACGGTCGCCGAAATACCGTCGCGAATTCCTCCAGCAACGCATGAAATTGTTCGTCTTTCGCGAATTGGATCTGTCTGTGGAGCCGCTTTTTTCCATCGGCCGAAAAGCCATGTGCGCTCGCCAGTAAGATCAGTTTTTCCACGGAGTCGGGATAGTCTGCGGCCACATGCGTTGCCACCACGCCGCCATAGGAAATACCCATCAAACGTGCCGGCTTGTTGAGGTTGGTGTCGATGATCTCTGAGATGTCTCGAGCCATATTCCTGAGTGAAACATCGTCTTTTGGATCTGGATCGTAGCTGATCAGCACAAAGCTCATGCCCGGTGGAAGGATCCGTTTGAGCCGTCTGGCGTCCTTTTCCAATCTGGAAGGTTCGGGCTTCATCATGAACCCTTGACCGCCGTTGATGACAATAAGACTTTCCGGTCGCGTTCCGACTTTCGCGAATGGTATCCGGCCGAGAAACAATCCTGTTTCAATACTGCTCATGAGGCTGCTGCTTCGAGCATGGCCGGACACTCCTGTTGGCGCGGCGCTTTCACGGCATCGCTTGGCATTGGACGCTGCGTTTGGCGAAAGTGCCGATCCTGCGGCAGCGCCAATCGGACTGATCCAGTTGGAGCAGAGATGGCGCATGCAGCCAGTCGATATGTGGCGCCAAGATGCGCGGACAGGCCGGCACTAATTCACCGTCCGCCTTGTGCCCGGCATGTCGAGCGAGAAGGCCGGGATCGCGACGTCGAACATCTCGCCGCGCCCGTTGCGCATCGTATAGTGGCCGACCATGATGCCGGACGGCGTCGAGAGGGGGCAGCCCGACGTGTACTGGTAGCTGTCGCCGGGGTTGAGTTCCGGCTGGTCGCCGACGACGCCCGCGCCACGCACTTCCTCGACGCGGCCATGACCGTCGGTGATGTGCCAGTAGCGCGATAGAAGCTGAACGAACTCTTCCGATCGATTGTCGATCGTCACCTGGTATCCCCAGACATAGCGGTTCTCTGATGGATCGGAGCGATCCTCCAGGAAGAACGGCCTGACCTGCACTTCTATGTTCCGCGTCACGGCGCGATACATGAGCAACTCCGGTGCTGCGGCAGGAAATATTTGTCGCGCTGCGCGGCATTATCAACGCAAGGCAGCCCAATCTCCCGACCTCGACGCGCAGTGCCGCCAAACAATGTCATTTGAGTGACACATGACAATGGTTGGTGTGCACAAACCGTGTCGGGCGACTCGGGCGCTCCGTCGAATGGATGGCCGCGGGCGGCCTTTCGGGAGTGCCAGACTTCGATGGAACTGACTTTCGCGGCCGCCGTCACCTCGTCAGCCCTACTTGTTTCCAATCTCGCCAGCATCCTCTTGGCGGCATCGCGGCTGAAGCGGCGCCACGTCATTGCTCCCCCTGCAAGCAAGCAGCCGGCCGTCTCGATCGTTGTGCCTCTGCGTGGCGTCGAGGCGTTCACAAGGGAGACGCTCCAGCGCGCCTTCTCGCTCGACTGGCCGCGCTACGAGCTGATCTTCTGCGTCGCCCATGGCGAAGATCCGGTAATCAAACTCGTCAGTGCCGCGATCGCGCGATACCCCAAGGTTCCGGCGCGGTTGCTCATCGGCGACGACAAGGTGAGCGCCAATCCCAAGCTCAACAATTGCGTCAAGGGATGGCAGGCGGCCCGGAACGATTGGGTGATCCTTGCCGATTCCAACGTGCTGATGCCGAAGGACTATGTCCAGCATCTGCTGGCGGCATGGCGGCCGGATACCGGCCTCGTCTGCTCGACGCCGATCGGCTCGCGCCCGGACGGCTTCTGGGCCGAGGTCGAATGTGCCTTCCTCAACACGTTGCAGGCGCGCTGGCAATATGCCGGCGAAGCGCTCGGCCTCGGCTTTGCCCAAGGCAAGAGCATGCTGTGGAACAAGCCGCTGCTCGACGGCAGTGGCGGCATCCACGCTTTGGCTGCCGAGATCGCCGAGGATGCGGCCGCCACCAAGCTGGTCAACGGGCTTGGCCTGAAGGTCAATCTGGTCGCAGCGCCCTTCGAGCAGCCGCTCGGCCAGCGTCGGCTCGCCGAAGTCTGGTCGCGCCAGGCGCGCTGGGCGAGGCTGCGGCGCGTCACCTTCCCGCAATTCTTCGTCCCCGAGGTCCTCACCGGCGTGGCGGCTCCGCTCTTGCTCGCGCTGATCGCGGCGGCCAGCGCCGGCGTCAGCCTGCCTGCCACGGCGCTTTGCGTGCTGGCCATCGCCTATCTGCCGGAATGCCTGCTCGCCTCGTCCAAGGGCTGGTATCTATCGCCGCGCAGCATCACCGCGATGATGGTGCGCGACGCCCTGCTTCCCGCCATCTGGGCGCGCGGCTGGTTCGGCGGTGCCGTCGACTGGCGCGGCAACGCCATGACCATCCGCGCCAATGCGATGACCGAGCTGGAAGAGGGCGCCTAAAGCGGGTCGCACTGATACGCATTAGCGAATTCAGTTCACGCGCTTCAGGCCTTTGCTTTGATGCATGTCGTTGTCCCAGAACCGCTGCACACTTCTAGCGACATGCATTAAGCGGCGCCCAACCGGCACCGCCTACTTGGCCGCCTTCAGCGCCTGTTCGAGGTCGGCGAGCAGGTCATCCGTATCCTCCAGCCCGACGGACAGCCTGAGCGTGCCGGGCCCGATGCCAAGCTCCGCCCGCGCCTCGTCGCTGAGGTTCTTGTGCGTCGTCGTCGCCGGATGGGTGATCAGGCTCTTGGCGTCGCCGAGATTGTTGGAGATCAGCACGATGTCGAGCGCGTTCTGGACGGCGAATGCCGCCTGTTTGCCGCCCTTGACGTCGAGGCAGATCAGCGTCGAGCCGCCCGACATCTGCTTCCTGACGATATCGGCCTGCGGGTGGTCGGCCCGGCCCGGATAGATGACGCGGGCAATCTCCGGCCGCTCCGCCAGAAAGTCCGCGATCTTGCCGGCGCTTTCCGTCTGCTGGCGCACGCGCAGCGGCAGCGTCTCCAGGCCCTTGAGCAGCGTCCAGGCATTGAAGGGCGAGAGGCTCGGACCGGTGTGGCGGAAATAGTCGTGCAGGTTCTCGTCGATCCACTTTTTGTCCGACAGGATGATGCCGCCGAGACAGCGCCCCTGGCCGTCGATGTGCTTGGTTGCCGAATAGACGACGATATGCGCGCCGAGCTGCAACGGGTTCTGCTGCAGCGGCGTGGCAAAGACATTGTCGACGATCAGCCTGGCGCCGATCGAGTTGGCGAGCGCGGCAACGGCAGTGATGTCGACCACTTCAAGCGTCGGGTTGGTCGGGCTTTCCAGGAAGAACAGCTTCGTGTTCGGCCTGACCGCTTTTTCCCAGTTCGCAATGTCGGTGCCGTCGACCAGCGTCGCCTCGATGCCGTATTTCGGCGCCAGCGTCTCGACCACCCAGCGGCATGAGCCGAACAGGGCGCGGGCCGCAACGATATGGTCGCCGGCCCTGGCGCTGCAGAGCAGTGCCGCCGTCACCGCCGCCATGCCCGAAGCGGTGGCGCGCGCGTCCTCTGCGCCCTCCAGCGCGCACATGCGCTTTTCGAACATGTCGACTGTCGGGTTGGCGTAGCGCGAATAGATGAAGCCCGGCTCCTCGCCCTTGAAACGGGCTTCCGCCGCCTGCGCGCTCTCATAGACATAGCCCTGGGTGAGGTAGATCGCCTCGGCAGTCTCGCCGAAGCCGGAACGCAGCGTTCCGCCATGCACGAGTGCCGTCTGAGGCTTCCAATTACGCTTTTTGCTGCTCATAGCCCTGCTTCCAAACACAAAAAGACCGGCCGCGACGTCGCAACCGGTCCATACGGCCTTGCGGCCAACGGTCCTTTAGCGACTTGTTTAACGTGGCTGCAAGCCGACCGGCCAAATCACCACGGGATAACGACCCTTTAGACCCGTGCCGCGCTTGCGTCAATTGCCGGCTTCATTAAGAGGTTGTGCCAGGCAGGTAGGGCGAAACCCTTACGGTTTTGCGGCAGGAGCCTGCTACAATCACGTGCTTGCCCGGCCTTAGCGGAGCCAGACCTTGCGGCAGACAGGCATTCTTCCGGACCAGGACATCGCGGCGCTGTTCCAGTCGGGCGCGCTGAAATCGCCGCGCGCGCTGGACACCAACCAGATCCAGCCGGCGAGCCTTGACCTCAGGCTTGGCGACAAGGCCTACCGGGTGCGCGCCTCTTTCCTGCCCGGCCCGGATCATCTGGTGGCCGACAAGCTCGACCGGCTGAAGCTGCATGAGATCAGCCTTGCCGAGGGCGCGGTTCTGGAGACGGGCTGCGTCTATATCGTGCCGCTGCTCGAAAGCCTGACCCTGCCTTCAAATATTTCGGCTTCGGCCAATCCGAAGAGCTCGACCGGCCGTCTCGACATCTTCACGCGTGTCATGACCGACCGCGGACACGAGTTCGACAAGATCGCCGCCGGCTATCATGGTCCGCTCTATCTCGAGGTCAGCCCGCGCACTTTCCCGATCGTCGTGCGCGCCGGTTCGCGCCTGTCGCAGATCCGCTTCCGCATCGGCAATGCGGTGCTATCGGAAAAGGAGCTGCGCGACCTTCACGGCGCCGAGATGCTGGTCGCGACGGAGCCGCCCAACATTTCCGGCGGCGGCATCGCGCTGTCGATCGACCTCGACGGCGACAAGGACGGCCTGGTCGGCTATCGCGGCAAGCATCACACCGGCCTCGTCGATGTCGACAAGCGCGCCGCCCAGGACGTGGTCGATTTCTGGGAGCCGCTCTACAAGAGCGGCGCCGGCGAACTGGTGCTCGACCCGGACGAATTCTACATCCTGGTCAGCCGGGAAGCGGTGCATGTGCCGCCGCTTTATGCCGCCGAGATGACGCCCTTCGACCCGCTGGTCGGCGAGTTCCGCGTCCACTATGCCGGCTTCTTCGATCCGGGCTTTGGTCACTCAGCCGCCGGCGGCAGCGGCAGCCGCGCGGTGCTCGAAGTGCGCAGCCACGAGGTGCCGTTCATCCTCGACCACGGCCAGATTGTCGGGCGCCTGGTCTACGAGCACATGCTGAAGCGGCCGCAGGCGCTTTACGGCAGCGACCTCGGCTCCAACTACCAGGCGCAGGGGCTGAAGCTTTCCAAGCATTTCCGCGCTGCGCGCTAAGCAATCCCAGGAACTGCGCAGCAGTTTTTCGTCCGGAAGCGCGAAAAATGATCGGAGCGGGAACCGCTCCGATTATCGTCAACTCAGACTCCGCTTGCCGGGACCTGCCGGCCATGATTGGCTACGTGGACCGGTCGAGCCTCACTGAGGGAGACGAACATGCAGATATCGAGATGGATCATATCGGCGGCGGCCGCTGCCATGCTGGCGATTGGTGCTGGTTCGGCCAGCGCCGCCGAAAAGATCAAGATCGGCACCGAGGGCGCCTATCCGCCCTTCAACACCATCACGCCCGACGGCAAGGTCGAAGGCTTCGACATCGACATCGCCAATGCGCTTTGCGCGCAGATGAAGGTCGAATGCGAGATCGTCACCCAGGACTGGGACGGCATCATCCCGGCGCTGCAGGCCAAGAAGTTCGACGCCATCATCGCCTCGATGAGCATCACCGAGGAACGCAAGAAGCAGGTCGCCTTCACCCATAAATACTACACCACGCCTCTTGCGCTCGTGGCCCTGAAGGACAGCGACATTGCCTCGACCGAGCCCGCCGCGCTCGCCGGCAAGACGGTCGGCGCCCAGGCTTCGACCACGCAGGCGGACTATGCCCAGGACGCCTACGCCAAGGCCGGCGCCGAAGCCAAGCTCTATCCCACTCAGGAGGAGGCGATCACCGATCTCCAGAACGGCCGCCTCGACGCCGTCATCTCGGACAAGTTCGTGCTTGTCGACTGGCTGAAGAAGGCAAGCGACGGCTGCTGCAAGCTGGTCGGCGACGTCAAGGGCACCGAGACCGAGGCCGGCATCGCCGTGCGCCTGGAGGACACTGCGCTCCGCGACCGCCTCAACGCGGCCATCGACGCCATCGTCGCCGACGGCACCTACAAGAAGATCCAGGCCAAGTATTTCGACTTCGATATTTATTGAGATTGAAGCTGCCAATCTCCCCCCTCGTGGGTCCCACGAGGGGGGAGATCACGCTCTCACCTCACAGCGCCTTCACCGCCACCTTCACCGGCTTCTCGATCTCGAGTGGGTTGCGCAGCGGCAGGCCGAAATCCTTGGCCTCGATCTCGAACATGTCGCCCTCTTCGGTCCTGATGCCGTCGGCGAAGGACAGCGTCGCGGTGCCGAACATGTGCACATGCACGTCGCCCGGCTGGCGGAAGGCCGAATATTTGAAGTGGTGATGCTCCAGATTGGCGATCGTGTGCGACATGTTCGCCTCGCCCGACAGGAACGGCTTTTCCCAAAGCACCTTGCCGTCGCGATAGATGCGCGATGAGCCGCGTATGTCGGCCGGCAGGTCGCCGATCAGGATCTCCGGCCCGAACGAGGCATTGCGCAGCTTGGAATGGGCGAGGAACAGATAGTTCACCCGCTCCGTGACGTGGTCGGAAAACTCGTTGGACAGGGTGAATCCGACGCGGAACGGCGCGCCGTCATCGCCGATGACATAGATGCCGGCGATCTCCGGCTCCTCGCCGGCGTCCTGCGCGAAGGCGGGCGACATCAGCGCCGCGCCCGGCGCAACCGCCATGGTGCCGTTGCCCTTGTAGAACCATTCCGGCTGCACGCCGATCTGGCCCTTGGCCGGCTTGCCGCCTTCCAGCCCCATGCGGAACATCTTCATGGAATCGGTCAGCTGCTCCTCGCTGTCGCTGAGCTTCTTGTGCATGGAATCGCGCGTCGCCGCCGAGCCGAGATGTGTGAGCCCGGTGCCGGTCAGGTGGAGATGGGCAGGATCAGGATGATTGATCGGCGACACCACCCGCCCCTTCTTGTAGGCGGCGTCGAGATCGACCGCTTCGCCATAGCCCTTACGCTCGATCAGCGCTTCGAGACCGGTGCCCGTGCGCGCCGCTTCCATGGCCAGCGAATAGACGCTGCGCGCGCCGTTGATGATCCGGGTCTTGCCGCCGCTGCGGGCAACGACGCGGATCGTCTCGGCGTCGTCGAGGATCTGGGAAATCAGCATGGTGCACCCTCTTTCTTCTGCCTTAGGCGGGTTGCCCATCGGCAAACCCTACCGGGCGCGGCCCGGAACCGATCCGTGCCACGGTTGAAACTCTTCATCCGGATTGCGGTCGCGAGGCTGGTCCTTGACGGGACTTCTTTGGCGCCGGCCCGCTGCCGGCAGCTTCGCGATCTGGACCCGTATGCCTCCTGCCTTCCTCGCTGGAGCGGGTCGGCATTTCGACCGAAACGCTGCCCGCTCTAAGTATTCGTCTTACGCAATTCCGGACGGAGAACCGCTCTGCGCTGTTCCTGGAATTGCTCCTGTCAGGCCTTGTTCTTGTTGTAGACGTCGAAGATGACGGCGCCGAGCAGCACCAGGCCCTTGACCACCTGCTGCCAGTCGACATTGACGCCCATGATCGACATGCCGTTGTTCATCACGCCCATGATGAAGCCGCCGACCACGGCGCCGATCACCTGTCCGACGCCGCCCATCGCCGAGGCGCCGCCGATAAAGACGGCCGCGATCACGTCGAGCTCGCTGCCGAGGCCGGCGGCCGGCACCGCCTGGCCGAGTCGGGCCGCAATGATCAGGCCGCCGAGGGCCGACAGCACACCCATGTTGACGAAGACGAGCAGCGTCAGCCGTTCGGTGTTGATGCCCGACAGCTGTGCTGCCTTGGCGTTGCCACCCATGGCGTAGATGCGGCGGCCGATGGTCATGCGCTTGGTGACGAAGACGAACAGCGAGATCAGCACGCCCATCACCATCAGCACGACCGGCAGGCCCTTGTAGCTCGCGAACTGAAAGACCAGGAACAGCGCCAGCGCGCTGCCCACCAGCGTCTTGATGACGAACAGCGGGAAAGGCTCGGCTTCATAGCCATGGCGCTCACGCTTGCGGCGGGCCCTCAGCCCGAAATAGGCGTAGGCGAGCACCGCGACCACGCCCAGCAGCACCGTGGTCATATGCAGCGTCAATCCGCTGCCGACGATGGTCTTGCCGGCGGCGTTCACGGTCGGCGGCATCAGCACCAGCGGCCCGATGACGTCCGGGATGAAGCCGGAACTCAGCGCCTTGAAGCTGTCGGGAAGCGGGCCCACCGAGGAGCCGCCGCCAAGCAGCGCCTGGCAGATGCCCCGGAAAATCAGCATGCCGGCCAGCGTCACGATGAAGCTCGGTATCCGGTGATAGGCGATCCAATAGCCTTGCGCCGCGCCGATGAGGGCGCCGACAACCAGGCAGACGATCGAGACCACGAGCGGATTGCTGAATATTCCGAGCGGCCAGATGACCATCATCATCGCCGCCAGCGCGCCGATGAAGCCGGCGACCGACCCGACGCTGAGGTCGATATGGCCGGATACGATGACCAGCAGCATGCCAAGCGCCATCACGATGATGAACGAGTTCTGCTGAACGAGGTTGCTGAGGTTGACCGGTTTGAACAGCGTACCCGACGTCGTGTACTGGAAGAACAGCATGATGACGATCAGCGCGATGATCAGGCCGTATTCGCGCAGGTTCGTCGCCAGCGCCGATACGGCGATACGCCGGCCCGGCTGGACGTCCTCGGCGACGCTGCTTTGCGGTGCGGGAGAGCTTTCCGTGCTCATGATGCTTTTTTTCCTTCTCCCCGGACGATGGCGCGCATGATCTTCTCCTGGCTGGCGTCACTCGCCGCCATTTCGCCGACCATGCGCCCATCGTTCATGACGTAGATACGGTCGGTGATGCCGAGCAGCTCCGGCATTTCCGACGAGATGACGATGATTGCTTTGCCCTCGGCGGCGAGACGGGCGATGATCGTATAGATTTCGTACTTGGCGCCGACGTCGATGCCGCGCGTCGGCTCGTCGAGGATCAAGACCTCGGGATCGGCAAACAGCCATTTCGACAGCACGACCTTTTGCTGGTTGCCGCCGGAAAGGTTGCCGGTCAGCTGATAGACGCTCGATGCGCGGATGTTGGTCTTCTTGCGATAGTCATTCGCCACGCTCATCTCGCGCATGTCGTCGATGACGCCGCGGCTGGAAACGCCTCCTAGGTTGGCCAGCGTCACATTGTGCTTGATGTGGTCGATGAGGTTGAGCCCGTAGGTCTTGCGGTCTTCGGTGACATAGGCAATGCCGCTTTCCACCGCCTTGCTGACCGACGACAGGTCGATCGGCTTGCCTCGAAGCGACACCTCTCCGGTGATGTGCCGGCCGTAGGAGCGGCCGAACAGGCTCATCGCGAATTCGGTGCGGCCGGCGCCCATCAGTCCGGCTATGCCGACCACCTCTCCCTTGCGCACATTGAGGCTGATGTTCTTGATCACCTGCCGCTCGGGGTGGATCGGGTGGTAGACCGACCAGTCCTTGACCTCGAAGATCACGTCGCCGATCTGCGGCTCGCGCGGCGGGTAGCGGTCGTCGAGCGAACGGCCGACCATCGAGGTGATGATGCGGTCTTCGCTGATGTCTTTCCTGGGCAAGGTCTCGATGGTGCGCCCGTCGCGGATCACCGTGACGTTGTCGGCGACGCGGTTCACCTCGTTGAGCTTGTGCGAGATCAGGATCGAGGTCATGCCCTGGCGCTTGAACTCGAGCAGAAGATCAAGCAGCGCCTGGCTGTCCTTTTCGCTCAGCGAGGCCGTCGGTTCGTCGAGGATCAGGAGCTTCACTTCCTTGCTCAGCGCCTTGGCGATCTCGACAAGCTGCTGCTTGCCGACGCCGATATTGGTGATCAGCGTCTTGGGGTCTTCCTTGAGGCCCACCTTCTTGAGCAGGGCGCCGGTGCGCCTCTCGTTGGCATTCCAGTCGATGACGCCGTAGGTGGCGTGCTCGTTGCCGAGAAAGATGTTTTCCGCGATCGACAGCATCGGCACCAGGGCAAGTTCCTGGTGAATGATGACGATGCCGATATGCTCGCTGTCATGGATGCCTTTGAAGTGGCACTCCTGGCCGCGGAAGACGATCTGGCCTTCATAGGTGCCGGTTGGATAGACGCCCGACAGCACCTTCATCAGCGTCGACTTGCCGGCGCCGTTCTCGCCGACGATGGCATGGATCTCACCCTCCTCGACGCTGAGGTTGACGTTCGACAGCGCCTTGACGCCGGGAAACGTCTTGGTGATGTCGCGCATCTCCAAAATCGTCGAGGTCATCAGGAATTCCGCTCCCTGGCGCATGCCTTCCTTTTCCGGAAAGTGCCATGCGCGACAATCAACAGGCTACAGCTTTCCTTGTGCCCTGACGGGCCGGTGCTGCAGAAGCCGGCAAAAACAATACCGGGGTCGCTTCTGAACGAAAAGGGGCCCTGCGTCGCGCAGGACCCCCGTTTGAAAGCTGGATTACTTCAGCTCTTCGGCCTTGATGTAGCCGGAGTCGACGACCTGCGCCTGGTAGTTCGACTTGTCGACTTCATGCGGCGTCAGCAGGATCGACGGAACGACCTTGACGTCGTTGTTGTAGGTCTTGGTGTCGAGGCCCTCGGGCTTGCCGCCGGAGAGCACCTTGTCGACCAGCTGCACGGTGGCCTTGGCCAGCTCGCGCGTGTCTTTGAACACCGTCGAATACTGCTCGCCCGAGATGATCAGCTTGACCGAGGCCGTCTCGGCGTCCTGACCGGTCACGATCGGCCACGGCTGTGCATCCGTGCCGTAACCGACGGCGCGCAGCGAGGCGGTGATGCCGCGCGACAGGCCGTCGTAAGGCGACAGAACGCCGTCGACGCGGCTGCCGTCCGAGTAGTTGGCCGAGAGCAGGTTGTCCATGCGGGCCTGCGCGGTGGCGGCGAGCCAGCGCAGCGTGCCGACCTTGTCCATGCCCATCTGGCCCGACTTGATCTTGATCGAGCCGTCGTCGATCAGCGGCTGCAGGACAGACATCGCGCCGTTGTAGAAGAAGAAGGCGTTGTTGTCGTCGGGCGAGCCGCCGAACAGCTCGACGTTCCACGGCTTGGTGTTCGGGAAGCGCTCCTTGAGGCCCTTCACCAGGGAGTTCGCCTGGATCACGCCGACGCCGAAATTGTCGAAGGTGGTGTAGTAGTCGACATTCGGGGTCTTCTTGATCAGACGGTCGTAGGCGACGACGACGACGCCGGCGTCAGCGGCCTTCTGCAGTGCGTCGGCCATGGTGGTGCCGTCGATCGAGGCGATGATCAGCGCCTTCGGGCCCTTGGTGATTTCGTTTTCCAGCTGGCTGAGCTGGTTCGGAATGTCGTCCTGCGCATATTGCAGGTCGACCGTGTAGCCGAGGGCCTCGAGCTGGGACTTGACGGCGTCGCCGTCGTTGATCCAGCGCTGCGAGGTCTTGGTCGGCATCAGCACGCCGACCAGGCCTTCGCCCGCATGCGCGGGCAGCGCCATGGCCGCGATGCCAAGAGCCGCGACCGCGGCCAGTGTCTTGATGATTTTCACAGTAACTCTCCCTGGTTGATGGACGCGACACCTCGGGGCTTCGCGGGCCGCGCAGTCGATCAGGAGCGCGGACGCGCCACTGTCGCCTATCGATCTCCGGTATCCTCCCAATCGGCTCCGCGACGCTGTTTCAATCGATACGATCTTGCTCGTCACCGATCCTTGCGCCTCGGAACGCGCGAAGGGTGGGTCCCTTTGACATAACTGTCAAATGCGATCTTTGGTTGTTGCTATACCGAAACTGATATGTGATGAAAGACCCTCGACTGCTGTAGGGCTGATGGAAAAACGATGGCCGCGTTGCGTGATCCTGACGGGATTTCAAACAGTTACGAGAAGCTTCCGGGCGATGGCGAAACCCTGCTGCGCAGCGGGTTGAGCCTGCGTCATATGCGCATGATCGCGGCTCTCGACGATCACGGGCGGGTGAGCGCCGCTGCCCAGGTCATGAACATCTCGCAGCCGGCCGCCTCCCGAATGATCGGGGAAATGGAGGCCGTGCTCGACGTGAGGTTGTGCGAGCGGCTGCCGCGCGGCGTAACCCTCACTCCTTATGGCCAGGCGCTCGCAAGGCGCGCCCGCTCGATCCTGCTCGAGATGCGCGAGGCCGATCGCGAGATTGCGGAGCTCAAGGCGGGCAAGGGCGGTTCGGTGTTCCTGGGCGCTGTCACGGCTCCTGCCATCGAGCTGGCGGTGCCGGCGATTCGCGAGATCCGCCGCATCTATCCGCGCATCGAGATCACCATGCAGGTGGAGACCTCGAACGTGCTCGCCCGCGAACTGATCGCCTCGCGTCACGATTTCATCATCGCCCGAATTCCCGACGACCTCAATCCGCGGCTGTTCGAATCGCGCGTCATCGGCGTCGAGAAAGCTTGCCTGATCGTGCGCCGCGGCCATCCGCTGGTCAGCGGAAAGATGGTGAAGCTGGAGGAGACGGCCGCCTATGACTGGGTCTTCCAGTCCGGGGGCTCGCCGCTGCGCCAGGCGATGGAGAGCAACTTCCTCAATCGCAACATCGCGCTGCCGGATCGCATCCTCAACACCTCTTCGCTGCTCTTGACGCTGGTGATGGTGGCGCAATCCGACGCCATCGCCCCCGTCTCGGTTCAAGTGGCCAAATTCATCCAGAGTCCCGACGGC
Source organism: Mesorhizobium sp. M3A.F.Ca.ET.175.01.1.1 (assembly GCF_004791945.1). Classification (NCBI taxonomy): domain Bacteria; kingdom Pseudomonadati; phylum Pseudomonadota; class Alphaproteobacteria; order Hyphomicrobiales; family Phyllobacteriaceae; genus Mesorhizobium; species Mesorhizobium sp. M3A.F.Ca.ET.175.01.1.1. The sequence goes on along the minus strand of NZ_SRTP01000012.1, from coordinate 139,700 downwards.
CTGGCGGGAGCGATCGACGTCGTGCAGACCGAGTTCGACATCGAGGTCAGGCCCTACAGCCTGATCACGGTGAAGAACCGTGTGCTCTCGCCGGCGGCCAAGATGCTGCACGACTTCATCTTGCGCGAAGTGGGGTAAATGGAACGAGAAACGTGCCCGAGCGTTCAAATGGATCGGAAATTCGTTGGAGCCCGTTAGGGACGAGGAAACGAAGGACCGATGCTCAACAGCTCGGGAGGTTTTGATGGAACGTCGGTTGTTTCTCACTGGAATGCTTGGCGTTGCCGGCGCGGCGGCACTGGCAAGCATGGTCGGACCCGGCAAGGCGGTTGCTGGTGTCCCAAGCGGCAACGGCATTCTCGATGAACTGGACAAGCCGGATCCGGCTGTCTTCGAGGACGGAGACGACAAGGCCGAACTGGAGCAGGTTTACCATCGCTATTGGCACGAACCTCGGCGCCGCCGGCGCCGCCGTCGACGCGGCTGGAGACGGGTCTGCCGCCGCTATTGGCGTCATGGCTATTGGCGCCGCCGCTGCAGGCGCGAACGTGTTTGGATACGCGTTTGGCTGTAACACGCTAGCAACGGCAAGCCGGTCACTGCACGGTGGCCGGCTTTTGGCTTTGGTAACGCCACGCCGTTGAACGGACAACTGCGCTCACCCGTCCTTCCTTCTCCACGGCTCGGCTCGTTTCAGACGTGGCAGTGGAGCAATTGGCTTGATTTTGCAGCCGCCGTGCTGTTGATAGGCGCCGGGCAGTGGGTGACCTGGACGTTCAATGGTCTCAAAGCTGCTGCCTGTTGTTAACCATCCCGATGCTAGCCTTGATCTCGCGAGATGAGCGAGGTCAACAAGATGTATACCGATCTGCCGACTGCGCGGGTTGGGTGGAGGCTGCTGGCCAGGGCGATGGGCTTGCTAGCCGCTGTCCTGACGATGCTGCCGGCGAATGCAGAGACGGTACGGGAGAATCCCGGCGGCCAGATCGCGATCTTCGCCTTGCACGTCGCCGAATTGCGTGCCGCCGAGGAACAGGTGGAATTTGACGGCACCTGCGACAGCGCCTGCACGCTCTATCTGTCTTTGCCCCAGCAACAGCTTTGCGTCACACCGCGAGCATCATTCGGCTTCCATCTACCTTTCGGCGTCGGTGCTCAGCAAAACGCGCTAGCCGCCGAATACCTGCTCTCGCAATACCCCGATTGGGTGCGGCAATGGATCGAGGCGCATGGCGGCCTGTCGCACAGCATCATGCGGATGGGAGCCGACGAGGCGGCACAACATCTTCCGCTATGCGGCGTGCTGGCCTAGCGCGCGGCGCGCCGACAGCGTCGGCATTGGGCTGAAGAATGGAGCGGGTAGCGGGAATCGAACCCGCGCGTTCAGCTTGGGAAGCTGACAAGCTACCATTACATCATACCCGCGCAGCAGCTTCGTTACCACGACGGCCCGGCCTCAAGCAATCGTCGATGCATCGAAAGCTGCGGGTGAGGTTGCCGGTCATTGCTTCAGTTGGCAACGCCATGCGAGCGCGATACCTTGCCGAGCGCCACTGAAGGACGGGATGGTCGCCATCCTGCAGATTTCGCGATCTGCCGCTCGGATTGAAGCCGAGGCAGGCGCCGCGCGGCCGCGGCGCGACGGAGCAAAGATTTTTCTATTATTTTCAGCTATTGGCAGCAAACGGTCAGAAGGCCGTCAATGCCGTTCCTTCACCTCGGGACAAGTCAAGTGCAGCCTATCGAACCCGTCGTCAACGCCCTCTGGATCGGCGCCGCGCTGGAAGATTGGCATGCGGCCTGCCTTCGCTCTTTCACGATGGCTGGGCATCGTGTGCTGCTCCATTGCTACGACGTGCCGCGCAACGTACCGCCCGAGGTGGAGGTGTTCGACGCTTCGGCGCTGATGCCTAGAGAGCGGATTGTCTACTATCGGTCGAACGGAAGCCCGTCGCTGTTTTCAAATCTCTACCGGCTGAAGATCTTGGAGGCCGGCATGGGGCTTTATGTCGATTGCGATGTCTTCTGCCTGAAGCCGATTCCGCGGCAAGACTACATTTTCGGCCACCAGACGAATCTCGAGCTCAACGGCGCGGTGCTCAAGCTGCCGCAGGGCAGCAGGATGCTGGAGGAAGCCCTCAAGATGACCGATGATCCGTACTACATCGCGCCTTGGCTGAGTCGGGAGAAGCGTCTGTGGTATCGGTCGCGCAAGGCGATTGGTCTGCCGATCCACATCTCCCGTTACGATTGGGGCCAACTGGGACCGAGGGCGATAACCTATCTCGCCAAGGCCACCGGCATGATGCGGCACGCGGCGCCAATCGACGTGTTCTATCCCGTGCTGCATACGCAGATCACGATGCTGCTTGATCCGGCGCTTTCATTGACCGACATCGGAACACCTCGCACGCTGTGCATCCATCTGTTCGATCAGATCCTCAAGAAGTGGATGAAAGGGCGTCCGATCCCGGCAACGTCGCCGCTTGGCCAAATGCTCGACCGCTGCGCCCTGCCGGCCCGGACCAGCGCCACTGCGGTGCCTCACAATCGTTGAGCCGCGATTCTTGATGAACGGCGGCAGAGTGCGTATTTCTGAGGCCACGCTCCCGAATCGGGCAACTCGAACCGGAGAACAGCCTTGTCCGCATTGACGCGATTCCTAGGCGATACGCCGCTCAGGGTGATCCTGAAGCTGCTGGTGGTTTCCTTCCTAGTCGGCCTCGTCATGCACGCGTTCGGTTGGTCGCCGATGGACGTCTTTTATGGCATCCGCCAGTTCTTCATCGATCTGTGGAATCTCGGCTTCCACGCCATCGACCGTTTCCTGGGTTACATCCTGCTCGGTGCCGCGATCGTTGTGCCCGCCTTCATCCTGATCAGGATCGCCAGCTACAGGAAGTAACCTTCACGCGAAGCGGGCGGCGACCTCGAACAGGATGGCGTGACGGGCGGCAAGCGCCGGCACATCGGCCGAATAGCCGCCGCCGATGACGCCGCAGAGCGGGATGTCGCGGGCTCGGAAATGGCCGATCACCATCTCGTCGCGCGCACGCAGCCCGTCATCGGAGAGCGCCAGCCTGCCGAGCTTGTCCTCGGCATGGACGTCCACCCCGGCATTGTAGAAGACGAGATCCCAGCGACTGAGTTCCGAAAGCTCGGGCAGGACGGCGCCGAGCCGCGCGAGATAGGCGGCATCGCCCGTGCCGTCGGGCAAGGCGACGTCGAGGTCGGACGCGATCTTGCGAGCCGGGTAATTGCGCTCGCCATGCATGGAGAAGGTGAAGACGCGCGGGTCGTCCTTCAGGATATCTGCCGTCCCGTCGCCCTGATGCACGTCGAGATCGACGATGAGGATGTTTTTGACGACGGCTTCGGCGAGCAGAACAAGCGAGGCCACGGCAACGTCGTTGAAGGTGCAGAAGCCCGCTCCCTGCGCACGCCTTGCATGATGGCTGCCGCCGGCGGCGTTGCAGGCAATGCCGTGCCTCAGCGCCAGCCGTGCCGCGAGCACCGTGCCGGCGGTGGCAAGCTGCGCTCGCAGCGACACCCGCTCACCGACCGGAAAACCGATCTCGCGTTCGATCCTCTCCGGCACTTCGCAGGCCAGCACCTGGTCGACATAGTCGCCGGCATGCGCACGCTTCAGCCATGAAGCCGGCGCCGGTTCCGGCAGGAAGAGCGCTCCCGGCGCGGCCACTCCACGGCCGCGCAGTGTCGCCATCAGCAGCGGATACTTGCTCATCGGAAAGCGATGGTTGACGGAAAAGCCGGCGTCATAGTGAGGATGGTGGACGATCTGCAGCGGCATGATGCGGGCCTGCGCCAGCTCTGGAATTCGGTTGACCGCCGCTAGGCGATTGCACGGTGCCGGCAAACTGGGGCACATCGGCTGCTCGATCAAGCAGCAATCCCGCAAGGCAGCAATCCTTTGGATGCGACCCAGGCCGACACCAGATCCTTCGCCGTCACCAACCGTTCGGTGCTGGCGATCGCCGTGCCGATGACGCTTGCCTATCTGACGACGCCGTTGCTCGGCATTGTCGATACGGCGGTGGTCGGCCAGTTCGGCGATGCGGCGCTGCTCGGCGGCCTGGCGGTGGGATCGCTGGTCTTCGATGTCGTCTTCGCCTCGTTCAATTTCCTGCGCTCAGGGACCACCGGACTTGTCGCCCAGGCCTTCGGACGCGGCGACGCGCTTGAGGAGCAGGCGGTGCTGTGGCGTGCCCTGCTGATCGCGGTCGTTGCCGGCATCGTGCTGGCGGTGCTTGCGCCGCTGGTCGCGACCATCGGGCAGTGGTTCATGGCCGCCGAGCCGCGCGTCAGCGCTGCGATGTCGATCTATATCCGCATCAGGCTGCTCGCCGCTCCCTTCTCCCTCGTCAACTACGCCATACTGGGTTACGTGCTGGGACGCGGCGAGGGCGGGTTGGGGCTGATGCTGCAGTTGGTGCTCAACGGCATCAACATCGTTCTTTGCATTCTGCTCGGTCTCGAACTCAGCTGGGGTGTCGCCGGCGTCGCCTGGGCGACGGTCAGCGGCGAATTTCTGGCGATGTTGCTTGGCCTTGCCATCGTGTTGATGCGCTTTCGGAAGTTGGAGCGTCCGTCGCGCCGTCGCGTCCTCGACCTGCCGGCCTATCGCCGCATGCTGTCGCTCAACCGCGATATCATGATCCGCTCCTTCTCGCTGCTTGCCGCCTTCGCGCTGTTCACCCGGCAAGGCGCGCAGTTCGGCACAGTGATGCTCGCCGCCAACGCCGTGCTGATGAACTTCTTCCTGATCGCAGGTTATTTCCTCGACGGCTTCGCCACTGCCGCGGAGCAGCTGGCCGGCCGCGCCATCGGCGCGCGGGCCAGGACGGCGTTCAAGCAAGCCGTGCGGCTGACGTTGGCCTGGGGTTTCGGCCTGGCGGCCGCAGCCAGCCTTATTCTGCTGAGCGCCGGTGCCGACCTGGTCGCGCTGGTGACCACCTCGCCGGAGGTTCGCGCCGTCGCCGACATCTATCTGCCCTGGGCCGCCTTCACCGCGCTGAGTGGTGTGCTGGCCTTTCAGATGGACGGCGTCTTCATCGGCGCGACCTGGTCGCGCGACATGCGCAACATGATGCTGCTGTCGTTCCTGGCCTTCAGCGGGGCGCTGATCACGTTGGCGCCGGCCTTCGGCAACAATGGCCTCTGGGCAGCGCTGCACGTGTTTCTGCTGGTCCGGGGCTTGAGCCTGCTGGCGATGCTGCCGCTGCGAGCGCGAACGGCGTTCAGCTGAGCGACTTCGCGGCCCAGTGCTGGCACCTGGTGTCGCGCAAGGCTGCGATGGACTTCAGGCGCTCCTTTTCAACCAGGCGGACCATGCCGGCAACGATGCGTCCCGGCAGCGCCGGACCCGCATAGATCATGCCGGTATAGAGCTGGACGAGGTCGGCGCCGGCGCGGATCTTTTCCAACGCGGTTTCGGCAGAGTCGACGCCGCCGACGCCGATGATGGCGATCTCCGGGCCAAGCAGCTTGCGCATCCGGGCCAGCACCGCCGTCGAGCGCTCGAACAGCGGCCTGCCCGAGAGCCCGCCGGTCTCGCTGGCGGCGGTCGTGCGCCGCAATCCAGTCCGCGCCAGCGTCGTGTTGGACACGATGACGCCTTCGATCTTCTTCTCGATGACCTCGGCGGCAACGTCTTCCAGTTCTGCGTCCACGAGGTCCGGGGCGATCTTGAGGAAGACAGGCGGCTGCACCGACGATGCCGCACGCGCTGCCGTCACCCGCGACAGAAGCTCGCCGAGCTGCTCGCGCGCCTGCATGTTGCGCAGCCCCGGCGTGTTCGGGGACGAGATGTTGACCGTGAGGTAGCTGGCATAGCGGGCAAAGCGCGTCACCCCGCGCTCGTAGTCGCCAATGCGGTCGGCGCTGTCCTTGTTGGCGCCGATGTTGACGCCGACGATGCCGCCGCGCCTTTTGCGCGCGGCAAGCCGCCTTTCGGCGGCCTCATGGCCCTCATTGTTGAAACCCAGCCGGTTGATCACCGCTTCGTCCGCCGTCAGCCGGAAGATGCGCGGCTTTGGATTGCCCGGCTGCGGCAGGGGCGTGATGGTCCCGACCTCGGCGAAGCCGAAGCCGAGGCCAAGCAGCGCGTCCGGCACCTCGGCATTCTTGTCGTAACCGGCGGCCATGCCGAGCGGGTTGGGGAAATCGAGACCGCAGAGCCTTACCTCGAGCCGGGCATCGTGCGGCGCCCGTGAGGCCACCGGCAGGCCGCAACGCAGCGCCGCGATCGACAGGCCATGCGCGGTTTCGGGGTCGAATGAGAACAGCAGCTTCTGGCCGATCCGGTCGAGCATGCTCATTCGTCCTCCAGTTTCGGAAATTGATGCGACCCATCCGCACCGAGCGCCAGCGGGCGAACCCAGATCGCCGCATCGACAGCAAGCGGCGCATAGAGATGCGGGAACAGCGAGCCGCCGCGCGAGACCTCGTATTTCAGTGCCGAGCCCAATTTCTCGCCATCGATGGCGATCAGCAGAAGGTCGCTCTGGCCGGCGAAATGCTTGGCCGCCGTCTCGCGCACCTGCGCGGCGGTGGAGAAATGGATGAAGCCGTCGGCGATGTCGACCGGCGCGCCCTTGAAGCGCCCTTGCTTCTCCGCCTCGCGCCACAGAGCCTCGGGGGCGATCTTGTAGATAATCTGAGACATTGTCGCGCTATAGTCTGAACCGGACATGCGGGAAAGGCTCTGCTGGCGGTCTTCCCTCATTTCCGGCGCAAACCTGTGGTAGAGTGCCTTCATCGGCTCATGGAGGAAAACATGCGTCTGCATCATATCCTTATCCCCGCGGCGCTTTGCTCGCTGGTTGCCGCCTCTGCCTTCTCCGAGGAGACCGAACGCTACCGCCTGGAGAAATCCGCCAACGGCTATGTCCGCATGGACACCCAGACCGGTGCGATGTCGATCTGCGAGGAGCGCTCCGGCCAGCTCGTCTGCAAGATGGCCGCCGATGAGCGCGCCGCCTTCCAGGACGAGGTCGACCGGCTGCAGAACTCGGTCAAGGCGCTCGACGAGCGCGTCGCCAAGCTCGAGAATTCGCTCTCCGCCCGGCTCGAATCGCAGCTGCCGAGCGAAGAGGATTTCAACAAGACGATGAGCTACATGGAGCGCTTCTTCCGCAGCTTCATGGATATCGTCAAGGACATGGACAGGCAGGACGGTGACGACGGCACCAAGCTCAACTCGCAAAAAACCTGAGTTGGCGAGCGAAACACCGGCCCGCGCGGGCTTTGTGGCTTGAAAACGGCCCGCGCCGCCGCATAATTGTTCCGATCCCGCAAGAATAGACAATCAGCGATGGGGGAGGGATATTTGCCGTCGGGCTACAACTTCGTCATCGCCGACGACCATCCACTTTTTCGTGGTGCGCTGAAGGAAGCACTTACCGGCATCGGCGACGTTGCGGCCATCCACGAGGCCGGCGATTTCGAGAGCGCCAAGGCGCTGGTCGTCGCCAATGACGAGATCGACATGGTGCTGCTCGACCTGTCGATGCCAGGCGCCAGCGGCCTGTCGGGGCTGATCTCGCTGCGCGGCATCCATCCATCGGTGCCGCTGGTGGTGGTGTCGGCGCATGATGACCCCGTCACCATCCGTCGCGCGCTGGACCTTGGGGCTTCCGGCTTCATTTCCAAGTCGGCCAGCATGGAGGAGATACGTTCCGCCGTGCGGGCGGTGTTGGCCGGCGACATTGCCGCGCCCGCCGGCATCGAGCTTGGCGTCGAGCGCGATCCGGAAATCTCCGATCTGATCAAGCGGCTGCAGGCGCTGACGCCGCAGCAGACGCGCGTGCTCGGCATGTTGGCGGAAGGCCTGCTCAACAAGCAGATCGCCTATGAGCTCGGCGTCTCCGAAGCGACCATCAAGGCGCATGTCTCGGCTATCCTGCAGAAGCTCGGGGTCGACAGCCGCACCCAGGCGGTCATTCAGCTCTCGAAAATTGGCGGCGACCCGCTGCAGATAGCGGGCTGATCACTCGGCCGCCGAGGCCAGCGGCCTCACTCTGGCCATCATCGAGCGCAGCACCGCCGGCTTGATCGGCTTGTTGATCACCGGCACCTCGAGCTCGCCCGCGGCCGCGCGGACCTCGCTGGAGCGGTCGGCGGTGATCAGCACGCAGGGCAGGTCCTGGCCGTGAGCGGCGCGCAGCTCGGCGATCGCGTCAAGTCCGGTGCCGCCATCGAGGTGGTAGTCGGCCAGCACGATGTCGGGCCTTGCGGCGCCGGGCAACACCAGATCTTCTGATCCGGAAGCCGTCGCCACCGAGCAGCCCCAGCCCTCGAGCAAGAGCCGCATGCCGTCGAGGATACGCGTGTCGTTGTCGATGCAGAGCACGCTGAGGCCGGCAAGCGAGGAGGCAGGCCGTGCCGGCGCGTTCCTGGCCTCGCTCGCCGGTGCAGCGACCGCAACCGCGGGCAAGATGACGGAGAAACGCGTGCCTTTGCCTGGGGTGGAGAAGATGCGGATCTCGAGCCTGAGCACGCGGGCGATGCGGTCGACGATCGAGAGTCCGAGCCCGAGGCCCTCGGCCTCGCGCGCGCCTTCGTCCAGTCGCGTGAACTCGTGGAACACCGTGTTCAGCTTGTCGCTGGCGATGCCGATGCCGGTGTCGATCACCTGGATCTCGGCCAGTCCGCCGCGCCGCCGCACACCGACCAGGATGCGTCCCTTTCGCGTGTATTTGATGGCGTTGGAGACCAGGTTCTGGATCAGCCGGCGCAACAGCTTGCGGTCGGTCACCACGCCGAGCGATGAGGGGATGATCGTCAGGGCAAGCTTCTTCTCGGCGGCGAGCGGGCGGAAATCGTTGCCGATCTGCTGCAGCAGCCCGTCAAGGCTGAAGGCGGTGTCCTCGGGCTTCATCGCCCCGGCATCGAGCCGGGAGATGTCGAGCACGGCGCCAAGGATGGTCTCGACGGATTCCAGGGAGGACTCGATGTTGACCGCCGCCTTGCCGGCCGGTCCCTTGCCGGCCTTTTCGATCAGCGAGGCGCAATAAAGCCGGGCGGCATTGAGCGGCTGCAGGATGTCGTGGCCGGCGGCGGCCAGAAACCGCGTCTTGCCGAGATTGGCTTCCTCGGCCAGCATTTGCGCCTGTGCCAGCTCCTCGTTGACCAGGGTGAGCTCGGCGGTGCGGCTCCTGACCCGCTGCTCCAGCGATTCATTGGCCCGCTTCAGCGCCAGGTCCTGCTCGACGCGGCCGGAAATGTCGGCGTAGGTCGCGACGATGCCGCCGTCCGGCATAGGGTTGGAGCGAAGCTCCAGGATGCGGCCGCTGGTCTTCAGCTCCATCTGCCAGGGACCGGCGAAGCTGGTCAGCCGGTTGAGCATCGCGACCCGCTGGTCGGCGGGGATATCGCCGCGCTCGGCAAGGTGGTGCAGGATCCGGTCGAGCGACACCCCGACCTGGCCCATTTCGTCCGGCAGGTCGAACAGTGCCCGGTATTGGCGGTTCCAGCAGATCAGCCGGAAATCGCGATCGAAGACGGTGATGCCTTGCTCCATCTGGTCGAGCGCGATCTGCAACAGATCGCGATTGTGCTGCAGCGCCTCGGTGGCGTCGTCGAGCAGACGGAAAGCGTCCTTGGAATCGCGGTCGTTGCGGCGGAACAGCAGCGACAGGATCAGCCGCGCCGAGGACGAGCCGACGGCGCTCGCCAGCAACTGCTCGGAGAAGCGGATGACGTCCATGCTGGCCTGCTCCTTGCCGTGCAGCGAGACGTTCGCGTTCTTCTCGAAGGACTGGAAGGAGCGCTCGGTCCGCTCGACGCCGAGATAGCGCGAGATCGTGTCCTTGAGGTCGTTGACGGTGACGGCGGTGCGGAAGCGGCGCAGGCTCGGCATCGGACCCGCGTCGCGCGGCACGAAGATCGCCGCCTGGATGCGCTCCAGCGGCACGGAGGCGCGGGACAGCGATCCCAGCACGAAGAACAGCGTGTTGACCGATAGGCTCCAGAGCACGCCGTGGTTCAGCGGTTCGCCGACGGTGCCGAACAATGCCTGCGGCCTGAGCGCTTCGAAGCCGAACAGGCCGTGGACGACAATGCCGGTGTCGGCAGCCGCCAGTGAAGGCAGAAGCAACGTATAGCCCCACACCAATATGCCGGCGACCATGCCGAGCGCGGCACCCCGGCCGTTGGCGCGGCGCCAGATCAGGCCGCCGATCAAGGCCGGCGCGAATTGCGCGATGGCGGCAAACGACATCAGCCCGATCGAAGAGAGTCGCGCGCTGTTTGTGCTCTCTCGGTAATAGAGGAAGGCGATGAACAGCATGATGAAGATCGACGCCCGCCGCACGTTGAGGATCAGCGTCGACCAGTCCTCGTTCTCGGAGTTGGTCGTCTTCAGCAGGCGGCGCACGAACAGCGGGATGACGAGATCGTTGGAGATCATGATCGACAGCGCCACGCTCTCGACGATGACCATGGCGGTCGCTGCCGACAGACCGCCGATGAATGCGATCATCGCCAGCACGTCATGGCCGCTGAACAGCGGCAGCGACAAGACATAGAGATCGCTGCTGGTCCTGCTGCCGACCAGCGACAGGCCCGCAAAGGCAATCGGCAGCACGAACAGGTTGATCGCCACCAGGTAAAGCGGGAATACCCAGGTCGCGGTGCGCAACTCGGCCTCGCTGCGGTTCTCGACGACGGTGACATAGAACTGGCGCGGCAGCATCAGCACGGCAAAGCCGCTTAAGGTCGTCAGCACCAGCCAGGTGGCCAATGAGGTGCTGTAGCCCATGGCCTGCCGCACCTGGCCGTTGGCCGCGAGTGTCTTCAGCATGTCGCCCGGCCCGCCGAAGATCAGGAAGGCGACCATCAGGCCGATGGCGAGGAAGGCGGCGAGCTTGACCACGGTCTCGACCGCGACCGCCAGCACCAGCCCGTCCTGGTGCTCGGTGGCGTCGGCATGGCGGGTGCCGAACAGCACCGCGAACAAGGCCAGCAGCATCGCGACCACCAGCGAGATGTCGCTGACGAACGGGTCGAAGGAAGGCGGCGAGCCGGTATAGTGCTCGACCATCAGGCGGACCGATCCCGAGATGGCCTTCAGCTGCAGCGCCATGTAGGGCACGGCGCCGATCGTCGCGATCAGCGTCGCGATCGCCGCCACGATGAAGCTCTTGCCGTAGCGGGCGCCGAGAAAGTCGGCGATCGAGGTGATCTTCTCGGTCTTGGCCAGCCGGACGATACGATTGAGCAGGGGAAAGCCGAACACGAACACCAGCGCCGGCCCGGTATAGATGCCGAGGAATTCGAGGCCGCGCTCGGAGGACAGCCCGACCGAGCCGAAAAACGTCCAGGAGGTGCAGTAGATGGCGAGGCTGAGCGCATAGATGAAGGGCCGCCCCCGGCCGAGACTGGCGGCCGCGGCGCGCCGGTCACCGATGCTCGCGATCGCGAAAAGCAGCGTCACATAGGCGATCGCGATGATGACGACGAACCAGCCTTGCACGGCTCGAACTTTGCTCCCTAGGCGGTTTTGCCTTGCGGCCGGTTAGACGCAACCACAGCTTCGAACTCAAGTCCATCGCGGCTTTCGGCGCATATGCGTTTGATCCCGCCGCCTGGACAAACCGCTGCCTTAACCCTTTTTCCGATTTTGCAACCGGGGGTTTTTGCTATGGTGGGGCCGGGTCGGCGCCGAGGGGAGAGGGTGAGGCGGCAGCGCGGCCGGTCATGGCAAGGAGGGTCGAATGCTGAAAGAATTCCAGGAATTCATCTCCAAGGGCAATGTGATGGACTTGGCCGTCGGCGTCATCATCGGCGCCGCTTTCGGCAAGATCGTCGATTCGCTGGTCAATGACATCATCATGCCGATCGTCGGAGCGATCTTCGGCGGGCTGGATTTCAACAACTACTTCTTCGGACTGTCCTCGAACGTCCACTCACCCGCGCTGGCTGACGCCAAGAAGGAGGGCGCTGTTTTCGCTTACGGCAGCTTCATCACCGTAGTGCTGAATTTCCTGATCCTTGCTTTCATCATCTTCCTCATGGTGAAGGCGGTGAACAATTTGCGCAGGAGGCTGGAGCGCGAGAAGCCCGCCGCGCCGGCCGCCCCGCCGCCGGCCGATGTGCAATTGCTGACCGAAATCCGCGACCTCCTCGCCAGGAGATAGCTGACCGACAGGACGCTGGACCAAAGCCCCGGTCGCCTGCGGCCGGGGTTTTCTGTTTGCGGCCGTCATAAAAGACGCTAGCAGTCGCCAAACGGAGCAGATTTGTGCATGACCCTGATCCAGAACCTGCGCGCGGAAGCCCGCGCCGCGCCCGAAAGCGGCATTGTCGCAGTCGTCAACCATGGCCGCCTGCGCGAAGGCCTGATTCCGCTCTGGGCGGGTGAGGGCGATCTGCCGACGCCGGCCTTCATCACCGACGCCGCGGCCCGGGGACTGGCGGCGGGCGAGACCTTCTACACTTGGCAGAAGGGCATTCCCGAGCTTCGGCAGGCGCTTGCCCGCTATTACGCCAGACATTTCGGCAAGAGTTGCGCCGAGGAAGAATTCATCGTCACGGGATCCGGCATGCACGCCATCCAGCTGGCGATCGACGCGGTCGCCGGCAGCGGCGACGAGGTCGTCTACCTGTCGCCGGCCTGGCCGAACTTTGCCGCCGCCGCGGGCGTCGCCGGTGCCGTTCCGATCGCGGTCACGCTCGACCAGTCTGGCAATGGCTGGTCCTGCGATGTCGAAAAGATTGCCGCCGCGATCACGCCCAGGACGAGAGCGCTGTTCGTCAACACGCCCTCGAACCCGACCGGCTGGACCGCCGACAGGCAGACGCTGCAGTCGATCCTCGATCTTGCCCGTCAAAGAGGCTTGTGGATCATCGCCGATGAAATCTATGCGCTGTTCCACTACGGCGGCGGCCGCGCTCCATCCTTTCTCGACATTGCGACGGCGGAAGACCGGATCCTGTTCGTCAACAGCTTTTCCAAGAATTGGGCCATGACCGGCTGGCGCGTCGGCTGGATCAAGACCCATCCCGCCTTGCAGCAAGTATTCGAGAACCTGATCCAGTACTCGACCTCTGGCGTCGCCCAGTTCATGCAGCGCGGCGCGGTAGCGGCGCTTGACGAGGGCGACGGCTTCATCGCCGAGCAGGTCGAGCGCGCGCGGGCGGCCCGCGACCTCGTCTGCAATATCTTGGGGGAGACCGGCAAGGCGCGTTTCACCGTGCCGCAGGGCGCGTTCTATCTGTTCTTCACCGTCGACGGCATCAGCGATTCCCGCGCAGCCGCCTTCGACATCGTCGACAACGCCAATGTCGGTCTGGCGCCGGGCACGGCCTTCGGACCCGGCGGCGAAGCCTTCCTCAGGCTATGTTTCCACCGCCGCCTCGATCAGCTCGAGGAAGCGGCGCATCGCCTGGCGAGGTGGATGAAGACAACCTGAGCCGACCTGAAGCCGCATTGAAACTCGGTCCGGTGCGCCAGCCGGGCTTTCGAGACCCGGAGCGCAGTGGAAATTGATATCCGTGAACAGCGGGAGCGCAGAAAGTCGCGGCGGATGGCCGCCGGAGTAGAGTTTCAAACGGCTTTCAGCCGCCCGACTTCGGCACCAGCAACGGAATGATGCGCTCGCTCTTGGCGACGGCCGGCCGTCCCGCCGAGGCATAAGGGATGCCGAGCGCGTCCCAGGTCTCGACCAGCGCGTCCTGCAGCTCGGCGATCAGCGCGTCGGAATGGAACGGGGTCGGCGTGATGCGCAGCCGCTCGGTGCCGCGCGGCACCGTCGGATAGTTGATCGGCTGGATATAGATGCCGTGCACGCCGAGCAGGCGGTCGCTGGCCATCTTGCACAGCTCCGGATCGCCGACCAGCACCGGCACGATGTGGGTGGCCGATTCCATCACCGGCAGCCCGGCCGCGGCCAGCACCTGCTTGGTCCGCGCCGCCTGGCGCTGCTGCGCCTCGCGCTCGGCCTGCGAGCGCTTCAGATGCTGGATCGAGGCGGTGGCGGCCGCCGCGATCGCCGGCGGCAGCGCGGTGGTGAAGATGAAGCCGGGCGCATAGGAGCGCACCGCGTCGATGACCGCGCTGCGGCCGCTGATGTAGCCGCCCAGCGTGCCGAAGGCCTTGGCCAAGGTGCCCTCGATGACGTCGATGCGCTCGGCCAGCCCTTCGCGCTCGGTGATGCCGCCGCCGCGCGGCCCGTACATGCCGACCGCATGCACCTCGTCGATATAGGTCATGGCGTTGTAGCGCTCGGCCAGCTCGACGATCTGCTTGATCGGCGCGATGTCGCCGTCCATCGAATAGACGCTCTCGAACACGATCAGCTTGGCGCGCTCGCGCCCGGCCGCCTGCAGCAGGCTCTCCAGATGGGCGACGTCGTTGTGGCGGAAGATCTTCTTCTCGGCGCCCGAGCGGCGCACCCCCTCGATCATCGAGGCGTGGTTCAATTCGTCGGAGAAGATCAGGCAGTTGGGCAACAGCCTGGCGATGGTCGAGATCGAGGCCTCGTTGGAAACGAAGCCGGAGGTGAAGACCAGCGCCGCTTCCTTGCCGTGCAGGTCGGCGAGCTCCTGCTCGAGCTCGACCAGCGGGTTGGAGGTGCCGGAGATGTTGCGGGTGCCGCCGGCGCCCGAGCCCATCTTGCCGGCCGCCGACTGGAAGGCGGCGATGACATCGCCGTGCTGGCCCATGCCGAGATAGTCGTTGGAGCACCAGACGGTGATTTCCTGGGCGCGGCCGTTGGAACGCCAGACGGCGCGCGGAAAGCGGCCGACGATACGCTCGAGATCGGCGAAGACGCGGTAGCGCCGCTCCGCATGGAGCTGGTCGATCGCTTCCTCGAAGAACCGCTGGTAGTTCATATCGGCTTCCCAATTTTGCGCCGGATCATAGTCACTGGCCGGATGCGCGTCCACCGGGACCCGTCCGGTCAAAATGCCACGCCCTACACCTGTTCCTAACGATGGCCGATCGTGGCCTATTCCCCGGGTCTGAGCCATCTTTGTTTCGGTACGATGCCTCGGACGGGAGGAACTGTTACAGACTTAACATTCAGGGAGGATATTGGGCTTGCGGCGGGGTTTGAAGTAAGGCGGCTGTTGGGACAGTTTCCGATAAATCTTGATCAGCGAGGTAGATGATGACGGTTTTGGTGACGGGCGGTGCCGGCTATATCGGCAGCCATATGGTCTGGGAGCTTCTGGACGCCGGAGAGGACGTCGTCGTGCTCGACCGGCTTTCCACCGGCTTCGAATGGGCGGTGGCGCCGGAGGCGAAGCTGGTCGTCGGCGATGTCGCCGATCGCGATCTGGTCTCGCGTATCATCCGCGAAAACAAGGTCGACGCCATCATCCACTTCGCCGGTTCGATCGTCGTGCCGGAATCCGTCTCCGACCCGCTCGGCTATTACGAGAACAACACCTGCAAGACACGTACGCTGATCGAGACCGCAGTGCGTGAAGGCGTGCCGCATTTCATCTTTTCCTCCACCGCGGCCGTCTATGGCGGCGCCGGGCTGGAGCCGGTGCGCGAGGATGCGCATCTGGCACCGGAATCGCCCTATGGGCTTTCCAAGCTGATGAGCGAATGGATGCTGCGCGACGCGGCCATGGCGCATGACATCCGCTACACGGCGCTCCGCTATTTCAATGTCGCCGGCGCCGATCCGAAGGGCCGCACCGGCCAATCGACGCCGGGCGCCACGCATCTGATCAAGGTCGCTTGCGAGACCGCGCTCGGCAAGCGGCCCTTCATGCAGGTCTTCGGCAACGACTATGCGACGCCGGACGGCACCTGCATCCGCGACTATATCCATGTCAGTGACCTTGCGGCGGCGCACCGGCTGGCGCTGCAGCGGCTGCGCGACGGCGGCGCCAGCCTCGTCGCCAATTGCGGCTACAGCCACGGCTATTCGGTGCTGGAGGTGATCGACAGCGTCCGCCGCGCCTTCGGCCGTGATTTCGATGTTCGAATGGGCGATCGCCGCCCCGGCGACGCCGCAGCCGTCGTCGCCAATTCCGAACTCGCCCGCAACGAGCTCAATTGGACGCCGCAGCGCGACGATCTCGATCTGATCGTCAACGATGCGCTGGCCTGGGAGCGCATCCTGACCGGCAAGAACTCGGCGCGGAGCTGAACAGCCAGGGCTCGTCCGGCGCGCCAAGACGCGCTATTGAGGACGCACGGCGCGTGGAGGCGCGCCGCACGCGGTTTTTCCTCTGGGGGGCGGCATGAAGGTTCTGGTGCTCGGGGCCGGCGTCGTAGGTACGGCGGCCGCCTACTATCTGGCGAGCGACGGCCACGAGGTGACGGTGATAGAGCGTCATCAGGCGCCGGCGCGCGGCACCAGCCGGTCGAACGCCGGCCTGGTTTCGCCCGGCGATGCCACTGCCTGGGCCTCGCCGGCGGCGCTGAAGACCTTCCTGCGCGCGCTCTACAACCACGACCTCGGCATCAAGGTGCGGCTGCGCTTCGATCCTTACTTCCTCGCCTGGAGCCTGCGCTTCCTGCGCCAGTGCACGGTGGCGCGCCTGCGCGCCAACAGCCGGGTCAAGCTGCGCCTGGCGCTCTATTCGCGCGATTGCATCAACGCCATCTCGGCCGATACCGGCATCCGCTATGACGAGCGCAAGAAGGGCATCATCTATTTCTTCCGCTCGCAGCACAGTCTCGACACCGGCACCGACAATTACCGCTACCTGGCCGAACATGGCCTGCCGATCGAAATCGTTGGCCGCGAGCGGCTGGTCGAACTGGAACCGGGCCTTGCCGGGGCCAAGGAAAAGATCGCCGGCGGCGTCTATTCGCCGATCGACCAGACCGGCGATTCCAAGCAGTTCACGCAGAATCTCGCCGCTTACGCGACCGAAAAGCTAGGCGTCCGATTTCTGTACGGCACAACCGTCGAGGGCTTCGACATCGATGGCGACAGGGTGCGCGCGGTGATGACTTCGGCCGGTGCGGTCGCGGGCGATGCCGTCGTCATCTCGATGGGGCCGGAAAGCGGCCTGCTCGGACGCCGCTACGGTATCGACCTGCCAGTTTATCCCGTCAAGGGCTACACGGCCACCGTGCCGCTCGAGGATGCGAACAAGGGCCCGACCATGGGCGGCGCCGATGAGGACCAGCTGATCGGCTATTCGAGGCTGGGCAACCGGTTGCGGCTCGCCTCGACCGCCGAGTTCACCGGCTTCGACCGCAGCTTCAAGCCGCGCGATTTCGCCGCCATGTTCAGGACCGGCAAGGATCTCTTTCCCGGCGCCTTCGACGAGAACAAAGCGGAGCTTTGGGCGGGCTTGCGGCCGATGATGCCGAATTCGGTGCCGGTGATCGGCCAGGCGAAATACCGCAACCTCTATCTGGACGCCGGCCACGGCCATGTCGGCTGGACGATGGCTTGCGGCTCCGGAAAATTCCTCGCCGACCTTGTTGCCGGGCGCAAGCCGGAGATCGACCCGCAAGGGCTGCTCTACAGGAACTAGCGATGTCCGGACCGCAAGTCGCCATCGACCTTGGCCGCATCGAGCGCAATGCGCGCACCGTGGTCGAGCGCTGCGCCGGGGCAGGCATCAAGGTCTTCGGCGTCACCAAGGGCACCTGCGGCATGCCGCAAGTGGCGCGCGCCATGCTGCGCGGCGGCGTCCACGGCATCGCCGAGTCGCGTTTCGAGAACATCCGCCGTCTGCGCGACAGCGGTGTTGCCGCGCCGATCATGCTGCTCCGAAGTCCGCCGATCGCCCGCGTCGAGGAGGTCGTGCGCACCGTCGACATCAGCCTGCAGTCGGAGCTTGCCATCATCCGGGAGATCGCCCGCATCGCCGAGCGCATGGGCCGTATCCACGACATCATGCTGATGGTCGATCTCGGCGATCTGAGAGAGGGCATCTGGCCGAACGACCTGGTGGCGACGGTCGAGCAGATCCTCGAAATGAGAGGCGTGCGCATCGCCGGCATCGGCACCAATCTCGGCTGCTTCGGTGCCATCATGCCGACCGAGGAGAATCTCGGCCAGCTCGTCGCTCATGCCTACAAGACCGAGCGTCTTTGCGGCAAAAGCCTCGACTGGATTTCCGGCGGCGCCTCGTCGTCACTGCCGCTACTGCTCGATGGTCGTCTGCCCGCCGGCATCAACAATCTCAGAGTTGGCGAGGCAATTCTGCAGGGCGGGCTCGAAACCTTCCGCGATCCGCCCTGGGACGCGCTGGAGCTCGATGCCTGCCGGCTGACCGGCGACATCATCGAGGTCAAGCTGAAGCCGTCGCGGCCGATCGGCCAGTCCGGCTACGACGCCTTCGGCAACCAGCCGGTGTTCGCCGACGAGGGCGATCGCTTGCGTGCCATCGCCAATATCGGTCGCGAGGACGTGCTGGTCGAAGGGCTGGTGCCGATCGCCAAGGGTGTGCGCGTGCTCGGCGCGTCCAGCGACCATCTGCTGCTCGACGTGCAGGACGCCGATCCGCCGCCCCGGGTCGGCGACCGCGTCGCCTTCCGCATGAGCTATGGCGCCATGCTGATGGCAATGACCTCGGAATATGTCGAGAAGGCTCCGATGCACGATGTCGTGGACTATTCGGGCCGCAAATTGGTGTCGATCTCGGCCGACCCCGCCGCCGCCGGCATTCTCGCCCGCGAGGCGACGGGGGCCAGGCTGGAGGCGTTGAACTTCGACGTCGTCGAACTCGCCGATGCGGACAGGCCGCCCTCGGGCTTGATCCGGCTCAGCACGGGCGCCGACCGCCGCATTGCGCACAGGGCGATGGCCGCCACGGCGCGCGCCACGCATTCCTTCGGCCTGATCTGGATCGATTCCATTGCGGCACTTATGCCCGAGGAGATCGACGGCATCGACCTGCCGCAAGTCTCGGTGCTGGCGCGGACGTTAGGGCTCGATCACAAGCCGGGCGCGCTGCAGCCGCAGCTCTCGCCGGAGAACGTCGTCCTGGTCGGCCTTCGTCACGCCGATCCCGCCGAGGCGCGGGTGCTGGCGGATTCGCGCGTTTCAGCCTTCACCATGACCGACATCGACGCTATGGGCATGCGCGACGTCATGCGCGAGGCGATCCACATCGCTTCTTCCGGCACGCAGGGCTTCCATGTCGCCTATGCGCCCGAGGTCACCGAGTTGGCCGGCTGGGCGGCAGGCTCCGGCGGCATCACCGTGCGCGAGACGCATCAGGCGATGGAGGCGATCGCGCTGTCCGGCGGACTGCTGTCGATGAGCGTTTCCGGCTTGGGCGCAGAGTTAGAGCCCAGGCTTGCCGCTGAGATGATCAACTTCGTCATGTCTGCGTTCGGCAAACGGATTCTCTGATCACGTTCGGCTCGGATCGAGAAGACGCGGCGACGAACAAGTTCATCGCCGCGTCGAGCGGCTGCGATCGCTACTGCAGCGACTTGCGAACGCGCACGAAAGGCGCCGGATCGATCAGGTCGTCCTTGTTCAGCGTGCGGCCCGCGCAGCAGCAGCAATAGCAGTAGCACATGCTTGCGCCGAGGGGCCCGACCTTGAGGGAATAGCGTTTGTCCTTCGGGATATACATCCAATCTCCCGCATTGAGCTCGATGCCGTCATAGTAGACCGAGCCGGACATGATGAAGCGGACGCCGTCATTGTCATGAGAATGCTCGCCCACTTCCGCGTTGGGCGCGGTGGCGGTGATGAAGAACTGGCCGCCGTCCAGGTAGAAGGGCAGCTGCCATTTGGTGAACCCGGTTGGAAGCTGTTCGTGCGGAACGCCCAGGAGGTTGCACAGCGCCACGGCTTCCTTGTCCCTGGATGTCAGGATCCGTGACTTCATCTTGTGTCCGACTTTTGCCAGCGCCTCGTCGATGCGCTTCTTGCCGTCGACGAAATCGATGTGCGTAGGTTTGAATGCGGCACTCATCTTGGGCCTCCGTGAAGGATTGATTAAAAATATATCTATCTCTTACATTCGATCGAGCAGCGAATGCTTTCTATACATGATACAATACATGAAATTATTATGTGATCGGCTTCACGCTTGTTTCCGCGACGCCTTCAATTGCACTGTTGGTCAATCCACTGGTAATTAGATGGCTGCCCGCCAGGCACGCGCATATTTGCCCCAGGCGAGCTCCACCGGCGGCTTGGTGCGCTCGCCCTTGCTCATCACCGCGGCGCCGTCCGCGACCAGAAGCGCCGCGCCGACGCTGGTGCCGGTAGAACCCTCCGAGTCGATGACCGGCCGCTCCGTCGCTGCTGCCAGCATGCGGATGAAAGGCAGGTTCTGCGCGAAGGGTCCCTCGACGATGGTCGGCCCGTCGCTGCCGATCAGTTCCAGGCAGGTCGCGGTCATCAGCGCGAGATAGAATGAGATGGCGACGAAGCGCTCGCCGGGACTCAGGGCCCCGGCATCGATCCACTGCTGTTCGCGATCGGGAAACGGCCCGGAGCCCTGCTGAGCCGATGGCAGAAGCAAGGCGTTTCGCGCCAGCACGCTGGCGACATCGTCCTCGCTCCAGGCTTGGGATTTGCCACCGGTCAGCAACGAGAACTCGCGCCCGCCCATGAAGCGCGCCGAGGGCACGGGATCGCCGAGCGCGTTGACATTGACCAGCGTGTCGCGCGCCGGATCCAGTTCGACCTTCCGGCCGTCGACGGCCATCGCGACGACCCAGGTGCCGGTCGAGACAACGGAGAAGGGCGGCCGATCGGACAACAGATGCGGCAGCAGCGAGGCGTTGGAATCGTGCAGCCCGCACAACACCGGCGTGTGCGGCTCAAGCCCGGTCTTCTGCGCGATTCCCTGCCGGATCGGTCCCAGCCGGTCTTTCGCAGGTCGCACCGGCGCCATCAGCCGCCGCCAGCCCATCCGGTCGACGAGCGATGAATAGTCGGCCTGCCAGGGATTCCACAGGTCGGTATGGCAGCCGAGCGACGTCACCTCGTTGGCGGCGACGCCGGTCAGCCTGAGCGCCCAGTATTGCGGATACATAAGGATCGCGGCAGCTCGGGCGAAGTCCGTCGCAAACCGCTGCTGCTGAAAAAAGAGCTGCGCGCCGATGTTGAGGCCGGCCGGCAGACGCGGCGTGCCGGTCTCGGCGAAGGGCGGGCGGACGGCGTCATACTCACTGCTCAATGCATCGGGTCCGGCGAATTCATAATCGATCACCGGCAGCGCCAGGCTGCCTTCGGCATCCACCAGGACGGCCGTCGCGCCATGGGTGGTGATCGAGATGGCATCGATGTGCTGCTTGGCGTGCAGCGTCCCGAGGCTCTCCAGGATGAAGGCCCACAAGCGCTCGACATCGTGATGAGGGTAGAGGCCTTCCGCGGCGGCGGCGTTGGCCGTGCGCCGCAGCCCCACCTCGCGCATGGTGGCGAGATCGACCAGCGCCACCTTGGCATTCGTCTTGCCGATATCGATGACGGCGACCTTGCGGATCATGCCATATGGAACATCGTTTCCAGCGGCATTGCCACCGGCTCGTTGTCGGCCCGGGTTTCCATGATATCGGCCATATGCGCCCACCAGCGCTGCATCACCGGATGCTTCGGCAAATCGGCCATGCCGTGATCGTCACGCCGCCACAGCACCCCGAACAGGATACTGGTCTCCTCGTCGAGATGGATCGAATAGTCGGAGACGCCGGCCTGCTTGAGCAGCGCGACCAGCGACGGCCAGATCTCGTCGTGGCGGCGCTTGTACTCGGCCTTCATGCCGGGATTGATCTTCATCTTGAAAGCGTATTTTTCCATCAGGCGAAGCGCCCCTCGCGCAGCCGCCGCCAGACGATCGGCAGCGCGATCACGATGATCAGCAGCAGGCCGATGAAGATCGACATGACGATGCCCGGCACGTTGAGCAGGCCAAGGCCGAAGGTCACCAGGCCCATGATGAAGGCGGCAAGGACCACGCCAAGGATGCTGCCGGCGCCGCCGAGGATGGAGACACCGCCCAGCACCACCATGGTGATCGCCTCGAGCTCATAGCCCTGCGCGATCGACGGCCTCGTCGAGCCGAGGCGCGAGGTGATCAGCACGGAGGCGATGCCCGACATCAGCCCCGTCAGGCAGAACAGGATGAACTTGATGCGATCGACGCGCACGCCGGAGAACTGGCAGGCGACCGGATTGTTGCCGATGGCGAACACGTGACGGCCGAAGCTCGTGCGGTGCAGCACGAACCAGTAGACGAGCGCCGCGACCAGGAACAGCGCCAGCTCGAACGAGAAAACCCACCAGACATAGCCCTGCCCGAAGAAGGCAAAACTCTCCGGATAGCCCTTATAGGCCTGGTCGCCGAGAATGATGAAGGCAATGCCGCGAAACAGGCTCATCGTGCCGATGGTGACGACGATGGAGGGCAGGCCGAGCCTGGTCACCAGCAGTCCGTTGAAGGCGCCGCAGCCGAGCCCGACGGCGATGCCGATCGCCACCAGCACCGGCATGCCTGCGCCGGCTTGCAAGGCCATGCCCATCATCGTCGAGGCGAGCGCCACGATCGCGGCGACCGACAGGTCGATCTCGCCGGAGATGATCAACAGCGCCATGGCGAGCGCGATCAGGGCCTTTTCGGTGAAGTTGAAGGTCAGGTCCGACAGCGACCACGGATCGAGGAAATAGGGCGAGGCGAAGCTGTTGATCGCAAAGATGATGATGGCGATCACGACCAGCAGCGCCTCCCAGGAGAAGATCGCCGAGGAGAGCGGCTTGTCGAGCCGGTCGGGGATATGACGCGGGGCAGGGGTGTCGGTCATGCCGCTTCCGCCTTTCTGAGGATGATGCGGCCCTGCCGGCGCTCGCCGCGTGCATTGAGCACCACGGCCAGGATGATGGCGCTGCCCGAGATCGCCATCTGCCAGAAGGGCGAGACGTTGATGACCGGCAGTGCGTTGGAGATGATGCCGAGGAACAGCGCCCCTAACACCGCGCCGCCGACCGAGCCGATGCCGCCGGCGATCGAGATGCCGCCGATGACGCAGGCGGCGATGATGTTGAGCTCATAGCCGTTGGCGACTTCGACCGAGGCGATCACATAGCGCGAGATCCATAAGTACCCGGCGAGCCCGCCGATCATGCCGGAAATGCAAAAGACGATGAACTTGGTGCGGCCGACATCGATGCCGGCATAGACCGAGGCGGTCGGGTTCACGCCGATGGCATGGATCGAGCGGCCGATAGCGGTGCGTGTCATCACCAGGAAGAACAGCGCGATCACCAGGATGGCGATCCACGACAGCACCGGCAGGCCGAGGAAGGCGGCGCGCTGGAAATTGATGAAGTCCGGGCTCATCTGGTCGGCATTGACCCAGGCGCCTCCGGAAATGACGAATGTCGCCCCCCGATAGATGGTGAGCGTGCCGAGCGTCACCACGATGGAGGGAATGTTCAGCCGCCACACCAGGAAGCCGTTGAATGCGCCGAGGATCAGGCCGACGAGCAGCGCGATGACGATCAGCACCGGAATCGGGATCGCCGGATGCGCGGCATTGAGCATCGCCACCACCATGCCGGTGAAGCAAAGATTGGACGCCATCGACAGGTCGATCGAGCGCGTCAGGATCACCACCATCTGGCCGAGCGCCAGGATCATCAGGATCGAAGTGTCGTTGAACACCTGGCGCAGGTTGGCCGGATTGGCGAAACCAGGGAAGCGCGTCGAAATCAGGCCGATCAGCACGACGATGCCGGCAAGCAGCCAGATCTCGCGATATTTGAGGAAGTTCTTCATGCCGCGATCCCCGCTGCTGTCCTGACCAGCGTCTCGGCGTCGAGGCCCTTGTTGTCGTAGGTTGCCGCGATGCGGCCCTCGCGCATGACCACCACCCGGTCCGACATGCCAAGGATCTCGGGCAGTTCCGATGAGACCATGATCACCGAAAGCCCCTGCGCGACCAGCTCCGCCATGAAGCCGTGCACGGCGGCCTTGGAGCCGATGTCGATGCCCTTGGTCGGTTCGTCGAGGATGATGACCTTGGGCGCGGTGGCCAGCCATTTGGCGATGACCACTTTCTGCTGGTTGCCGCCGGAAAGCGTTCCGACGTCCTGGCTGAGCGAAGAGGCGCGCAGATCAAGGCGCTCGGTATAGGAGCGGGCGAGCGCGAACTCTTCCGCCAGCCTGAGCACGCCGGATTTCGAGGTCCGCTTGAGCGATGGCAGCGAGACGTTCTGAAAGATCGGCAGGCCGATAACCACGCCCTGCTTGCCGCGCTCTTCCGGCACATAGACGATGCCGGCCTCGATGGAATCCGCGGCCGATTTCGGCGCGATCGTCTGGCTGTCCAGCGAGATGGTGCCTCGGCTCGTGCGCGTGATGCCGGCGATCGCCTGCATCACCTCGCTGCGCCCGGCGCCGACCAGCCCGTAGAAACCGAGGATCTCGCCCTTGCGCAGCTCGAAGCCGATGTCGTCGAATTCGGTCGGATGCGACAGGCCGGACACGACAAGCACCGGCGCGCCGATCTTCGGCTCGCGCTCCGGGAAGATGTGGTCGACGTTGCGGCCGACCATCATGCGCACGATCTCGTTCTGGCCGGTATCTTTCAGCAGACCCTCGCCGACCATCTCGCCGTCGCGGAAGACGGTGTAGCGGTCGGCGATGCGGTAGATCTCGTCGAACTTATGGCTGATGAAGAGCACCGCCTTGCCTTCGCTCTTGAGGAATTCGATCAGGAGGAAAAGCTCTTCGATCTCCTTCATCGAAAGCGCCGCCGTCGGCTCGTCCATGATGACGATGCGCGCATCGATCGACATGGCGCGTGCCACAGCGACCAGATGCTTGTTGGCGATGCCGAGGTCTTTCAGACGTGCGTCGGCGTCGATATGCCCGGCACGCATCGTCTCCAGCACCTCGCGCGCGTTCTTGCGCATGGTGCGCCAGTCGATGATGCCGAAGCGGGTGCGCGGCGCGTGGCCGAGAAAGATGTTTTCGGCGACCGACAGATCGTCGAACAGCACGGTCTCCTGGTGAATGGCGGTGATGCCGTGGCCGAAGGCGGCATGGGCGCTGGGGAGCGTGGTGGTTTGCCCGTCGATGCCGATCTCGCCGGCGTCGGGCTGGTAGATGCCGGTCATGATCTTGACCAGCGTCGACTTGCCGGCGCCATTCTCGCCGATCAGCGCCGTCACCTGCCCCGGATAGAGCGATAGGCTGACATTGTGCAGCGCGCGCACGCCCGGGAAACTCTTGGAAATGCCTGAGAGCGTCAGGCGCGGGCTGGCGCTCTCAATCAGGCCTGACGGCTCGGGCCGCTCCGTCTCCATTTTGCGCTGGGCAGTCGTGTCCATATCCGTGTCAGGCCCTGAGAGAAGGTCCGTTTGAAGTTGCGGCGGGACAATTGTCCCGCCGCATGAGTTCGAAGCCGACCAGGATCAATAGATCTTGGAGAACTTCTCGATGTTGGTCTTGTCGAACTGGAAGGGCGGAGCCATCGCAGCCGAGTTGGTGTCGTCGAGCGTTACCTTGCCGACGCGGCCGATCGACAGCGTGGCGCCGGGCTTGGCCTCTTCCTTCTTCACCGCCAGGTCGTGGGCGAGGTAGATGGCCGAGTAGCCGAGGTCGATCGGGTTCCACAGCGCGACCGCCTGGCTGGCGCCATTGTCGATGAACTTCTTGAACTCCGACGGCAGCGCCAGGCCGGTGACGTTGACCTTGCCGATCAGGTTCTCGTCGGTCACCACCTGCGCCGCGGCGACGACGCCGACGGTGGTCGGCGCGATGATCGCCTTGAGATTGGGATAGGACTTCAACAGGCCCTTGGCTTCGTCCGTGCTCTTGGCCGAGTCGTCATCGCCATAGACGGTGGCGACGAGCTTGATCTTCGGGAATTTCTCCGGCAGCACCTTCTTGGCCGCCTCGATCCAGGCGTTCTGGTTGGTCGCGGTCGAGGAGGCCGACAAAATGGCGACCTCGCCGCCTTCCGGCAGGTAGTCGGCGGCGAGCTTGATGATGGTTTCGCCGATCAGGTTGGTGTCGGACGGGTTGAGATGGAGCTGGCGCCCTTCCTTGGCCACGCCCGAGTCCCACGAGATCACGGTGATGCCGCGGTCCATCGCCTTCTTCAGCACCGGCACCAGCGCGTCGGCGTCGTTGGCCGAAACGGCGATGGCATTGACCTTCTGCGCGATCAGCGAATTGATCACCTCGATCTGCGCCTCGGCGGTCGCCTTGGTCGGGCCGGTGTAGATGACGTCGACATCGCCCAGTTCCTTGGCCGCTTCCTCGGCGCCCTTGTTGGCGGCGTCGAAGAAGCCGTTGCCGAGCGACTTCACGACCAGCGCGATCTTGACGTTCTCGGCATAGGCGGCGTTGACGAACATGGCGGCGGAAAACGCCGCCGTGACCAGCAGTTTCTTCAAAAAGCTCATCGAATATCCTCCCTTGAGCGTTGCATTCCATCGCCGCTGCGGGCCGCCTCAGGCCTGCAGTGAAGATTCTTCCTTCTCGCCTGACTGTCTGCGGGCGACGACCAGCGCCACACCGGCAGTCTCGAGCATCTTGGCTTCGCGATCCTCTATGCCGTCGTCGGTGATCACCGTCGCGATGCGCGACAGCCCGCACAGGATCAGGCTGGAGCGCATGCGGAATTTTGAGGAATCGACCAGCACCACCAGTTCGTCGGCCTGGTCGATCAGCTTCTGCTCGGCCTGAATCAAGAGCGGGTCGCCTTCCATCAGCCCCAGGGGTCCCAGGCCTTGTGCGCCCATGAACATGCGGCGCGCATAGAAATTGCGCGTCACGTCATTGTCGAAGGGAGACAGGATGATGTTCTGCTCGCGGTAGATCGTGCCGCCCGACAGCATCACCGTGTTTTTCGAATGCTTGAGCAGATGCTCGGCGATCGGGAACGAATTGGTGAAGATCGGCATGCGCCGTCCGGACAGAAAATGCACCATCTGGAAGGTGGTGGTGCCGCCATTGATGATGATCGGCTCGCCATCGTTGCAGAGGTTCACCGCCTCCCGGGCTATCGCCCGCTTCTGCGTGGCGTTCAGCGTCTCGTTGACCGAGAAGGGCCGTCCGGCAAGGCCGATGAACTGCGGCGGCGAGATCGCCTCGGCGCCGCCGCGCACCCGGCGCAGGCGTTTTTGCACATGCAGCGCCGCAATATCGCGCCGGATCGTCGCCTCGGAAGAGTCCGTGAGGTCGACCATCTCCTGCACCGTCACCACAGGCTTTTCCTGGACGGCGGACAGAATGATCCTGTGGCGCTCTTTTTCGTGCATGGTTCCTCCCTGCGCGACCATCAGGCACTAGAAAGCGCGCAGTGTCAATCATTTCCGATCATATATTTTCATTGTGCAGTGCAATATGATCGATATTGATCGTTTATGATTGACAAGCCGCCCGCTTGCGTAGACATTCGCCGCGAGAAAGAGGAGCGCGACGTTCGCGCTCCAAGGGAGGATCCTCATATGCTCGACAAGCGCTCCGGCTCGCGCCTCGCCAATCTTTGCGACGATGCGAAAACCGTGGGGATGAGCGGTCCCGAGCTTCTTGTCTATCGCTCGAACACGCTCGGCTCCGACAAGCGCGTCACCAACTATGGCGGCGGCAACACCTCGTCCAAGGTCTGGCAGAAGGACCCGCTGACCGGCGAGGATGTCGAGGTGCTATGGGTCAAGGGCTCGGGCGGCGACAGCGCCTCGATCAAGCTCGACGGCTTCGCCACGCTCTACATGGAAAAGCTGCGCGCGCTGAAGGGCCTCTATCGCGGGCTCGCGCATGAGGACGAGATGGTCGGCTACCTGCCGCATTGCACCTTCAACCTCAATCCTCGCGCGGCCTCGATCGACACGCCGCTGCATGCCTTCGTGCCCAAGGCCTGCGTTGATCACATGCATCCCGACGCCATCATCGCGATCGCCGCCGCCAAGGATTCCAAGGCGATCACGAAGGAGATCTTCGGCGATGCCATCGGCTGGCTGCCCTGGAAGCGGCCGGGCTTCGAGCTCGGCCTGTGGCTGGAGACATTCTGCCTCGAAAATCCCGATGCCAAGGGCGTCGTGCTCGAAAGTCACGGACTGTTCACCTGGGGCGACACGCCCAAGGAGTGTTACGAGACGACGATTTCGGTGATCAACCAGGCCATGGAGTGGTTCGAGCGCCGGTCGGAAGGCGTGGCGATCTTCGGCGGCGAGGCGGTGCAGTCGCTCGATGCGCCGGCGCGCCGCGCCATCGCCGCGAAGCTGATGCCGAGAATCCGCGGCCTTGTCTCCGAAAAGAGCCACAAGCTCGGTCATTTCGACGACCAGCCGGCAGTGCTCGAATTCGTCAATTCGAAGCACCTGCGCCCCCTGGCGGCTCTCGGCACGTCCTGCCCGGATCATTTCCTGCGCACCAAGATCCGGCCGCTGGTCATCGAGTTCGACCCGGCGAAACCGGATGTCGATGCAGTCATCGCGCGCCTTGCGAACGATGTCGCCGAATACCGCGCCGGCTACCAGGCCTATTACGACCGCTGCAAGCATGCGGATTCGCCCCCCGTGCGCGATCCGAACGCGGTGGTCTATCTCATGCCGGGCGTCGGCATGTTCACCTTCGCCGGCGACAAGGCGACCGCGCGCATTTCCGGCGAATTCTACGTCAATGCGATCAACGTCATGCGCGGCGCCTCGACCGTCTCCTCCTATGTCGGTCTGCCGGAACAGGAAGCGTTCGACATCGAATACTGGCAGCTCGAAGAAGCCAAGCTGCAGCGCCTGCCGAAGCCGAAGGCATTGGCCGGCCAGATCGCGCTGGTCACCGGCGGCGCCGGCGGTATCGGCCGCGCTACCGCCAGCCGCCTGCTGCGCGAAGGCGCCTGCGTGGTGCTGGCCGATATCGACGAGGCGGCACTCGCCAGCGCCAACGAAGAGCTTTCCAAAGCCTTCGGCAAGGACTTCGTCCGCCCGGTGGTCATCAACGTCACCTCGGAGGAGCAGGTTGTCGCCGGCTTCGCCGAAACCGCGGTCGAGTTCGGCGGCATCGACATTCTGGTTTCGAACGCTGGCCTGGCCTCATCGGCGCCGATCGAGGAGACGACGCTGGCGCTGTGGAACAAGAATATGGACATTCTGTCGACCGGCTACTTCCTTGTCTCGCGCGAGGCCTTTCGGCTGTTCCGCGTGCAGAAGATCGGCGGCAATGTCGTCTTCGTCGCCTCCAAGAACGGGCTAGCCGCTTCCCCCAACGCTTCCGCCTATTGCACGGCCAAGGCGGCCGAGATCCATCTGGCGCGCTGCCTGGCGCTGGAAGGCGCGGAGGCGCAGATCAGGGTCAACGTCGTCAATCCGGACGCCGTGCTGCGCGGCTCCAAGATCTGGAGCGGCGAATGGAAGGAACAGCGCGCCGCCGCCTACAAGATGTCGACCGACGATCTCGAGGAGCATTACCGCTCGCGCTCGATGCTGAAGCGCTCGGTTTTCCCGGAGGACATCGCCGAGGCGATCTACTTCTTCGCCTCCGACATGTCGGCCAAGTCGACCGGCAACATCGTCAATGTCGACGCCGGCAACGCGCAAAGCTTTACGCGGTAAACTATTGAGGGCGGCGCTGCCCCTCACTCTTACCCTCTCCCGGTGAAGAACGGGGAGAGGGGGACGCCAGCGCCGGAGTGCTTCCCTTCTCCCCGTCAATACGGGGAGAAGGTGCCGGCAGGCGGATGAGGGGCAGCGCCAGCCGAACGCATTTTGGGAGGAATTGCAGTGTCCGAATTGATCATCTCGGCTGACGTCATCGAAAAGGGCAATGCCGCCCGCAAAACCGATCTCGAGCGCGACTATGCCTCGCTCGGCGAGCGCCTCGACCGGCGCGGCATCGCCATCGACGCCATCCGCGACAAGGTGGAAAAATTCGGTGTCGCCATCCCCTCCTGGGGTGTCGGCACCGGCGGCACGCGCTTCGCCCGCTTTCCCGGTCCAGGCGAGCCGCGCGACATCTTCGACAAGGTCGAGGACTGCGCCGTCATCCAGCAACTGACACGGGCAACACC
Source organism: Mesorhizobium sp. M3A.F.Ca.ET.175.01.1.1 (assembly GCF_004791945.1). Lineage (NCBI taxonomy): Bacteria > Pseudomonadati > Pseudomonadota > Alphaproteobacteria > Hyphomicrobiales > Phyllobacteriaceae > Mesorhizobium > Mesorhizobium sp. M3A.F.Ca.ET.175.01.1.1. The sequence continues at coordinate 109,771 of NZ_SRTP01000012.1, read as the reverse complement.
CACCGTCTCGCTGCACATCCCCTGGGACAAGGCCGATCCCAACCGGCTGAAGCAGGCGGCGTCCCGCTTCGGTCTCAGTTTCGATGCCATGAATTCCAACACCTTCTCCGACGCCCTTGATCAGAAGCTCTCCTATAAGTTCGGCTCGCTGTCGCACGCCGATGCCGGCACGCGCCGGCAGGCGGTCGAGCACAATCTCGAATGCATCGAGATCGGCAATACGCTGGGCTCGAAGGCGCTGACGGTGTGGATCGGCGACGGCTCGAATTTCCCCGGCCAGGTCAATTTCGCCAAGGCCTTCGAGCGCTATCTCGATGCCATGCGCGAAATCTATGCCGGCCTGCCGGATGACTGGCGCTTGTTCACCGAGCACAAGATGTACGAGCCGGCCTTCTATTCGACGGTCGTGCAGGACTGGGGCACCAACTACATCATCGCCAGGGAGCTCGGCGACAAGGCCTTCTGCCTGGTCGACCTCGGCCACCACGCGCCCAACGTCAACATCGAAATGATCGTGTCGCGGCTGATCCAGTTCGGCAAGCTGGGTGGCTTCCACTTCAACGATTCCAAATATGGCGACGACGACCTCGATGCCGGCTCCATCGATCCCTATCGGCTGTTCCTCGTCTTCAACGAGTTGGTCGATGCAGAGCTTGCCGGCGCCAACGGTTTCAATCCCGCGCACATGCTCGACCAGAGCCACAACGTCACCGATCCGATCGAAAGCCTGATGCTGTCGGCGGTCGAGGTGCAGCGCGCCTATGCCCAGGCGCTGCTCGTCGACCGCAAGGCGCTGGAAAGCTTCCAGGAGGCCAACGACGCGCTGATGGCGACACAGACGCTGAAGGCGGCCTATCGGACCGATGTCGAACCGATTCTCGCCATGGCGCGGCTCAGGACAGGCGGCGCCATCGATCCGGTCGCCGCCTATCGCGAGGCCGGCTACCGCGCGAAGGTCGCGGCGGAAAGGCCGGCGGTGGCGGGTGGCGGCGGCGGGATTGTTTGAGCCGAAGCCGTTCGATAATTCGATTTTTATTGGACTAACGCGCTTCCACGGTCTTTCCTAGGCGTTCCCACGCCCCGGAGAGCCCCGCCAATGCCTATCACCCGCCGGACGCTGATCGCCCTCAGCCTGTCGCTCAGCTTCGCCCTTGCACAGTCAACAGCGGTTTTCGCTGCGTCGCCCGCTCCCTCCAAGGGCGAGCACGGCATGGTGGTGACCGCTCAGCATCTGGCCTCCGAGGTCGGTGTCGAGGTGCTGAAGAAGGGCGGCAACGCCGTAGATGCGGCGGTTGCCGTCGGCTATGCGCTGGCCGTCGTCTATCCGAACGCCGGCAATATCGGCGGCGGCGGTTTCATGACCATTCGCCTGAAGGACGGCCGCTCGAGCTTCATCGACTTCCGCGAGCGCGCGCCGCTGGCCTCCACCAAAACCATGTATCTCGATAAGGACGGCAATCCCATCAAAGGCGCCAGCCTCGACGGCTATCTCGCCGTCGGCGTTCCCGGTTCGGTTGCCGGCTTCGAGATGGCGCGCCAGAAATACGGGACGCGGCCCAGGCAGGATCTGATGGCAGCGGCAATCGCCTATGCCAAGGACGGTTTCGTGCTGAACCAGGGCGACGCCGCCTCCTTTGCGAGTGGCGCTGCACGGTTGGCCAAGGATCCGGCTGCGGCCGCAATTTTCTTGAAAAAGGATGGCAAGCCCTACACCGCCGGCGAGCGGCTGATGCAGCCGGACCTTGCCGCCTCGCTATCCGCCATTTCCGAAAAGGGCCCCGAGGCCTTTTACAAGGGGCCGATTGCCGACGCCATCGTCAAGGCCAGCGGCGCCAAGGGCGGCATCCTGGCCAAGGCCGATTTCGAGCAATATGCCGTGCGCGAGCTGAAGCCCGTCACCTGCTCCTATCGCGGCTACGAGATCATCTCCTCGCCGCCGCCGAGCTCGGGCGGCGTCATCATCTGCGAAATCCTCAACGTGCTCGAAGGATACCCGCTGTCCTATCTCGGCGCCGGTTCGGCCGAGACGGTGCATGTCATGGTCGAGGCCATGCGCCATGCCTATGTCGACCGCAATTCGGCGCTCGGCGATCCGGATTTCGTCGACAATCCGGTCTCGAAGCTGCTCGACAAAAGCTATGCCAAGGACATTCGCGACAAGATCGATCCGTTCCGCGCCGGCGTGTCGAAGGAATTGATGCCCAAGGGCTTCGGCGAGTCTAAGGAAACCACCCACTATTCGATCATCGACAATGACGGCAACGCGGTAGCGGTCACCTATACGCTCAACGGCTCCTTCGGCGCCGGCGTGGTCGCCGACGGCACCGGCATCCTGCTCAACAACGAGATGGACGATTTCACCCAGAAGCCGGGCGTGCCCAATCTCTACGGGCTGGTCCAGGGCGAGGCCAACGCCATCCAGCCGAAGAAGACGCCGCTGTCATCGATGAGCCCGACGATCGTGACCAAGGACGGCAAGCCGTTCATGGTCATCGGCAGCCCGGGCGGTTCGCGCATCATCACCATCACGCTGGAGGCGATCGTCAACGTGATTGATCATGGCATGAACATCCAGGAGGCCATCGACGCGCCACGCATCCATCACCAGTGGCTGCCTGACACCGTCTATATCGAGCCGTTCGGTCTGTCGCCCGACACCGAGAGGCTCTTGGCCGGCATGGGCTATCACCTCGACCTTGCCGACCAGACCTGGGGCCAGGCGGCCGGCATACTGGTCGGCGGCAAGAGCCTCGCGGAGATCGGGAAAGGCGGCGGCGCGCGCTACAACGGCGCCATCGACAGCCGCGCCGCGGCTGGCGAGGCGCTGGGCTACTGACTGGCGGATCAGGCGACCAGCGTGATCGTCGATGCGATCAGGAGCACGGCCGCGATGCCGACGAACAGCGCGTAGAGGCGCGGCCGGTCGAGCAGCAGAGCGTTGCCCGAAATCCAGGCCGAGGTGGCGCCTCCGAGCGCGAACAGGAAACCGTTGCGGTGGCCGAACGCCATCGAGGCGGCCATCAGGCCGCCGATGATCAAGGCGCCAAACACGATGATGACGGCGACGGCGTATTTCTCGAAATCATTGCCGCTGCCCATGGCCGGCCCCAGTGCGTTGAGATTCTGCAGGTCTTCCGGATCGAAAGGGTTGGCCGAGCCGTATTCGTCCTGACCGAGGGATTCGCGCATCATTCGTTCTCCGCTGGGCGGCAACAAACCATCAACGCTTGCCGAGCGCAACCAGCAACGCCATCACGGCGGTGCGTTCGAACGTGGCTGGTGCCGACGTGCCACGGTTTCCCGGCAGGGCTCAACGGCCTGGATTGGATCGGGTTCCCCAAGCTTGCCCTATCTGGAAAAATCGCTTCGCACGATGCCGTGCCGTTGCAGCTTGTCGTAAAAGGTCTTGCGCGGAATGCCGAGCGCCTCGATCGTGCGCCGGACGTCGCCATCGTTGCGGCCAAGTGTCTCGCGGATGATCTCGGCCTCGTAACGCTCCAGTCGCTCCGGCAGCGGCAGGTTGGCGTCGATCTCGCCCGAGGCGACGGAACTGCTCTCACCCATCTCTTCAAGCCCGAGCACGAAGCGCTCGGCAAAATGTGCCAGCTCGCGCACATTCCCGGGCCAGTCGTGGTCTCTGAGATGGCGTTGGATGGCGGCCGGCGCGGTGGGGACAGTGCGGCGGAACCGGGCAGCCGCCCGCTCGGCGAAATAACCGAACAGGAGCGGCACGTCGTCCCGGCGCTCGCGCAGCGGCGGGATCGAGAGCGTTACCACGTTGAGCCGGTAATAGAGATCCTCGCGGAAATTGCCGCGCTGGGCCGGGTCGCCGAGGTCGACCTTGGCGGCGGCGACGACGCGCAGGTCGACCGGCCGGACCTCGTTGGTGCCGAGCGGCGTCACCTCGCGCATTTCCAGCACGCGCAGCATCTGCACCTGCGTCGACGGCGGCATGCTTTCGATCTCGTCGAGGAACAGCGTGCCGCCGCTCGAATGCTCGATGCGGCCGATGCGCTTCTTCTGCGCGCCGGTGAAGGCGCCGGCCTCGTGGCCGAACAATTCGCTTTCGATGACGGTGTCCGGCAGCGTGCCGCAATTCAGCGCGACGAAATTGCCCTGGGCGCGGCGGCTCCAGCGATGCAGCAGGCTCGCCACGACCTCCTTGCCGGAGCCGGTCTCGCCGGTCACCAGCACGTCGACATCGGTGTCGGCGATCTGCCTCAGCGTGCGGCGCAGCCGCTCCATCGCCGGCGTCTGGCCGATCAGCGGCAGGCCTTCCTGCGCCTGCTCGGCCGCCTCGCGCAAGGCGCGGTTCTCCATCACCAAATGGCGCTTCTCCGCGGCACGCCACACACTTTGCGCCAGCCGGTCGGCGGCGAAGGGCTTGGTGATGAAATCATAGGCGCCGTCCTTGATCGCCTTGACCGCCATAGCGATGTCGCCATGCCCGGTGACCAGGATGACGGGGATATCCGGGTCGAGGTCGACCACACGGTCGAAGAGCTGCAGGCCATCCATTTCGGGCATGCGGATGTCCGATACCACGACGCCGGCAAAGCTGGCATTAAGGCCGGCAAGGGCCTCGCTGGCCGAGGAAAAGGCCGACACTGCAAAACCGGCGAGCTCCAGCGTCTGCCGCGTCGCCTTCAGCAGGTCGGTGTCGTCGTCGATCAGGATGACCGGAGACGGATTGCCGTTCGTCATGTCGCGCCGTCTGCCTTCGAGAGATGGATGGTGAAGCGGGTGCCCTGGTCGCTGCTTGCCACCTCGATGCGTCCGCCGTAGTCGGCGACAATGTCCTTGGAGATGACGAGGCCGAGGCCGAGACCCTTCTCCTTCGACGTGTTGAACGGCGTGAACAGAGACTTCAGGATCGCGGGCGGGATGCCGGGACCGTTGTCGCACACGATCAGCGCCACGCGGTCGGTTGTCTCGATCGCTGACACTTCCACCCGCGCATCGTCGCGGCCTTCCAACGCCTCCAGCGCGTTCTGGAAAAGATTGATCAGCACCTGTTCGAGCCGCAGGCGGTTGCCCATGACCTTGAGCGTCGGCGAGGGCAGCGTGATCGCCAAGGCTTCGAGCCGCCCGGCAAAGCGGCTCCTCAAAAGCACCACCGCGCCTTCGATGACGCTGCGCAGCTCGACCGGCTCGGCCGCCGTGCGGCCCTTGCGGGCAAAGGCCTTCAGCTCCTCGGTGATCGAGCCGATGCGTTCCGTCAGCGCGGCGATGGCGTCGAGATTTTCCTCGGCCGGCGCCGTCTGCTTGCGCTCCAGGAAGACACGGGCATTGTCGGCATAGGCGCGGATGGTCGCCACCGGCTGGTTGATCTCATGCGCGACGCCCGCGGCCACCTGTCCGAGGGTCGCAAGACGGTTGGCCTGCACCAGCTCCTGCTGCATGACCTGCAGCTTCGCCTCCGTGCTGCGGTGGTCGGCGATCTCGATCTGCAGCCGGTCGCGCGCGAGGCTGAGATCCTGAGTGCGCTCGGCGACGCGGCGTTCGAGCTCGGCGCGCGCCGCCTGTTCGGCGGCAATCCGCATCTGCGCCGATTGCCGGCGCCACAACAGATAGGCGGCTAAAGCGATGAGCGGGACCAGGACGCCAAGCGCCAACAGCCGCATTTCGCGTTGCGCCGCGGCGATCGGCGCTTCGGCCGGAACGAGATAGTCAAGCTGCCAAGGGGTCGAAGGCACGGCCGCCGACAGCCGCAGATACTCGGCATCGCCACCGCCCGGCGTGATGGCCTGGACCAGCGCGACATCCCCGCTGAGCGGTTGCGGCCGCGTGATCGGCAAGGGCACCAGCGGCGCGTCGCCGAACTGTTGGCTGGAGCGGATGTCGGCCCTGACCGGCTGGTTGAGCGGAGCGGTGGTCATGAAGCGCCAGGAGGGCACGCTGGTGATCAGCACCACGCCATGTTCGTCGCTGACATAGGCCGGGCGGTTCGCCTCGTGCCAGTCGGCCTCGAGCTGGTCGAACTCCATCTTGACCACGACCACGCCGAGCGGTGCCGCCGCGCTGCCGACACGGCGCGAAATGTAGAGCCCGGGCCGCTTGCTGACATTGCCGAGCGCGAAATATTCGGCGGTGCCGGATTGCATCGCGCCGGAGAAGTAGGCCCGAAAGCCATAGTCGTTGCCGACGAAGCTCACGGGCTCGCGCCAGTTGCTGGAAGCGACCGCCAGCCCATCCGTGCCGGTGACATAGAGCACCGAGGCCTTGGTGCCGGAGACCAGCCCTTCGAGCTTGCGGTTGAGCACGTCGATCGAGGCGGCGCTGCGTTGCGTCAGTGCGTCGTGCACCTGCTGGTCCTCGGATAGCAGCAATGGCAGCGCGCGGGGATTTTCCAGCACCGCGCGCAGCAGCGCGACCTTGAGATTGGCATCGGTCCGCCCCTGCGCGGCCAGCGCCTCGACCTCGGTCGAGCGTCCATAAAGGCCGGCGCCGTAGAGCGCTGCGACCACGATGAGCAGCGCCACCGACGCAAACAGCAGCCACGCCTGCCGCGCCCGCCCGGCAAGCAGTTCGGGGGTCGAGGAGAGGACAGCGGCCGGGCGTTGCAGCATGGTCTATTTGTGCATGATTTCGCACAAGGCGCAATTCAGCCTATGCGGATCGCCGCACGGCCGCTTGCCACGCAACAATCGCGAGGTCAAAAAAGCATGCAGAATCAAGCAGGAATCCTCGGAACGCGAATCTGGCACGCCTATTGCTAACGTATCTGCAGCAGCCGCGAGGCTGTGGAGGTCAACTGCCCCGGGAGGTCGAGCTTCTCGATCGGGGCCGAACGGAGGACATCATGCAGACAGCAATTGCTGCCGCGGAACCACGCGGCAAGGTTCCCTTTTACCGGCATCTCTATGTGCAGGTCCTGACGGCGATCGCCGCCGGCATCCTGCTCGGCCATTTCTATCCCGAACTGGGCGCTTCGCTGAAGCCGCTTGGCGACGCCTTCATCAAGCTGGTCAAGATGGTGATCGCGCCGGTGATCTTTCTGACCGTCGCGACCGGCATCGCCGGCGTCTCCGACCTGCACAAGGTGGGCCGCGTCGCGGGCAAGGCCATGATCTATTTCCTCGTCTTCTCGACGCTGGCGCTGGTCGTCGGCCTTGTCGTGTCCAACGTCGTCCAGCCGGGCGCCGGCATGCATATCAATCCGGCCACGCTCGACGCCACGAAGGTGACGACCTTCACCGAGAAAGCGCATGATACGACCATCGTCGGCTTCCTGATGAACATCATCCCCAATACCATCACCGGCGCTTTCGCTGACGGCGATATCCTGCAGGTGCTGTTCTTCTCGGTGCTGTTCGGCGTGGCGCTGGCGCTCGTCCGCGAGCGCGGCCGCCCCGTGGTCGACTTCCTGCAGGCGCTGACGTCGCCGATCTTCCGCCTCGTCGCCATCCTGATGAAAGCCGCTCCCATCGGCGCCTTCGGCGCCATGGCCTTCACCGTCGGCAAGTACGGCATCGGCGCGATCGCCAACCTCGCCTTCCTCATCGGCACTTTTTACCTGACGTCGCTGCTCTTCGTCCTGGTCGTGCTGGGCGCGGTGGCATGGTATAACGGCTTCTCGATCCTGGCGCTGATCCGCTACATCAAGGAAGAGCTGCTGCTGGTGCTGGGCACCTCGTCGTCCGAGGCTGCCCTTCCGGGCCTGATGGCCAAGATGGAGCGCGCCGGCTGCAACCGCTCGGTGGTTGGACTGGTCGTCCCGACCGGCTATTCCTTCAACCTCGATGGTACCAACATCTACATGACGCTGGCCGCTCTGTTCATCGCCCAGGCCACCGACACGCCGCTCACCTTCGGCGACCAGATCCTGCTTCTGCTCGTCGCCATGCTGAGCTCGAAGGGTGCCGCCGGCATCACCGGCGCCGGCTTCATCACGCTCGCAGCCACGCTCTCGGTCGTGCCTTCGGTGCCGGTGGCTGGCATGGCGCTGATCCTCGGCATCGACCGCTTCATGTCGGAATGCCGCGCGCTCACCAACTTCGTCGGCAACGCGGTGGCCACCATCGTCGTGGCGCGCTGGGAAGGCGAGCTCGATCAGACGCAGTTCGCCGCCGCCATGGCCGGCCAGTTGCCGGAAGAGGCCGATCTGGCGCTGTCGGGCGGTCTCCAGCCAGCCTGAGCGACCAAAGCAATTCCAGGACAAGTGTCCGACGGTTTTCCGTCCGGAATTGCGTAGACAAACAGAGGCAATCCTCCCAAGCCTGGACAGGCCGCTGCGTTCGCCGCGGCCTGTTCTTTTTGCCGCACGCCGCATAGGGTGGCGCGGCCGGACCTTCCGGCGCGACCCGAGAGGCCAGCGACATGAGCAACGCCTACCCCGAAGTCTACCTGGCCCGCCACGGCGAGACGGAGTGGAGCGCAACGGGAATGCACACCGGCCGCACCGATATTCCGCTGACAGCAAAGGGCGAGGCGGCCGCGCGCGGACTGGCGGAGCGCCTGCACGGGCTGTCGTTCAAGGCCGTCTGGTCGAGCCCGTCGCAGCGCGCCTTCGATACCTGCCGGCTCGCCGGGTTCGGCGCTGATGCGGTTAAGAAGCCCGACCTGCAGGAATGGGACTATGGCGCCTATGAAGGCGTGACGACGAAGGAGATCCACGCCGGGCGTCCCGGCTGGAACGTATTTCGCGATGGCTGTCCCGGCGGCGAGCGGGCCCCCGATGTCGGCGCCAGAGCCGACACCATCATCGACGAACTCCGTGCCGTCGCCGGCAATGTGCTGATCTTTTCAAGCGCTCATTTCCTGCGCGTGCTGGCGGCGCGCTGGATCGGTCTGCCGCCGGAAGGCGGCGCGAATTTCGTGCTCGACACGGCCAGCGTCAGCCTGCTCGGCTACGAGCACGACCTGTCCGAGCCGGTCATCCGCAAGTGGAACCAGAGATAGCCGCGGGCTTCCCTGTCACCGAGCAAGCTTCGCCAGCTCTTCGGCGGTCAGGTGCCGCGCCTTGCCCTTGGCGAGATCTCCGAGTGTGAGCCCGCCGATCGCCACCCGCACCAGCCTCAGCACCTCGACGTCGAATGCGCCGAGCAGCCGGCGGATCTGGCGGTTGCGCCCTTCGTCGAGCACGATTTCCAGCCAGGCGGTGCGTCCGCCGCTTCGCAGCAGCGCAATCGAGCTCGCCGTGAGCAATTCGCCATCGGCGACGGCTCCCTGGCGCATCCGTTCGAGCATCGGCTCGTCGGGCACGGAAGCGATCTGCACGTGATAGGTCTTGGCGACATGCGAGACGGGATCGAGCAGGCCGTTCGCCCAGCGCGTGTCGTTGGTCATCAGGAGCAGGCCCTCGCTTGCCTTGTCGAGGCGGCCCACCGGTGACACGAAGGGCAGGCCCGGATCGGCCAGGCAATCATAGACGGTGCCGCGGCCTTCCGGGTCGTCGCGGGTAGTGACCTGCCCGCGCGGCTTGTTGAGCATCAGGTAGACCTTGCGCTCGGCAACGACACGCTCGCCGTCGATGGTGATGCGGTCGCGGTCGGGATCGACGCGCTGCAATGGATCGCGCGCCACGTTGCCGGCGACCCGCACGCGCCCTTCAGCAATCAGCAGCTCCGCCTGCTTGCGCGAGCACAGCCCGAGCTTCGACAGCGCGCGATTGAGGCTCACCTTTCCGGCGGCGGATCGCGGCTTTGCAGATGGTGTTCGTCGTGTGGGCTTGTGCGTCATTGGCCGCTGATGCCACGCACAGCGACGCATACGCAACCTCGCCAGCCCCAATCAGGCTGCGGACACGGCGCCTAGAACTTCATGCTGAGGCTGCCCTTGACCGTGCGGCCTTCGCCGTAAATGCAGCCGGCGCCGGGATAACAGGTCGAGTAATAGGTCTTGTCGAGCAGGTTGGAGACGTTGAGCGCGGCCTGCCAGCCGTTTTTCTTGTAGCGCAGCGCGGCGTCGACAAGCGTGTAGCCGGGCACGTCGATCGTGTTGGCGTTGTCGCCGAAGCTCGCGCCGATGTAGCGCACCCCCGCGCCGAAGCTCAGGCCTTCGAGCCTGCCGGCGCCGATCTCGTAATTGGCCCATATAGAAGCCTGGTGCTCGGGCACCAGCGATGGCCGGTTGCCGATGACCTCAGGCGCGTCGCTGATAATTTCGGCGTCGAGATAGGTATAGGCCGCCGTCATGCTGAGCCCCGACACCAGATCGGCATTGGCCTCGATCTCCAGGCCGCGATGGCGCACCTCGCCGGTCTGCACCTGGAAAGGACCGCCGGCATAAGTCACGACGTTGGTCTTGCGCAGGTCGAACAGCGAGGCGGTGATGAAGCCAGGGAAGAAGCTCGGCTCGTATTTCACGCCGACTTCGTACTGCTTGCCCAGCGACGGCCGGAATGCCTCGCCCGACTTCGTCTGGCCGACATTGGTGGTGAAGGATTCGGCATAGCTCGCATAGGGCGTCAGGCCGTTGTCGAAGAGATAGCCGATGCCGACATTGCTGGTGAAGGCATGGTCTTTCTGCCTGCTGTCGCCGGCGCTGTTCAAATGGTCGACATAGGAATTGTCGACCCAGGACTGGCGGCCGCCCAGCGTCAGCAGCCAGTGGTCGGCGACCTTGGCCTGGTTCTGCGCATAGAGGCCGGCCTGGCCGATCGTCTGCGCCCGGTCGAGATAGATCGGCGGATTGCTGATCGACGTCGTGTAGTCGGGATTGAGGATATCGAGGTCGGGACCTGCGCCATAGCCGTTTTGCCCATCGACCGAGAAGCGGTTGTAGTCGAGGCCGACGAGCAGCTTGTTTTCGACCTCGCCGAAGCTTTGCTGATATTCGGCTTGGTTGTCGACGCTGAAAATGGACGCCGTTTCGTCGACCGTGAAAGCCGTGCGCGCCATGGTGCGGTCGTCGACCATGCCGCTGTAGTAGAGCTGCCGGTAGTCGGTGTCCTCATGCGAGTAGCGCAGGTTCTGCCTGACCGTCCAGTTCTCATTGAACTCATGGCTGAACTGATAACCGATCGAGCCGTGGTTGGCGTCGAAGCGGTCGAAGTCGGGCGAGCCGGTGAAGAAGCTGCGCGGCAGCTTGCCGTGTTCGGCCGGATAGTCCTGGCCAGCCACTGGCAGGAATGCGTTAGGCGCCAACCTGTCCCACTGGTAGTTGGCGAGGATTGTGAGCGAGGTCTGCGCGTCGGGCTGCCATGTCAGCGCCGGCGCGACGAAGACGCGGTCGTTGCGCGAATAGTCCGTCTCGGTCGAGCCGTTGCGCACGAGGCCGGTCAGACGATAGGACCAGACGCCGGCATCGTCGATCGGCCCGCCGACATCGAGCCCGGCCTCGACCGTGTCGAAGCTGCCATAGCTGAGGAAGCCGTCATAGATCGGCTTGTCCGTCGGCCGCTTCGAGACGGCATTGACCATGCCGCCGGCCTCGTTCTCGCCATAGAGGACCGAGGCGGGGCCCTTCAGCACCTCGACGCGCTCCAGCCCGTAGGGCTCGATCTTGAAGCCGGAGAAGTCGATCACCTTCTGCGGCAGCCCGTCACGATAGATCACCGCCGTGCAGATATCGAAGCCGCGGATCAGGCACTGGTCGAAGCGGTTGTCGACGCCCCATGGCGAGGACGTCACGCCGGCAAGATAGGACAGCGTGTCCTCGAGCTGCGCCGGCTGACGGTCGTCCAATTGCTTGCGGGTAACGACTGAGACGGACTGCGGGATTTCCTTGAGCGGCGTGTCTGTCTTGGAGCCCGTGGTGGTGTTCTTGGCGATGTAGCCCTCATCCGGGCCGATCGGACTGTCGGTCTGTCCCTCGATGTTGATCGGGCTGAGCTCGGCGGCGTTATCCTGGGCAGCGGCGGGAAAGCTGCCGAGAGCCGATAGGCAGGTTGCCGCCAACACAAATCCCACCATCCGGTTGCGCCCGACCGCAACCGAATCCATGTCCATTCTCATCTCGATACCCCCTCATGGCAGCGGTGACCCTCCATCCTTTGAAGGTCACCAAAATCTTGACTGAAATAGTCAGCTTCAATGTTGACTATTGGAGTCATGTTTCATAGTCAACCACCATCGTCGCACGACTGTTGCATTGCTGCGCAAAATGGGGAGCCGGGGATCGTGTTGAACAATCATGGCCTTATGCCCGGTTCGACGGCGCGGCTGGCTGGCGGCCGGCATGGCGGCTGACCTGCCTCAGCGCGGCTCCCGGATGTCGAGGCGCCGCGCCTTCGGCCTCTTCACTTTGCCGTTTGCGGCCATCGGTACCTCGTCCGCGCGCACGGCATCGCTGCGCATTGCCTGTCTTGACGACGGGCTGGCCGAGACCTTGCTCATGCTCGGCGTCAGGCCGATCGCCATCGCCGACCGTGAGGTCTGGGAAAAATGGGTTGTCGAGCCGGCACTGCCGCCGGAGGTCGCCGATATCGGCACGCTGCTCGAACCCAATCTCGAATTCCTCGCGCAGCTCAAGCCCGACGTCATCCTCGCCATCCCCTATCTCGACGGCATAAAGCCGCTGCTCGAGCGCGTAGCGCCGGTGAAGACGATCGGCATCTATACCGAGGGTGGGCAACCCTATCGCAATGCCGTCGACGCTACACGGAAACTCGCCAGCCTCGTCGGCAAGGTGGAGGAAGGCGAGGCGCTGATCGCCGCGACCGAGGCCTATTTCGCGAAGGTCAAGCTGCAGCTGGCGCCGCTCTCGGCCCGGCCACTCTATGTCGTCAGCTTCATGGATCCGCGCAACGTGCGCGTCTACGGCCAAAAGAGCCTGTTCCAGGAGGTCTTCGACCGCATCGGCATCCGCAACGCCTGGACCGGCGAGACCAATTACTGGGGTTTTGCGACCGTCGGCATCGATGGCCTGGCGACGGACGACGACGCGCGCCTCGCCTATCTCGAGCCTTTGCCTGAGGGGGCCGGCGGCACGCTGACAACGAGCCCGGTCTGGGACGCGATGCCCTTCGTGCGCAACCGCTCGATCATGCGCCTGCCCCCGGTGCTCATGTTCGGTGCGCTGCCCTCCGCTGCCCGCTTCGCGCGGGTGCTTGCCGAAGCGATGGCCGCCCATGGCTGAAGGCTCGATCGTTGCGGCGCGGCGCTCGGCTTGGCAGGCGCCGTGCTGCAGCAGGTGCTGCGCAACCCTCTGGCCTCGCCCGAAACGGTGGGCGTCTCGGCAGGCTCCCATCTGGCGCTGGCGCTGGCGACGCTCGCCGCGCCGTCGCTGCTTGCTTTCGGCCGCGAATGGGTGGCGCTCGCCGGCGCCTTCGCGGCTCTTGCGGCCGTGCTTGCGCTCTCCTGGCATAAGGGCCTGTCGCCGCTTTCCGTCGTGCTCGCCGGTCTTGTCGTCAGCCTCTATGCGGGAGCGATCGGCGCGGCGCTGGTCGTCCTCAAGCACGACTGGCTGGCCGGGCTTTTCATCTGGGGCGCCGGCTCGCTCGGCCAGCAGGATTGGACCACGACGCTTTGGCTGTTGCCGCGTCTTGGCATTGCTGCGCTGACGATCGGCCTCATGGTGCGGCCGCTGACCTTGCTCGGCCTGGAGGACGACGGCGCGCGCAGCCTTGGCGTGCCGCTTGGCATCTACCGTTTTGCCGGGCTTGGCGCCGCTGTCGCGCTTATCGCCTTCACGGTCGCCGCCGTCGGCGTGATCGGCTTCGTCGGTCTCGCGGCCGCGGCGCTCGCACGCATTGGCGGCGGGCGGCGACTAAGCCAGAGGCTGGTCATGGCGCCGCTACTGGGCGCGACACTGCTGTGGGCTGCCGATCAGGCGGTGCAACTTGCGACCGGACCGCAGGGCGACCTCTTGCCGACCGGCGCAATCACCGCTTTGCTCGGCGCGCCGCTCCTGCTTTGGCTGCTGCCGCGGCTGAGCCTCGGCAGAGAACTTCCAGCGCTTGCAGCAGAATGTCTGCCGAGACTGCAGCGCCCAGGCGTTGTGCTGGCGGCGATTGGCTTTGCCCTGCTCGTGCTCCTGGCTCTGGCCTTGCTTTGCGGACCCGGGCCGCACGGCTGGAGTTTCGCCTTCGGCGATCAGCTTGATGCACTGTTGTCATGGCGATGGCCGCGCGTGCTTGCAGCACTTTCCGCAGGCGCCATGCTGGCATTGGCGGGCCTGATGATGCAGCGGCTGACCGGCAATCCGATGGCGAGCCCCGAAGTGCTGGGCATCAGCGCCGGGGCGGCGCTTGGCATGGTGGTGGCGCTGTTCGTGTTCGACGCTCCGGGTCGTGCCCTGCAAACCGGTGCCGCGACCATCGGCGCCTTCGCCGCCTTGCTCGCTGTCCTTGCCATCGGGCGCCGTGCCGCATTTGCACCGGAGCGGCTGCTGCTTGCCGGCGTGGCGCTGACGGGCCTGTTCGACGCGCTCGTCCTGGTGCTCACCGCCAGCGGCGACCCGCGCGCCATGCTGCTGCTCAACTGGATGACCGGTTCGACCTACGGCGTCGATGCCGGTTCGGCAATCCTGACTGCCTCCATTGCGCTGTCCCTGCTGCTGACGGCACCTTTGTTCATGCGCTGGCTCGACATGCTGCCGCTCGGCCCGACGGTCGTCCAGGCGCTCGGACTTGATCTCTCTAGGACCAGGCTGCTGGTGCTGGTTATGGTCGCAGCGCTCACCGCCGCATCCACTTTGATCGTGGGCCCGCTGACCTTCATCGGCCTGATGGCGCCGCACCTGGCCCGGCGCCTCGACCTTGCCCGCGCCTTGCCGCAGGCTGCCGGCGCCGTGCTTGCCGGGGCGCTGATCATGGTCTGCGCCGACTGGATTTCCCGCACCGCCATCTTCCCGCGCCAGATACCGGCGGGCCTCGTCGCCACGCTGATCGGCGGCCCGGTGCTGATGGGACTGCTGCGCCGCCGCTGATCTTTCATCCCCAGTGGAGATAAACATGCACGCATCGCTGATGCAGACGCCGGCATTGATCGCCGACACCAGCGTTCACGATCTCGTCCCGGTGGGCGGCGGCGAGCCGTGGCGGATCTTTCTGCATGTCCCGCCGGACCCTGCGCCCGCAGCCGGCTGGCCAGTTCTATACCTGACCGACGGCAACGCGGTCATCGCAACCGCGGTCGATGCGATGCGCGCGCAAGCGAGCTACCCGTCGGGCACCAATGTCGGCGAGGGCGTCATCGTCGCCATCGGCTATCCGGTCGCCGGTGCCTATGATCCGCTGCGGCGCTCCTGGGATCTTGGGCCGCCGCCCGGGCAGACCTATCCGCCCTTCCACGACGCAGGCCCGGATGTACGCACCGGCGGGGCGGAAAAATTCCTGTCCTTCATCGAGAATGACCTGAAGCCTTTCGTGGCGAACCGCGCCAGCATCGACACCAGCCGCCAGGCGCTCTACGGCCATTCCTTCGGTGGCCTGTTCGCCCTCTATGCCTTGTTCACGCGTCCACGCGCCTTCCGCACCTGGATTGCCGCCAGTCCGGCAATCTATTGGGAAGACCGCGTCATCGACCGCTACCTCGAAGCCTTCGAGGCTGATTTGCCGGAAGACATGCGGGCGGAAGTCATCCTGGCCGCCGGCGAATACGAGTCCGAAAAGCTGGCGCCATTCCAGATCGGGGCTGCGGACGAGCAGAAGCGCCTGGAGCACAAGAAGGTGACGCGCACCGACGAATTCGCCCGCCTGATGGCCGAGCGCCTCGATGCCGTTGCTGGTATCCGCGCCAGTTTCGAACTGCATGCCGGTGAGAACCACATGTCGATCCTGCCGGTCACGGTGAACCGCGCGATCCAGGCGGCGTTTCGCGTGCGCCAGCTTGCTGGCGTGTGAGACCAGGGCAGCAGGTCACGGCGCCGGCGGGGCGCTCAACCGTCGGTAGGAAACGCCGTCGAAGCTTGCCGAGACAAAATCCTTCACCGACATCTTTCGCTTGCGTCCGTCGCTGCAGGCATAGACCGGCCAGCCGTCATCGCTGCATTCGCTGGCAACACAGATGCGGGCCACGCAGTTGCCGACAGTCAGCCGGAACCCGCCCTTGCCGACGAAACCTTGCAACAGGCTGCCGTCCGCCGCGCGCCATGTCCGCGCGCGGAATTCCGTCCGCAAAAGCCGGGGCTCGAGCGGCGCAGCGAGGCTGGCGTCGCCGCCAAGTCCCGCGAACAGAAGGCGATACCGCGCCATGCCTGTTGCGTAGGCGGTGACGAGATCCGACTCCTGCGAATAGGTCGTCGCGAGATCGCCGTGGTCGAGCAAATGAGAAGTCCGCTCTGCTGCCTCTGTCGGCCCTGTCAGCGCAACGAAGCCCCCGATCAGAACAACAATGGCAGAGAGTGCCATGCAAGTTCGCGACATTTTGATTTCCAGCAGCCATTCATATCCGGCCTGCCAGCGCCCCCGGCTGCCTTTTCACACCATCCCGCCAATCGGCTTCTGGCGCAAGATGAGCCGCTGCCGGGGAACGACAAACAGCACATCCGGGAATCGAGTCCCCAACCAGCACATTTCTGACCGAGCGCGGGCTCAATCGGACAGTGAGCGCTTGACCAAATCCCGAAAGTCGAGGTTTGTTCGGCCAGTGTCTGCCACGGTCTGAGCATGATTTCGAACACACGGCACATGGCTGGAGCGATCGCGCCCGGATCGCGTGTCGCGTTGCCGGCGGAATACGCCGGCGTATCGATGGCCATGACAAGGGCCATGATCGCCTGCGGCCATGGAGACCTGCATCTCGTCTGCGTCCCGACGGGCGGACTGCAGGTCGACATGCTGATCGGCGCGGGCTTGGTGTCCTGCGTCGAGACGAGCGCCTTGTCGCTTGGCGAGGCCGGCGGCGCGCCGCGCTTCAACGAAGCCGTGAAACGAGGGGCGCTTGCCGTCCGTGATGCGACCTGCCCGGCGGTGCATGCCGGGCTGATGGCGGCGCAGAAGGGCGTTCCTTTCATGCCCATTCGCGGGCTCATCGGTTCGGATGTGCTGGCCAACAGACCGGACTGGAAGGTGATCGACAACCCGATGGCACTCGACCCCGATCCGATCGTCCTCATCCCTGCGATCCATGTCGATTTCGCGGTCTTTCATGCGCCGCTGGCGGATCGCTCAGGCAATGTCTGGATTGGGCGTCGGCGGGAACTTGCCGCCATGGCCTACGCCGCCGGCAACGTGCTGGTGACCGTCGAGCGCATCGCCGACCACGATCTGCTCGACAACGAAACGCTTGCTGCCGGGGTGCTCCCCTCGCTTTATGTTCGCGATATCGCGGTGGCGCCTCGCGGGGCCTGGCCGTATGGCCTGTGGGGCGAATATGCCACCGACACCGCCGAACTGCGGCGCTATGCGCAGGCTGCGCGCAGTCAAAGCGGCTTCGATGAGTATCTCTCCGGCTTTGTCGGCGAGGGCAAGCATTTGCAGGTCACCCGATGACCCCGCCTGTCGCTGCCCGTGAACTCCTGATAGCGACGATCGCCAGGCTGCTCGACGGCGTTCGACACGTCGCGGTCGGAGCCTCTTCGCCAATCCCCGCGGCGGGCGCCATGCTGCTGCGCGCCATGAAGGAGATGGCCGGCGCGGACCCTGTCCGGATTTCCATCCTCGGCTCGGTCAAGCACAACTTTTTCACCAACGGCGCAGCGGAACTGTTCGACTGCGCCGGGCAGGGCCGAATCGACGCCTTCTTTCTCGGCGGCGGCCAGATAGACGGCCACGGCAACATCAATCTGGTCGGCGCCGGGCCATACCCGCAGTCGCAAGTGCGCTGGCCCGGATCCTTTGGCTCCGCTTACCTCTATTATGTCGTCCCGCGCGTCATTCTTTTCCGCGAGGAGCACACGCGGCGAGTCTTCGTGGACCGCGTCGATTTTGTGAGTGCGCCAGGTGTCAGCGACGCCGGGGTCTACCGCACCGGGGGGCCTTATGCCTTGCTCACCGGGCGAGCCCTGTTCTCCTTCGACAAGGCGCGACGAGGTTTTCGTCTCGAATCCGTGCATCCCGGCCACAGCCTGCCGGAAATCCTGGAGGAGACCGGGTTCGGCTTCGAGCACGAGGCCAATCCTGGGTCAACGGCATTGCCGTCCGCGGCAATCCTGGATGTCCTGCGGGGGCGGGTGCTCGACGAACTGCATGAGACGTATCCGGAATTCGCGAAGCAGTTGCGTGACGAGATCGCCGCTGCCGTCTGAACGACCGAGGAGCCGTCGGGCTTCGAACTGTCCACGACGGCCTCGGAACTTCGGATGCCAACGGCGCCAAGGCGCGTCGCCCGGATCCGTTTCCGTGCGAGGCGCCTTAGGCCGGCTCGTATTGCGAGTGGATGGATGCGCCGCAAAGCGCGGCCGACGTCTTGCCTCAGCGGCGAGCAATCATGCGCATCACCGCCAGGAATAGATCGGATTTCGAATGTGTTCCGACTTTTCCATAGGCGCGCTTCCGGTGCGTCTTGACGGTTTCCTGGCAGATCCCGAGCCTGTCGGCGATCTCGCGGTATGATCGCTAACTTGCCCCAAGTCTCGTTTTGCGCAATTTCGGTGGGAAGCCTTACGCTTTTGCTTGAGTTGCTCTAACACCAGGTGAGCATGAGGGCAGAGCCGCCTTTGACAATCGACCTCTATCTGCAGAGCAAGGACCGACGAGACGCTATGACTTACGATCTCAGCCTTTCCGGAAAAAAGGCGCTGATTACAGCCGCTGGCCAAGGCATCGGCCGTGCCAGTGCCGAAGCCTTCGCCAAGGCCGGTGCGCAGGTCTTCGCCACGGACATCAACGATGCCAAGCTGGCCGAGCTTGACGCCATCGATGGCATCACCGCGCTGAAGCTGGATGTCACGAATGCCGACAATATCGCCGAGGTTCTGGCAAAAACCGGCCCGCTCGACGTGCTCTTCAACTGCGCGGGCTTCGTTCATGCCGGCAATATCCTCGAGAGCACCGAGAAGGAGTGGGACTTTGCCTTCGATCTCAACGTCAAGGCGATGTACCGGCTGACCAAGGCAGTCCTGCCCGCGATGCTCGAAAAAGGCCGCGGTTCGATCATCAACATGTCCTCGGTGGCGTCCAGCCTCAAGGGCGTGCCGAACCGCTTTGTCTATTGCAGCTCCAAGGCCGCTGTGATCGGCATGACCAAGGCCATCGCCGCCGATTATGTGACCAAGGGAATCCGCTGCAACGCGATCTGTCCCGGCACCGTGGACAGCCCCTCCCTGCATGAGCGGCTGCGCGCTACCGGCGACTACGAACAGGCGCTGAAGAACTTCATCGCCCGCCAGCCCATGGGGCGGATCGGCCAAGCGGACGAAATTGCAATGCTTGCGCTCTACCTGGCCTCGGACGCCAGCGGGTTCATCACTGGCCAGGCTCACATCATCGATGGCGGCTGGGCGCTCTAACGCACAAGGACGGAGAGAAACATGAAACTTTTGCGTTTCGGCGCCAAGGGCAAGGAGAAGCCCGGAATCGTCGATTCCGACGGCAAAGTGCGCGACCTGTCCGCCCACGTCACGGATATCGGCGGTGACCTTCTGCGCGATGAAGGCCTGGCCAAGATTGCGGCACTGGATTTGACGAGCCTGCCCGAAGTCAAGGTCGATCGCTATGGTCCCTGCGTCGCTCAGGTGGGCAAGTTCATCTGCATCGGCCTGAACTATTCCGACCACGCCGCCGAAAGCGGCCTCCAGGTGCCGCCCGAGCCGGTGATCTTTGCCAAGGCCACCAGCGCGATTTGCGGGCCAAACGACGATATCGAGATGCCTCGCGGCTCCAAGGCCACCGACTGGGAGGTCGAGCTGGGGGTCGTGATCGGCAACGGCGGCAAGTACATCGACGAAGCCAATGCGCTAGACCACGTGGCTGGTTACTGCCTGATCAACGATATCTCTGAGCGCGACTTCCAGAACAAGCGCTCCGGACAATGGACGAAGGGCAAATCGGCGGACACGTTCGGCCCCATCGGTCCGTGGCTTGTCACCCGTGACGAGGTGCCGAACCCTCAGGACCTGTCCATGTACCTCGAGGTGAACGGCAAGCGGATGCAGGATGGCAGCACCAAGACGATGATCTATGGCGTCGCCTTTGTGGTATCGTACCTGTCGCAGTTCATGAGCCTGCAGCCAGGCGACATCATTTCGACCGGCACGCCTCCGGGGGTCGGCATGGGGATCAAGCCCGAGCCGGTCTATCTCAAGGCCGGCGACAAAATGGAATTGGGTATCCAGGGGCTCGGCGTGCAGCGCCAGAACGTCGTGCAGGGATAATACGCCTTACGATCTGCCAAGAAAGAGTTAGAAGATGACTGCCTTGCTGCCGCATGTGGATCCCGACGGTCTCCTGGAATATTCCGTCGTCTTCACGGACCGCGCGCTCAATCACATGTCGCTGGCCTTCCAGGGCGTCATGCGCGACCTCTCTCAGACGCTGCGCACCGCTTACAATGCGGGCGAGGAAGGCGAGGGCGTGGCATTGGTGCCCGGTGGCGGCACCTACGCCATGGAGGCCGTGGCGCGCCAGCTCGCCCATGGCAAGAAGGTTTTGGTCATCCGCAACGGCTGGTTCTCTTATCGCTGGACCCAGATCTTCGAGGCGGGGGCCATCCCCGCCGAAAGCATCGTGCTGAAGGCGCGCCCGGTCGATACGCAGCCGGGCGGGCGCCAGCGGCCGTTCCAGCCCGTGCCGGTCGACGAGGCTGTCGCCGTCATCGAAGCGGAGCGGCCGGATCTGGTTTTCGCGCCGCATGTGGAGACCGCCTCCGGCATGATATTGCCGGACGCCTACATGAAGGCGATCGCCGATGCCGCCCACAAAGTCAGCGCCCTCTTCGTGCTGGACTGCATCGCTTCCGGCGGCATCTGGGTCGACATGAAGGCGATTAGCGTGGACGTGCTGATCTCGGCGCCGCAGAAAGGTTGGAGCGCTTCGCCCTGCAGCGGCATCGTGATGATGAACAAGGCCGCCAGGGCCGCAGTGAAGGCGAGCACCTCCTCCTCTTTCGGCTGCGACCTGAAGAAGTGGCTCGAGATCATGGAAGCCTACGAGAATGGCGGCCATGCCTATCATGCCACCCTGCCGACCGATGCCTTGCGCGGGTTCCGCGATGCGATGCTGGAGACCGAGGCGAGGGGCTTCGAAAAGGTGCGGGCTGCGCAGCTCGAGCTCGGCGCGCGCGTAAGGCAGCTCTTGGCGCAACGCGGCTTTGCCAGCGTCGCCGCGGACGGCTTTGCCGCGCCCACAGTCGTCGTTTGCTATACCGACGACCCCGGCATCAAGTCCGGCGCCAAATTTGCAGCCGCCGGGCTGCAGACAGCTGCCGGCGTGCCTCTCATGTGCGACGAGCCCAGTGACTTTCAGACCTTCCGTATCGGCCTGTTCGGCCTCGACAAGCTGGCCGACGTCGACCGCACGGTGGGAAACTTGGAAGGTGCCCTCAACCAGGTGCTGGGCACCGCGAACCTTCGCTAGCTGTGGATTGGCTCGCTGTCCGGCGGGTCACAGAGACCGGCTGAACTTGCCGCGTATAGATTGATGTAAAATGGGATACTCAGGTTTCAGACTGATCAAGGAAGCCCTGACCGGAGAACTGGCAAGCACTTCCTGGCCCTCGACTGTGCGTCCGCGCATCCCGAAGGCGCGCGGCAATGTAAGGGCACAACCGAAGCTATAGATTCAGCATCGGGTCATGGGTCTTGGCCTTTACATAGACGACGTGCCGCCGTCGCAGCAAGGGCTTCGGCCAGGCTCAGCTTCCACTGTGAGCGACAATAGCTTCGGAAGTCGAAGGACGGCAGGCCCGGAGCAACCTCGAATTCGATAAGATGGACGGTATCGTCGGGCTCGATCCGGAGGTCCATCGAAAACACGTCCCGCAATCCCAGGACGCGCATCAACCGGTCCGCGATCGCCCTGACCCTGGCATCCGCCACCGGCTGGGAAGCATCGACCGACATCAGGATCGGCTCCTGGTAGGCTCCGACGGTCTTGGCTGTCTCTCCGGCATCTCCGTACAGCGCGAGGCTTTCAGCCATGGTCAGAAAGTCTCCTGCGGAATCGACAAAGGCGATGCCCAGCGCCTCGGCTCCGGCGCCTGGTTCGATTCCAAGAAAACTCGCCCGGACATTTCGTCCTGAAACATAAGCCTGCACGACCGTATCGTCACGATAGGCTGCGAAAATGCGGCGGCTGATCTCCAGCGCTTGGGCAAGATTGCTGCAATGCGAATCCGGCCATATCCCGATCTTGGCGCCGAGGCGGTTGGGCTTTACGAACCAGCCTTTCTGCGAGGCGGGAGGCTCGACCAGCCATTCTCCGGCGCGGGCAAGGCCTGCTGCCGGCACTGGCATCCCCAGCGAGGACAGGACCGAACCAGACCGGAACTTGTCCTGGCAGAGCGCAAACAGCGAATCGTCGGCGCCAATAGTCTTCAGTCCTCGCAGGCGGGCCAGAGCGGGCGCTGCACCACCACGAAAATACGCGATACCGTCCGTCAAGGTCCAAACCAGGGCGGTTTGAGGATCGGCGGCAGCGAGCCTCACCTCCATGTCGACCAGCTTAACCGGGTTGAAGGACATCCCGTAGGCCGCGCAGACCTGCTCGATTTCGCCGAATTCGCGGGCCAGATCGGTCGACTGCGCCAGATAGGCAGAGATTTCCGCGGCGCGGTTGGAATCGAATCCATCCGACGTCAACCGGTCAAAGCAGGCTTGCTCCGGTTCATAGACAAGGATCAATTGGGGATGCATCATAGGTGCTGCGGCAGCCTTGCTCGGAATATACTGAGCTTCACAATCTCATCGCCAAAGGAACGGCCTTTCCCGAAATCCGACACGTGAAGCCAAGAGGGCGACAGAGCTGCAGCCGGGCTCCTGCCCTAACAGGCTGCGGAAAAACTTGGTCGGTTTGCCCTTTCCCGTGTGAGGTCTTCGAAATTGAAGGGGGCCGGCCGGCTGTCGGCCGGGATTTTCGGCCGATTTTGCCTTGATGGTTGGTATGAGAGCGATTGTGGGCATGGTCAGGATGTGGCCATCAGTTTGGCAGCCGGATTCATAGGCGGCAGCGGCCACAGTGAACGTCCAGCCCACCCTGTGAGTGCCGCGATGGCGTGTCTTACGCAGCACGCCGATGGTCTTGATCCAGCCGAAGACCTCTTCGATGCGCTTACGTCCACGCAGGCTGATGCCATAGCCTGCATGCCGTGTCGTGCGGCCATCGAGAGCGCTTCGACGCAAGGTGCCGTTCTTGTCCACAACTCGTTCTTGGCGATGTGCGGCGTGACCTTGCGCTCGCGTAGGTCGGCGACGAACTCGCGTGCGTCATAGGCTTTGTCCATCCCCACTGTGATCTGCTTCTCGGCGCCCAGCCGATCCACCAGCGCCAGCGCTGCTTTCCGTTCGGCCGTCCCCGTCGCCGGCGTCAGCCGCGCACCGACGACCATGCCGTTACGGCCGCGGGAGGTGGAACAGGTAGAGGCGTGAGGCGCCGCCACACCAGCGGGTGCCGAAACGCAGCCGCACGCGGCCTGTCAATTGCATGTCGCTCAACCACCTGAGGACAACGCAGCCTGGCATGCCGGTGAGGGCCCGCAGCTCGCGCGAATCGAGCAACTGCCCTTTTGATTGCACCCGCGATCTTCAAGAAAATCTCGCAATTTTTCTCAAGATCACACAACTTTCTGCTATTGTATCGTGTGACTATGTTATATGCATGCTCAAACAGCCTGGCTTGCCGGGCTGGTGAGGTCCGCGAAAAGTGAAAAGCGACAGCCGCCGCCAAGGCATAATGGATTTCTTGATGGATGCCGGCACGGCCTCCGTCGAGGATCTCGCCTCGCGCTTCAGCGTTTCGAAAATGACGGTTCACCGTGACCTCGACGAGCTTGAGGAGAGCGGCTTCCTGCGCAAGGTGCGCGGCGGCGCCTCGATCCAGCCAAGCGGCCTGTTCGAGAGCGATTTCCGCTACCGGCAGAAGCAGGCGGGCGAGGAGAAGCGTCGCCTGGCGAAGGCCGCGGCCGCAATGATCGAGCCTGGCCAGACCGTTGTCATCGACGACGGCTCGACCGCTGGCAGCATCGCCGCTCATCTGGCCGAATTGCGCCCGCTGACCGTCATCACCAACAACCTGGCCGTCATCCAGGAACTGGCTCCAATCGGCGGTATCACGCTGATCGCGCTCGGCGGACAATACAGCAAGAAGTTCCACGGCTTTTTCGGCCTGCTGGCTGAGGAGACGCTGCGTTCGCTGCGCGCCGACGTGGCCTTCCTGTCCTCGTCGGCTATCCATGGAGCTTCGGCCTTCCATCAGGAGCAGGAGGTCGTGCAGACCAAGCGTCTGATGATGGCGGCAGCGGCACGAAAATATCTGCTGGTCGATCACGGCAAGTTCGGCCGCACGGCGCTGCATTTTCTTACCGAGCTCAAGACATTCGACACGGTCTTCACCGGCGGAGAGCTAGGCCCATCGGCGCGTGAGGTGCTGGAGGCAGCCGGCGTTTCGCTGACGGTTGTCGACGACAAGGATTAGAGGAGCGCTGCGCGTGGTCTACTGGGTCGGTACAAGCTGGAAGATGAACAAGACGCTCGCACAGGCGCTGGCTTTCGCCGAGGCGCTGGCCGGGTTTGTCCCCGGCTTCGACGAGCGCATCCAGCCCTTCGTTGTTCCGCCCTTCACGGCGGTGCGAGAGGTCAAGCGGATGCTGTCGTCGACGCGCATCAAGGTCGGCGCCCAGAACATGCATTGGGACGATGCCGGCGCCTGGACCGGCGAGGTCTCGCCGCTGATGCTGAAGGATTGCGGCCTCGATCTCGTCGAGCTCGGCCACAGCGAAAGGCGCGAGCATTTCGGCGAGACGGACCAAGCTGTCGGTCTGAAGACAGCGGCGGCAGTCAGGCACGGCCTGGTGCCGCTGATCTGCGTCGGCGAGACGCTGGCCGAGCGCGAAGCCGGGCGGGCCGACGCCGTGCTGACCGCGCAGGTCCAAGGCGCGCTGCAGTTTCTCGAAGGGCAGGCGAAGGCAGCAAGAATCCTGTTCGCCTACGAGCCGGTCTGGGCGATCGGCGACAAGGGCATTCCGGCGAGTTCCGACTACGCCGACAGGCAGCAGGCGCTGATCAAGCGTACAGCCGCCAAGCTGCTGCCGACAACGCCGCCGGTGCTCTACGGCGGCAGCGTCAATCCGCAAAATGCCGCCGAACTGATCCGTCAGCCCAATGTCGATGGCCTGTTCATCGGCCGATCGGCCTGGCAGGCGGAAGGCTACATCGACATCTTGCAGCGCGCCTCAGCGGCGGTCTGAACCAATCGCAACGCATTCGGACAAGGAAGGACACGACCATGAAGATAGCCATTGGAGCCGACAGCGCCGGCAAGCCGCTGCTCGACGTCATCGCGGCTCACCTCGCGACCAAGCCGGGGCTGACCGTCAGCGATCTCAGCCAGGCCGGCTACTATGCCGATCTGTCGCAGAAGCTCGCCCAGACCATCGTCGATGGCGAGAACGACCGCGGCATCCTGTGCTGCGGCACCGGCATCGGCGTCTCGATCTCGGCCAACAAGGTGCCGGGCATTCGCGCGGCGCTCACCCACGACACCTATTCTGCCGAGCGCGCGGCCAAGTCCAACAACGCACAGATCATCACGATGGGCGCCCGCGTCATCGGGCCGGAACTTGCCAAGGCGATCGTCGACACCTGGCTGGCATCCGAGTTCGACGAAAAAGGCCCATCGGCCGGCAACGTCCAGGCGATCAACCGGCTCGATGAAGCCAAGCGTTAGGTTATGTCTTTGACGCAATTCCGGACGGGTGAGCCCAACCGTTTCACAGTTTCCTGGAATTGCTCTAGCCAAGGCTGCTTCGGATCGCGCCGATGACGGTGACGGCCGAGGCGGCCCCCGGATCGATATGGCCGAGCGAGCGCTCGCCGAGGCGAGAGGAGCGGCCCTTGGCGGCGATCATCTCCTTGGTGGCCTCGGCGCCGCGCTCGGCCGCGGCAAGCGCCGCAGCGAGGCTTTCCGCAAGGCTCTTGCCGGCGTCATGCGCGGCACCCGCCGCTTCGGCCGCCGGCTGCCAGGCATCGACCATCGTCTTCTCGCCGGGTACGGCCTTGCCGCGATCCTTGATGCCTTGCGCCATGGCCGTGAACATCGCGATCACGTCCTCCTCCGCCAGCGTCGCCTTGCCCTTGACGGCGGCGGCGGCGCGCATGAAGGCGGTCGCATAGAGCGGTCCAGACGAGGCGCCGACAGCGTTGAGGAAGGACTTCGCCGCAGTGTTGAGCAGCGCTGTCGGCTCGCTCGCAGCGAGGTCGAGCGCCGCGACTGCATCGCGCGCCGCATTGAAGCCGAGGGCCATGGCAATGCCATGGTCGGCATCGCCGATCACGCCGTCCAGTTGGCAGAGCCGGTCCTTGTCAGCCTCGATCGTGGCCGCGATCGTGTCGAACATCATCTTCAGGCGGGTCGAGTCGATTGCCGTCATGGTCTGCCTCAGCCGGCCCGGAACATGGCGCAGTCGCACGGATGGTCGAGCATCTCCTGCAACTCGCCGTCGAGATGCTCCAAGGTCACGGAGGCGCCGGCCATTTCGAGTGAGGTGCAGTAATTGCCGACCCAGGTCGCGTGCACCGCGACGCCGATATCGTCGAGCCTCTGCCTGACCCGGCGGTTCATGATGTAGAGCTCCATTAATGGCGTCGAGCCGAGCGAGTTGACGAGCACCGCGACCTTGTCGCCGCGCGACGGCGCCATTTCGGCCAGGATCTTGTCCATCATCTCATCGGTGATCGCATCGGCGCTCTTCAGCGCCCCGCGTGCGATCCCGGGCTCGCCATGGATTCCCATGCCGATCTCCATTTCGTCGGCGCCGATCTCGAAATTCGGCCGCCGCGTCTGCGGCAGCGAGCAGGGCGACAGCGCCACGCCCATGGTGAAGGTGCGGTCATTGGCCTTGCGGGCGATGCGCTCGACCTCGTCGAAGGACAGCATCCGGTCGCAGGCCGCACCCGCTGCCTTGAAGATGAAGAAATTGCCGGCGACGCCGCGCCGCTTCTGGCGCTGGTCGCGGGGGGCGGAGGCGACGTCGTCGGTGGTTAGCACCGTGCGCACCTCGACGTCGTCCATGGCCGCCATCTCGGCGGCCATGTCGAAGTTCATCACGTCGCCGGCATAGTTGCCGTACATGAAAAGCACGCCCGCGCCGCCGCTCGCCGCCTTGGCGCATTCGAGGATCGGGTCCGGCGGCGGCGAGGCAAAGACGTTGCCGATGGCCGCGGCATCCGCCAGGCCCCTGCCGACGAAGCCGAGAAAGGTCGGCTCGTGGCCGGAGCCGCCGCCAATGACGAGGCCGACCTTGCCGGGCCGGGGACCGTCACGGGCGATGATCGAGCGCGGGCTGCCCTCCACGCTCCTGAGGTGACGCGGATGCGCGGCGAGGATTCCTTCCAGCATCTCGTCGACGGCGCGATTACCGTCGTTGATGATCTTCTTGGTCTGCACCGGCATCCTCCCGATCTCGGTATTTCCGAGATATTACAGGCTGTTGCTGCGATTTCCACCCGCCACGCCGGTTTCAGGCAGCGATGCGCTCCCGCGCGGCGAGAATCTCGACGCAGGCCTTGGCCGCCTCCTTGCCCTTGACCTTGAAGTGCTCGAGAAAGAAGCGGTGATGCTCTGCGCTGTCATGATAGTGGTGTGGCGTGAGCACCGCTGACAGCACCGGCACGCCCGTCGAGAGCTGTACGCTCATCATGCCGTCGATGACGGCACGGGCCACGAAATCGTGCCGATAGATGCCACCATCGACGACGAAGGCGCTGCCGAGGATCGCGGCGTAGCGGCCGGTCTCGGCGAGCGTCTTTGCCTGCAGCGGGATCTCGTAGGCGCCCGGCACGTCGAAGACGTCGACCGCAAAGCGACCATGGCCGAGAGCGGCAAGCTCGGTCTCGAACGACATGACGCACTGGTCGACGATGTCGGCATGCCAGCGCGCCCGTATGACGGCGACGCGGCGGTGTTGTTGGTCATTGGGGAAATGCTGATTCATGGGTCCATCCTTCCGTTTCGAACCAGAATCAGGACGCACGACACGAACAAAGGCCCGCGCGAGCGGGACCATTCTCCGTTTCGTTCTCTTCCATCCGGACTATACCGTCGGCCCCGGAATCGCACCGGATCTGCTGACCCTTCCGCTGCCGGAAGGCGCTCGCGGGCTTGGGTTTCCGAAGATCCCCTTACCGCCGGTGGGGACTTTCACCCCGCGCTGAGAACATTGACGGCGCAGCTATGGAAGGGCAGGGTCGGCCTGTCAACCGCCGGGGCATCGGGGGAACGCGATTTATCACGTGGCCCGGAACCGCTCCATCTTTGCCCGGTTGCCGCATCCTGCCATCTTGCACCAAACTCGCCCATTGCCCCGGCCGTGATCGATGAACAGCCAGGTGCAGCGTTTGCATTCCTTGATTTTCGACATCTGTGGACTGGCCGTCAGATGGAAAAGACGCAGGGCGAGCCTATGGCGAATGAGATCCGGACCTTGATGCTCCGGCGCTACGTCCCATGCGAGTTGACGACCTGTTGAGCCCATGGTCGTTACATCCATGGCGTCATGTACCGAGGCCTCTACTGCGCGCTTGGCGTCGCTGGGTGGCTCAACTCCTTTGATAAACGCGCTAAGCAATCCAAAGGCAGCCTCGCGGAATTCGCGAAGCAGTGCAAGCGCCAGCGACTGACCCGAGGTTGCCGCCAATTGGCCGGCTTCCGCAGCGTCGACGACGCCCGCACGCGCTGCCCAGTCCAGCGCGTCTTTCCAACATGTCAGCTTTTCTATTGCGCGTTGCTTGTCGTGGTCGCCGACGGTGTTGAGGAAATCCAGAACAACGTCGCCCGCTACGAAATCGGTCTCGTTCCAGGTCGTCATGAGAGAGTAACCCCTAATCACCAATTAATCGGTTGTGTCCGGCTGCTGCCTTCTGTAACCTTTATTATCCCATTAGCGGTTATCAAGAGGGAAGCATGCTGCAGTTTGATCAGTCGTTTCGTTTTGAGGACCAAAAGATTGCGTGGGGCCGAATTGGCGAAGGCCCGCCTTTGGTCATGATCCATGGGACGCCATTTTCCTCCCAGGTTTGGCGCCGGATCGCTCCGCTCCTGGCGTCCAGGCGCTCCGTCTACTTCTTTGACCTTCTAGGATATGGCCGGTCGGCCAAGGAGAACGTCCCGGACGTTTCCTTAGGCATCCAGAACAGGCTTTTTGCGGCGTTGTTGAGGGAATGGGGTCTGCAGGACCCAGACGTCCTCGCTCACGATTTTGGCGGCGCGACGGCGCTGCGAGCCCACTACCTTCAGAAGATTCGCTACCGGAGCTTGATCTTGGTCGACCCGGTTGCGGTCCCCCCTTGGGGTTCACCGCTGGTCCAGCATGTCCGAGAACATGAAGCGGCATTCGCTGGCGTGCCTGACTACATCCATGAGGCGATATTGCGGGCCTATCTGCAAGGCGCAGCCTTCAGGCCGCTCAGCGATGAAGCCATGAACCTGTACCTGGAGCCCTGGCTGGGGCCGGTCGGGAAGCCGGCATTCTATCGGCAGATCGCTCAAATGGATCAAAAATACACCGATGAAATCGAAGAGCTTTATTCTGCGATGAGCTGTCCTGTCAGGCTGTTGTGGGGAGAACAAGACCAGTGGATTCCCATCAGCCAAGGAGAGCGGTTGGCGAACAAGCTTACAAATGGCGCGTTGACGCCGGTGCCCATGGCGGGTCATCTCGTCCAGGAGGATGCACCCGAAGCAATCGTCGCAGCCCTTTTCGAAACGCTCCGATGACGATGCCTGGCTTGCCCTTGCGTCGAGCTCGATAGAAAGCGGGACGTATGTCCACGCGAGCGAGAGACCATTCTCCGTTTTGTTCTCTCACCCCGCCCTGAGGAATTGCCGGCGGTTGAGGCCGGCTGACGCTGTCAACCGCCGAGGCCATCGCGGATGGCCGAGAAATAGCGGTCGGTTCCGACCTGGCCGCCCTTCAGCGCGATCTCCAGCCCGTCGATCGCCGCGATGCTGGAATGGGCGACGCAGAGTGGCGAGCCGGGGGAGGCTGGAAGCGGCATCCTGACTGTCAGAGCGTCTACGCCCATCTCGCCAAGGGCGTGGCTGGACGTATCGCCACCGGCGATAATGACGCGTCGCAATTTCTGCTCCACGGTCAAGTGACGCAGCAGTTCGCCAAGCCCGCGGCCGACCTTGTGCCGGGCGCCTTCCTGCCGGTCGATCTCGGCCCCGCGATCGGCTGCTGGCCCAAGCGCCGTGTAGAGGATCACGCTGCGCCCGGCCTCGAGGCTGGCCTTGCCCGCAGCGGCTGCGCGCGCGATTGCCTTGTCGGAATGCTCCGAGACCAGCTCGACCGGATCGACCTCGATGCCGTCGAAACCGTCGCTCATCGCGTGCCGGATCTGCCGTTCCGTCGTCGGCGAGCAACTGCCCGACACAACAGCGATGCGGTCAGCGGCTCCGGGTGGCGCAAAGCCGTGCCCGGTGTCCGATCCCGTCTCCCCGGTCCATTCTGCGAGCAGCGCATATTCGATGCCGGAGGAGCCGACGACGAAGTATCCCCCGGGCGGGCGTGCGCGCCAGATCTCCTTGCCGGCCAGCGCCTGGCTTTCGGGGCTGTCGACGTCGATGAGCACGATCGCCGAATCTGCGGCCAGCCTGTCGAAGGCTGCGGATCGATCCGGCGACCGCAGCGTCGCCAGATCGAGCAAGCCCGACGGAAGATCGGTCTGGCGCGACAGATGCACCAGGAGGTCCGACTCGTCCATGGGAGTCGCCGGGTGGCGGCTCATCACCGGATGGCGGTCGATGCGGTAGCAGCGGTCGCGATAAGCGGCGAACAGATGGCCGAAGGCGGTGTAGCGCCTGAGTTGCGGTGCGCCGACCAG
This sequence comes from Mesorhizobium sp. M3A.F.Ca.ET.175.01.1.1, assembly GCF_004791945.1. Lineage (NCBI taxonomy): Bacteria > Pseudomonadati > Pseudomonadota > Alphaproteobacteria > Hyphomicrobiales > Phyllobacteriaceae > Mesorhizobium > Mesorhizobium sp. M3A.F.Ca.ET.175.01.1.1. The sequence continues at coordinate 78,970 of NZ_SRTP01000012.1, read as the reverse complement.
CAGCGGCACGCAGTTCTGCTCGAACACGGCGCGGCCGATCTCGGTCGCCCGGCCGATGCTGCCGATCGTAGGGCTGGAATCGAAGGTCGAGCAGACCTTGTAGTGGCAGATCTCGGCCCGAAGCGTCTTCAGCCAGGCGAACGCGTCCTTGAGATGCGTGTCCATCCATTGCGGCGACTCGCTTCGGCTGGTGCCGGCGAGGCCAATGGCGCGACAATGCGCGAAGCGTCCAAGCAGGCCGGCATCCGGCTTGCGCATGAACAGCACGGTGGGCACGCCGCCGAGCTCGAGTGCTTCCATGACGTCGGTCGAGCCGGTGAGGTCATCGCCATAATAGCTGAGGAGTAGGTTCTGCATGCTCAGGCCGCCTTGCCGTCGGCGAATTTCTCGATCGAGCGCGCTAGCTCGACATGGCTCCTGGCAAATTCCTTGAGGGGAATGCCCTCCACCGCGGCCTGCCAGGCCTGCTGCACGGCGCGCACGCCGGCGCCGGGCCCGTCCGGGTGGCTGACGATGCCGCCGCCGCAGAGATAGAGGAGATCGACGGTGCGCCCGGTGCGTTCATAAGTCTCGGGCGCTTGTCCGCCCCACTGGCCCGAGCCCGCCACCGGCAGCGCGCAATCGGCGGGCGAGAACAGCGGCGTGGTCACCGCCTCGAAGGAGCGAATGAAGGAGTCATCGGACTCCCAGTATTTCGAGGCGATGCCGTTGATCTGGAATTGGTCGACGCCGAGCAGCCGCCAGAACTGCTGCCAGACCCTGAAATCCATGCCGAGGCCCGGATGGCGGGTGAGGATGTCCCAGCCGTTGCGGTGCGCATGCAGCACCAGGCCGGAGCGCTTGCGCAGGAAGGCCATGCCGCCAAAGCCGATCGAGTTGATGTTGACCACCGCGCAATTGCCGCCGGCCGCGAGCACCATATCGTGGTTGCGCATCATCTCGTCCGGATCGGCATGCGAGATGCCGAAAGCGTACATCACCTTCTTGCCGTTTTTCTGCTCGTGGTCGAGGATCAGCGGCATGATCGCCTTTACCCGCTCCGACAGGGGCGAATAGGCCGGGCTCATCAGCTTCTCGTCGTCCTTGATGAAGTCGACGCCGGCCTCGATCAGCTCGCCCACCATCTCGGCCGTCTCGTGCGGGCGCAGGCCGAGCGCCGGCTTGACAATGGTGCCGATGATCGGGCGGCCTTCCACGCCGGTCAGCCGCCGGCTGCCGGAGACGCCGAATTGTGGACCCGGATGAGCGCCTCGGAACTCTTGAGGCAGTTTCATGTCGACGACTCGAATGCCCGACAGGCCCCTGATCGAGTAAGTGCCGCCAATGGCGATCGTCATCAGCGCCGCCAGGTCGGTGCCGATCGCATCGAACGGAAAGGCGATATCGACGTCGGCGCGCTTGAACGGGCCGGGACCGGTCTCGGGGATGGAAGGGTGCTCGGCATCGGCCAAGTGCCGGATCGCCAGCACGCGCGCCGCCACGCGCGCCTTCAACGCCTCGGTCTCGCCGGGCAGTGCGACGAATGTGCCGGTCGACTGGTCGCTGGCGATCTTGGCCGCCAGCGCCTCGATGCTGCCCGAGGTCTCGATGCGGTAGGTGAGGGTGATCATGGCCGCCATACCCAGTCAAAGGCAGGAAATGAATTCCCTGTCGTCGAAATCTGGTATAATGAGTACATAAGCATTGCAAGCAATATCCTGGCTGGGCCGGGCATCGCGCGAAAGGGCGACAGCCATTCCGGAAATTGCAACTGCAATGCTAGATTGGGACTGGATCAAGGGAGTGATTCGCGGCGATGAACCGTTCGGAACCGATCGTCCGGCGCAAGCTTTCCGATGAAGTCTTCGTCAGGTTGAAGCGCCTCATCACCAGCGGCGAGTTGCAGCCGGGCGACGACATGCCGTCCGAGCGCGAACTGATGGAGCGCTTCGAGGTCGGCCGGCCGGCGATTCGCGAAGCCATGCAGGCGCTGAGCAATATGGGCCTGGTCGCCATCTCGCATGGCGAGCGCGCCAAGGTGCTGCAGCTCACCGCCAAGTCGATCATCAAGCAGGTCGACGGCGCGGCGAAGATCATCCTGTCGTCCTCGAAGGACACGCTGGAGCATTTGAAGAGCGCGCGCATCTTCTTCGAGCGCGGCATGGTCAGGGAGGCCGCCGAGAAGGCGAGGCCCGAAGATGTGCAAAGGCTCAAAGCAATCGTCGCCGAGCAGCGCGCCGCGCGCGGCAATGCGGAGGCGTTCATTTCCGCCGACATGCGGTTTCATACCCAGATCGCGGCGATATCGGGCAATCCGATCTATGTCGCCGTCAGCGAGGCGATGCTCGGCTGGCTGAAGGAATATCACACCGAGATGCTGATCTGGACCGGCAAGGAAAAGTTCACGCTGACCGAACACGAAGAGATCATCGGCCGCATTGAGAAGAAGGATGCCGACGGCGCCGAAAAGGCGATGATCAAGCATCTCGAGCGCTCGCGCGCCCTCTATGTGATGAACTGGGAGAAATAATGCATGTCGCTCAGAAGCGTGCCGCGGTTCTGAGACAACGAATGCATCAAAACAAAACTCAAAGCGCGTCGCTTGAATTCGTTTCAGCGCGACGCGTTTTAGGTCCGCTCAGCCGAGCCTGGCTATGGCGTAGGCCGGCATTGTGAAGTGCCCTGAAGCCGCGCCGGGATCAAGCCTGCCCGCTCCGGCTCCGTCCCAAATCATAACCGGGCCTGCCGCTGCCAGCGTCGAGGCGTCGACAGACACCTCGTCGGGTGTGACGTTTGCCAGCCAGATCGTGACGGCGCCGCTGTCAGCGCGGCCTGCGAGCACCGCCAGGCGGTTCTCGTCGCTTGCGCGCATGGCGATATGCGTCTGGCCGGCCAGGGCGGCAAGGCCTTGCAGTGCGTGGAAGATCGGCCGGGGCGTTCCTTCCTCGCTGGGTTCGCCCGCCTCGGCAAGCACGCCGAAGCGCCCCGCGAAGCTGGAAAGCGTCAGCATCTCTAATCCCGCAGGCGCTACGCGCGCGGCATAGCCGATGGTCCAGGCGGCCGCGAACAGGCCGGCATGACGCGGATCGCGATTGGCCATGGCGATGCGCAGCCCATCCGCATTGTCCTTGGTCGCGCCGCCATACGGGTTCTGCCGCATGGCGATGGTCGAAGGCCCGATGCGGTAAGCTTTGGTCCCGTAGATGGCCCGTGTCGACTGGGTGATGAAAGGCAGCGCCTCCAGCGATTGCATGATGCTGAGGTCGTCCGCCGCGTGCACGATCGGGCATGTGCAATGGCTGACGAAGTCGAGCGCGCCAGCTGGCACGCGCTTGCGGTTGAGTTCGGTGAAATAGCTAAACATGCCGCCACCGAGGCGAATCTCCGGGAAGGCGCGCCGAGCCGCGGCATAGACATCCTCCAGCGGTGGACAGTCCGGCCAGGCGCTGCCGGGCGGCGTCGACTGCCGGTCGACCGAAGGCGAGACCGCGACCGCATCGAGCCGCAAGCCTGCCTGGCGCACCATCTCGGCGACACCGGATAGCTCGGCATCGAGATCGCCGCTGCAAGCAACGACGCATTCGAGCGTCGTCGTGGCGGGAAAAGTGCTGGCAACCCTGGCATGAGCCCGCAAGGCGTCCAGGCCATGGCCGCGTGTCGGGTCGAAGTGGAGCAGGAGTTGCTGCGGCCCAAGCTTCGACAGCAGCGCCACTTTGCCGAGCGTCGCCTCGACATCCTCCGGATAGGCCACCATGCCGAGATCGGGCAGCTTTGGCCCCGCTTCGCCGGGTTCGATGCGGACCGGCACGGCACCCGTTGTCGCGGCCGCCCTCACATTGCCCGTGATCAGCAGGCTGACCGTCTGACGCACCGGCTTGCCTGCCGGCAGAACATAGGGCCAGGGCAGAGCCAGCGGCCGCACATAGGTCTTGTAGGACGCATCCGACCAGTTGCGCTGGTCCTCCATCTCGAACGTGTCGCCTTCCATCCGGCACTCGGCGCTGACGCCCGGGCGGACCTGATGGGTGATGGCGCGCATGTCCTTGAACGGTTGCCAGGGGTCGATCAGCAACGGCAGTTTTGTGTCGATCACGCGGCCGTCCGTATGCTCGACCTTGACCGGGCTGCCGGCAAGGCCGGCAATCGGATGCAGGATGCAGAAGCCGCAGCGGTTGGTCTCGAAATCGCTTTCGGGCAGCGCCGTCACGTCGAAGATCAGTCGGCCGTCGGCGTGCGCTTCGATCCTGGCGCTGAAGCCGAGCCGGCTTCCGCCCGGCCCTTCGCAGCTTGCCGAGTAGCGCACGCAGAAATTGTCGTCGCCCTGTTCGACGATCACGTCCGACAGCGCCGGCTCATAGGTGCCCCAGTCGCGGTCGCGCACGACATACGCGATGGCGCGCAGCACCTCGATGCCGCCGTGGCGGATGCTGCGCAAATTGCCGTTGACGAAGTCGGCGTTGAGGGGACCGGCGTTGAGCCGGACCGGCTCGGCGTCCATCGCGCGTGTGCCGTAGAGGGGGAATGGATTCGTGGTCATTGCAGGAGGTCGTCGATCTCGACCGGCTGCCGGCTGCCAGCGCCGGCATAGGCGGCCTCGACCAGCGCGAATGTCTTGAGGTTGTCGGCGCCGGATGTCGCCGGCTCCTTGGCCGTCGTCAGGCAGTCCACCCAGTGCCTCTGGATGGCGACGACACTTTCCTGGATGTTGTGCCATGGCCGCGACGCCCAGGGGAGCAGCGGCGGCGAGACGTCGGAAACGCTGGTACCGCTCTTGCCGGTCACCGTGAGTTGGTAGCCCTGTGCCAGGCGGATCGTGCCGTGGCTGCCGTCGATCTCGATCAGCGTCTCGGGAAACGGCTCGGCGGCAAGCTTCGTCGCATAGCTGCAATCGACCACGGAGGTGACGCCGCCCTCATGGTCCATCAGCATCGTCGCCACGTCCTCGCCTGCGATGTTAGGGTTGACGCGCATGGTACGCGCGGTGAGGCTCGACACGTCGCCGAGCAGGAAGCGCGCGATGTCGAGAATGTGGATGCCGAGATCCTCGATGATGAAGCGCTTGCCCGTCGCGAGATAGGGCTGGCCGGAAAATACGTCATAGCCCGAGCGGAAGCAGATGCGCCCGAAGAACGGCTTGCCGATCTCACCGCTGTCGAGCACTGCGCGCACCGCCTGGATCGGCGACTGCCAGCGGAAGTTCTCATGCACCATCAGCGGTACGCCGCCCTCCGCGCAGGCTTTGACCATGGCCTTGGCGTCGGCAAGCGTCGGCGCGAACGGCTTCTGGCAGATCACCGGCACGCGGTTGGCGGCGGCCATCTCGACCAGCGGCCTATGGCTGCCGACGGTGGTGGCGATGTCGACGAAATCGAGCGTCTCGCGTGCGAACATCGCCGCCGCATCGCTGTAGCGCCGCTCGATGCCGAACTGGTCGCCGACGATGTTGAGCCGCTCCGGATCGCGGTCGCAGATCGCCACGATTGCGGCGCCATCGATGTCGCGCCAGCCATGCATCTGGTTGACGGCGAAGAAGCCGCAGCCGATCAGCGCTCCGCGCAACGGCGCCATGATCAGCCCACCTTCGCCATCTGCATCAAGGTCACGCGGCTCTGCAGCCGGCGCTGCGCCTGGTCGACGACCACCGCGACGATGATGACGAGGCCCTTGATCACCATTTGCCAGAACGAGCTCACGCCCATCATCACCAGCCCGTCGGAGAGGATGCCGATGACGAAGGCGCCAACGATGGTGCCGCCGATCGTGCCGCGTCCGCCTGACATCGAGGTGCCGCCGAGCACCGCCGCCGCGATCGCGTTGAGTTCGAAGCTTTCGCCCGTCGCCGGATGCGACGCCATCAGTTCGGATGAGATGATGAGCCCGACGATCGCCGCGCAGAAGCCGGAGAACATGTAGACGAACATCTTCACCATATTGACGCGGACGCCCGAGATCCGCGCCGCGCGTTCGTTGCCGCCGACGGCAAAGATGTGGCGGCCGAGGGGCGTGTAGCGAGCGAGATAGGCCGCCCCCAGCGCCACTACGAGCAGAATCCAGATCGACACCGGCAGGCCGAGCAGTCGGCCGGCGCCGAGATAGCCGAAGCCGGTGGTGCCGAGCTCCGGCTTGCCGACGAGGTTGGGAAAGGTGCGGCCGTCCGACGACAAGAGCGCCAGGCCGCGCGCGACGTAGAGCGTGCCGAGCGTGGCGATGAAGGGCGCGACGTTCAGCCTGGTGATCAGCAATCCGTTGACGGCGCCGATCAGGATACCCACCGCCAGCGTGATGAGGGCGATCTCGACGACATTGAAATAGACGGTGTAGCCGATCTGCAGGTCGATGCCGTTGAGCACGAGGTAGCCGGCGACCATGCCGCACAGGCCGACGATCGAGCCGACCGACAGGTCGATGCCGCCGGTGATGATGACGAAGGTCATGCCCATGGCCAGAAACGCGTTGAGCGCTACGTGCTTGGCCATCAGGATCAGATTGGCGGCCGAGAGAAAGTTTGGCGCCGCGATCGAGAAGAACACCAGCACCGCGATCAACGCGATGAAGGTCCGCAGCTTCATCAGCGTCAGCAGCAGCGAGCCGCTGGATGCGGATGGAGCAGCCGCCTTGGCCGGGATGTCAGTCATGGGCGTTGCTCTCCGTGTGCGGTCTGGGTCCATGACCGAGCGCCGACGCCGCGACGATCGCCGCTTCGCTTGCCTCGGCGCGATCGAACATGCCTGTCAGTTTTCCGTTGCTCATCACCGCGATGCGGTCGGACAGCGCCATCACCTCGTCGAGGTCGGAGGTGGCGAAGAGGATGCCCAGCCCGTCGCGCGAAAGCTTGCGCATGGTGCGGAACACGTCGGCCTTGGCACCGACATCGATGCCGCGGCTGGGCTCGTCCATCAGAAGGACCTTCGGTCCGGTGAGAAGCGCCTTGCCGATCACCACCTTCTGCTGGTTGCCGCCCGACAGCGACGATACCTCCTGCGCCGGGTCGGCGACCTTGATCGCCAGTTCGCGCACCATCTGCGTGACGGCCTGGCGTTCGGCTCCACCGCGGATGTGGAACAGGCTGACGAAGCGCGACAGGCTGGCCAGCGTCAGATTGCTGGCGACGGACAGGATCGAGACCAGGCCTTCGCGCTGGCGATCTTCCGGGATCAGCGCCAGCCCGCGCTGGATGCGCCGCGTCGTGTCGCGCTCCCTGACCTGCTTTCCATCGATGAAGATCCTGCCGCTCGCCTGACCATGGCGGCCCATGATGCAGTCGAACAGCTCGCTGCGCCCGGCGCCCATCAGGCCATAGATGCCGAGGATCTCGCCGGCGCGCAGCGAAAGCGAGACGTGATCGACCGCCAGTCCGCCGGTGACGCGCGGCAGGCAGATCTCCTCGGCCCGGAACACCTCCTCGCCGGGCCGATGGCCGTCGGGCTTGGCGAAATCCTTGGCGTCCGAGCCGATCATCTGCCGCACGATCCACTGCGTGTCGACGTTGCGCATCTCCTCCTGGCCGGTGATGCGGCCGTCGCGCAGCACGGTGATGTAGTCGCCGATGCGGATCAGTTCTTCCAGCCGGTGCGAGATGTAAACGATCGCCACGCCGCGTGCCTTGAGATCGGCGATCACCTTGAACAGGATCTCGACCTCAGCCGCGCTCAGCGCGGAGGTCGGCTCGTCCATGATCAGGATGCGCGCGTCGAGCGAGACCGCCTTGGCGATCTCGACCAGTTGCTGCTGGCCGATGCGCAGATCCTCGACCAGCATGTCCGGCCGAATGCCGGCTTCGAGCTGTTCGAGGAATTCGGCCGCACGCCGCTCCTGCGCCCTATGGTCGATCTTGCGAAAGGCGTTGGTGATCTCGCGCGTGGCGAAGATGTTTTCGGCGACCGAGAGATTGCCGAACAGGTTCAGCTCCTGGAACACCATACCGATGCCGCGGCTCACGGCGTCGCCGGACGACGCGAAGGAGACCTCGGCGCCGTCGAGCAGGATGCGGCCGGCGGTCGGCCGCTCGACGCCGGCGATGATCTTCATCAGCGTCGACTTGCCGGCGCCGTTTTCTCCCACCAGCACGTTGACGGCGCCCTTGCGCACCTCGAAATTGGCATGCTTGACCGCGACAGTGCCGGCATAGACCTTGGAAATGTCCTCCAGCTTGAGGATGACGTCGTGAGCGGGCGAGGGGCTCATGGCTTCGGCCCGATCTCGGCCTCCGCCGGTGTCACCAGCGGCAGCTCCTGGCCGCTCTCGATCGTATAGGCGCCGAGCACCTTGGCGGTTCGGCCCTCGAGTCCATCGCGCGGCAGCTTGGACAGCACCGTCTTGTCGGCATAGGCGTTGAAGGCCTTGCCGAATTGGGCGAAGTCGATCTGGTTGGTGAAGTCGTTGAATTGCACGAAGTCGAGGCTGTCGCGCAGCGCCGTGCCGCGCATCGCCGGCCCGATCTGCACCCGGGCATCCGCCTTGCCGTCGCCATCGACGTCGACATCGATGGTTGCCGCACGCGACTGCGTGTTGGCGGTGACGATCTTGCCTTCGACCCGCACCGCGAAGGTCCATGGCGAATTCGCCTGCTTCTTCGGATTGCCGTACTTGGCGCCGGCTGCGGCAGGATCGGATTTGGCAAGCGCGTGCACCTCGGCGAACGGCCCCGCCTTCTGCTGCAGATAGGGAATGACCTTGGGTGTCCAGATCTCGGCGACCATCCTGTCGGGGTTGAAGGCCGAGCTGTTGGCGCTATCGCCACCCTGGGCCGACGGCGTCGGCAGGATCTTGCAGGCGCTGAGGCCGACGGCGGCGGTGAGCGCAAGGATGAGCCAACTCTTCTTGGGCACGCAAGTCGGCTTGGTCATGGCAATCGAGAATACCCGAAAAAGAAATGGAGGCGAGGGACGAACGGGCGTTCGCCCCCCGCACTTGCATCGCGCCGGCTCAGTTCTTGAGCGCGAAGGTCTCCAGCTTGGGAGCATTGTCGGCATTGATCAGGACGCAGTCCATGAGCTGCTTTTCCTTCTCTGGCGACTTCTTGTTCTTGATGTAGTCGTTGGCCTGCTCGACGGCCATCTGGGCCTGGGCATAGGCCGGCTGCAGCACCGTCGCCTTGATGCCGCCGGAGGTGATGGAGTCGCGCACGTCGTTCGAACCGTCGAAGCCGACGACGATGACGTCCTTGCGGCCGGCCGCGGCCAGCGCCGCATAGGCGCCCATCGCCATCGTATCGTTGCCGGAGATCACGCCCTTGATGTCCGGGTTGGCCTGCAGGATCGATTCCATCTTGGAATAGGCTTCGGTCTGGCTCCAGTTGGCCGACTGCTGCGCCACCATCTTCAGATCCGGATAATCGTCGATGACGTCATGATAGCCTTTGGAGCGAATGCCGGCATTGGTGTCGGACTCCTTGCCGACCAGTTCGACATAGTTGCCTTTCTCGCCCATCAGCTTGACGAATTCCTGCGCGCCGAGCTGCGCGCCCTGGTAGTTGTTGGAAACGATCTGCGCCACGGCGACGCCGGTGGCGTTGATCTCGCGGTCGATCAGGAAAGCAGGCACGCCGGCGTCCTTGGCCTTCTGGACGGCGGCGACGGTGGCGTCGGCGCCGGCATTGTCGAGGATGATCGCCTTGGCGCCGCGGCCGATCGCCGTGTCGATCAGTTCCGACTGCTTGTTGGCGTCGTCGTCATGCACCAGCACCAGCGCCTCGTAGCCGAGTTCCTTGGCCTTGGCTTCGGCACCCACGGCTTCCGCCTTGAAGAACGGATTGTCGTGCGAGGGCGTGATGATGGCGATGAGATCCGCTGCATAGGCAGGCATCGCGGTGCCGAGTGCGAGCACGCCGGCGAAGGCTGCAAGCGTCATTCTGCGAGTGAGTTTCATTGAAGTCCTCCCATTGAAAACTCAGCCTCGGTGCCGAGGCGATCGTCTGTGTCTGAATTCGTCAGGCAGTAGTGGCAACGCCACTGGATTAAAGCCTTTTGCCGGCTTCCTCCGATCGAGCCTCGCTGCCCCTTCCCCGCCATTCCTCCGCTCGCCCAGTTCCGGAGTCCCAGCAATGCGAGCTCGAACAGCTAAAGCTAACTGGTATGATGAGTCAACCACAAATTCAGATGATATGTATCTGGTATAAGCATCAGGTAATGCGCTGAATGCTGGCGGCGATCTCCTCCGGCTCGAACACGCGCTTCCAATCGTCACGCATCAGCACCGGCTTGCCGAACTCGATCGCCTTGTTGCAGGCATCCGAAAACACGCCCTGGGTTTCGCCGAAAATGACGGCGCCGAGCACGTTCATGTGGCCGAGCAGGAAGTCGAGCGCCGCCTGTCGGTCGACGCCGCGCGCCACCACCTCGTCGAGCGCTTCCTTCATGACGACGAGCAGCGACGCGCAGACCGTCTCCGACAGCCCGGGTTCCAACAGAGCCATCTGCTCGACGGTGACGCGATGCGAGCGCATCACCGGCGCCCAGATGATCTGAGCGATCTTCTCGCCCTTGGCGTAGTCCTCTTCCGGCCCCTGCATCAGCGCGCTGACGAAATGCTGCTTGGCCTTGACGCCGCCGAAGAAGTCCTTCTTCGCCGCCATGTCGGTCTCGTCGTTGAAGATCGGCGGATGGCAGGGATGGGTGACGAAGTAGGTCAGGTCGGGGCGCTTGGGCAAGTGGCCGGCAAAGGGTGCGGCCGCATCGAGCACGATCACCATCGTTCCAGGGGCAAGCTTGCTCTCGATGCCGGCCGCGACCTTGCCGATATGCGTGTCGGGGACGGCCAGGATCACCACCTCAGCGCCCTTGAGCCCGTCATCGACGCTCACCGTGTCGATGCCGAGGCCGGTTTTCAGCCGCTTCTTGCCCGCCTCGCTGATCTCGACATGGCGGATCGAATAAGGCGAACCGCGGAAATTGGTCGACAGGCGGTAGCCCATTTTGCCGCCGGCTCCGAACAGCGCGATCGTTGTCATCTAAACCTTGCTCCCTGAATATCCTGACGACGGATGGCCGATCGTCAGCTTGTACACTGGTATGATCACTCTACCACCGTTTGGCAAGCGGAATCGTCAAGGCTGCACCTTTTCGACCAGACTCGGCGCGCCTACTTCCGCCGTGATTGCCGGATCCGCTCCGCCATCGGCAGGATCGACAGAAGCGCGCCGCGCCAGCACCTGGCGGCCGGCGAGCGCCAGCACGAAGATGACGACGATGCCCTGCACGATGTCCTGGGCGCCGGGAGGGAGGCCAACGATCTGCATGGTGGTGACGATCAAGACGAGCAGGATGCTGGCAAAGAGGGTGCCCAGCGCCGTCGCCGAGCCGCCGAAGATCAGCGTACCGCCAAGCACCACGGCAGCGATCGACTGCAACAGGTATGGTTGGCCCATTTCGAGGAAGGCGCCGCCGATATACGCGCCGAGCAGCAGCCCGTCGAGCGACGCCAGCACCGAAGAGATGACGAAGGCCGAGGCAATCACCCGGCCGTTGCGGATCCCCGCGAGCCGTGCCGCGGCGCGGTTCTGGCCGACCGCCGACAGCAGCTGCCCGAACACTGTGTAGCGCAGCACGAAGGAGGCCGCGGCCACGCCGAAAACGGCGACGATGGCCATGATCGGCACGCCGGAAATGCGTCCCGTCGCAACGGCCTTCAGCGCCGGGCTGACGGCAAAACCCGGTATCGCCTTGTTCGAGAGCAGCGTCGCCGTTGCCAGCACGTAGCCGGTCGCCAACGTCGCGATGATCGCCGGGATGCCGAGCCCGACGACAAGCAGCGAGTTGAGAGCGCCCACCGCAAGGCCGAGCAGGATGGCGGCGGCGACGCCGATGGCGAGATTTGCGTCCTGGGCTTTGACGGTGAGCAGCGCGACGAAGGCGCTGAGCGTGATCACCGAAGCGACAGACAGGTCGATATTGCCGCGTCCGGTCGTCACAACGAACATCTGGCCGATGCCGACCACCGTGAGGAACGATGCCGAGAGCATCACGCCGGACAGGCTGGACAGGCTGAAGCGGTTGGTGACGACGGAGAGCACGAGCCACAACAGCAGCACGCCGACCGCCGACCAGATCCAGCGGTTACGCTGCGCCCAGATGCCGAAGCCGGCGAGTGCGTTCATGGCTCGCTCCTGCGGTCGGCGGTCAGGCTGCGCAGCGTTAGGAGTGCGATCAGGATCAAGCCTTGCGTCGCGGCGTTGTAGTCGCTGCTGACGCTAAGCGTGCCCAGCAGCGCGCCGATCAATGACAGCGTCACCGCGCCGGCGACGGCACCGACCGGCGAAATGATGCCGCCGAGAAGCGAGCAGCCGCCCATGACGACTGCGGCAACGCTGAGCAGGGTGTAGGAGTTGCCGGAATTGATGTCGCTTGCCGTGTTGATGGCCGTCAGCGACAGGCCGGCGGCCCCGGCGAACAGCCCGGCAATGAGATAGCGCATCAGCGCGTAGCGGGTCGGCGACCAGCCCGAGCGGATCATCGCTGCCGGGTTGTTGCCGAAGCCGCGCAGCACCACGCCGAGCGGCAGCCGGTCGATGACCAGCACGATCAGCGCCACGGCCGCGATCAGGATGATCGAGGTCGGCACGGCGCCGAGCGACCAGTTGAAGAGCGCCGACAGCCACTCCGGACTGGCGCCGCCCGGTGTCGGCTGCAGCGCGTAGCCTATGCCGACCCAGATGAAGGACGCGCCGAGCGTCACCACGATGGCGGGGATCTTGCGCGCTTGGATCAGGCCGCCGAGCCCGGCATAGGCGGCAACGGCCGCCGCCAGCGCCAGCGCCCCGAGCCATGGCTGGTCATAGAGCAGCGTGGCGCTGAGCACGCTGACCAGGCCGGCAAAGGCGCCGGCGCCGAGATCGATCTCGCTGCCGCCGACGATGAACATCTGTGCTGCCGTCACCAGCACCAGAGACAATGCCGGCATCAAGAGCAGGTCGAGGCCGAAGGAAGAGGCGACGGCGGGGTTGATCGCAATCATGATGGCAAACACGGCGGCAAGCCCGATGAAGGGCGCGGCGTTGACCAGCCTGCGGCCGAATCCGGTCATGGCGGTTTGGTTTGGCGCTTTGCTCGCCTGCCTGTCCGTCGAGTGCGTGAAGGAGGCGCCGACGATTGCCTGCTCGGTGATGCCGTCGCCTGCCAACTCCTTGACGATCCGACCGCCGGAAAAGACCAGCACGCGGTCGCAGGCCAGCAGCTCGGCGTCCTCTGTCGTGTGCCAGACCAGCGCCCGGCCGCTGCGCGCGACCTCGTTGCAGAGCCGGTAGAAATCCTGCTTGGTGGCTATGTCGACGCCGCGCGTCGGATCGTCGAGCAGGATGATCGGCGTGTCGGCAACCAGCGCCCGCGCCACCAGCGCCTTCTGCTGGTTGCCGCCGCTGAGCTCGCTGATGTTGGACCGGAAGCGCCCGTCGTCGAGCCGCAGGCGGCCGGCGGCCTTCGAAGCGGTCTCGCGGTTGGCACGGTCGGAGAGAACGCTGAGTGCCGGGCGGCGGGCAATGGCACCGATGCCGATGTTTGCGAGCACGCTCCACAGCGGAAACACGCCTTCCTTCTGCCGGTCGCCGGCAATGAAGCCCGCGTCCGCGTGCCTGGCAATGGCCGCGTGCCGCGTGCGCCCGGGGTTGAAGATCGCGTGCAGCAGCTCTTTCTGCCCGCTGCCCTCGAGCCCGGCCAGCCCGACGATCTCGCCGCGCACGATGTCGACGTCGTGGCCGAGATCGGCCGTCAGCGGCCCGGAGAGCCGCACCAGCACGTCCTGGGAGGAGGTGACGGACACCTTGTGCTGATGAACCGGGTTGGTGTCTCCGCCCATCAATTGCACGAGCCTGCCGATCGAGGCGTCCGCGGCATGGCCCTGCCATGCGGTGCGGCCGTTGCGCAGCACCACCACCTCGGTGGCGATGTCGATGATCTCCTGCAGCTTGTGGCTGATGAAGATGAAGGCGAGCCCGGCCTTTGCCCGTTCGCGGATGAAAGCCCGCAGTTGTTTTGAGCGGTCGAGATCGAGCGAGGATGTCGGCTCGTCGAGCACGATCAGTTTGACCCCGGGCGTCGCCGCGGCGCGCGCGATCTCCACCATCTGCCGTTCGGCGATGGTGAGGTGTCCGACCTCCGCGTCGGCATCGATGCCGTTGCCCGGGAATACGGCGTCCAGCGCCGCGCGGGCGCGGGTGCGATAGAGCGCGCGCCAGCCCGGCCGGCTCGCCGCGTCGCCTGGCGTTTCCAGGAAGAAGTTCTCGGCGACGGAAAGATTGGCGCAGAGCGACAGCTCCTGGTGCACCATGCGAATGCCGCGCCGCTGTGCCTCGCCGGTATCGTAGGCAGAAAAGGGCACCTCCTCGCCGGCAAATGAAATCGCGCCGAGCGTCGGCCACATCGCCCCGCACAAAATGCGCATCAGGGTCGATTTGCCGGCGCCGTTGCCGCCGACAAGCCCGATCACGTCGCCTGCGCCGACCGAAAGCTCTATTCCCGCATTGGCGAGCGTCGGTCCGAAACTCTTGGTGATCCCGCTGAGCGCAACGACGCTTGGCCGGGCAGCAGCGCCAGGTGCCGCGGCCGCGGCGCTGTCCTGATCGGCAACGGCAAGCTGGGACATTCGTCCTCCGTATTGTTGGCAAGATCGGGCGCGCAATTTTTGCCCGGCGCCCGATCTGAGCCGTCTGGCCGTCCTACTTGCTGAGCAGGTTCTGCTTGACCCAGTCCAGCGAATAGCTCGGGCTGATGATCTGGCCGCCCGGCAGCTTGGCATACTCCTTGAGGTTGCTGGCGTCGACGGTTGCCACCGGCATGATCATCAGCTTCGGCGCCTTGGCGCCCTTCAGCAGCGACAGGCCGAGCCAGAAGGCGGCGCCGCCGATTCCGGGCGTGGTGTTCATCGACACCGTCTGGTAGCCGTTCTTGGCATTCTCGTCGGCCCACCATTTGACGAAGTCGGTGCCGCCGCCGCCTTCGATGATCGGCATCTTGCCGGCATAGTCGCCGCCATACTGGACGAAGGCCTGCGCGATGCCGACATCGTCGCTGCCGCCCTGGCCGAGCACGGCATCGACATGCGGCAGCGAGGGCAGCACGTTGGCGATGGCCGCCTGCGCCACCGAGGCCGTCGCCTGGCCGTAGACGGTCGCCACCACCTTGATGTCCGGATATTTAGCCAGCACTGATTGCTGCGCGTTGAACATGTCATTGTCGGGCGCCGAGCCCTTCACGCCGCGCACCTGGATGACGTTGCCCTTGCCGCCGAGCATCTTGAAGACGGCTTCGGCCTGGGCTGCCTTGTAACCCTTGAAGTCGAAATTGAGCTGGTAGTTGCAGGGCGCCGAGGCGACCGAGTCGAATGAGATAACGATGATGCCGGCCTTGCAGGCCTTCTCGATGATGCCGTTGACGGCGGTCTCGGAAGCGGCGTCGACGGCGAGCACATCGACCTTCTTCAGGATCAGTTCGGCGATCTGGCTGTTCTGCTGCGCGACCGAACCGTCGCCGTTCATGACGATGTAGTCCGCGATCTGCCCCGCGGCCTTGGCCTCCTTGGCCGAGGCTTCGAACGCTTCCACCATCTGGTGGCGCCAGGTGTTGCCGTAATAGGCGTTGGCGAGCGCAATGACCGGAGCGTCCGCAGATGCCTGAGCCGGCAAACTCGCAGCACTTGCCAGCACGGCGCCGGCCAGCGCCGCCAAGATTGAACCCTTCATTGTATCTCCTCCCAGAAAGATCGCGATGCACAGCGGTCGCTGCTGATGATGAGGCCATGTCAGGTACACATTATACCAGCATACCAATTAGGCAAGGGGCTTCGATGTCACAGCGCGAAAGCTGCGATCAGGACCGACGTTGGCCATGTGGAAAGAGAACGAAGGACGGAGCGGCATCGTCCGTCGACTTGGATGCCCTTGCAGGCCTAGCAGCGTGATGACGGTCGTGTGGCCAGGGTCTAAGCGAATAGAACTGGACGCGTGGCGCAAATGGGGACCGCGCGTAGCTCGCGAGCGCTGTCAGCAGAACGCGAAGGTTGCACGGGTAAGATTAGGTTGGATGCAGTGGCGGGGTGGCAGGTTTGACCCGCCACGCCGCAAATGGCGGTCTTCAAGCGACCGCTGGAGCAAACAGACCTGCTTCCTCAAGGATGCGCCGGTGGTTGAGCAGGTCGAGCGCCAGCTCGCTGTGGTATCGACCGACCAAGGTTGCCCGCCTTTCCGGGTCCGTGGTCGCGTCGATGCCGCCGATGACAGCCGCGATCCGTTCGGAGAGCTGACGCAGGGCCTTCCACTGTTCGGATTGATCCGCAAGGGCGCCGAGATTGCCCGAGGTCGACTTGCCGACACCGACCGGAGCGGTCGAGCCCAGGTTGACATATCCTTCCGGCAGGGCGCCCTTCAGATTCCGCACGGCCTTGAACTGGATCGCGTCGTAAATCTGATCGACGGCCTGCTTGGCGCCGGCAACACGCGTCGGGTGATCGGTGTCGGCCGCCACGTGCGGAAGAAGCTCCAGCCGGCCTGGATGCCGCTCGCTCAAGGGCAGGTAGGGCGTGAGCGGCCCTCGCAGCGTTCCGTCCTTCGCGTCGCTGAAGATGTCGGCATCGACCGCCACATGGCTGACCTTGCCCGACTGCAGGGCGGCATCGAGAGCCTCGATGTCGACGAGCTCGCCGCGATCGTAGTTGATCAGCACCGCCCCATCGGCCAGGCTCGAGAGCACGTCGCGGTTCACGAAACCTGCATTGCTGAACTTGCCGGTCGACTTGTCGAGGCGGCCGAGGCCGACGTGAACCGAAAGCACGTTGGCGTCTTTCGCTGCCTTGACCGGACTGTCGGCATATTCAAAACCCTCGGCTTCGATCCAGGCGCGATGGGCTTCCCTGGCATAGACGCAAACGTGCATGCCGAACGCCGATGCCAGCTTGGCGACTTCCCGGCCGATGTTGCCATAGCCCAGGACGGCCAGTTTCTGGCCTTCGAGCTTGGAGGTCGGGAAATCCTTCAGGTTGCGCCCGGTGTCGAACTTCCCGGCCACCGTCCGTTCATGCAACTCATCGACGGGGATGTTCGGAACGACTTTGAGAAGGGCCTTCATGGCCATCTGGGCCGTCGCGCGGCTGTTGATGCCGGGCGTGTTCATCAGCGGCGCTACGCCACCGTCGCCGTCAGGGCCGCCCCACGAGCTGGAACCCATGTTGCCGGTCCCGGCGCCAATCCGCACGCCCCCGAGCGGGAAGACGGACTGCTTGGGAATGAAGGTGGCTGCCGCGATCAGGGCATCGTATTCGCCTTGGGCCGTGCAGCCCAGCAGCTCAGCTTCGGTGCTCAGCCCTGGCTGATAGAAGAAGTGGATCTTGCCTTTTTGCAGGGCGTTCCGGTCCTGCAGGGCGCCAAGGTGGAATTCGCCGCCTTTTTCCCGAATATAGGCCGCGATCTCGCTGCTGTCGGGTGCATTGTTCTCTCCGAGGCGCAGGCCAAGCAGATCGGCGATCAGGACCGTGTAGGCGCGCTCGGGATCGTCCTTCCTGACCAGGCCGGCGGCCGAAGGCGCGCTCTCGAACCGCTCGCCCTGCGCCGCCAGTTCTTCCTCGAGCACGGCAACCTTGGCCCTGCGGTAGGCATAGGCGAGATTGTCGAGAAGCAGGCGCACGTCCTCGGGATCGCGGATGCCGCCGATCCAGGCCCGGTAGTCGCCGGGCATGCCGGGAAACGCGTTCACGTAGCGGGCAGCGTCCAGGCCTTTCTCGTGGTCGCCGTTGACATGCGTGATGCCCTCATAGCCGAGAAGCTGCTTCGAGCGGGCAATGATGCGCGCGTGGATCTGTTTGTCGGTGATATCGGGATCGACGACTTTGAGGAGGACAACGGCGGCCCCGCGCTTTTCAGCTTCGCTGACGGTGAACTTCAGCAACGAGTTGTTGTCGACCCACTCCGAGATCACCCGGCGGTTCTCGACCGAGCGACGGTTCAGATCGCTGACGGAGCCGACACGCCGGGCAGCCTGCAGGAGGCCGAAGGTGGTCTCGGCGAAGGCGAGCGCGCTGTAGGTGTTGATGACGCCGCCGAGCATGCGCTGCTGTTCCGCATCGTAGAAGGGGCCGATCGTCAGCGATCTCTTGCCGCTGACCGGGAGCTTCGCGTCGACAGGAGGAGCAAGCTTGAGCTGGCGCGGAATGGCCCAGGCCGGATCGTTCTGGTTGTTCTCGACGAGCTTCAACGCCTGCGGCGTGAATGAGACGACGAAGTATCCGGAGATGCCCCCGATCGCCTTCTGGAACGGCATGAAGACGCAGCATTTCGCGAGCGCTTCGCGCACGACAGCCTCGCCCCACGGCATCGCTCCCAGCATGGATGTAGCGTCGAGGACGGCGTGCCGGTTGTCGGGATCGCGATCGAGCCACTTCAGAAGCTCCTCGATCTCCGATTTGCTGTAGGTATTCGCACCCGTCGTCTCGTGTCCGACGCCGAGGAACAGCGTTGTTCCGAGGGCCTCGAGTTCCTTTGCAGTGGGGATGGACCCCTCGACGGTCGCGAACTGGATTTTGTCGGCGCTGCCATTCTGCGCGAACTTCTGCAGTTCGAGAAGCTGGGTCGCCCAGGACTGCCTGAAGAATCCGGCGCCATGGGACTCGGAGGCTTCCGGTTTCGTGGTGTCCACGTAGACGCGCTGGTTTGCGTTGTTGGGGTTCATCAGGTGCATGACCGCGACGGTAAAGCCGCTGTGCCCGCCACCGAGACCGACGGCCATCAAATTCTGTTTGGGGAATTCGAAGTACTGATGGATCGAGCCCATCATGTCGGTCAGGATCTTGTCGGCGGGATAGCCCCTATGCATGCTGCGCGCGATCTCGGCCGTCGTGAATGGACCGAGGTCGTTGCCCTTGTCGTCGAGCTTGCGGTAGTTGGCCTCCAGCCAGGCATCGAATTCGACGCGCCGCAGTCTTCCAGCGACCTCGTCAATCGTCGCGTCCGTGATGGGGCCTACGCCGAAGAAGGGATTCGATGGCGCCTTTGGCGGACCTGAGCGAGTAATGGTGTTCTCGCGGGCAAGTTGTTCCTTCATCTCAGCAATAGTCACCATGCGGGAGTTGTCCTCTCTGTGAGATCCTGTTTGTGCCCGTGAATGCTCGACTGGTGCGGGATATTCTCGTGCAAGCCGCGCGCCAAATCTCTGGCCCTAGGCGACTCTGGGGTCCCCGTCCGGCGGCGCATCGTAGATATCCGTTGAGCCGTCGCTGTGATGCTTGCGACAATCACACCACCAATTGAGACATCGGGTCAGATTCATTCGCAGTGCGGGCAGGACGATCTGGCTGATTGTTGGAGAGCATGGCACGGCGCAGATCTTAGCAAGCCGGACAACCATAAATTGCATCTGCCGGCGGAGAGGCGCGATCTCATCTCTTCGCCTAATTCCGCGCCTTTGTCGGCCCGATCACGCGGATCGGACCAGGGCGTCCAGGACAAATTGCTTTGCGCCGCGCACGCTCTTTTCCAGGTCGGCCCCGAGGGCAAGAGCGGCGGCGATGGCGCTGGACAGCATGCAGCCTGTTCCGCGCATCTCGGAATGCAAGCGGAGCGCTACGAACCGAACGGCGGGACGGTTCGGCTGCAGCAGGATGTCGACCGATTGGCTCGACTGCGCGTGTCCGCCTTTGACAAGCACGGCCGTTCCTATGGTCCTTGAAAGTTCCTCGCCTTGGAGAGAGGCGCTTTCTTCATCCGGCGCCGGCGCCGATCCGGTCAGCTCTGCCAATTCGAGCAAATTGGGCGTGACGAGCCGGCAGACCGGCATCAGATCGCGGCGCAATGCGCCGATTGCATCGTCCTCCAGCAGCAGCCGGCCCGACGTTGAGGCCAGCACTGGGTCGAGCACTACGGACGCTTGGCGATTGCTCGCCAGGACGGAGCCGACCGCCTCGATCGCCGCTGCCGTGCCCAGCATGCCGATCTTGACCGCCGCGACTTGGTTGGCGGCAAAGGCGGCCTTCATCTGGGCGACGACAAGCTCCGGCGGCATCTGCTCGATGCGCTCGACCGCCGCGTGAGTCTGGACGGTCACGGCCGTGACGGCGAGGCAGCTGCGCAGCCCGTGCGCGGCCACGGTTTCGATGTCGCGGGCTATTCCGGCGCCGCCGCTCGAATCCGAGCCGGCGACGATCAGGACATGCGGCGTCATCGCCATGGCGCCGTCGCCGCCAGCCATTCCAATGCGCGCACCTCGGGCTCGGCGTTGCGGGTGATGTCGGTCACCACCGCGGCGCTCTGAGCGCCCTGCGCGAAGACACCGGCAATGCGCTCGACGGTGAGCCCTCCAATGGCCACCAGCGGGGTGTTGCCGACGCGCTGCTTCCAGACGGCGATGCGGTCCAGCCCCTGCGGAGCCCATTTCATCGCCTTGAGGACGGTGGGGTAGATCGGGCCGAGCGCGACATAGTCCGGCTCGGCTCGAAGCGCAGTCTCGAGCTCGGCGTCGTCATGCGTGCTGAGGCCGAGCCTCACGCCCGCCTTACGTATCGCCTTCATATCGGCTTCGAGCAGGTCTTCCTGGCCGAGATGGACGAAATCGCAATTCTCCTCGATCGCGAGGCGCCAGTAGTCGTTGACGATGAACTGGCAGCCATGACGGTCGCAGACCGCCTTCGAAGCATGGATCTCGCGGCGTAGCGAAGCTTCGTCCCGGTCCTTGATGCGCAGTTGCACCAGTTTCAAGCCGAGCGGCACCAGCCGTTCGATCCAGGCGGCGGAATCGACGATCAGGTAAAACGGATCGAGCCTCATGAGAACGCTGCCATGCCGATGACGGGGGTCGAGGGGACGGCCATGTCGCGCGGCTCGAGCAAACCGGCGCAATAGGCCTCGCGGCCGGCCTCGACCGCCTTGCCGAAGGCCGCTGCCATGGCGACGGGATCGCCTGCCTTGGCGACCGCCGTGTTGAGCAGCACCGCGTCGTAGCCGAGCTCCATCACGGCTGCGGCGTGCGATGGCCGGCCGATGCCGGCATCGACGATCAGCGGCACGCCGGGAAAATGCCCGCGCAGGCTTCGCAGCGCATCGGGGTTCTGCGGCCCGCGCGCGGAGCCGATCGGCGCGCACCAGGGCATCAACAGCCGGCAGCCGGCGTCGAGCAGGCGCTCGGCCACGATGAGGTCGTCGGTCGTGTAGGGAAAGACCTGGAAACCTTCCGCGGCAAGGATCCTGGCTGCTTCGACCAGCCCGAAGACGTCGGGCTGCAGCGTGTCGTGGTTGCCGATCACCTCGAGCTTGATCCAGTCCGTGCCGAACACCTCGCGCGCCATTCGCGCCGTCGTCACCGCTTCGCTCACCGAATGGCAGCCGGCGGTGTTGGGCAGGACGCGAACCCCCAGCGACTGGACCAGCGACCAGAACTGGCCGCCGGCTTTGCCGCCCGATGTTTCGCGGCGGAGCGACACGGTGACGATCTCCGTGGCGGACGCCTTGATCGCCTCGGCCATGATGGCAGGCGAGGGGTAGAGCGCGGTGCCAAGCAGAAGGCGGGACGAGAATTTATGTCCATAGAGGTCGAGCATTGGATCAGCCCCCCTTCATCGGCGAGAGGATTTCGATGCGATCGCCATCGCTGAGACGGCAGCGGTCGCGTTCCCTGGCAGGCACGACATCGCCGTTCCTCGCGGTGGCGAGCCAGCTGCCCTGGAAGTCAAGTTCGCTGAGCAGCGCGGCAAGCGTTTCGGCCGCGACTTCATGGGTTTGGCCGTTAACGATGAGCTTCAAGGGCAAACTCCTTTGCTGCCGGATTTCCCAGGATGAGGTCGGCTGCCTGTCGCGCCATGGCCGGCGCGAGCAGGAAGCCGTGGCGGTAGAGGCCGTTGATGCGAATGTGCCCCCCGTCGCGCTCGACGCGCGGCAGGTTGTCGGCGAATGCAGGACGCACGCCGACGCCTGTCTCGACCAGTTCGGCCTCGCCGAAGGCGGGATGCAGCGCGTAGGCGGCGCCGAGCAACTCCATGGTCGAGCGCACAGTGACCGGGCCATCGGCATCGCACTCGATCATCGTCGCGCCGACCATGAACAGGTTTTGCTCGCGCGGCACGACATAGACGGGGATGCGCGGATGCAGCAGCCGCACCGGGCGGGCCAGCGAGATCTCGCCCGTTCGCAGCATCAGCATCTCGCCGCGCACGCCACGCAGCTCCGGTCGCGGCTCGGCGATGCCGGTGCAGTCTACCTCGATATCCGAAGATGCAGGCGCCCGGCCGCGGCCGAACTCCAGCCGCGCGCCCATCCCGCGCAGCTTGTCGCTGAGGGAAAGCAGCGCCTTGCGCGGGTCGAGATGCGCTTCCTGAGCGAAGTACAACCCACGTCCGAACCGGCCTTGGAGGGCCGGTTCGAGAGCCGCGATCTCACCGGCGTCGAGCTGCCTGAAGCCGGATGTGCGGCGCCCGAACCGGTCCAACTCACGAGCGTCGCGGGCAGGAGCCAGCACCAGCGTGCCGCGGCGCGAGACATGGCCGGGCAAGGCCGCGTTCCACCAGTCGGCGGCGCGGCGCCCGAGCGTCAGCACCGCCTCTTCGGCGCTCTCGCGCTCGCACCAAGGCGCGAGCATGCCGCCTGCCTGCCAGGAGGCGTTGCCGGCGATCTCCATGCGCTTCTCGGTGACGGTCACCTCGGCGCCGCGCGTTGCCAGCTCGTGCGCGAGCGTCAACCCGGCAACGCCTGCGCCGCGAATGAGCACCTTCATGGCCGGCCGGTGCTCTCCGATGCGTTGTCGAGCGGTATGTAGAGATCGCCGCCGTCCCGGTACTTCGCCGCCATGGCCGCGAGCCCTTCCTTCTGCGCTTCCGCGCGAATGGCGTGCGAAATCCGCATCGAGCAGAATTTGGGGCCGCACATCGAGCAGAAATGCGCCACCTTGTGCGCCTCCTTGGGGAGGGTTTCGTCGTGGAAGGCGCGCGCCGTCTCGGGATCGAGCGACAGATTGAACTGGTCCTCCCACCGGAACTCGAAACGCGCCCGCGACAGCGCGTCGTCCCTGATCTTGGCGGCCGGATGGCCCTTGGCGAGGTCGGCGGCATGCGCTGCGATCTTGTAGGTGATGACGCCGGTCTTGACGTCGTCGCGGTCGGGCAGGCCGAGATGCTCCTTCGGCGTGACGTAGCAGAGCATCGCCGTTCCGAACCAGCCGATCATCGCCGCGCCGATGCCCGATGTGATGTGATCATAGCCGGGCGCGATGTCGGTGGTGAGCGGTCCAAGCGTATAGAACGGCGCCTCGCCGCAGACCGCGAGCTGCTTGTCCATGTTCTCCTTGATCTTGTGCATGGGCACGTGGCCGGGGCCCTCGATCATCACCTGGCAGTCCTTGGCCCAGGCGATCTTGGTGAGTTCTCCCAGCGTTTCCAGTTCGGCGAATTGGGCCGCGTCGTTGGCGTCGGCGATCGAGCCGGGGCGAAGACCGTCGCCGAGCGAGAACGCCACGTCATAGGCGCGGGCGATGTCGCAGATGTCCTCGAAATGCTCGTAGAGGAAGCTCTCCTTGTGGTGATGCAGGCACCACTTGGCCATGATCGAGCCGCCGCGCGATACGATGCCGGTGACGCGGTCGACGGTGAGCGGAATGTAGGGCAGGCGCACGCCGGCATGGATCGTGAAATAGTCCACGCCCTGCTCGGCCTGCTCGATGAGGGTGTCGCGGAACACCTCCCAGGTCAGTTCCTCGGCGACCCCGCCGACCTTCTCCAGCGCCTGATAGATCGGCACCGTGCCGATCGGCACCGGCGAGTTGCGCACGATCCAGTCGCGGATGTTGTGGATGTTGCGGCCGGTCGAGAGGTCCATCACCGTATCGGCGCCCCAGCGGATCGCCCACACCATCTTCTCGACCTCCTCGGCCATCGACGAGGTGACGGCGGAGTTGCCGATATTGGCGTTGATCTTCACCAGGAAGTTGCGGCCGATGATCATCGGCTCGCTTTCGGGGTGGTTGACGTTGGATGGGATGATGGCGCGTCCGCGCGCCACCTCGTCGCGCACGAATTCCGGCGTGACGAAATCCGGGATCGCGGCGCCGAAGCTCTCGCCGTCGCGGTGAAGTCTCGAACGCAACTGCTCGCGGCCGAGATTTTCGCGGATGGCGACGAATTCCATTTCCGGCGTGATGATGCCGGCGCGCGCATAGGCGAGCTGGGTGACGGCGCGGCCGCCGACGGCGCGGAACGGCCTGTTGCGCACCGGGAACTCCGGTGTCAGGCGATCGGCGGAGACGAAGCCGTTGTCCTCGGGCTTGATCGTGCGCCCTTCATAGCGCTCGACGTCGCCGCGAGCCTCGATCCATGTCTCGCGCAACCGCGGCAGGCCGCGCTCGATATCGGTTTTCACCGCGGCATCGGTATAGGGACCGGACGAGTCGTAGACCGTGACCGGCGGCTCGCCGGCGCTTGGGTGGACCGAGATCTCGCGCATCGGCACCTGCAGTTCCGGATGAAGCTGGCCCGGTTTGTGGACCTTCTTGGAAGCGGGCAGTTCGCCGACGGTGACGGTCGGAGTGTGGGCATTCATGAGTGAGCCTCCTTGCTCAGAGTGCAACGGAGACCCAGTTCACGCGATGAGGAGGAAGTGACGCTTCGCTTAGGATGCGGGCATTGCCCGAATGCCGAAGCCGGATTGCCGACCCGCGAAGCCTCGCACCGTCCCTACGCCAGTATGAACTGGATCAGGTTCAACGGGTCACTGCGCGCGATAGCAGTATCTCAGCCCCTTGCCGGGACTCCCCTGGTGAGGTGCGCAGGTTGGACGATGCGACGCTGCCCTGTCAACTTAAGTGCGTCCTGTTTCGACAATCGGCTGCCGGCCAGGTTCGACAAAAATGGTGACGCTGGGATAAATGCCGGGTGTCGCGCTGCGGCTATGTTGCGTCCAGCGATGTTCCAAGGACGAGACGTCGCCTTTATCCTAAGGAGCTTTTCCGTGTCGGGCATAAAGAGTTCGCTGCTTCGCCATCTCAAACAACCGGGTCTGTTCGCGACACTGGATCGCATGGCATCCGGGGGCGAGCAGGGGGATCGGAGCGTGTTCAAGGTCTTCAACCCCTCGACCGGCGAATTGCTTGCCGAGCTTCCCGATATGGGCGTCGAGCAAACGAAGGCCGCGATCGACAGGGCCTATGTCGCGCAAGCCAGATGGGCAGCTCTCACCGCCCGGGACCGCAGCGACACATTGTGGCGCTGGCACCAACTGATTCTTGATCACACCGATGATCTCGCTGCGATCCTGACCGCCGAGATGGGTAAGCCGCTGCCCGAGGCAGTATCGGAAGTCTCGCACGCCGCCGCCTACTTGCAGTGGTATGCGGAAGAAGCCAATCGCATCTACGGCGAGACGATTTCTGCTCCTTCGACGGATCGGCGCATGCTGGTGATCAAGCAGCCGATCGGCGTCGTCGGCACCATCACCCCCTGGAACTTTCCTGCTTCCATGGTGGCGCGCAAGATTTCGCCGGCGCTGGCAGCCGGTTGCGCGATCGTGCTGAAACCGGCTGAGCAGACCCCGCTCGTCGCTGGCGCGATGTTCGCACTGGCGGCGGAGGCGGGTTTCCCCGACGGCGTCGTGAATTTGATCTATGCCTCGGAAGGTGCTGCGGTCGGGCGCGAACTCTGCACCAATCCAAAAGTGCGCAAGATCAGTTTCACGGGCTCCACCGAAGTCGGGCGGCTGCTGATGCGCCAGTGCTCGGATCAGGTCAAGAAAGTCAGCCTCGAACTGGGCGGGAACGCGCCGTTCATCGTCTTCGACGATGCCGATGTCGATGCTGCCGTCGATGGCGCGATCCAGGCAAAGTTTCGCAATGCCGGGCAGACCTGCGTTTCCGCCAATCGGCTCTATGTGCAATCGGGCGTGCACGACGAATTCGCCGAGAAATTTGCCGCACGGGTTCGCTCGCTCTCGGTTGGCGACGGCTTCAAACCGGGTGTCGCCATCGGACCGTTGATCGACACCCACGCGCTCCTCAAGATCGAGGCTCATATTGCCGACGCGATCGGGAAGGGCGGAGCGATCTGCTGCGGCGGAAGCCGGGCGGGTCCCGGCGGCACTTTTTTCGAGCCGACGGTTCTGACGGGCATCACCAGTGAAATGCTGCTCGCTCAGGAAGAGACCTTCGGGCCGCTTGCGCCGATCATCCGTTTCGAGGACCCCGATCAGGTGGTGCGCGAGGCCAATGATACGATCTACGGCCTCGCCGCCTATTTCTATGCCTCCAATCTCAAACGCGTCTGGCATGTGGCCGAGGCGCTCGAATACGGCATGATCGGCATCAACACCGGCCGGATGTCATCGGAAGCCGCTCCCTTTGGCGGCATGAAGCAATCGGGGATCGGTCGCGAAGGCTCGCGACACGGCTTGGAGGAGTACCTCGAGATGAAGTATCTCTGTATGGGTGGACTCTAGCTCCAGTCCAAAGCTAAGCGCCAACCACCAGTGCCCCGCCGATAAGCCCCGCGCCGGCCGCCGTCAGCAGCATCTTCTCGCCCGGTCGAATGGGATTGGCGCTGTGGGCGACGGATAGCGACAGGGGGATCGTTGCGGCCGACGAGTTGCCATAGTCGGCGATGGTCTTGACCATCCGCTCGTCCGCGATACCGAGCGACTTGCCGACGGCGTTGAAGATGCGGGCATTCGCCTGGTGCGGCACGAAGCGGGCGACGTCCGGCACCGAGACACCCGCCGCCGCCAGCGCCTCGAGCGAGCAAGTTCTCATCATCTCCACCGCCTTGGCGAAGACGTCGCGGCCGTTGCCGATGGTCATGCGGGTTTCGACGACGCCGATCTCGTCGGCGAACGGCCGGTTGCTGCCGCCGGCCGGGATGTGGATCAGGCCGTAAGCGGACCCATCCGAGGCAAAGGAAGAACCGAGTATGCCGTGGCTGGGATCGCCTGACGGGGCGAGCACCACCGCACCTGCGGCATCGGCGAACAGCACGGCGCTGGCGCGCTCGTCCGGATTGATCCGACGGCTCAAGATGTTGGCGGCGATGACGATGGCCGGCTTGTTGTGCAGGCGCACGAAGCCGTCGGCGAAGGTCATGGCGTAGATGAACCCGGCGCAGGCGCCCGCGAGGTCGACCCCGCCGGCTTTTTCGAGGCCGAGCCTGTGCGCCACCAGCGGCGCGCTGGGCGGTAAGAGATGATCCGGCGTCGAAGTCGCCAGCAGCAGCAGCCCGATCTCCTTGCGCTCGATGCCGGCCACCTCAAGCGCCATGTCGCCAGCCTCGGCTGCAAGCCCGGACAACGTGTCGCCGGGCTCAGCCCAGAAACGCGAGCGGATGCCGGTGCGCCCCTCGATCCAGCCTGCCTCCAGCCCGAGGCTTGCCTCGATCTCGGCATTGCCGACTTTTCGAGCCGGCACGTGATGGCCAAACCCGATGATGCGCGCCGTGCGATTCATCGCCGGTCGCCCGCAAGCCCGGCGGCCTCGTCTATTGCCGCGTAAAGCCGGTCGAGTTCGTCCGACGTCACGCAATAGGGCGGCAGCACGTAGATGACGTTGCCGAGCGGCCGCACCAGCAAGCCGCGCTCCAGGAAGAAGGCGCGCAGCCTGGGTCCGACCTCGGCCAGATAGCCGGCACTGCCGACACGCAGATCAAGCGCGGCGATGGTGCCGGTGGTGCGCACATTGTCGAAACGCGAATCCTGGCTGAACCGCGCTACCTTCTCCGCTTGCATCCGTGAGAGTGCGCCCACGCGCTCCGCCACAGGCTCGTCCTTCCAGATGCCGACGTTGGCGAGCGCTGCCGCGCAGGCGATCGGGTTCGCGGTGTAGGAACTCGAATGGAAGAAGGTCTTGGCCCGGTCCGCGGAAAAATGCGCGCGGAAGATCGCATCGGTGGCAAGCGTTGCCGCGAGCGGTAGCGAGCCGCCGGTCAGGCCCTTGGAGGTGCACAATATGTCGGGCGAAATCCCTGCCTGCTCGCAGGCGAACATGGTGCCGGTGCGGCCCCAGCCGGTCATCACTTCATCGGCGATGAAAAGCGTCCCGAAGCGCTGGGCAATGCGTTTGAGTTCGGCCAGCACCGACGCCGGATACATCAGCATGCCGCCGGCGCCGAGCACCAGCGGCTCGACGATCAGTGCAGCAACCTGGCGATCGCGCGCCAGTCGTTCGAAGGCGTCGAGCGTTTGCTGCTCCTGGCCGGCGGCGGGGAAGGGGATGGTATCGACCTCGAACAGCAGCGGCTCGTAGGCGGCGTTGAAGACGCCGCGCGCGCCGACGCTCATCGTGCCGATGGTGTCGCCGTGATAGCTGTGTTCCAGGACGACGATGCGCGAGCGCGGGAAGCCATTGTTGCGATGAAACCCCAGCGCCATCTTCAGCGCGACCTCGACACTGGTCGAGCCGCTGTCGGAATAGAAAACCCAGTCCAGGCCCGGCGGAGCCATGTCGACCAGCGCCGAAGCCAATCGCTCGGCCGGCTCATGGCTGAGGCCGGCGAAGATCACCTGGTCGAGCGTCTCGGTTGCGTTCCGAATCGCCTCCACGATCTTTGGATGGCGGTGGCCGTGGGTGATGACCCACCAGGACGAGATCGCATCGAGGATGCGCTTGCCCTCGCGCGTCTCGACATAGGCGCCCTCGGTGCGCGCGATGGTCGGCGGAACCGGCTCGGTGGCATGCTGGGTGAACGGATGCCAGACGGCGGAGCTCATGGTCGGACCTCCGTGAAGTCGGACACATGGAACGAGGACCGCATGGCCGCGGCAAGCGCCTCTGGCGTCAGCGGATCGAGCCGAGGCAGGCGGCCGAGCACCCGCACCTTGCCCATCTCGGCGATCGTCCTTTGCGTATCCGTCATCTCGTCGCCGATGAAGGCGATGCCGAGCAGCGGTATCGAGCGCGCGCGCAGAGCCTCGATCGAGAGCAGCGTGTGGTTGATGGTGCCGAGCCCGGTTCGGGCGCAGAGCACGACTGGCGCGCGCCATTGCGCGAAGATGTCGATGTAGAGCGTGCGCCTGTTGACCGGCACCATCAGCCCGCCGGCGCCTTCCACGACCAGTGGCCGGTCGGTCGCGGGCAGCATCAACGCGTCCGGATCGATTTCCACCCCGTCCAACTCGGCGGCGCGGTGCGGCGAGAGCGGTTCGTTGAGACGCCAGGCTTCGCGCAGCACTCGATCCGCGGGCAATCCTGCGAGCCGGGAGACAGTCTCGCTGTCGGTTTCTTCGCCTAAGCCGGCCTGCACAGGCTTCCAGTAGATGCCGTCGAGCAGGCCGGCCAGGCCCGCCGCGAACACCGTCTTGCCGATGCCGGTGTCGGTGCCGGTCACGACGATCTGCACCGTCATCGCGCGCGCTCCCATTCCCCGGCAAGTGCATCGAACAGTGCGGAAACGTCGCCCTCGCCGACATTCAGGGTCAGCGAGATCCTGAGCCTTGCCGTCCCCTCCGGCACGGTTGGCGGGCGGACGCCGCGCACATCAAAACCACGCGACTGCAGCGCTCCTGCCAGCGCCATGGCGCGGCTATTCTCGCCGACGACGACCGGCAGGATCTGCGAACCGCTCGCGGGCAGGCCAAGGTGATCGGCCCTCTTGCCGGCGAGCGCGACCAGCTTCGCCAGCCGCTCGCGGCGCGCCGGTTCGTCAGCGACGATGTCGAGGGCCGTTGACGCCGCCACCGCCATCAGCGGCGAGGGCGCGGTGGCATAGATGAACGGCCGGCAGCGGTTGACGAGAAAGTCGCAAAGCACTGCCGGCGCCGTGACCAGCGCGCCGGATGCGCCCAGCGCCTTGCCGCAGGTGTGCAGAGCCACAATATTGTCGCGGCCTTCGAGATCATGCGCCAGGCCGCGCCCGCCCGGACCGTAGACGCCGGTGGCATGTGCCTCGTCGACGAACAGGAATGCGTCGTGGCGGTCCGCGACCCCGATCAATTCACCGAGCGGAGCCCGGTCGCCATCCATGCTGTACAAGCTCTCGGCCACGATCCAGGCGCGGCCGGCGCCGCCTTTTTCGCGCCAGCTCCGGATCGCATCGTCCACGGCGTGCGCATCGTTGTGCGCGGCCAGCGTCACTTCGGCGCGGCCGGCTCGCGCGCCCTCATGCGCGCTGGCATGGACCAGTTCGTCCAGCACGATCAGGTCGCCCTTCTGGGGCAAGGTCGTGAGCACCGCGAAATTGGCGACATAGCCGCCGCCGAAGAACAGCGCGCGCTCGGCGCCGAAGAAGCCGGCCGCCTTGGCTTCGAGTGCCTCGTGTTCGGGGTCGTTGCCGCGCAGCAGCCGAGAACCCGTCGCCCCAATAGGCGTACCGGCGGCGAGTGCCGCCGCAACCGCCTCTGCCATGCGCTTCGAGCGCGCGAGGCCGAGATAGTCGTTGGAGGCGAAGTCGGCGCCACAGCGGGCGCTGAGGCTCCGCAGCCGGTCCTTGCGGGCCAGCCCTCGCAGGCTGGCCTCGTAGCGGTCGAGCAAAGCCCGGCCGTTCGCGCGCCCGTTCACTGGGCTTCGCGCTCCATCGGCTTGATGCCCAGCCGGCGGAACAGCGCGCTGTCCTTGTCCTCTCCGGGGTTTTCGGCGGTCAGCAGCGTGTCGCCGACGAAAATGGAGTTGGCGCCGGCGAAGAAGCACAGCGCCTGCATCTCGTCGCTCATCGCCGTGCGGCCGGCGGAGAGCCGCACATGCGATTTCGGCATCATGATGCGGGCCAGCGCGATGGTGCGTACGAATTCGATCGGCTCGATCGGTTCGGCCTCGCCGAGCGGCGTGCCCTCGATCGGG
The DNA here is from genome assembly GCF_004791945.1 of Mesorhizobium sp. M3A.F.Ca.ET.175.01.1.1. Taxonomy (NCBI): domain Bacteria; kingdom Pseudomonadati; phylum Pseudomonadota; class Alphaproteobacteria; order Hyphomicrobiales; family Phyllobacteriaceae; genus Mesorhizobium; species Mesorhizobium sp. M3A.F.Ca.ET.175.01.1.1. The sequence continues at coordinate 48,290 of NZ_SRTP01000012.1, read as the reverse complement.
ATCAGCATGTTGATCGGCACGCTGTCGGGCGGCTCGGGCAGGTTGGCTAACGTCACCAGCATGTCGATGCGGTCGGCCTTCTCCTCGCCCATGCCGACGATGCCGCCGCAGCAGACCTTGATGCCGCTGTCGCGGACATTGGCAAGCGTGTCCAGCCGCTCAGCGAAGGTCCGGGTCGAGATGATCTCGCTGTAGTAGCGCTCCGACGTGTCGATGTTGTGGTTGTAGTAGTCGAGGCCGGCCTGCTTGAGCCGCTGTGCCTGGCCGAGGTCGAGCATGCCGAGCGTCATGCAGGTCTCCATGCCGAGCGCCTTAACGCCCTCGACCATCGCGATCACCGCATCCATGTCGCGCTCCTTGGGGCTGCGCCAGGCGGCCCCCATGCAATAGCGCGTGGCACCCGCGTCGCGTGCCTTCCTGGCTTCCGCGATGACGCGCTGAACCTCCATCAGCTTCGAGGCCTTGAGGCCGGACTGGTGATGCGAGGACTGGCTGCAATAGCCGCAATCCTCCGGGCAGCCGCCGGTCTTGATCGAAAGCAGGCGGGACAGCTGCACCCGGTTGGGATCGAAATTCTCGCGGTGGATGGTCTGAGCCCGGAAGAGCAGATCGTTGAAGGGCAGGTCGTAGACCGCCCGCGCCGCTTCCCGATTCCATTCGGCAGACGCCCCCGGGATCGACCGCAAGGTGGCATTCAACTGCAGTTCGGCGTCCATGCCATCTCCTTCCTATGAATATCCATTCGCAACCGATTTCCGATGCACGAGCATTGAAACCTCTATTGGCCACCTGACCGGCTTCACAGGCTCATGAGCGGCGGTTTCTGTTCAAAGGCCGAGTGCGCTGCGATCAAGGACATGTTCCGCTACCGGCAATCCAGCCCAATATCAAGGATCGGCGCGCTATGGGTGATCCATCCGACCGAGATCAGGTCGACCCCGGTCGCGGCGATTGCAGGTGCCGTCTGCGCCATCACCCGGCCGGATGCCTCGGTGATGGCGCAGCCGCCGACCATCGCCACCGCTTCGGTCAACTGCTCGACGGACATGTTGTCCAGCAGCACCGCGTCGACGCCTGCCGCCAGCGCGATATCGAGTTGATCGAGCGTATCGACTTCGACCTCGATCTTGACCATGTGACCTGCCGCCGCCCGCGCGCGCTCGATCGCCGTCCGGACGTCGCCGGCAAGCGCGATGTGGTTGTCCTTGATCAGCACGGCGTCGTCGAGGCCGAAGCGATGATTGGCGCCGCCGCCGGCGCGCACGGCATACTTCTCCAGCGCACGCAGGCCAGGCGTGGTCTTTCGCGTGCAGACGATCGTGGCCTTGGTGCCGCGCACCGCGTCGACGATCGCCGCGGTTTGCGTGGCAATGCCGCTGAGATGGCAAAGCAAATTGAGCGCCGTCCGCTCGGCGGTCAGCAAGGCGCGGGCAGGTCCGTGCACCGCGGCGACGACATCACCGGCCGCTGCGGCGGAGCCGTCAGCAAGGACAATCGCGACCTCGGTCCTGGGATGGATCAGTTCGAAGGCAAGGGCGGCGATGTCGAGCCCGGCAATCACGCCCGGCTGTCTTGCCGCGAGCACCATCGTCGCGGTGGCATCCGCCGGAACGATGGCGTCGGTGGTGATATCCCCGGCGCGTCCCAGATCCTCGAGCAGCGCGGCCCGCACCAGCGGCTCGACCATCACGCGCGGCAGCGGCGTCAGCGTCATGGTCAAGCTCTCCTGCCTAGTTGCATCGCCGTGCTGGAAATCGTCTCTGAAAAGACCGCGACCGCCTGGAACGCCTCGCCCATCGTCAACCGCAGCGATCGCGACCGAGCATCGCGTCGCGAGAAATCAATCCGGAAGTGCGAGCCCCGGCTTTCCTCGCGGCGAAGGGCAGCAATTGTGATCATCAGTGCGACCAGGGCGGGGTCTGATATGGCATCATGGCCAACCGCAATCGGCGCCAGGGCTTTGGCTGCCTCGCGCAGCGTCTCGCCGTCGCGCTCGATGCCGAGCGCACGCGAAGCGATCGGGCGGATGCGCGCGGCGTCCGGCCGCGGCGGCACGATCGCCGGCCTCAGCCGTTTCACCACGCCAGGCGACGCGGCGGCGACGCTTGCCGCCACCCAAGCGGCCGAAACCACGGCCTCGATCAGCGAGTTGCTGGCGAGCCGGTTGGCGCCATGCAGCCCGCTTCGGGCAACTTCGCCGCAGGCCCACAGCCCGCGAAGCGAACTGCGGCCGTCGGCGTCCACAGCGATGCCGCCCATATGATAATGCGCCGCCGGCCGTACGGGGATCGGCTCCACCGCAGGATCGATGCCGGACTCGCGGCAGAGCGCCGCGATCGCGGGAAAGCGCTCGGCGAATCTCGGCCCGAGGCACTGCCGCGCGTCGAGGAACACGCGATGCCCGGCGCCAAACTGCCGCCACACGGCCCGCGCCACGACATCGCGCGGCGCCAACTCTGCGCCCGGTGTATCGGCGAGGAAGCGGCAGCCTCTCTCGTCGACGAGCACCGCGCCTTCGCCGCGCACCGCTTCACTCACCAGCGGCATCGGGCGCCGCGGGCCATCGAGTGCGGTCGGGTGGAACTGGACGAATTCGAGATCGGCGAGTTCGGCGCCGGCACGCGCGGCAAGCGCCAGGCCTTGGCCGAACGAGCCGAGCGGGTTGGTCGTGTGGTCGAACAGGCCGCCTATGCCCCCGGTGGCGAGCACCACGCGGTTTGTGGAAAGCGAGACGGCTTCGCTGTTTCCGACCGCAAGCACGCCGGTGACTTCGCTCTCTTCGACAAAGAGCTGTCGAACCTCCACGCCTTCCAGCATGGCGATCGACGGCGTCCGCCGCACGGCAGCCGTCAGCGCGCGGATCAGTTCGCGGCCGGTGGCGTCGCCGCCGGCGTGCACGATCCGGCGGCGCGAATGCGCGGCTTCGAGCCCAAACCGCAACGAACCGTCGGGCGCACGGTCGAATGCAACACCCAAGCGCGCAAGAAATTCGATGACTGTCGGAGCCGCCTCGACGACGCGCCTTGCCGCCGCTTCGTCGCAAAGCCCGTCGCCGGCTGCGAGCGTGTCGGCAAGGTGCAGGTGTGGGCTGTCGTCGTTCCCAAGGCTCGCCGCGAGTCCGCCCTGGGCAAGCGTGCTGGAGGTTTCTTCTCCGAGCGAGGCCCTTGATATGAGGACGACCGGTTCCGAGGCCAGACGAAGCGCCGTCATCAGGGCGGCAATGCCACCGCCGATGATGACCGGCCGACCGTGGAGGTGGTGGATGGTCATATGGCGAGCATCCGCTCGACGGCTTGTCGTGCCCGCTCGGCGACGTCTGGATCGATTGTCACGATGTGACGGTCCTCCTCGAGCGCGGTGCGGATGTTGGCAAGCGTGATGCGCTTCATGTGCGGACAGAGGTTGCAGGGGCGCACGAAATCCACGTCCGGGTGCTCGACGGCGACGTTGTCGCTCATCGAGCATTCGGTCATCAGCACGACGCGCGCCGGCTTGTGCCGTCCGACATAGTCGGACATCGCCGCCGTCGAGCCCGCGAAATCCGCTTCGGCGACGACTTCCGGCGGGCACTCGGGATGGGCAAGCACCGTGACGCCGGGGTGCGACTCGCGCAGCTCGCGTATATCGGCGGGCGTGAAGCGCTCATGCACCTCGCAGTGCCCCTTCCAGGCGATGATGTCGACCTTGGTCTGCGCCGCGATGTTCTTCGCCAGATATTCGTCGGGCAGCATGATCACGCGCGGCATGCGGAGCGATTCAACGATCGCCAGGGCATTGCCCGAGGTGCAGCAGATATCGGTCTCGGCCTTCACGGCGGCGGAGGTGTTGACGTAGGTCACGACCGGAACGCCGGGGTAGCGCTGCCGCATCAGGCGCACGTCCGAGGCGGTGATGGAGTCGGCCAGCGAGCAGCCGGCGCCGGGATCCGGAATGAGCACGGTCTTGCCGGGATTGAGCAGCTTCGCCGTCTCGGCCATGAAGTGCACGCCGGCGAGCACGATAACGTCAGCATCGACCGACATCGCCTTGCGCGCGAGCGCCAGGCTGTCGCCGACGATGTCGGCCACGCAGTGGAAGATTTCCGGCGTCTGGTAGTTGTGCGCCAGGATGACCGCGTTGCGCTCGCGCTTCAGCGCCAGGATGGCGTCGATATCATCGACGAACGCCGGCCATTCGATGGGTGGAATGACCCGCCGGACACGATCGTAAAGCGATGCGGCGGAAGGCGGTGAAATGGCCATGGGCGCTCCAATTATTCTCGATATGAGTATAATTGCGACATATACTTCCTTTGAGAATAAGGCTTGTCAAGCGCGCGATAAGGGCAATTTCGTCCCGGCAGCAACCCGCTCGTCGAGAACGGCGTGGCGGAAGCGGAACAGCTTCGCCGGCCGTCCGACAGTGTCGGCTGTCGTCTCTCCGGTCTCCTCGACCAGTTCCTGCTGCTCGATGAGACGGCGGAAGTTCGGCTTATGGACCAGCCGCCCGGAGAGCGCTTCCACCGTCCGTTGCAACTGGAGGAGGGTGAAGACGGGCGGCATCAGTTCGAAAACGACGGGCCGGTATTTGATCTTGGAACGCAGCCGCGCGATGCCGGTCGCCAGAATGCGACGATGGTCGGCTATCATCGGGGTTCCGGTTATCGGCAGGAAAGCGCTCTGCCCCAATCTGCGCGTGGCCTCCTCGACCATGGCCGCCTCGTAGAGGAGCTCGTAACGCTGTAGGACGAGTTCTTCGTTCCAGTCGCGGCCGTCGAGGCCGAAGACGATTGCAGCCCGCCGCTGGCGCTCCCGCTCTTCCGTGCCCAGGCCGGCCTCGGCAGCCCATGCCGCCAGGTGCGGCTGCAGAACCTCCGCGATCATCGGCGGAATGCCGGAGCGGTAATCTTCCCACGGAAAATAATCGTACCAGCGCCGCCAGGCACGGCTGGCCTCGCCGGCGGCAGGTTCGGCGCGTGTCAGGGCAAGATAGCTGATCGAGATCACCCTCTGCTGGCGCTGTCCGCCAATCCGGTCGCTGTCGGCGCCGATCCGGTCGCTATCGGCAAATGTGTAGAGCTGCTCGATATAGCCGAGCTGATGGCCGGTCTGATGCTCCACCCATGCCCGCAGACCGGACTGCAGGGACCTGTGGCCGAGCTCGAAGGGACCCGAGGGCAGGGCGCTGCCTTGCTCGACGGTGAGAACGCTCGGGCCCTGGTTCGTCACCGCAACGACCACGGCAATCAGATCGACGCTGGCGTCGCGGATTTTTTCTGACTGGGCTTGTGTGCTGCTTGCTGCTGCCAGGCCTTGCATGGTCCACTGAGCTGTTCTGCGGTTCGGCCCGGGAGCTGAACCCCGAGTCGCTGCGACGTTGGACTGCGCTGGTTCGTCCGTCAATGTTCGGCGTCGCGACGGACGAATAGCTGCCGGAAGAAATTTGTATATGCTTGTATAGATAAGAATCTGGCGGAGTCGCCGGGCCGCGAAGCCGGCACAGGAGGGTCCTATGCGCAACGCTTCCCTTTTCGATCTGTCGGGCAGGAAGGCGCTCATCACCGGCGCAAGCCGCGGCATCGGGCGCGGCATTGCCGAGGCGCTCAGCGCGGCTGGCGCCGACGTCGCCGTCACCGCGCGCGATCTCGCTTCCCTCGACGCGACGAAGCGGGCCATTCATGACGCCGGCGGGGTTGCGCATGCCATTGCCCTGGACGTCACGGATGTCGCCCGGTGCCGCGCCGCGACGGACGAAGCCGTTGGCCTGCTCGGCGGTCTCGATATTCTCGTCAACAATGCCGGCCTGGAAGAGGTCCGGCCCTCGCTGGACGTCGACGAAGCGCTTTGGGACAGGATCGTCGACACCAACCTCAAAGGCGCATTCTTCTGCTCCCAGGCGGCCGCCCGGCATATAAGGGACGCCGGACGGCCCGGTGCCATCATCAATCTCTGCTCGCTGACCTCCGAGGTCGGAATTCCAACGGCCGTGCCCTATGGCTCGTCAAAATCCGGGCTGCTCGGCATGACGCGTGCGCTGGCGGCGGAATGGGCGGATCTAGGGATCAGGGTCAACGCCATCGCTCCTGGTTATTTCAGGACCGCGATGACCGAGGTGTTCTACGCCGACGAGGCTTGGCAGCAGTCCATGCTCGCCAAGATCCCGCAGCATCGTTTCGGCCTGCTGTCGGATCTGCATGGCATTGCCGTGTTTCTCGCTTCGGACGCGGCGGCATACATAACCGGACAGTCCATCCCGGTGGATGGGGGCTTTCTCGCCTCGATTTGAAGCCCCGTGTTTCAGGGAGGTCGGCGTGCAAAAAATCCTGGCAGCCGTCATACATACATGTATATACTTTTGCGCCGAAGAAGCGCCGCGCTTGGAATCCATCTCCATCCCGCCGGTCTGGAACCGACGGGGGAGTGACCGGTCCATGCCAGCCATCCTTGCGTACGCAGAGAAGGAGCAGCCATGCCTGACGTCAGCTTTCACGACCTGTCGGCGCTCGGCGCCGACGAGAGGGCCAGTCTGCTGAAGCGCGCTGAAACCGACTTGTCGGTCTTCGCTGAGCAGGTCCGTCCGATCATCCACGCGGTCAAGGATGAAGGCGACGCGGCCTTGCTCCGGTTCGCGAAGGAATTGGACAAGGCCAACATTCCCGACGGCAATCTCAAGGTTTCGGAAGCTGAATTCGACGCGGCGTTCGACAAGGTCGAGAAGGATGTCATCGAGAGCATCCGGTTCGGCATCGGCAACATCAGGCATTTCCATGAGGAACAGCGGCCGGAGACGATGTGGCTCAAGGAGGTCAGGCCCGGCGCCTATGCGGGCGACAGGTACACGGCCATTGCTTCCGTCGCGCTGTACGTCCCGCGCGGCAAGGGCGCCTTCCCGTCGGTGACGATGATGACCTCCGTTCCAGCCGTGATTGCCGGCGTGCCGCAGATCGCGATCGTGACGCCGCCGACCGCGGATGGATCCGTCGACGCGGCGACCCTGGTTGCCGCCCGCCTTGCCGGTGTCGACACCGTCTACAAATGCGGCGGCGCCCAGGCGGTCGCGGCCGTGGCCTACGGCACCGAGACGGTGAAGCCCGCCGTCAAGATCGTTGGGCCGGGCAGCCCCTGGGTGGTCGCGGCAAAGAACCTGTTGTCCTCGGTCATCGACACGGGTCTTCCGGCCGGACCGTCCGAAGCGATCATCTTTGCCGATGACAGCGTCGATGGGGGTCTGGCTGCGCTCGATCTTTTGATCGAGGCCGAGCACGGACCTGATTCATCGGCCTATCTCGTCACCCACAGCCGCAAGGTCGCCGAGGGGGCTTTGGCCGCGCTCCCCGGACATTGGTCCCGCATGACCGAGCAGCGCGTCGAGTTTTCGCGCGCGGTGCTGACCGACAAGCGCGGCGGTATCGTGCTGACCGCTTCCCTCGAAGACAGCTACCGCTTCATCAACGACTATGCGCCCGAACATCTCGAAATTCTGTCCAGGGAGCCCTTCGCGCATCTTGGTCATATCACCGAGGCGGCCGAAATCCTCATGGGCCCGCACACGCCGGTGACGCTTGCCAACTTCGTCCTGGGGCCCAACGCCGTGTTGCCGACCAGCCGGTGGGCGCGCACCTACGGACCGCTGTCGGTGACCGATTTCCTCAAGCGCTCGTCCGTCGGCTATGTGACCTCTGCGGCCTATCCGGAGCTCGCCAAGCATGCCCGCCGGCTTGCCCGCTACGAAGGCTTCAGCTCGCATGAGAACGCGGTCTCGGAGATCCGCGATGGCTATCTCGGCGCGTGACCGGGAAACGCGATGAAGGCCGTACGACTCCATGGACCCGGCGATCTGCGCGTCGAGGATGTGCTCGCGCCAGGCGCTCCCGACGCGGGCTGGGTGAAGCTGCGGGTCGACGCGGCCGGCATTTGCGGTTCCGATCTCCACAATTTCCGCACCGGCCAATGGATAAGCCGTTCGCCTTCGACGGCCGGCCATGAATTGACCGGCACGGTGCTTGCCGTTGGCGAGGGCGTGCAAACCGTCGCCGTGGGCGACCGCGTGGTCGCCGATTCCCGTTTCTGGTGCGGAGAATGCGCGCAATGCATCGCCGGCAACCGGCATCTGTGCGCCTCGCTGGGCTTCGTCGGCGAAGTATGCGACGGCGGCTTTGCCGAACAGACGGTCCTGCCGTCGCGGCTGTTGCATGTCGTCGACCGCAAGCTTGACGAAAGAGTGGCGGCAATGGCCGAGCCGCTGGCCGTCGCGTTGCATGCCGTGCGGCGCCTGCCGAAGACGGCCGGTTCGGTGCTCGTGGTCGGCTGCGGCACCATCGGCGGCCTGGCCGCGCTGCTGCTGTCGCGGACATTCGCCGGCAGGGTGTTGATCGCCGACCGCAATCAGGCCCGCTGCGCCCGCGTCGCGCGGGTGACCGGCGCCACGATCATCGATCTCGATCGCGACGCTGTCGCCGTCGCGACCGCAAATGCTCCCCTGCTTGCGGCCATCGAAGCGACCGGCAGCATCGCCGCGCTCGCCCAGTTGCTGGATGTTCTCAGCCCAGGAGGCGCCGTCGCGCTGGTCGGCATATTCCACGGCCGGCTGGACATCGATCCCAACATGCTGGTCGAGCGCGAGATCGCGCTGCTGGGCTGCCACGCCTTCGCCGGCGAGCTTCCCGATGCCATCCGGATGCTGGGTGAACTGAGCGAGCCGCTCATCAGCCTGATCGATCGCGAGATCGGCCTGGACGAGGTTCCCGCGGCCTATGAGCGGCTGCTGGCGGGGCAGGGCGACGGCTTGAAAACAATCATCCGCATGCCGCGACCTACCGAGGGCGTGTGATCCGAGAGTTCGCCGGGAAAGGACTACTGACGATGAATGCTTTGCCCGATACGGCCAGCCCCCTCTACGAGAAGGTCAAGGACTACATCCTGACCAATATCGGAACGGGCCGGTGGAGCAAGGATCGCAAGCTGCCGTCCGAAAATGAGTTCGTGGCCGCGCTGGGCGTGTCGCGGATGACGGTCCACCGCGCCTTGCGGGAATTGACCGCAGCGGGGTTTCTGATCCGGCTTCAGGGCGTCGGAACCTTTATCGCGCCGCCTCGGCCGCAATCGGCCCTGATCGAAATCAACAACATCGCGGCCGAGATCGTGGCGCGCGGCAACCGGCATCGCTCCGAAGTGCTGGTCCTCGAAAAGATCATGCCGACGAAGGAGCTCGCGCTCTCGTTCGAGTTCGCGAGGCGCGCGTCGGTCTATCATTCCGTTGTCGTCAACTTCGAGAACGACCTGCCCGTTCAACTGGAGGAGCGTTTCGTCAACCCGAGCTTGATACCCGACTACGACAAGCAGGACTTTTCCAGGACGGCGACGTATGACTACCTGATGCAGAAGACCCCGGTGACCGAGGTCGAGCATATCATCTCTGCCATTCCGGTCGATGCCGAAACCGCACGGCATCTGGGCATCGACGCCGGCGCCTGCTGCCTTCTTCTGCATCGCCGCACCTGGACCGGCGCGATCGTGGCCACGATCAGCAAGCTCACCTATGTGGCAAGCCGCTACTCGCTCGGCAGCCGCTACTCGCCCACGCGGAAAAGCTGACCATGGCAAAAGGCTGGAACCAGCGAAGACTTCCAGTCGCGCGCCGCCGATCAGACTCTCTCCCAAAGTCGCTCCGACAGGGCGGGAATCCAGAAAATCCGGCCAGTCCAGCTTGTATATGCATGTATGTATTTCAGCCTTGACATCGCCTGTCGCTGACGTTGAATATCGTTTGCTTCATCGAAGCGGCAGGCAAGGCGCTGGGCCGCAGCGCCGCTCAAGCAGAAGCCAGCATTCTCGCCAGGCCGGATGTTGGTGCAAGACCGGTCTGACAAACAAGGGGAACAGGATGATGCGTAACCTAGCAGGACAATTTCGCGCGCTTATGACCGCTGCCGCCATCGGGTTCGCCGCGGCTCCGGCGGCGCATGCCGCCGATGCCGCCATACCCGCGACGCCCGAGGCAGGGTCTTTTAAGATCGGCATCGAGCCGTGGCTTGGATACGGCCAGTGGCATGTTGCCGAAGCCAAGGGCCTGTTCAAGGCGAGCGGGCTTTCGGATGTCCAGATCGTGAATTTCGCCGAGGACAAGGACATCAATGCCGCCCTGGCGAGCGGGCAGCTCGACGCCGCGAACATCGCCACCCACACCGCAATGGGCATGGTCGCGGCGGGCCTGCCGGTGAAGATCGTGCTCCTGCTCGACGTCAGCATGACGGCCGATGCCATCATCGCGGGCAAGGACATCGCTTCGATCGCGGACCTCAAGGGCAAGCAGGTCGCCTTCGAGGAGGGCACCACCAGCGACATCCTGCTCAAATACGCCCTTGCCAAGAATGGCATGTCGATCGCCGACGTCCAGCCGGTGCCGATGCCGGCGGCCGATGCCGGCAGCGCTTTGATCGCTGCTCGCGTCCCGGTCGCGGTCACCTACGAGCCCTATCTCACCACGGCCATGGCGCAGAACAAGGACGTCAAGCTTCTCTTCACCGCGGGCGAGGATCCGGGCCTGATCAGCGACGTGCTGGTGGTGCGCGATGAGGTGATCAAGTCGCGGCCTGGTCAGGTGCTTGCCATGATCAAGACCTGGGATGCAGCCCTGAAGGACTACAATGCCGACACCGCGGGTGGCCGCGCCATCATTTCCAAGGCGGTCGGTTCGAGCGTCGAGGACCTCAATACCGCTTTCGACGGCGTGCGCTACTACTCCCTCGCCGAGAACAAGGACGCCCTCACCGGCGAGTTCTCCACCAAGACCTTCGCCGATGTCGAGGCCGCGGCCAAGAATGCCGGCCTGCTCCAGGCCGACGTGACACCTGAGCAGATGATCGACCCGGCCTTCGTCAACGCCGCGCAATGACCATGGCCTGGTCCCGGCGGTAACGCACATGTCGGAGCAGCCTGCGGGCAAGGCCAATCCGTCCGGCGCCAGACCGGGACCTGTCGCCAGGCAAGCGGCGGGACAGGCGGCGCGGCGTCGCCGGTCTTCCGGGATCGGCGCCCCGATCAAAAGATCGCGCTTCCTCACCATCGCGGTGGCGGTCTTCGCCGGCCTCGGCCTCGCCTGGTGGGCGGCAACAGACCTGGAACTGGTGAAGCCCATCTTTCTGCCTTCGCCGCAGAGCGTGGCGATGCAACTCGCCAAGCTCTGGGGCGACGGCACGCTGTGGCGCGACCTCAAGGCCTCGATATACCGGATTTCGATAGGCTTCCTCATTGCCTCGGCGCTGGCGATCCCGATCGGGGTGCTGATCGGCAGCTTCAAGGCCTTTGAGGCAGCAATCGAGCCGCTGGTGGATTTCATCCGCTACATGCCCGTGGTGGCCTTCGTGCCGCTGTCGATCCTCTGGTCGGGAACGAGCGACGCCCAGAAATTCCTGATCATCTTCATAGGGACATTCTTCCAGCAGGTGCTGATGATCATGGACAATGTGAAGCGCGTTCCCCCCGACTTCGTCGGGCTTGGCAGGACGCTCGGCTTGCCGGACCGCAAGATCCTGACCCGCATCGTTGTTCCAAGCGCCTTGCCTGGCATCTGGGACACGCTGCGCATCAGCCTGGGCTGGGCATGGACCTGGCTGGTGCTGGCCGAGCTCGTCGCGGCGACATCCGGCCTCGGCTACCGCATCACGGTCTCCCAACGCTATTTCCAGACCAACACGATCATCGGCTACATCCTTTTGCTCGGCCTGCTCGGCCTCGTCACCGACCAGGTCATGAAGGCGCTCGGCAAGGTGCTGTTCCGGCAGGAAGGCCATGCGCAATGAAGGGCGGCCGATGAGTTCCCCAAAGCTGCGCATCGAAGGTCTTCACAAGAGCTTCGGCACCGGGGCACGGCGCACGGAAGTGCTGCGCGACATCAATCTCGATCTCGCCGACAACGAGTTCGTATCTCTGGTCGGCATATCCGGCTGCGGCAAGAGCACGCTGCTGTCGATCGTTGCCGGGCTGCAGGATTTCGATGCGGGCGAACTCGATATTGACGGCTCGCCAATCCTCCAGCCCGGGCTCGATCGAGGCGTTGTCTTCCAATCCTATACGCTGCTGCCGTGGCTGACGGCGCAGCAGAACATCGAGTTCGCCCTCAAGGCCGCGGGCCATGATCGCTCGACCTGCCGCGAGATCGCTCGCCAGCATCTCGATCTCGTCAAATTGTCGGACAGCGCCAACCGCTACCCGACGGAACTTTCCGGTGGCATGAAGCAGCGCGTCGCCATTGCCCGCGCGCTGTCCTATCGCCCCAAGATGCTGCTGATGGATGAACCCTTCGGCGCGCTCGATGCCCTGACCAGGCATCAGATGCAGGAGCTGCTCACGCAAATCTGGGAGGAGCACAGGCTCACCGTGCTGTTCGTCACCCATGACGTGGAAGAGGCCGTCTATCTGTCGGACCGCATCGTCGTCATGGGGATCGGTCCGGGACGCATCATGCGCACCTTCAATGTCGACATCGAGCGTCCGCGCCGGGAAGAGGTCATGGAGAGTGCCGCCTTCATGAACCTGCAGCGCGATGTGCACAGGGCCATACGCGAAGCGTCCAAGCGGCCTGAAATGGCGTGAAGCCTTTTCGGACGGGATGGAATCGATCTGGGTCGCAGGAAGAGGCAAAATGGGTCGCAGGAAGAGGCAAAATGGCCGAGCCGATCAACGCACGTCGCGCCGCCCGTGGCGCTGATGACCCAGCCGGTCGGCGGAGTTGGTGGGTCGCAAGTGCTTATGCTTCTCGAACAAATCGAGTTTGTCGCCATAACCAAGCCTCAGCGGGGCTCCGCACTGCTCGCATCGAAAGGTGGAGATCACCCGAAACCAGGAGCCCTTCCTGATGATCGGATGATTGCAATTCGGACACTCGAATCTGAGATCCAAGTGGCGCATATCGTCAGGTAAAGGCACTGTTCTCCCCACAGACCTCGGATACGTTCGCCGTCCCGTAAGAGGCCGATCGAGCAGTCGACGCACACTCGCAGCCAGCTAATGAATAACGAAACAGATTCGATGTTCCGTCCCTGAGACTTAATAAGTCGGTGATGAGACGTTCGAAAGCGGCTGCGTGCGACTGAAGGCCAAGACCAAGTGAACTGGGGAACTTCCGTCAGCGCTGCCGGTTGTGGCTGTCCGCTTGCGCATCGTGTCCCCTCTTATGCGCAACCGGGAACCTCCAGCTAAAATCTGTCTGTGGAACCGTGCTCGTTCGGTATCGGCATCTACAGTCAGGCTGGTTATACGAAGTGAAGCGCAACCATTGGCGTGCGTTTCCACCTTCTTTGAGAGGCCAATGGTCAGGCGGCTGAAGATGCATCAGCATGGGGGACACCTGACCACAAGCAGGCGGGCGACACGGGAGCGGCCCGGCGCTTTGGCGGGGTGGCTCACCACTAGCCGGGCCTAACCGGCGGGGGCTCAGATGAAAAACTCGGCACCGGCTGTACGACATTATATGAGTGATCGCTCGTTCTTGCGCCATCGAACGAAGGAGGAAGGCTTGCCGGACCAGCACGCCCGCAAAAGGCTTTAGGCCTCGCGAGCGACCGTCTGCCATACTTCTGACGGGTGAGGCCTGAGGATGTCCAGCCGATAGTCCGGCTTGCTTTGGCGGACTCGGCATCGGGTTTGACAAACTTATGATCGCCGACGCTCAGGGCCATGGGCCTGCGTTCAACCTCGGCTTACACTCGCCCTTATGAACTGGCGCTTCAATCGGCCTCGCGCGGTTTCGCGTAGTTTGCGTCTTTAACGGTCCTAGCGGAAAGCGCGTGACATCTGATCGGTAAGCGGCTTCAGCAGATAGGACCAAACGCTGCGCTGACCTGTGCTTATGTGGACCTCGGCCGGCATTCCGGGCTTGAGGACCTTCGCGTCTGTCAGGCAACTTGCCTTGTTTTCGACGCCGATCCGCGCCGAGAAATACGAAAGCTGGCGCTGCGGGTCGTTGATCAGGTCGGCGGAAACCCACCTCACCGTACCCCGGCACGCCGGCGTCGTGCCGGCATCGAAAGCCGGAAAGCGAATTGACACGGGCTGACCGGAACGAACGTCATCTACCCGAGAGGGTGGAATGAGCGCGTCCACGACAAGATTGTCGGTATCGGGAACGATCGTCATGAGCGACTCCCCAGGTGCAATGACGCCGCCAACCGTGTGGACCGTGGACTGTTGTACCGTCCCAGACTGCGGTGCGCGGACTTCCGTCTTGGTCAACTCGTCCTGCGCGACGATCTTGCGTTCGGTGAGTTCAGTCCGCTTGGCTTCCGTTTCGCGCAGTTCCTTCGTCACGTCGCTGCGCCGCTGCTCGTCAAGCTGCAGGATCTGCAACTCGGTTTCGCTGATTTTGATCTGCGCTTCAGCTACCGCCGCCGCCAGGCGTCCAGACTCGCCTTTGGCCCGCGTCGCATCCAATCTCACATTGCTCAAGCGCTCTTTCGAAACCAGTTTCTTCGAATAGAGAGCATCGACATCCGTAAGGTCGCGGTCGAGCAACCCCGCCGATTCATCGATCGCCGCCTGCTGGGCCTTCAGGCCCTCGAGCTGACGTTCAATCTGCTTTGTCTGGCTCTTTAGTAGCGACTTTTGCCCCGTCAATTCTGACGCCCGCGTTTCGAACAGGGCACGCTCGCCATTGACCAGCGCCACCAGGTCCGGATCGCCCATTTCCGCCTGCAGACTGGCTGGAAGCTGCATGGTCGTCTGGCCTTGGCGTTCGGCCTCCAGCCGGGCAAGCCGTACCGTGGCGCGGTCGAGATCCTCGCTGATGATCTGCAGGTTCGCCCGCGGCAGCGTATCGTCCAGCCTGACCAGCACGTTGCCGGCCCGGACATGGTCGCCGTCTTGCGCGAAGATGCCGCTGATCGTGCCGCCGGTCTGGTGCTGGACCTTCTTGGTGTTGCTTTCGACCACGACGGTTGCCGGCGCGATCACAGCGCCCGCTATCTTGGTCAGGCCAAGCCATAGCCCGGCGCCGACGACCAGCAGGCAGGTCACCGCCAGTCCGAGCATCAGGCTAGGCCCGATGCTGCCAGGCGCCTGGAGCGAGTTCGCATCCGCGGGACGCTCACCAGCATCGAACCAAGGCCAAGATCGCAGGAGCGCTTGGAGGCGAAGCATGACGTCACGCATGCCCGCTCACACCCCTCTGCATCGGAATGACCGGGGACGGCCGTTGGGCGGCAGGAGCAGATGGTCGCGCCACGCTCTCCAGGACCTTCTCGCGGGAGCCAAACGAGCGGACCATGCCATTGGCCAGCACGAGCACCTGGTCGATATTGGTAAGGGCGGAGGGGCGGTGCGCAACGACGATGACGATGCCTCCGCGTTGGCGCACAGCCAAGATCGCGCCCGCGAGGGCGGCGTCGCCTTCGACATCGAGGTTGGAATTCGGCTCGTCCAGGACGACGAGAAACGGCTCGCCATAGAGCGCCCTGGCAAGGCCGATCAGCTGCCTCTGTCCCGCCGACAGGGCCCTGCCTCCCTCGCCGATACGCGTTTGGAAGCCTTCCGGCAGGTGCATGATCATCGAGTAGACGCCCGCGGCTCTGGCGGCCGCCAGCACGCCTTTGGGATCGCTCTTGCCGCCGAACCTGGAAATGTTGTCCGCTACCGTCCCGTCAAAAAGTTCTACGTCCTGTGGCAGATAGCCGATATGGGCTCCGAGCGAATGCGGGTTCCACTGCTCGAGAGACGCCCCGTCCAATCTTACTTTGCCGTGCAGCGGCTTCCAGGCGCCGACCAGCGCGCGCACGAGTGTCGTCTTGCCGGAACCGCTCGGCCCGACGATGGCCAGTCCTGCGCCGCTGGACAGCTGGAAGCTTGCATCGAGCACGGTCGGCTTCGGCACGCCAGGCGGCGCGACTGTCAATCTTTCGACCGTCAGCCGCGTCTGCGGCCGGGGCAATTCCATGGGTTCGATCGGATCTTCGAACGCCCCCAGCGTCGCCTGGAGTTGGAAGTAGCTATGACGGGTCGTCAGGAACCCTTTCCAGTTCCCGATGGCCGCGTCGACCGGAGCCAGCGCGCGGCCAAGCAATATCGAAGATGCGATGATCACTCCGGGGGATGCTTCGCCGCCGATCACCAGATAGGCGCCAAGACCCAGAACCGAGGATTGCAATGCCATCCTCAGCGCCTTCGACAGCGAACTGGTACCACCTATGATGTCGGAGAGCCGCTCCTGATGCGTGAGGTAGCCATGAACGGTGTCGCTCCAGCGCCGCGCCAGCCTGGAAGAAAGGCCCATGGCGTGAACGACCTCTGCATTGCGGCGGCCGGACTCGGCAAGAGCGCGCTGCGAGATCATGGCTTCCGATGTAAGCCTGGCAGGCCTGCGGCCAAGAATTTCCGCGGCTGCGGTCAGCGCTACGACGGCAAGTGCACCGATCGTCGCCAGCACCCCGAGGGAGGGGTGCAGCATGTAGATGATCAGCAGATAGAACGGGATCCAGGGCGCATCGAAGATGACCGTCGGCCCGGACCCTGAAAGAAAGCCGCGCAGATGCTCGAGATCCCGCAGTGGATCCACCCGGTCGGCCTCCCGCCCGGCCTTGAGCGGCAAAAGCACCGATATGGCGAATGCCCTTTGATGCAGGTTCCTGTAGAGCCGGCTGGCAATGCGGACCAGCAGGCGAAGCCGCACGAAGTCGAGCAGTCCGTAGGCTGCGTAGAGGCCCAGCATTCCAATGGTCAGTCCGACCAGGGTCGGAACGCTTTGGGACGGCAGCACGCGGTCATAGACCTGCAGCATATAGAGGGAACCAGTCAACGCCAGGACGTTTGTCACCGCGGAAAAAAGCCCAATCCCAAGCAATCCCGGTGCGCAGTCAGACATTGCGGTGCGTAAAAGGGAGGACAGCTCTTGTTTTTTATTCATAGCCTGCTGTTTTTCACGCGGAAGTGCCGCGTGGCTTTCTTAGATTTATTCAATATGGAAAGTCCCCAGTGCTTGAATAGCATCGGATCCGAGCGGTTTTTCCCGGATATGAGGCGCTGCTAACGTATCCTAGTGCAATCGAAATGAAGCAAAATCGTGGCCCTGCGGGCGATCGGGAGCCGGCGGATCGGCGAGTTTCGGGGACAACGGTCGCGAGAAGCTTTGTCATTCCTCGGCGGACTGCGCTGAAAATATTAACCTTTTTCGCAAGGTCGCCAACGATCGATTTGGCGCCAATCAATTATTTTGACCACCGAAATTGGTATGTGACTTTTGTCTAATGTAGCTTTCGGTTAGGCAAACGGGGCTGGGGGGCGTTGCCGGACATAAGAAGGAACAAGCATGGCAACTCTCCATTATGCGTCGGGCGGTTCGGCCGCGGACGTTGCGACGGCCGGATTCAATTTGGTCGACGTTCAATATCTTTCCCAGGTGAACGAGCTGCCTGACGGAATGAAGGCGCTGGTTTACCTGGGCGCTCATGATGGCGTTACGCAGTCATTCATCGATAAAGTCACGCCTTTCCTTAACAATCCGAAAGTGTTCGGTTTCTTTCTCATGGATGAGCCGGATCCTACTGGCAAATGGGGAACCTATGCCAGCACTGAAAATCTGAAGGCCGAATCCGATTGGATCCATTCTCATTTTCCAGGCGCCAAGACTTTCATCACGATGATGAACATGGGGTCATCCACCAATCCGGATTTCACCAATACCTATAATCCCGCGAGCACTGGAATCGATTATTACGGCCTGGACCCGTATCCGGTTCGCACGGACACGACCACCGTCGACTACGATATGATCGACCGAGCCGTGGCCGCGGCTGTCAAGTCAGGCATCCCGGTGGACAAGATCATCCCCGTCTACCAGACCTTTGGCGGCGGCGGGTGGGAGACTGATACAGGCGGAAAGCACGTCCTTCCCACCACGTCGCAGATGCAGACGATGATGGATCACTGGGCCAAGCTCGTTCCGTCGCCGGCGTTTGACTATGCCTATGCCTGGGGCTCGCAGAACGGCGACACGGCGCTTGAGAACTCGCCGGATCTGCAGGCCTTCTTCCGGGAGCACAATGCCAGCTCCACCTCGTCGACGCCAGTGGCGACCACCGAGCCGGCACCGACGCCAACCTCCGATATGACACCGCCAACAACCGAGCCAACCGCGCCGACAACCGCGGATGCTTCAGTTGGTGACCACATTGTCCAAGGAGGCAAGGGCAACGACACCTACCATGTCAACAATGCCCACGACAAAGTCATGGAAGCTGCGGGCGCCGGCTTCGACAAGGTGATGGCCTCGGTCAGCTATGCTCTGTCTGCCGGCTCGCATATCGAGCAGCTCTCCACCTCCAGGACGGGCGGCAAGACCGCTATCGACCTGACCGGCAACGAGCTCGCCCAGAAGGTCAACGGCAACTACGGCGACAACAAGATAAACGGTGGTGGCGGCTCCGACACATTGAAGGGTTATGGCGGCCACGACGCCTTCGTCTTCGACACGGCCCTTGGCTCGGGCAATGTCGACAGGATCCGCGACTTCCAGGTTTCCCAAGACAAGATCCACCTCGACCACGCCATATTCGCAGGACTCCAGCAGGGAGCGCTTGCGTCCGGCAATTTCCACGTTGGTCAAGGCGCGCGTGACGCCAACGACCACATCATCTACAACAGTTCAACCGGAGCGCTCTCCTTCGACAGCGACGGTACTGACGGCCATGCCCAGACGCAATTTGCCACCCTCGCTTCGCATTTGCACCTTGGCGCTAGCTCTTTTCTCGTAACCTGACAAAGCGCCTGACCGGCAGGGGCGAACCGATCGCTTCTGCCGGTCCAGCCAGGGAGAACGGCTCGGATACCGTTGGACCATTCGGCCAAACTGGAATAGTCCTTGGCTTGGACGACCGGGTTCGGCTCTCGTCCATCAGTTGCCGCCCACAAATTCGATCCGCAGACGGCGCTCTGCTTCCTCGCCTGATGTGTAAAGGCATCGCAGGAGCAGGAACGGCCGCATCGCTAGCAGGCAGCCCTCCTCCAGACGCCACCCATCGTCAGCCTCTTGTTGACCCTGTGTTTGGCCTGCATTTTTCATGATTGGTCCCAATCACCGCCGGGCGGCCCGTCGTCTTCTCATTCGAACGTAGGAGGACAACAACTGGACCCGCCCATAGCTTGGGTACGCGACTGAGCGCATCCCTTGCGGCGACAGCGGGCCATGAAAGACGATCCAAGTTCGAGCCATTTCAGGCAACTGGTGGACCGCACGTTCTTGGGAGCGGCAAAATGAGGCCGCACCTGGTCTGCGTCGGAGGTGAGGACCACGCCCTAAGAATTCCCTTTCTTGAAGAACTGCGCGACAGAGGCTTTCAGGTCACGGCCGTCTCCAGTGGCGACGAGGCCCCATTCCTGCGCCACGACATTGCGCATCGGAGCTATGGCTTTGACCGCTTCGCGACCGGCAGCGGCAAAGCAGGCACGGTCAGGACCCTTCGCAGACTGCTGGCGGAGTTGCGCCCGGACATCGTGCAGAGTTTCGATACCAAGCCGAACCTTTTGACCCCACTCGCGGTGCGGGGACGAATACCGGTTATCCGCACGATCAACGGATTGGGCTGGACCTTCTCTTCTCGCGCCCCGCGCGCCCTGGCGCTGCGGCCGATCTTCTGCGGGCTGCAATGGCTGGTATCCTTCTGGACGGCCGCGACCGTTTTCCAAAACCGGGACGATCAGGCATTCTTTCAACGATACAGGCTGCTCGGACATGGCGACGCGCGCCTCATCGGTGGGTCCGGCGTCGATGTTGCCAGCTTCACCGCTGCGACACGCCTTGCGCCGCCGACAGCGCAGATGCGCGAAGAATTAGGGCTTCAATCGGCTGAAATCGTCATGTTTGTCGGCCGGCTGACTCGTCAGAAGGGCATACCGACGCTCCTTGAAGCGGTGCCGAAGGTTCTGGCCAAAAGGCCAAATGCCCGGTTTGTCCTCATCGGCCCGTGGCAATCCGAAGGACCATTTGCGGTCGAAGAAGCCGAGCTGCAACGACATGGTTCCAATGTGGTCGTGCTGGGGAAACGCCAGGACGTTCCTGCGCTCCTGGGCATGGCCGACATATTCGCCTTTCCGACCGAATATCGCGAGGGAATCCCGCGTGTGTTGCTGGAAGCCGGACTGGCGCAATTGCCGATCGTCGCCTCCAGCATGCCCGGCTGCAGTGATGTCGTCGAAGATGGTTGGAACGGTTATCTGGTTGCGCCGCGCGACCCGGACGCTCTGGCAAATCGCATAGTCGGCCTTCTCGCCGATCGTCCCCTTGCGAGGACCATGGGCAGCCGTTCCGCTGCGGTTGTGAGGGAGCGTTTTGCCCTTCCAGGGATCGTCGACCAGTATTGCGAGCTTTACAGGCAAACCCTCACGGCTCGGCCAGGAAGCGGTCTTGCTCACACCGCCATGGCGAAGCGCATCGCGAACCGACGGTTGGACGAGGCGCGACGATGATACGCGATGCATTGCTCGCCGCGGGCGTTGCCCTCTCCTTCACTTCGCAGATATCGGTTCCGGGCCTGCCATTGGGGTACGGCGAATTTTTCCTCGCGATCTGGATCATGCTTTCGATCGGCCGAATCCTGGCGGGAGGCCGCATCGAAGTGACGGCGGCCTCTCTGCAACTGGCGGGTTTTTGGCTTCTCCTGTCGCTGACTTTGGCGATCGGCACGGTAGTGGGCTATTTCACCACCGTGCTCTATCTCACCGGGCTGTCGCACGACGCCATGGCCTATGGGCTATTGGCGAGCTTCACCTGCCTCGCGGCATTGGAGCCCAATGCCGAGTTCCATCTGCGGCGTAGCGCCTGGTGGATGGTCGCAATCGCCGTCTGTGCCTTTGCGATCCAAGTTGGACTGGCCTTTGGCGGAATCCATCAGCCCGGAGTCGATCCGTGGTATTGGGATCGTTTCCGCGGCTGGTCCGAGAACCCGAACCAACTCGCGCTCTATTGTGCGGTCTTCGGTCCATTGGCGTTGCATTTGGTAGCGACCAGCAGAAATCGATGGGCTCAGTTCCTGGCGCTCTCCAGCCTGATCCCCATCATCTATGTCGGACGGCTGACCAAAAGCGATACATATCTCTACACGACCATTCTGAGCGGTCTCGTATTTCTGGGTCTGCGATCGAGGGCATGGTTCGCATCCAATGGCAACAGGCCCAGCCTTGCTCGGCAAATCGCGCTTTTGCTGATGATCGGCGCCGCTCCTCTCGCATTGGCGGCGGCGCCATATGCTGTCACCGAGGAGAGCAGCGTCGCAAGCTTCGCCAAGAGCCTCACCAAGGACGGAGGCGGCGAAGCGACGGCAGAGACATTCGAACTTCGGGTCTTTCTATGGAACGAGGCAATCGAGAAGGGACTGCAATCCGGTTCGCTTGGCCTTGGCCCCGGTCCGCACCTGGAGCGTCCGCCGGTGGCGGACAGGCAGTTCCTGGAGCGACCGTTCGAAGCTCACAACACCATTCTTGATCTTTACCTTCAGGGTGGGCTGGTGGCGGTCCTCGCCTTGGTCTGGATCGTCGGATCAGCAGCCATGTCGGCCTGGCGCAGCCGCTTCGACGCGCTGTCGGTGCTTCTCGCTTCGGTGGTGGTCTTCAGCATGCCGCATCTGATCATCCGCCACCCGATCGTCTGGTTCGCGCTGACTTTCTGCCTGGTTGCAGGAATGCGCCAGGAACTCCGCCACGGGCTCCAGCATGCAAGGATTGCGTGATGTGTGGGATTGCTGGAATCCTCGTCGCCGCCTGTAGGGATCCGAAGTCGCTCGAGGCGATAGGGGAGATGACGCGGTCACTTCGCCACCGCGGGCCTGACGGCGAGGGACTCTGGACAGATCGCGACGCGGGGATTGCGCTGGGCCACCGTCGGCTGGCGATCGTGGACTTGTCTGGGGCAGGGCGGCAGCCAATGCGTTCCGCCAGCGATCGGTATGTGATCTCCTTCAACGGTGAGATCTACAATTTCCGTGACCTGCGGCGCGAGCTCGAAGCTGCGGGGCACCAGTTTCACAGCACCGGCGACACGGAAGTGATGCTGGTTGCGATCGAGACCTGGGGTCTCGAAGCGGCGCTCAA
The DNA here is from genome assembly GCF_004791945.1 of Mesorhizobium sp. M3A.F.Ca.ET.175.01.1.1. Classification (NCBI taxonomy): domain Bacteria; kingdom Pseudomonadati; phylum Pseudomonadota; class Alphaproteobacteria; order Hyphomicrobiales; family Phyllobacteriaceae; genus Mesorhizobium; species Mesorhizobium sp. M3A.F.Ca.ET.175.01.1.1. Next base: position 26,241 of record NZ_SRTP01000012.1, on the reverse strand, counting down.
GCGCTTTGCCGGCATGTTTGCGTTTGCGTTGTGGGACCTGAAGACCAGAACGCTTCACCTAGCCCGGGATCGAATGGGCAAAAAGCCGCTCTACGTCGCTCTCGCCGGGCATGCCCTGGTCTTTGCTTCGGAACTCAAGGCAATCAGGCGCTTCCCGCTCTTCTGCCCAGAACTCGACCTTGATGCCGCTGGGTCCATGCTCTCGAAAGGGTGGGTACCGGATCACAAATGCATCTGGCGGGGCGTGTTCAAGCTGCCACCCGGTTCGCTTCTCTCGGTCAGATCCACGGATCTTGCCGAGGCGGGCAGTGCGGTCTCGCTCTGCCAGCGTGTCGATCACTGGTGGTCGCTGGCCGAAGTGGCCGCGAAAGGCCTCGAACGGCCGATCCTCGGCAGCGACGACGAACTGACTGATGAGCTTGACGAGCTGCTTCGGCTGGCGGTTCGCGAACGGATGGTCGCCGACGTGCCGTTGGGCGGCTTTCTGTCGGGCGGGATCGACAGCTCCACCGTCGTAGCCCTGATGCAGGCGCAATCCAGAAGCCCGGTTCGCACGTTCACTGTCGCTTTTGCGGAGGGAGGCTTTGACGAGGCTCCCTATGCGGCCGAGGTGGCACGACATCTCGGCACCGATCATACCGAGCTTCACCTTTCGCCAGATGCGGCGCGCGAGGTCATTCCCGAGCTGCCGCGGATATGGGACGAGCCTTTCGCCGACGAATCCCAAATTCCAACTTTGCTGGTGGCGCGGCTCGCCCGCCAACACGTCACGGTCGCCCTGTCGGGCGACGGCGGAGACGAGTGCTTCGCCGGCTATGGCCGCCACTTTATGGCAAACCGGTTGAAGCGCCAACAAAGCCTTCCCCTGATGGTGCGGCGAACCATGGCGTCGGGACTAAGCTTGCTGGCCCGTGTGGCGCGCGAGGATTTCCTGCGCGGTCTGCCGCTTGCGGCAAATGTGCGCCATATGCTGCGCAGCGACCGGCTCGGTCGTCTCGCCGGCTTGCTTACCGCAAGGCATGAGGATGAATTGTATCAGCGGTTGGTGACATCACCGGCTGCGCGCCTCACTCGCCACAGTCAGTCCGGGTCGATCGACAGCGCACCGAAACTCGACGGGCTGCTGTCGCGACTTCTCTACGACGACATGGCCGGCTATCTGCCCGGCGACATATTGGTAAAGCTGGATCGGGCGACCATGGCCAACGGCCTTGAAGGGCGTTGTCCACTGCTGGACCACCGGGTTGTGGAGTTCGCCTGGCGCCTTCCTTCGGAAGCGAAGGTGCGCAACGGCAGTGGCAAGTGGATTCTTCGCAATCTGCTGCGCCGCTATCTTCCGGACCGGTTAATCGACCGGCCGAAGCAGGGGTTCGACGTGCCCGTCGCCGCTTGGCTGAGGGGACCGCTGCGCAACTGGGCGACCGATCTTCTCGCAGACATGCGGCGCGACAGCGAGAACGTGCTGGATAGCACCAGGGTGCAAGGTTGCTGGCTCGATCACATGCGAGGCCAGGATCGCTCTCGCGAATTGTGGTCGGCGTTCATGTTTCAAGCCTGGCTGAACGAAGTCAGGCGGGAAAAGGTCCCGATCGATCCATCTCGCACCCTCGACATGGCAGGAGTATGAAATGGCAGGTTCAGCCATCAGCCGCATTAGACTCCCACGAGCCGCCGCTCAACCAACGCCCCCGCTACTTGAAAACAGGGAGCGGATACGGCCGCGACGTGAACGCGCCGACACGCAAGCTGCATCGAGCCAGCTTGCAGTGGCGTTGGGGAGAAGAAAATGGTCAATCCTTGCCTTTGCCGTTGTTGGAGGGGTCCTCGCGGCACTTGTGGGCCTCGTTCGTCCCGTGATGTTTGAGGCTACCAGCCAATTGATAATCGATCCGCCTGCACGCAGTTCGCTTGCACCGGGCGGCTCTTCTGCACAGGATCTCATCGATTCCAGCATCGACGATCACATCACCATGCTCTCGTCGCAGGGCCATCTGCGCCGTGTCGCGACAGCGCTTCATAAGGTGGAAGGCAGCACGCCGGGGCAGGGCGCGTCCAAAACCGGGATTTCCAGGCCCGGCCCGGGCCCTGCACCAAAAAGCGCATTTGCAGCGGGGATTCTCGAGCGGCTTTGGCCGCAAAGCGCGCAAGCGGCGGTCGATTCCGACCTGAAGCTGCTCAGGAACAGGACAAGGATTGGGCAGGAACTGCGATCGAGGATCATCTCCGTCGCTTTTGCGGATGAAGATCCGGTGCGAGCCGCCACGGTGGCCAATACTTTTGCCCAGGTCTATGTCGACGAGCTCGCGAAAAAGCGGCAGGCCGAGGACAGGCTGGAGCTCGACGCAGTCGTCGCCAATCTGCCCCGCGTGCAGACCGACCTCGTTGCGGCGACCGATCGGTTGGAAAAATACCGGCTGAGCCATGGCGCCGTCGATCAAGGCTCGGCTGATAGCGCGGCCAGGGAGAGAGCCGATCTCAGCCAGCAGATATCCATGTCCAAGGCCGATCTGGCGGCGATGGAATCGCGCCTTCAACACATCCAGGATCTTCGCAAAGAGAACGCTCCGGTCGCCTCGCTGGCCGATGCCCTGGGCACGCCGGAGTTGGCGGATCTTGCGGCTCGTCAGGCCAGCGCGCCGGCGGACAAGAATCTAAGCACAGCCATCGCCAATGAGATCGAGCAAGGCGTCGCGCGCGTTGAGGCGGAGGTGAACACCTATCGGGCTCAGGTTGGCGCGCTGGAAGATCGCAAGAATGTTCTCGATGCGGTCGCAGCCGACACCGCTACCCGGCTCTCCGGGCTGCGCGCGCTTGAGCCCCAGGTCAGTCTTCTCACGCAGCGATACAACGAGTTGCTGAGCCGCCAGCAGGATTTGATGAGGCGCATCGGAGCTCCCTCAGCTGGCGTCTCCATCCTTTCGCCAGCATGGCCGCCGGCCAAACCGCAGACCTTGCCGCCGATTTTCCTGGTGCCGCCGGGGATGGTTGCGTTCGCCATTCTTGGTGCGGTCTTCGTGCTGGTTCGAAATCGCTTCAATCGTACCCTGCGTGGTGAGGTTGAGACCGAAGCAGCGCTTAGAATCCCTTGCATTGGCCTAATTCCAGATCCAGGCAAGATGCACATGAAGCAGCTGCGGGAATTGGTCTTGGGGGAGTCTAGATCCGCCTACAGCCGGGCGGTGACGTCACTATTGGTCGCGGCTGCGCCAAATCAAGCCAGGATGCGTTCCCCACATACCATCTTTGTCACCTCGAGCCTGCGCGAAGACGGTGCGAATGAACTTGCATGGAGCTTGGCATTAGCCGCCACACGGCTGGGCGGCCCTGTCCTTCTGATCGATCTGGAACGCGCGCACCATCAACTTACCCAAGAATTCCTCCACCAGCGCAGCGGGCCAAAAGCGCTCCGGTCGTTCGGCGACTTCATCAGCAACCGCTGCAGTCTCGAGGATGCAGTTGCTACTATGCCTGAAGCTGGCGTCGACCTGATGACCGTTGCTCCGTCCGAGGATCTGCTTAGGCTTCTTGCGCGCGCCGACAGCCTTGAATGCAGAGACGAATTGCAGGCTGCGTACGGACTGGTCATCATAAACGGCCCGCCCGGACTTGCGGGACCGGAAGCCAGGTTCCTCACGAATTGGGCGGATGCGATCCTTTTTGCCATTCGCTGGAGCAGGACCCCGCGCAATACCGCACGCGCGGTTTTGGAATTGCTTCAAAGGGACGGCGCGATTTCGGTTCCCACCGGCAGTGTCCTTACGGGGGTCAATCTCAAGCGGCATGCCAAGTATCAATTCGGCGACAGCGCGGATTTGTTATTCGCGAAGTTGCCCTGAGCATTGCGGCGACCTGTCATGATCGAGTTTAAACCTTGATCGTCGAGCTCTTCGGACCGCCCGGTTCGGGCAAAACAACCTTCGCCCACGCCCTTGCAAGGCGATTGCGCGAGGGCGGATACTGCGCAGAAGTCGTCCGCAGCTACCGACCGGGGGTAAGGTCCGGAACCCTCGACTTCGGCGTTTTCCTGTCTGTGGCAAGGATCATGTCGGCGACGGTTTCCACGGCCAAAATCATTTTTTTCCCACGAAACGGCGGCGAGGACCTGTCGAAATCGCTGTTGCTGCTCAAGGCAATCCCACCGAAGAAGCCGATCTGGCGAGCCCGGATATGGCAGCATATATTGAAGCTGTCGCACGCTTGGGATCGCGCAGAGACGATCGAAGACATTCAAATCTTCGACGAGGGCTATGTTCAGGCAGTCGGGTCTCTGGCACTTCTCAACGGGAACGCCGACAAAGCCACTCTCGAAACCGTGCTGAGCAATTTGCCTGTCGCGGATCTGACAATCAGAGTTGTGTTGCCACGAGCTACGGTGGCGACGCGTCTGCGCGAACGAATAGAACGCGAACCCCCTGCGGAGCGGCTCTTCGAGGCCGATTTCGAGGTCAACATGCGTTCCTTCGGGGTCTTCAACACGATAAGCGAAATACTGTCTGCGTCTGGTCGAGACTTCATTTGTGTGGAGACCTCCACTCAAGGGGCCACTGCAAGAAGCGCCCAGGATGTTGAACGCGCAATCATCGCCAAATGCAGTCTGGCAACGAATTTGCAACGGCGACAGTGAGGCGCCCGACTCCGAAGCGGATGGTCAGCCTGGGAGCCCGTGAACCATAGCGTAGCCGGGGCGGCCGGTCGCCCAGGCATGCGCAATCTCATTCAGGTGAATGATGGCGAGGTCCGGCACCCACCGTAAGCTCCGTGTCCCGTCGTCAGCTGCTTCTCGGAATCGCGAGCCAATGTCCCACAGCGACTTTCTGAGATCCAGGAGTGTTCGGGTAACAGCAAGCCCAATCGGCAAGGTCATCCGCGCGGCGGGTGGCGTATCGGCAATGGCGATCACGGGGCAACTCATCCTGGTCGCCACCATTCCCATACTGGCCCGGCTCTATTCTCCGGCAGATTTCGGCCTCTTCACGATCTATCTTTCGGCGGTCAACATACTCGGCGCGGTCGCAGCCCTGCGCTTCGAACCCTCGCTCTACGGAGTCAAGGAGGCCGGGCAGACCTATGTCACCGTCAAGCTCATTCTGCTGGCTGTGTTGGTCACCGGCGTCCTGACCTTTGCGACCGGGCAGTTGCTTTTAAGCGTTGCGCCTCCCCAACTGAGGCACCTGGTCTGGCTCGTTCCGATCGGGATGAGCGGCGCGGCGCTCGTTGAAACGATGAATTGCTGGGCGTTGCGTGCGGGTCTGTTGCGCGATTTCGCCGTCGGCCGTCTGATCCTGCCGGCAACCATGGCCCTGCTGCAATTGGCCTTTGGCTTCGCCCGTCTCGGTGGTGAAGCCATGGTGCATGCGCATATCCTCAGCCAGTTCGTCTTTCTCGCCTTCCTAGGCTTTCGCATTCTGAATTGGGGCGACGTGCGCGGCATCTATCGAGCGCCATGGAACAGCGTCTTCGACAAGGCCAGAAGGGAATACAAATTCCCATTGTTCGATATTCCCGCAACCCTTGGCAGCTATGCCATCAACAATCTTCCGGCGATTCTGGTCGGTTCCTTGTTCGGCGCAGCTGTCGCTGGTTACCTCGGCGTCGCCGCACGGCTCGTGACCGGACCTATCGTGCTGATCGCCACGCCGCTGAGCAACGTCTTTGTCGCCGAGGCCAATAAGAACAGCAATCATGGCCATATGCTTGCCATCGCGCGGGGTCTCCTGATTCTTGCTGCTGGCCTTACCGCATTCCCGATTTTGGTGCTTGGGCTGGCAGCTCCTTACCTCGTCGTCCCCGTCCTGGGTCAGGCCTGGATGCCGACCGCACAGATCATCACCGCATTGGCATTCATGGGCGCCGTGCAGGCATTGTCGACGCCTCTCAGCGAGGTTCCTGCTCTGCTGCGGCGGCAGGAAGTGCGACTCGCCGTCGACGCCGCGCGCATGGTGCTCGTCTTTGGTCCCCTGCTCGCCGGCGCCAAAGCGGGTTGGGAGCCTATCGACGTCATCTATCTCATGGCCGCCGGCGGGACGGTCGGCTTTGCCCTCAAGACTGCAGCCTCGCTGTACCTTCTGAAGCGGGATGCCGAACCGGCACGGGCAACATTGCCGAGCTTATATACGATCGCAAGGAAAGAGCACCATGAAGCTCCAATCGAGTAGCGACACGCGCGCCGAGCGAACTATGCGCTCCGCGGAGTCCGTGGCCCACGATGAAGGTAAGACAAATCTGTGGCGCCTAGGTCCCCGCGATGTGAACAATGTTGCCCATTCTGCCGATGCTTCGACAATGCGCCCGTTCATCTCGGTTGCCGTGCCAACATTTCGCCGGCCAGACACCATCCGACGCACCATCGACAGTATCGTTGGACAGGATTTTTCCAACTGGGAACTTGTCGTCAGCGACGACGAAGGAAGCGAGGGCTCGAGTTGGCCCATCTTGGAAGAATACGCGCGAAAGGACCCTCGCATCCGAATTTTGGAAAACCGTAGGGGTAGAGGGCAGGTGGAGAACACCAACAACGCAATGCTTGCCTGCATGGGTAAGTGGATCAAGTTGTTGCATGACGACGACTGGTTGGCTCCGGGAGCCCTGAAGAGGTTTGCCGAAATTTCAACCAGATATCCCTCAGCAGCTTTCATGACGTGCGCGGCGCGTGTTGTTGAGGAGAGCCGGGTAGTGATGCGCTCGGATCCACCCGAGCAAGATCGGGTTTCGCTCTATTCGAGCCAGCAGTGCCTGACGGACCTGTATCTGGTGCGCATGACAAGGAGCCTGGGCATCATACCGTCGACGCTCTTGATCAACAGCGCCGTAATTCAGGCCGGATGCCGGATGCGTGCCCATAAGTCGATCCCGGCGGGCGTCGATCAGTTGTTCTTTGTCGACCTGGCCCGGCACGGAGAGATGATCGCCATCAATGAAGGCCTGATCTTCTACGATGCGACACGCCATCCGAGCATCACGACGACCAAGAGCTACGAGGACGTGGACGAGGTCACTCTTGCGGTCAAAGAACTCAATTGGGATCTTATCGAGGATAGGAACGGTCTCCCCAGCCCGGAGACTCTTTTGCGTGCGCTGCAGGTGGCCCGCATCCCTGCCAGATTCCGGCATCAATCCTGGCGAACGACAATGCGAGACGCAATGCAGATCCTTCGACCGTCAGTCATGAGGATCGCAAACCAGTACATGCTGGAATATCTGTTCAGGATACGCCCGAAACTCGGCGCGTTGCAGACCCGCAGGCGCTGACGCGCACTCGCCGAGGCCGGCGGCCCGCAATTGCGCTGCAGGAGGTCGGGATGGGTTGAGGTGCTACGGCAGCACCGAGATCCGCCCCAGAAGCGCTACCAGTTCGGCCTGCCGCCTCGTCTCCGTCTTGGCAAATAGCGATGCAAGCTGTGTACGGATGGTGGTCCGGCTGAGCCGAGTCCGCTCGGCAATTTCCAAGGGGGCATCGCCTCTCGCCAGGCGCAACGCCAGATGGGTCTCCGCACCCGTCAATCCAAACATTTTCTGCAACGTCTGTGGGTTCGGTCCGTTTCTCGCCTGACGATCGAGAAGTGCTAGGATAATCGACCTGTCAGGCGTGACCACGCCTTCTTCGTCGAGGATAACCGGCCGGTCTCCAGCGTTGCGGATTACGATCCAAGACAACGATCCGGGCACAAAATGCGTAGGCACGCCAGCTATCAAGCTCCTCAGCGCCGCTGATAGATCGCTGGGCGGATCATGAGAATCGTCACAGCCCGCAAGGATGGTTTCAGCGGCCGCATTCCATTTGAGCAGCCTTTTCGACTCGCTCAGCACAAGCCAGCCACAGCCCATGCGTTCGAGCATGCCGGTTATTGAGTCGAGGCCCGGTCGCTCGCAGTTGCTGGCCGGGGTCGGCCGCACGGGTTTGCGGTCAGAGCCTCGCGCGTAGGCTCTCGGCGACCCTGCCGATATCGTGCCAGGTCGCGCGACGAATCTCGGTTCGTTCAGTCGATTGACCAGGTTCATTGGTCATCCATCCTCGTTGGCTTCATGCTTGGGACGTCGCAGTCGGGACGTTGGTTGCCAGTATTTTATAAGCTCTTGGTTTTGGGGTGTGAAAGCGAGCAGACGTACTAGTCGCGTGCCCGACGGTCTAAGCTCGACGGGCTAGGCCGGAAGTTGTAGTTAGGTTGGATGAGGTTTGCCGAAGGAGGTCCATCCTGCCGCGAACTCATCTGGCGTCCCTGACCGTTCTGATCGCTACGCTGCTCTTTGAGGTAAGGGTTTCCCTGACAGGTGCCGCTGACCCAGGCTTTCTCGAATTCATTCCGGCAATAGTCGTCGTGGCTTTCCTTGAGAACCGTTGGTCTGGGGTAGCAGCAACGCTTGTGATGGCGGCCGCCGGGTTGGGTGCCCGCGGAGTCATGAATGGCCACGCTGTGGCCGATGATTGGGTACGCGCCGTCCTGCTTTTGCTTTCCGGCGGGATGATCAGTTTTCTTTTCGACCGTTCGAGGCGAAGCTTGCGTGCGGCGCTCGACGTCAAGCTCGCTGCCGTCGAGGCTGCCGAGTCACGTTATCGTCGGGCTTTTGAGCGAGCCGAGATGGGTTTCGCGACCGCCAACGACACAGGTGAGCTGCTGCAGTCGAACAGGTGCCTCTGCGCCATGTTGGGTTATCCCGAAGGCGAACTCGCCGGCCGGCAGATCGATACGCTTGTCCATCACGACGATCGCGACTTGTTCACAAAATCGCTCGCGGGGTTGAGCGTCGAGACGCCCTCTTTCAGCTCGGAAATGCGCATGATCAGAAAGGATGGCAGCACGCTGTGGACCCGGCTCTTGCTTTCTTGGTCCGCTCCGGATGCTGTTCCCTTGGACAGTCTGTTTGTGGTCGTCGACGACATCACCACCCGGCGATCTGCTCGCGAAGCACTCGTGGCTCAGAAGGAATGGCTCGACCTCGCGCTGTCCGCCGGCCGGCTGGGCACGTGGCGAATAGATTATGACGATCAAGTCGTCTCGGGTTCGAGCCAGTTCTGGGAGATTTTGGGGTTGCCACCAGCTGCGCTCCGTCCCCTGGACGCGCTCTCAGATATCGTTCACCAGGCGGACTGGGGAAAGCTCGCATCGCCCCCGCGGAAGCGTCATTTTGCGGCCAGCTATGACGTGGAGATCCGTATCAAGCGACCAGGCGGCCAGATCCGTTGGATTGCCTTGAGGGGACGCGAGGAAAGCCACGGCGGCCGCAATCAGCGGATTGGCATCGCAGCGGATTTGACGGCGCGTCGGCAAACGACACTGCTGCGTGCGGCGGCAAGAAAGCAAGAGCGGCTGATGCTTGAACAGCGCCACAGGTTCAGCAACTTGTTCGCCGTTATCATCGCCATAGTGAAGATGATCAAGGCGCCGGATGGCAACGTCGCCGAATTCAAGAACATGCTCGTCGAACGAATTCGCGCCCTCGAGGCGACGCATAGGCTGCTCACGGACAGCGCTGACGCGTCGCCCACCATTCGTGAGCTCGTCCTTCAGGAACTGCGGCCCTTCTCACAAGCAGGCAAGACGTCCGTCACGGGCCCCGAGATCAAGATATCAAGCGGAGCGGCCGAGAGTTTTGCAATGATCGTCCACGAACTTGCCACCAACTCGATCAAGCACGGGGTGCTCGGCCACGCGCAGGGCAAGGTAAAGGTGCGATGGACCGTCGTTTCAGGCGGAACCGGCGACGAGATTGAATTCGACTGGATCGAAACGGGAGGCCGACCCACTGCTCCGATCAAGCGCCAAGGTTTTGGATCCATGGTTCTGGGGACCGATGGAACACCCATTGTGGGTCATTCTTCGAAATTGGAAATGGGAGAGGACGGGCTTCGGTATTCTCTTCGGCTGTCGCCGAATGAGATCCAGGACTAATGCAGGTCGCTCAGAGGTGCGCAGCGGTTCGAGACAACGACAGGCATCAACAAAGCGCATCGCCTGATCCGTTCTCAGCGCGACTCGCTTTAGCTCACATTGTTCCCAGCCAGTTCTTGATCAAAATTGCCGCCTCGGTCCGATTTCGAACCCCCAACACCCGCATGATCGCGGCGGCGTGGATCTTCGTAGTGGCCTCGGCGATATCGAGATCTCGAGCGATCTCCTTATTCGAATAGCCCTCGGCCATCAGCCTCAAAACATCCTTTTGTCGCGATGTTAGCTTTCCCAGAGCGCCTGCGCCGGTGCTGTTCCCGTGCGGAATTTCAAGCGCCTGCTCGTGGCTTGCAGAGGTCCGGGACAGAAGCGCTGGCACGTAGATTCGACCCGATAGGATCTCCTTCACGGCCAGCACGACTTCCTCGTCAGGCTGCGATTTCACAATGTAGCCGTGCAGCCCAACCGAGAGGGCGGTTATGATTTCGGATCGTGAATCGTTGCCAGAAACAATTGCAAATCGCGTGTCCGGGTAAGCAGCCAAAACGTCGCTAAGCACTTCTTGCGAGAAGAGCCCCGGCATGTTGAGATCGAGCATCGCGAGGCTGATGGGCTTGTGTTCGGCAAGGAGGCCAACCACCGCATCGAAGCATGTTGCCTCAAAGATTTCGACGCCTTCGATGGCGGCGGTCAACGCCAACCGTAAGCCACGCCTGTACAGTCCGTGATCATCGGCGATGACGATCTTGTACATTTCACCCCAACGCACACCACTTTCGGCCTGGGACGAACGGCAAACATCCAGAACGCTATTCTGAATGTGAAGATGCGCACCCCGTCCGGCAGCTGAAACCCAACAAGAATTCCGACCTTCTAATGCACCTGGCTGGACCGAAGAGGCTACTATGCGTTTACCATGATGCAAGTCGGACCTTGGTCCCCTGCCAGGCACGCCGTTGCATCCGTGCCTGCGTGAGCGATGTGGCCGCGCCTTGCCGTCCGGCCCGTCCCCAGGACAGCGCCATTCGAACGCACGACGACACGTCTGCAGCCGGAGCGTATTTTCCGCCCAATCCGGAGCACGTGCAGCGACCCCTTGGGTCACAGCCAATCAACGCGGCCGGACGTGAGCTTCGGACGCTGACCTGATTATTAGCCTGTGTCGGCCATATGGGCCGGGAGGATCGTATGAAAGCGGTTATTCAATGTGGTGGAATGGGCATGCGCCTTCGGCCATTCACCTCGGTTCTGCCGAAGCCTCTGATGCCGATCGGTGCCCGGCCTGTGCTTGAGTTGCTGCTGAAATGGCTGCGGCGAAACGGCATCGAAAACGTATATGTCACGACGGGCTACCTAGGCCACCTCATCCGCAGCGTCTGCGGTGATGGTTCCCAGTGGAACGTCAAGATCCGTTACACGCAAGAAATGGAACCGCTTGGGACTATAGGCCCACTCTCCTTGATCAGAGAGGAACTGGACGAACCCTTTCTCGTCCTCAACGGCGACGTGCTTACCGACTTGAGCCTCAGTCGGTTTGTGGCGGCGCACCGTGCCCACAGCGACCTGGTTACAATCGCGACTGCTTCACGCGTCACCAAGATGGACTTCGGCGTCATCGACGAGGTCAACGACACTGTCCAGGTTTTCCGTGAAAAGCCCTCGCTGACGCATTTGGTAAGCATGGGGATCTACTGCATGAATCCCGATGTTCTGCGCTTTATCCCGTCCGGCATCCCGTTCGGATTCGACGATCTGATGCTGCAAATGCTTCAAGATGGACAGGTCGTGCACGTTTATAAGCATGAAGGGCTCTGGCTGGATATCGGCCGCGTCGAAGATTTTCAGAAGGCGCAGGCGGTCTCCTGGGAGGAGCAGTCGGCGTCCATAGAGGTCGCCGCCGCAGCAGCCTGAAGCAGCTCGTGGAGACAGAAGCAGACGATCACCGGGAGGTTGGGATGCTCTTGGTTAGCGCACCCGTGCTGGGTGTTCCAGAGAAGGCCGCCTTGTCGAAAGTGATCGACAGCGGCTGGCTGACCATGGGCGAGCGGGTTCGGGCGTTTGAAGCGGCATTTGCCGCGGTGCACGGCGCCGACGATTGCGTCGCGGTCAGTTCCTGCACTGCCGCCCTTCACCTCATTCTTTACGGACTCGGCATCGGGCCCGGTGACGAGGTCCTGGTGCCTTCCCTGACCTTCGTTGCGACCGCGAACGCGGTGTTGTATGTCGGCGCCAAGCCGGTCTTTGTCGATATTGAATCCGACGACGTTCCGCTGATGTCGGTTGCAGAGGCAGAGGCGCGCTGCACGTCGCGCACCAGAGCGGTGATCCTGGTCCATTTCGCAGGCTACCTCGCCAACAAGGAGGAGTGGCAGACCTTCGCCAGCGTGCGGGGTCTCTACATCATCGAGGACGCCGCACACGCCCCTGGTTTGAAGGAGGTAGGGACCTTCGGTGCCGGAGCGGCGTTCAGTTTCTACGGCAACAAGAACATGACCACCGCGGAAGGCGGCGTGGTCATCACGCGAGATCCCGACTTGCGGGAGAAGATTCGCCAGGCGCGTGCGCATGGCATGACCACTGGAACGCGCCAGAGACTGAACAGCCGCACACCGCAATATGACGTGACGATGCTCGGCTTCAACTACCGCATGGATGAGATGCGGGCTGCCATCGGCCTGGTTCAGCTTCGCAATTTGCAGGAGTGGAATGAGGTCAGACGCATCCTTGTCGTGCTGTACAGGCGTCTTATCGCCATGCGCTGCCCGACCATCTCGATGCCATTTGCGGAACCGCGCACCTCCGCATATCACATCATGCCGATCCTCTTGCCCCGCTATGTCAACAGGCAAGACGTCATCGACGAGCTGCGCGCGCAGGGCATACAGACCACAATTCACTATCCGCCTGTGCATCAAATGACCCTGTATCGGGAACTCTTTCCCGGGGTTCACCTGCCGCGCACGGAGTCTTTCGCCGACCGTGAACTGACCATTCCGCTGCATCCCCAGATAACATCTCCGGTCGCGGAGGCAGTGGTGGATGCGCTGGCGTCGGCTCTCGACAGCGGTTCTCGGGCCGGGACAGCCGCATGAACGCATTCGACATCCCCATTCACCAGCTTGGTATGGCACGTGTCCGCCACGGACTTGGCAGGCGCGCCATGGATATCATCGCCGCATCCGCAGGGCTCATTGCCCTGTCGCCGCTGATGCTCCTGATCGCAACAGCACTGCTGCTGGAAGGCGGCCGCCCCGTCGTCTTTGTTCAGCCCCGCATAGGTGCCGGCGGACGGCTTTTCCACATGTACAAGTTCCGAAAATTCGATCCCCGTTGCGATGCGGGAGGCCCTGCGCTGACCCTTGCCAATGACGACCGGATGACGATGGTGGGCAGGTTTCTAGCTCTCAGCAAGTTCGACGAACTGCCGCAGTTGTGGAACGTCCTGAAGGGCGAAATGGCCCTAGTCGGCCCGCGCCCTGAGAGTCTGCCTTTCGCCGAGTGTTTCAGGGACGGCTACGAAGCTGTCCTGCAATACAAGCCGGGCTTGTTCGGTCCTGCTCAGATCATGTTCCGCCGCGAGGACCTTTTCTACCCTCGCGATGTCGAGCCGGCCACGTTCTACAAGGAAGTGCTGTTTCCGGCAAAAGCCAGAATCGATCTTTCCTACTATGGTCGCCGGACCATCATCTCCGACGCGGTCCTTGTCGTTCGAGGTGTTTTCATTGTCCTTGGCATGGCTTCGGCGCACTCAGGCGATGCTTGAAAGCGGTCCGGGGATTGTGTGGTCATGACCTATCAGGGAAAAAGAGTTCTGGTCACCGGCGCGGACGGGTTCATCGGGTCGCATCTGACCGAGGCGCTGGTTCGCGGCGGCGCGGACGTAACTGCTTTGGCCCTCTACAATTCGTTCGACAGTCACGGGTGGCTGGATGATCTGCCGGACGGCATCCGAAATCAGCTGAAGCTGGTCCGCGGCGACGTTCGCGACAGCGGATTCGTGAACAGGATCGTAGCTGGCCAGGCCGTCGTTTTTCATCTCGCGGCACTGATCGCCATTCCGTACTCATACGCCGCTGCTCAATCCTATGTAGAGACGAACGTGATGGGCACGCTCAATGTGCTCGAAGCGGCGCGCCAGTGGGACATCGAGCGCGTGGTGCACACCTCAACCAGCGAGGTTTATGGCACCGCCCTGACCATGCCCATCAGCGAATCCCATCCGCTGCAGGGGCAGTCGCCATACTCGGCCTCCAAGATCGGAGCCGACATGATGGCGGAGTCCTACGCTCGATCCTTCGACGTGCCTGTCGTTGTGCTTCGTCCATTCAACACATTCGGACCGCGCCAAAGCGAACGAGCGATCGTGCCGACGATCATCAGGCAGGCCCTCGATCCTAAATGCGCGGCCATCATGGTGGGAGATACCAGCCCGGTCCGCGACCTCACCTTCGTCGAAGACACCGCGGCGGCTTTCCTCGCCGCGGGCTCGGCTGAACTCGAATTCGGGCATGCGTACAATGCCGGAAGCCAGCGCGCGGTCACCATATCGGACGTGCTGGACCTGGTGCTTGAGCTGAGCGGTTCGAACAAGCCGGTGCATCGCGACGAAAGCCGGCTGCGGCCGCAAAATTCCGAGGTCCGGGCGCTGTTGGCAAATTCGTCGCGGCTCGAGACGGCAACGGGATGGAAGGCACAGACCAGTCTGCGCGAAGGCCTGAGCCGAACCATTGCGTGGTGGCGCAAACGCCTCAGTGAAGGGCTCGTACGTCAAGAGATGGGCTACATGACATGAGGCTCACCCCGGTCGCTGCCGCATTGCTCATGGTTTGCGCTGCCGCGCTCCTCAACCTGCGGACGGCCGGCGGTCAGGGAAGCAACGCGTCCACCGGATTCGTGGCGCCGGTGGCGATGGATCTGCCCGACTACCTTCGTCCCGCGACCGACCCGGCATTCGGCACCAGCTTCGTTCGCATCACCAAGCCCGGAAGCCTTGGAAACGGCGTTGTCTGCGGGCCCAAATATTGCAGCCACCGTTATTCAAGTGCGCAAGCCTGGAACGCTGACCAGACGTTGCTGCTCCTCGACAACGGCTGCAATGGAATGTGCTTTCTCGACGGGCACACTTATGTGGCGCTGTTTCACCGCAACAGAGGCGGGGAATGCGAGTGGCATCCTCGCAATCCCGAGCTGATGATCTGCGTTCACAACCGGGCGATTTCGACCTGGGCACCGCGGACGAACCAGGAACAAGTCCTGTTCACGTCCACAGCGTATCGCGACCTGCAATTCGGCCCCTCGAAAGGCAATCCTAGTCGGGACGGCAGCCGCATCGCGGTGCGCGCAGTCCGCAAGGATGGCGCGAAGGTTGTCTTTGCCTACGATCTGGATCGGCGCGGGAAATTCCCGGACATCGATCTTGCTCAAGTTCCTGGAACGACCAGTTCCTGCACCATCTCGCCACTCGCAGCGTACATCCTGTGTTTCCAAAATCTCATGGACGGCACAGAACAAAGAGCCATTTTCGCCGTTGACGGGGGCTTGCGGCAGAGATGGACGGACCATCACCGGCCCGGTCACGGCGATCTGACGGTCGACGAAGATGGCAACGAGGTCTATGTCGGCATCAGCAAGTCCGGGCCCGACAAGTTCCAGATAATCAAACGCAGGCTGTCGGATGGGAAGGTGACATCACTTACCGCCTATGGCCAGGCGGAGCATGCATCGACCCGCGCTCTGGCTAGGAGCGACTGGGCGTTCCTGAGCTATGGCGGCAATCCGGACCAGGTTTCCGCCAATCCGGGATGGGCCCCCTATGCGCGCGAGGTGATCGCGCTTCGCATCGACGGCAGCGGCGCCGTTCGGCGCATCGTGCAAACGCGCAATCCTCCCTCCGACTATTGGAGCGAGACCCATGCCTCGCCTTCTCCGGACGGGTCGCAGGTTATCTGGTCAAGCAACTGGGGCGTACCGGGCGGGCCGGTTTACGACTTTGTCGCCCGTCTCGATTGGGCCCAACAGGAGAACCCGAAGGAGCTTGTCGCCAATGGTAAACCTTAGCCGCTTCTTGCTCACGGCGGTTGCCGTGCTGGCCACCCTGCCCATGGCCTTTGCGGGCGATCTATCGGCTGCTTATCGGATTTCGCCCGGAGACACTGTCGAAATCGGGATAACCTCCATTCCGGGCCGGACACAGCGTGCGGTGGTCCAGATGGATGGCACGATCGTGCTCCCCGATGCGGGCACGATATCGGTCGGCGGCCTGACTTCGCCGGAATTGCAAACGCGCCTGCAGGCGATCTTGCCGACCAAGATCTTTCACATGCGCATGGCCGACGGCCGCGAGCAGATGGCGGTTGTAAGACCGAGCGACGTCACGGCGATCATCGCTGAGTACCGTCCGATCTATGTGACCGGCGATGTGCTGACCCCGGGACAGCAGGCTTTTCGCCCGCTGATGACCGTGCGGCAGGCGATTGCGGTGGCCGGCGGCTTCAGCCTCTTGCGGTCGCGAAGCAACCAAGTCGGACCAGACCCGACGGATCTGCGGCGCGACTATGAGATGATCTGGGGGGAATATACCAGGGACTACTTCCACAGCGCCCGGCTGCGCGCGGAACTCCAGAAGCAAGCCAATTTCGACATGCAGCCCCCACAGGGATCCCCCCTTACTCCGGCGCTCGCGGCCGGCGTAGCGAAGACTGAAGCAGAAGCGCTGAAGCTCTCGCTGGACAACTATCAACAAGAGCAGAGCTTTGTGGAGAAGGGCGCCAGGGACGCCGCAGCACAGGTCGAAGCACTGATCAAGCGCGCGCAGGACGAAGCCGATGGCGTGAAGGCCGACGAGGAGGACCTTGCGCAGGTGACGAGGCTGTTCAAAGCCGGCAACCTGACGAACAACAGGCTCGCCGACGTCCGGCGTGCAGTCCTTCTATCGTCCACCCGGGCCCTGGAAACATCCGTCGAGCTCATGCGGACGCGACGCCTGCAGGACGATTTCGCCAGGCAGCTCGAGCGAAACGAGAACCAGAGGCGGATCGGCCTGCTGAACGAACTGCGCGACACCGAGGTCCGGCTGGCCGACATCAGCGCAAGACTTCGCGCAGCCAGTCAGAAATTGCAGCCCCAGGGCGCGACTGCCGCGCCGTTGTCGATTGCCGGCGAGACCGTGCGGGCCCAGCTGACGATCATCCGCAAGATCGACGGGCAGTGGCGCAAGCAGGCGACGGACGAGGACGCCGAGGTGGCGCCAGGAGATACGATCGAGGTCAGATTCAGCAACGAGCTGGAAAGCGCGGCAGCACAATAGCGCTATCGCTTCCGCACAATCGACGAACGCTCGATCTCGCCGTGGAGACAAATCTTGAGCGAGGACATCAACGTCGCGGACGCCTATAGCAGAGGCAGCGCGGTCTTCATGGGAATGGAAATGCTTGTCGCTTCCGGTGCGCTCGTTCCGAGACCGGAGACGGAGCTGTTGGGCTCGACCGCGCTCGATGTCCTGCACCAAATGAACCTGCCGGCGCCACGCGTTGTCGACATGTGCTGCGGCGCCGGCAATCTCGCTTGTGCCATCGCCCGTCATGTTCCGAGCGCGCGGGTCTGGGCCAGCGATGTTACCGATGCCTGTGCCGAGCTGGCGAGCCGCAATGTCCTCCACCATGGGCTGGCCGATCGGGTGCTCGTCCTAAAGGGCGATTTGTTCGAAGCGCTGTCTGCTTTGCTGCCCCCGGCCACCATCGACGTCGTGGTGTGCAATCCGCCCTACATCTCTGAGAAGCGGCTTGAAGGCGATCGTTCGCATCTGCTTGCGCTCGAGCCGCGTGAGGCTTTTGCGGCCGGGCCCTATGGCATCGCCATCCACATGCGCGTGGTGAAAGATGCCGCGCGGTATCTGCGGCCGGGCGGCGCACTGCTATTCGAGGTCGGCCTCGGCCAGGATCGCCAAGTTGCAAGCCTGCTGGAGCGCAGCTGGGCCTACGACAATATCGGCGTCGTCACCAATCTCGCCGGCGAGGCGCGCGTCGTGATCGGATACGCAAAGCGGCAGCCCTGAGAAATTGGCGGATCGGAGCTTCATCCCCGCTTGCGGGCGATGAATTGCGCAATGCCCTGGATGGAATCGAGGTTCTCCGGCAGAAGCTCACTGTCCTCGACGGTGATGCCAAAGGTCTCTTCGATGAAGCCGATGACCTCGAGCACCCCCGTAGAGTCGACGATGCCCTGATCGAGCAGCGATTGCGTGGTGCTCAGAGATTTCACGTCGGCGATGTAGAAGTTCGAAGCCAGGAAATCGCGAATTTGTTTCGTGTAGATGTCGCCCGCGGGCCTCGTTGCCAAAATCGAATCCATCTAATCCACCCTCCAAAGAGACAAAATGCAGTCGGCGCCGTCCAACAGGCACTACGAAAGAGCCACCTTCTTGAGTTTTCCGGTATCCGTCATGGGCAGGCTGGGCACGATGACGATGGATTTCGGGACCATGAAGCTTTCAAGCCGCTTCTGGCATTCCATCTGCAACTGCCTTTCGCCGACAATGCGTCCTTGCTCGATCACGACGAACGCCTTGACCGCCTGGCCCAGAAGCTCGTCAGGCACGCCGACAACGGCGGCCTCCTTGACGCCCGGAATATTCACCAGCACGTTTTCAACTTCCTTCGGCGCAACCTTCTCGCCCCGGGATTTTATGATCTCGTCGCCGCGGCCGATGAAGTAGAGATAGCCGTCGGCGTCCATGCGGCAGTAGTCGCCGGTGTAGAGGACCTGCTCGCCGGGCAAGGGGCCGGGCTTCAGTTTTCTAGCGGTCGCTTCCGGCTTGCCCCAGTAGCCCTTCATCACCGTGGCGCCACGGATAACCAGTTGTCCGACGGTACCCGGCTCGACCCGTTTGTCGTTCTCGTCGACGAGCCACATTTCCGTGTTCGGGATCGCGATCCCGACGCTCAAAGGCTTTCGCTCGAGATCTTCCGGCGGCAGATAGGTGCAGCGCTTGCACTCGGTAAGACCGTACATCGAATAGATCCGAGCGTCCGAAAATATCTCCTTCAGCATGTTGATCTGCTTCAGTGACAAGGCGGCTGCGGTGTTGGTGACGTAGCGGATGCTCGAGAAGTCGTGATCCTTCAGTGACTTGAGCTCCGAAAGCGAGGCAAAGATGGTGGGCACGCCGGGAAAGCCCGTGACCCTCTCTTCCTTGATCACCTCAAGAATCTGCGCCGGGAAAGCGAAGGATCGTTCGAGGACAAGGCGGGCGCCGGTACGGAACGCCATCAGCATCTGATAGAGGCCGTAGTCGAAGGCGAGCGGCAGGACGTTGAGGATGACGTCATCCTCGCGGAGTTCCAGATAGGATGCTATCGATGTGCATGCCGCCGTCATGTTGCGGTGCGTCAGCATCACGCCTTTGGGCTCGCCGGTGGACCCTGAGGTGTAGATGATGGCGGCAAGATCGATGTCGATCGAATTGCGCGCCGGAGCGGCGGCAGTTCTTTTAGCAGCCGCGTCCCAGCGCACCCCGTGCGGCAGGCGGGTGAGTTCGTCGTCATCGATCGGCCCCGATACGATCACCTTTCGCAGGGAGCGGCAGTTCTGCGCTGGTGCAACGAAGGCCGAGCGCAGGTGCTGGTCGGTGATCAGCGCCGTCGGCCGGCAATCATTCAGAAGGTAATCGAGCTTTTCGCTTTTCGTGAGCGGGTTGACGAGGCAAACGACCGCGTTTGCCTTCAGCACCGCCCAGAAGCTGACAACCGTCTCGACCGTGTTGTCGGCGAAGATCATCACGCGGTCGCCGCGTTGCACGCCGCCTGATGCCAGGGATTGCGCCATCCCGTTGGAGCGCTCGTCGATCTCGCCGTAGGTGAGGCGTTGTCCGCTGCAAACCAGCGCCACCTTGTCGGCGAGCCGTCCGGCGGAGTGGATCAGATAGTCGTGCAGGAGCGGTACGGCACCATGCATCATGCGAGCTCTCTTTCCCGACGCTCGTAGTCGACATCGATGCTGAGATCCGGCCTTGTCGCGCCGACTGGACGGGTTGCGACAAATTGCTGATGCAGGAGCTGCGTCGACAGCACGCCCACCAGGGCCATGTTGTCGGAATTCGACATGTCGCCGTCGCCAGCTCTGGCTCGGCATTTCCCGACCAAACCCTCAACCGATGAGGCATCGAATACGCCCGCTGTCCGCAATGCCGCCTCGGACAATGCGTCACGAATGTATGCCGGGGCGTCCGCGGCGAAGAAACTCAGCGCATTCGGCGCCCGGTAGGGCTGCTTCGTTCGGGCAACGATCTGCGGCGGCAGAATCGGTGCGGCGACGCGTTTCAGCACGTGTTTCTCGTCGAGCCCCCGAAGCTTGTAGGCGTCGGGAAGCGCATTCGCCAGGGCAATGACGTTGTCATCCAGGAACGGGAAGCGGCCCTCGACGGAATGGGCCATAAGCATCCTGTCCCCTTGCGACGAGAGCAGATAGCCCGACATCAAAGTCCGGATTTCCAGATACTGGTCTTGGGCGAGGGCACTCCACTGCGGGAATTCGGCCGGCAATGTCGAAAGCAGCTCGCTCACCGCATCGCGGCGTTGCGAGGCGGCGCGCATATCGGGGCAGAACAGCCGTTTGATCGCGCTGGTCGTGCGCCAGCGCGTCTCATGCGCAAAGCCCGGCATGTCATGGGCATGAATGTTGCGGCCGAAAAACTGCCTCGCCAATGCCTGCTGGCGAACCGGTGAACGCGAGAGGTAGGGATAGAGGCGCTCGAGCAGCCCGGCGCGTCTGGTCGAGGCAGGCTGACGTCCCCAGAAGCGGCGCACCTTTCCTTCGCGGAACAGGTCGTAGCCGGCAAACATCTCGTCGGCGCCTTCCCCGGTCAGCACCACCTTGATGCCGTGTTTGCGCACCAAGCCCGACAGCAGGAACAGCGGTGCCGGGGCGGTCCTGAGGATCGGCCGCTCGGTATGTCGGATCACCTCGGGAAAGACCTCGGCGATATCGCTGCGCGAGACGACCACCTCGTGGTGCTCGCTTCCGGTTTGGGCGGCAACAAGCCGCTGGAAACGGGTCTCGTCATATTCGGCATCCGCAAAGCGCAGGGAGAAGGTCTGGAAACGCTGGCCGGCGAAGCGTCTTCCCAGAGTGGCGACAAGGGAGCTGTCGAGCCCCCCGGACAGATAGCAGCCGACAGGCACATCGGCCTGTACGATCCGCAAGGCCGTCGCGGCTTCGAGCGCGAGGCCGACCTCCTCGACCGCCTCATCCAGGGAGCCGCTAAACCGGTCTGGGTCCGGACCAGGGATTTGCGGAAAGCGCGGTTGCCAGAATGCATGTTCGCGCGCCGCCCCGTTCTCATAGACGCGAACATGTCCAGGCGGGAGCTCCCGGATGCCCTGGAAGACATTCTGCGGAACGACAACCGTCCACATGGTGAATATCTGGTCGATGCCTGCCGGATCGAATGTGCGCGGTATCGCGACGTCGGCCGCGAAAATCGCTTTGACTTCGCTGGCAAAGAATAGGCGTCCGCCATGCTCGCACAAATGCAGCGGGCAAATGCCGTAGCGATCGCGCGACAATACCAGCCGACCGGCAACGGCGTCCCAGATTGCCAGCGCCCATTGGCCGTTCATGCGCTCGAAGACGGCCTCGCCCCACTGCTGATAGGCGTGCAGGACGACTTCGGTATCGCTGCGAGTGTGGAACCGATGACCGAGAACGATCAGCCTGTCGCGCAGTTCGAGGTAGTTGAAAATCTCGCCGTTGAAGACGATCCACGTCAGGCCACTGGCGTCGGCAAGGGGCTGTTGCCCAAGCTGAAGATCGACGACCGACAGACGGGCATGCGCCAGCCCTGCACGTCTGTCCCGGTACAGGCCCCGCTCGTCGGGGCCGCGATGCGCAAGCGCACCAGCCATGCGCAACAGGGCTTCGCGCGAAGGCGGTTCAGCGGTGGCATTCAGCGCCAATATTCCGGCGATCCCGCACATCGGGGTCAGTCCAGGTCCATCGGCACGGACGGCAAGGGCCGGGCATGCAGATAGCGCGCGGCCCGACGCTTGGCTTCGATATCCTTGAAGACCTTCTCGACCTGGCCGCCGGTGAGGCCCGCAGCGGCCGCCACCTCGTCCGCACACACTCCGTGGTTCACGCCATAGAGGCATAGATCGGTCAGGTGGTAGGGCAGCGCGAAATAGAACTCCTCCTGGCTCTGCGCCATGGAGAACGTGTCGGTGGTCGGCGGCCTGCGCCGGATTTCTTCATCCACGCCGAGATATTCCGCCAGCTGGTAAACCTGGGTTTTGTAGAGGTGCACGATCGGCATCACGTCGGCGATGCCGTCGCCTTGCTTGACGAAGAAGCCCTGGTCGAATTCGAGCCGGTTGGGCGTTCCAGCTACCGCATAGCCAAGGCGATCCGCGTGGTAATATTCGGTCATCTTGCGGATGCGCTGCTTGTAGTTGGTAGCCGCAACGATCTGCAGGTAGGCTGCCGTGGACAGCCGAACCGTGTTGATGTTGCCATCGGGATCTTCAACCGTGAGCCGGGTGATGTTGAGCCCTTGGCTCTTCAGGACCGGAGTAAGCACAAGCTTGCATTTCCACCCTCGATCGTAGTCCGGAACGACGGAGCGGATGGCCTCGGACTGCCGGCGATAGGCGCCGATGGCATCGAGCGCCGGCGCAATGTCTTCCACCAGAGTGTCGATGCCGAGCTGGGCTGCGACGACACGTCCGAGCCTGAGCGAGTCTCCGGAGGAATCGCGCTCCGGCATGAAGATTCCCAGCACCTTGTCCCTGCCGAAGGCACGCACGCACAACGATGCGACGACGGAACTATCGATGCCGCCCGACAGCCCAACCACCACCCCGCGCCGCCGAAGCGTGACCAGTACCTGTTCACGTGTCGCCGTCACGATGCGCTCTGCCTCAGCGGCGGCATCCAACGCCAGCACATCCTTGGTGAATCTCGAGATCACGCAGCCTGGCCCTCCAAGCGCAGGGATTCGGCAGGTGTATAGGTTTGCAGGACGGCCTTTTCGATCAGCGGACGGTTCGTCGCCACATGCGGCTCGACGACAAGATCGATATGGGTGCCGACGATCGAAATCACCTGCAGATCGCAGAACACGCGATCCCAGCCGATGGCGCGTGACATGCCTGGGCGAGCACAGCGAAACAAAGTGCCTTGAATGGGAAGCGGCGCCTTGGGTTGCTCCAACCAGCGGAAAAAGGCCTGGGCCCGCAAGACTTCCTGCAATTCCAGCTTGATCCGGAAGCACGCGCCGTTGAACTGGCCGTCGGTGTAGTGGTCGATCGCGCGAGCGAGACGCGTTTCATAACCTGTTCTCACCGCGATCTTCGCCAGGGCTCGGCAAGCGACGCGGTGGAACGAGATGCGGTTGGACCGGAGCCGACGCGCCGTGCGGGCGATTGTCTCCCAGCGGCGGCTGCGTTCGCCCTCGAGGCTTGTATCGAGGATACCGACGAACTTCACCGATCGTCCCGCCTTGAGGAGGCGCAGAGCGACTTCCAGGGCAACTGCTCCGCCAAGCGAGTGGCCAAGAAGCCTGACATGGCCCGACGGCTGCGCTCGGTTGACCTGTTGGACCGCCGCATCCGCCATGCTCGCCAAATCATTCTGCCCTTTAAGGATCAGTGCCAGGCCTGGATATCGAATGGGCATGACCTTGGCCGTCTTGCCCATGGCGGAGGCGAAGGCGGCAAGGCTCGGTCCGTAGCCGACCGACCCGGGAAACAGGAAAAGAAGCGGCGGGTTATGGTCCGGCGCGGCTTTGCCCGAGGCGGTTGCTTGCGCGGCGGCCACTGCCGTGACCATTTCGTCCGCGCTCATCCCTACGGTGAAGCTCTCAAGCCCGAGTTCCTGGCCGATGAGGTTTTCTATCTCCATCACGCAGTGCAACAGCTTGAGCGAATCTCCTCCTGCCTCGTCCCACCTGCCTGCGGCTGCTCGCGTGTTGAGAACCTTGCTCCAGGCCTTCTGCACCACCTGACGCACTTTGAGGTCGCTGCCGGGACTTGGCGGATCGGCGGTGGTGGCCGGCTTTCTGGCCAACAGATCCATCTTGCCCAGTTTCGCGAGGTCTATCTTTCCGCTGCTCAGGCGGGGAATTTCGCCCACGCGGTGAAGCCGCAGGGGTCGCAAGGGCGAGGGCAGCGTGTTTGCGATCAGCTGGCGCAGGCCATCCACAAAGTCCGGACCGGCGGAATCGTTCGGTACCGCGAATGCGATAAGCTCGGTTGCCTCGGTCACGATGGCCACGGCGTCCTGGACCGACGAGGCCGATCGCATCACCCGTTCGAGCTCGGCTGGCTCGATCCGTCGGCCATTGATCTTTATCTGCCGCCCCTTTCGGCCGATGATCCTCAACAGACCCTGGCTGTCCAATCGGACGAGATCACCGGTCGGAAAGATCCGTTTGCCCGGATCGTCAGGGTCTGCTTCGGCAGGCAGGACGGCGCCGTTTTCCCAATGCCCAAGCAGGACGTAAGGGCTCTTGATCACCAGCTCTCCGGTCTCACCGGATGGGACGGGTTGTCCTTCCTCATCCACGATCGCGAATGCGATGCCCGGCAAAAGGCGTCCGACCGGCGCGTCCGCCTCCGTATTCGACTGTTCTGACGGCAAAAACCACTGGGAGCCTGTCGTTTCCGTAGACGAATAGCCGATCTGGATCACGCACTGCTGGGGGACGGCTTGGCGCAAAAGGGCGATGTCGGTCCAAAGCACCTTTTCACCCCCGACGCGGACCACCCTCAGCGACCTGAACGTACCCTCGGGGGCGTCTGCCATGAGCGTGCGCAGCAAGGCGGGCACGAGGTAGATGACCGTCACGCCCTCGTCGCGCATCCTGGCGCGAACGCCACGCAGGCCGGTCGCTTCCAGTTCGACGAGGTGCAGGGTGGCGCCGGTGAGGATGGCCGTCAAAATCTCTCGGCAGCCGGCTATCGTGGCCAGACCCGTCAGGGGCAGAAAGACGTCCTCGGAATTGATGTGACATGCGTCGACATATTGTTGCACTCGCCTGAGCAGGCTGCGCTCGCTGTTGACGATGCCTTTGGGACGCCCGGTGCTGCCGGACGTATAGAGAACGATCGCCGCCTTATCGACACAAGGCGAGGGAAGGGGCGGGGCGGACAAATAGGACTCCGAGGCCGCACTCGCGGCCATGTCGATCCATTGGACATCGGCCGGCAGGTCGCGGGGCCTGTCCCCCATGCCCAGCATAGCCGAGAGCTTGGCCGCGGACACAATCTCCTGGATCCGGGGGCTGGGGTCTCTTGCGTTGAGGGGAATTGAGATCCGCCCGGCGGCGACTGTTGCGAGCATCGCAACAATGCTCCAGACGGAATATGGCTGGCAGATTCCGACTGGGCTGCCTTGGGCAACGGCTGTCGCGATTCGGCGGGAGAGGATCTCGACGGCAGTGCCGAGCGCCGAATAGGAGAGTCCGTTGACGCCGTCATGTAGTGCGATCTTATGCGGGTATTGCCTTACGGCGGTCTCCAGGTGAGGACCGATGCCGATTTCCGCAAACCCGGCTGGCAGAGGCCGATAGGAGCGCAGGACGGGCCCGCCATGATCGAGAGCATAGTCGGGCACGTCTTCCCATTTGGAGGACCCTGCCGGAAGAGGAGCCTCATCAAGATCCTGGTCCGCCGCTGGTGCCTTCAAGTACGCCGGGAGCATGGCTTGCCTGAGCGAAAGGTGATGCTGGGTTATGGATCTCCACAGCGGGATTTTCATCGATCATTCTGATGATGCGGCTTCGGATAAATGGACGCGAGGTGGAATGACCCTTTGAACTGGGCAGAGATTAACGTGAGGAATATGCCGTGACATCAAACAGACCGATTCTGATCACGGGGGCAGCCGGGTTCTAGGTGTTCATCTATGCCGTAGGCTGCCTGCTGATGGTCGGCAGGTAGTCGGTCTCGATTCGATGAATGGCTACTATGACATTAACCTGAAGCGAGCTCGGCTCGAGCAGTTGGAAGCGTTTCCGCATTTCCGCTTCGAGCATATCGACCTTACGGATCGGAATCGATTTCCACGCTGTTCGTCGGTCGTGTCCGCGAAGTGGTGTAGTTCGGCGGTAGCGAAGCCGCTCGCGAGCGCGCCCTCAATGGCGCCGTAGCGAGCGAGCGGCGCAGCGGTGGTCATCGATGTTCTTCCGTTAGGGTCGGGTTGCTGACACCAACCTGATTCGAAGGAACCACCGATGACGGGACTGTCAGGAATTCTGTGCGCGAGGCCATGATGATGGAAAGGAGAGAATCATCACATGGCTATCGAGAAAGAACTTCTGGACCAGTTGCTTGCCGGGCGCGACCCGAATGAGGTGTTCGCCCGG
>NZ_SRTP01000127.1:0-374 GCF_004791945.1 Mesorhizobium sp. M3A.F.Ca.ET.175.01.1.1 | reverse complement strand
TTCGGCGTGCCGGCGGTGGTGGCGATCAACCACTTCACCACCGACACCGAGGCCGAGGTCCAGGCGATGAAGGACTTCGTCAAGGCGCAGGGCGCCGAGGCGATCCTGTGCAAGCACTGGGCGCAGGGCTCGGCCGGCATTGAGGACCTGGCCAGGAAGGTGGTCGAGATCGCCGAATCCGGCGCCTCGCAGTTCTCGCCGCTCTATCCCGACGAGATGCCGCTGTTCGAGAAGGTCAACACCATCGTCAAGCGCATCTACCGCGGCGACGAGGCGATCGCCGACAAGTCGATCCGCGACCAACTGCATGCCTGGGAGCAGGCCGGCTACGGCAAGCTGCCGGTGTGCATGGCCAAGACCCAGTATTCCTTCTC
>NZ_SRTP01000126.1:0-346 GCF_004791945.1 Mesorhizobium sp. M3A.F.Ca.ET.175.01.1.1 | reverse complement strand
GCGCCATCCGGACTCGCCGGCCGACGGCGCGACCAATTTCGAGTTTCACAAAAAGCTGGCGCTGACCGCCGAGCGCGGCCTGTTCGATGCCTATTTCCTCGCCGACAACCTGACGGTGGGGCTCGGCGCCCGCGAGGGCGGCAACGCCAAGATCGCCGGGTTCGAGCCGGTGACGCTGTTCGCGGCGCTGGCGCCGCTGACCACGCATCTCGGCTTCATCGCCACCGCCTCGACCACCTATGAAGAGCCCTACACGCTCGCCCGCAAATTCGCTTCGCTCGACCTTCTGTCGAACGGTCGCGCCGGCTGGAACGTCGTGACCTCGGCCGGCGACGACACGGCGCGC
>NZ_SRTP01000125.1:0-378 GCF_004791945.1 Mesorhizobium sp. M3A.F.Ca.ET.175.01.1.1 | reverse complement strand
GGCAAATTGCCAAGCCGCCGCTAACGGATGTTTCCGGGGCGCCGAGGCCCCGGAAACGATTTGTCGCGAAGATCTCAGTTCAGCTTCGGGTTGAGCAGCGCGTCGATCTTCGGTTCCTTCATGTTGTCCTTGGTGACGAGGTTGGCGCCGGTGTCGACATTGGCCTCGACCTTCTCGCCCTTCGAGGCGGCGAGCGCGGTCTTGATGCCGTCGTAACCCATCCGGTACGGATCCTGGACGACGAGGCCGGAGATGACGCCGTCGTTGAGGAATTTGATCAGCTTCTCGTCGCTGTCGAAGCCGATGAGCGCCACCTTGCCGGCAAGGTTGTTCTCGGCGATCGCCTGGCCGACGCCCTGCGCCATGATCAGGTTGGAG
>NZ_SRTP01000124.1:0-378 GCF_004791945.1 Mesorhizobium sp. M3A.F.Ca.ET.175.01.1.1 | reverse complement strand
CAGCCCTTTGACCTCCACCGAGGCTCCGATGAGGTTTTCGCCGACGAAATAGAGCGAGGTCGCCACACCCAGAACGCCCATGGCGAGACCGATCGCGCCGCCGGTCATGTCCTTGATCGATTCCTGGATGCGCTGGTCGATGTTGTCAGGGGCGACGATGCCGCCGGCCACCGAGCCATGCTGGGCATGGAAATGGGTATGGTTGGCGTCGAGCAGCGCCCGGTTGAACTGGCTGTTCAGCCAGCCGCGCCATTTGCGGTGCAACGTCGTCGAAACGAGGTTGCGCACGCCGGTGAAGCCGGCGTCCTTGAGCACGACCAGCAGCACCAATATGCCGGCATCAGTCAGGAGCGACTGCAACGGATTGGTGTTGGCGGC
>NZ_SRTP01000123.1:0-379 GCF_004791945.1 Mesorhizobium sp. M3A.F.Ca.ET.175.01.1.1 | reverse complement strand
AGATGAATCTGCCGAGTTTTTCGGCCGCTTCCGAGGGCGTTACGGTATCGATGTCGAGTAGAAGGTCGGCGACGCCGATACGCTTGGCGACTTCCTTGGTTTTGAATTCATAGGCGATCGGCAGCACCGGCGTGCCGACGCAAAGCGACATGATCATCATATGCATGCGCGTGGCGACGACGAAGTCGCAATCCTTCACCAGCGACATCAGCTGGTCGGGCGTATGAAATGCGGCATCGACATTGACGTGTTCGGCGATTTCCGGGTCGAGCTCGGCCACGATAGCCCGTGCTGTTCTGGCGTCGTCATGGGCGTATTCCGGCACGCCCTGGCAGGTTGAAACGAAGGTCACCTTCTTGGCGTGGTCCCTGACAAGAAT
>NZ_SRTP01000122.1:0-380 GCF_004791945.1 Mesorhizobium sp. M3A.F.Ca.ET.175.01.1.1 | reverse complement strand
GCGTGCCCCATCTTCGGGACAAGCAAGGAGCCAACCCATGACCGTCCACTCCCTGAACACGAAACGTGCCAGTCGCTCCGCCGAATCCCGCGTCGCGGCACAGGATTGGCGCGGCATCGTTTCCGACCTCAATACCCATGGCTGCGCCGTCATGCCCGGCCTGCTGTCGCCCGAGGAATGCGCCGACATCGCTGCGCTCTATCCGCATCAGGAGCATTTCCGCAGCCATGTCGTGATGGCGCGCCACGGCTTCGGCAACGGCGAGTACCGCTACTTCCGCTACCCCTTGCCGGACCTCATCGAGGGCCTGCGCACCGCGCTCTATCCGCGCCTGGCCGGCGTCGCCAACGACTGGAACGAGAAGATGGGCGCCGCGCTTC
>NZ_SRTP01000121.1:0-380 GCF_004791945.1 Mesorhizobium sp. M3A.F.Ca.ET.175.01.1.1 | reverse complement strand
CTGGCCGAGCACCGGCAGCCGGCCAACGACAAGCAGCCGGGAAATGACGCAGCTGCCAGTGACAAGCCGGCCAGTGACAAGCGGGGAAATGAGAGGCCGGGAAGTGAGAGGACCCTGTCGATCCTCGAGCGCAGCGCCTTTCGCGAGATCGGCGAGCGGCTGCGCAAGGACAGTTCCGGCCCGGCCGAGCCGCAAACCAGCGACAGTGCCGGGGCAGAAAGGCGACCTGATGCGGCTTCAGCGGCCGACAAGCCTGGTCTCGCGGCCGAACAACCGAAGGCCGATGAGAGGAAGGCCGACGAATCTGATCTGACGGCGCCTCGCGCGACCTCGCATGGGCCTGTCGTGCAGGAGGATGACGAAACCTTTGAAACGGCGGA
>NZ_SRTP01000120.1:0-382 GCF_004791945.1 Mesorhizobium sp. M3A.F.Ca.ET.175.01.1.1 | reverse complement strand
ATGGCGCCGGCAACGGCATCCATACGATCGCGCGCGGCGCCCTGCCGCTCGTCCTGTTCGATCCGCAACGATACGCCGCGCTCATGGGCAGGCTCGCGACGCCGAGCCTGATCGTCCAGGCGGCAGCTCCCTCGATTGGGGCGCTGCTTCTCGGCGCGGGCGGCGGCAACCTCGTCCTGACGACGCTAGCGGTCGCCGCAACGCTCAATGTGGGGCTCTGTGTCTGCCTGGTGGTGTCTGTGCGCCGGACATAGTCACGCGCAGTCCTTCAGCTCGATCACCTCGACGCCGAGGCGGAAGGCCTGGCCATCGGCATAGGAGCGCGCATATTGCTCGGCTTCGAAGGGGAAGGTCAGCGTGGTGCCGTACGCGGTGACGCGCA
>NZ_SRTP01000119.1:0-339 GCF_004791945.1 Mesorhizobium sp. M3A.F.Ca.ET.175.01.1.1 | reverse complement strand
GCGAGATCGATTGACATCGATCCCTGTTCGCCAAAGCGGAGTTCCGCCCCCGGCTTCGACAGATGTGGATTTGGTTCCCCCAGCAGCATCCTTGCCACTGGTTCGATGTGCTGCGCGAGCAGCCGGGAGAATGCGTCTGCTGACATGCTAGCCCGCCACCTCTTCGTCCGGCCTCCACTTCTCGAAATCCGCCTCGATCTGAGCCCAGTTGGTGGGGTGCTGCGCCTTTAGGTCAGGCGTGTATCGGCCCGCAACGAACTGGCCGCGTTCGGCGCCGCGTTCCAGCCAGTCCCGCGTCCAGCGGCTCGGATCGATCTTGACGTGCTTGAAATCGGCCTT
>NZ_SRTP01000118.1:0-385 GCF_004791945.1 Mesorhizobium sp. M3A.F.Ca.ET.175.01.1.1 | reverse complement strand
TCTCGATCACCTTGGCTAAAGTCGCGTAGGACACTTCCGGGCCACCGAACGCCTTGGGCACGTTGATCGACCACAGGCCGCTCTGCGAGAACTGGTCGAGTTCGGCCCCCGGCCAGATCCGGTCACGGTCGCGCTTGGAAGAATCCTTGACAAACTCGGCCGCCAGCCGCTGCGCGACGGCAATCGCCTCGGCGTCGTCCTTGATGATGTGCGCGGGCTCGGCGGGTCTGGCTACCGGCGGCACGGCGGCCGCGGCCTTGTCGGTCTTGACGTTGGACACAGTCATTTCAGTCTCCTTCGGATTTTCGATTCAGACGACAGCATGGAGGTGGCTGGGCGGCGCGGCGGGCGGTGCCTTTTGCCCGAGGTAGAAGGCCCGGACATC
>NZ_SRTP01000011.1:0-220827 GCF_004791945.1 Mesorhizobium sp. M3A.F.Ca.ET.175.01.1.1 | reverse complement strand
GGCTGAGCACATTGGTCATCGCCGCTTCCCAGGCGCCGGTGCCGGACGAGGGGAAGATGAAGACGCGGCCGGTCTCGTTCTTGAACACGCGTTTGATGTCCTCGAACAGCGGCAAGGTCAGGTTGGGGAACGAGGCAGCGCGCATGTCTTCCATCGGCAGGTTCATCGCCTGCCGCACCTCTTCGGGAATGTTGGTGGGCCCAGGGATGAAAAGATGGGTGAACCCAGCCATGCGCGAACTCCTCCGATCGTTGGATTGTCGGGGGAGTGTCGTGCGATCGCTGTGTCGCAACAACACCTTGCCGGATAGGATGTCGCCACGCGCGGGTAGTGCGCTCCTACCCGGTCAAACTACCCGAACGGCTATTTTGGGCTTCGACGCGTCTCGGTCGCATAGAGGGCTACGGCCATGGCACGATTGCGCACGTCGAGCTTGTCGTAGAGATTCTTGAGGTGATACTTCACCGTGTTCTCCGAGATTCCGGTTCGGGTCGCAATCTGGAGATTGGTCCAGCCATCGGCAAGCACCGCAAGCAACTCGCGCTCACGCACGGTGAGCTGCGAAAGCGGCGTGTCGTTGACCCTGTTGATGTCGATATAGGGAATGCAGATGCGCCCGTGCGCGACCGCCAGAATGGTCTCGAAGATGATTTGCGGATCGTCGAACTGGAAGCAATAGCCCTGGGCTCCAAGGCGCACGCACCGCTTCAGAATGCCGATGTCGTGATCGTTGGAAAAGACGGTGATGCGTATGTCGAGCTTGCGGTTCTGGACTTCCGCCAGGATGTCCGCACCGTCCATGTCGGCGAGTTTCCAGCCGATCACCGCGACATCGAACTTGGTGTCCGCGGCCAGCTCCAGGAATTGCTGGCCGCCATGGACGCAACTCACCAGCTCGAAACGGCCATCGCATTCCAGCATTTCGCTGAGCGCCGAGACAACGAGTGGATTGCGCTCGGCAACGACAACGCGCACGCGCTGCTCGCCCGCTGCTTCGTTCGTTTTCCTGGATTTGAGGTTCAAGGCCTGCCGTTTGTCCTGTCGATTCTTGCGCAGTTGCGGTCCTCTGGACCTGCATCATAGCAATTCTGCCCCAACCGCACAGTGACGCTCTTTCCCCAGCGACATGGGCTGTCGCGCCGGCTGAACGCGAATCCCTTTGCCCTTCGTGGCATCCCGGCGGTTGCGGAACAGGCGCATTTTGTCGAGTATTCCGCGTGTTAGAGCGGCGTCTTCCCAAGACGATTCGGGGCGTTGCGCTATCTGCTGCTCCAAGCTCGGGTTCCCGAAAACCGATTCCGGTTTTCGGGGTCATGCGCTAGACCTGATTTCACACCCTTACTGGATTGCTGTTGGCGGGAGGCTCTGGTGGAAGGCGAGGACAGAGAGACGACCGGCGCCACGCCCGCCGATGAGCACCACGCCGACATCTATGGCGAGGACGGTGCCGTGCGCGCATCCTTCCTGGCGCAGATCGGCGCGGCGATTGCCGACCGTGACACGCTGACCCTCAAACGCGAGGTCGATGACCTCCACCAGTCGGAACTGGGTGATCTGCTTGAAGCGTTGCATCCCGAACAGCGTCGCGCGCTGGTCGATCTGCTCGGTACCGATTTCGACTTCTCGGCGCTGACCGAGGTCGATGAGGCGATCCGTCTCGATATCGTCGACAACCTGCCCAACGAGCAGATTGCGCAAGCGGTCCAGGAACTCGATTCCGACGACGCCGTCTACATCCTCGAAGATCTCGACCGAGAGGACCAAGACGAGATCCTGTCGCAACTGCCCTTCACCGAACGCATCAGGCTGAGGCGCGCGCTCGATTATCCGGAAGAGACGGCTGGCCGGCGCATGCAGACGGAGTTCGTCGCCGTGCCGCCGTTCTGGACGGTCGGCCAGACGATCGACTACATGCGCGAGGATAAGAACCTCCCAGACCGCTTCAGCCAGATCTTCGTCATCGATCCGAGCTTCAAGCTCGTCGGCGCCGTCGACCTCGACCAGATCCTGCGCACCAAGCGCGCGGTGAAGGTCGAGGACATCATGCGCGAGACCCGCCACGCCATTCCAGCCACGATGGACCAGGAAGAAGCGGCGCGCGAATTCGAGCAATACGACTTGCTCTCGGCGGCGGTGGTCGACGAGAACGAGCGGCTTGTCGGCGTGCTCACCATCGACGACGTCGTCGACGTGATCCAACAGGAAGCCGAGGAAGATTTGTTGCGCATGGGCGGCGTCGGTGACGAAGAGCTGTCCGATAGCATCCTGGCAACCTCGCGCTCGCGTGTGCCGTGGCTCCTGGTCAACCTGCTTACGGCTTTCCTGGCCGCCTCGGTCATCGGCCTGTTCGACCGCACGATCGAGCACATCGTGGCGCTGGCGGTGCTGATGCCGATCGTTGCCGGGATGGGCGGCAATGCCGGCTCGCAGACCATGACCGTCACCGTGCGGGCTCTGGCGACGAGAGACCTCGACATCTACAACGCCGCCCGCATCATACGACGCGAGTTGGGGGTGGGTTTCATCAACGGCATCGTCTTTGCCGTGCTGATCGGCATGGTCGCCGGGACCTGGTTCCACGATGCCAATCTGGGCGGGATCATCGCCGCCGCGATGATCATCAACATGTTCGCGGCAGCGCTGGCAGGAATCCTCATTCCGCTGGTGCTCGATCGTTTCAAGATCGATCCGGCGGTGGCCTCCGCCGTGTTCGTCACCACCGTAACCGACTGCGTCGGCTTCTTCGCTTTTCTCGGGCTCGCCACATGGTGGTTCCGCGTTCCATGAGGCTGCCGAGGTTCAGGCGATGCCGATGCAAACTCCTCGGCTCGTCCGTCAATTGACTTTTACGTAAATGCCGTGCGAGGCTGATTTGGGGTCGTCTGCCGATTCCGGCATATGATGGGGTTGATCGGAGGGAAAGGCGACGCTCTTGCGCGGCGATGCCTGGACGTTGGGCGTGGGAGCGAGAATGCGGGAATATTATACGATCACCGAGCTGACGCGCGAGTTCGACGTGTCGACTCGCACGCTGCGATTCTATGAGGACGAAGGGCTGGTGCAGCCGATCAGACGCGGCCGCACCCGGCTGTTTCGCCCGTCGGACCGCCATCTCATCCGTCAGATCATGCGCGGAAAGCGCCTCGGCTTCTCGATCGCCGAGATCCGCGAAATCATCCAGATGTACAAGGAGCCTCCCGGCGAGGTCGGCCAGCTCAAGCTGATGATCAAGCGCATCGAAGAGAAACGAGAAGACCTTAGGCAGAAGCGGCGCGATCTCGAGGAAACGCTGGCGGAGCTCGATCAGGCGGAGGAATCGTGTGTCGAGCGACTGGCCGAACTTGGGGTGAACACTTGACCGTTCACGGGAGCGCGGCCCCCGCTCAAATCCACCGCCTCACTCGCTTGGCATAGTCGCGGTATTTCTTGCCGAATTTGGCCGCCAAGATTTTTTCCTCCTTCTCGATCGCCATCTTCTGCGTGGCGAAGGCGGCGAGGAAGGCGAAGAGCAGGAACCAGGCGATGCCGGTGATGAAGGCCACACCGATCAAGAGCAGGGTGTTGGCGAGATACATCGGATTGCGGGTGATGCCGAAGGGACCTGACGTAACCAGATGGGCAGGCTCGGCATTGGGATCGAACGTGGTTCTCGCCCGCAACATGACGCGGATCGCCGTGATCCAAAGCGCAACGACCCCCAGCAGGGCGACCCAGCCGGCGGCAAACAGGATCTCGCCCAAGATGTCGCCGATCCAGGGCAGGGGATAAAGCAAACCGAGCAGGATGCTAAGCACGATCGCCACGACATAGATCACAGGCGGCCAGGGAATGATGCCGTGCTTGGCTCCGTTCATTCTTGTCCTCCCTCCGTCTGGCTTTCCGTCGCCGAGGTGCAGGTGCTGGCGAGATCGGCAAGATGCGATTTCCAGATATCGGTCTGATCGTTGCTGTAGAGCTTGTCCAGTGATCCTTCGCTCTTCAACGCGCCCAGCATGCAGCCACAATAGCTGGAACAGAACTTGGTGTCCTGCTGTTGCTGCTCGCAGGATACCTGGCAAGCGCTCAGGAAACCCGCTTCCTTGTCCTGCGGGGGCGCGGGCATGATCTGCGACAATATCCAGACAGACCCGAACAGCAGCGGTTGGTGGATAAGATAGAAGGCCAGACTGTGACGGCCGATGAAGATGAGCGGATTGGCCCAGCGGCCAGGCATCCAGGCGCCCAGCCGAGCGAGAAGACCGGAGGCCGATGCGAACCTGGCCACGCAGATGCCGGCAAGCACCGCGCCAAACCAGGGGAGCACCGGGACATAATCGTTGGAGCGCGGGTTGGTCGCCGACAGCCCAACCCACCACAGTGCCGGATGGTCGAAGAATTCGGACCGCAGATAATAGGGCGCCGCGATCACGGCCGCAGCGACGATCGCCGTCAGCAACGGCGGCAGCCGCAGAAACGCAAGGCCGAGCAGGCTCGCCAGCGCGATCTCGTGGAGTATCCCGAAGAAGATGAAGCCGTCCGGCGTAGCGACATAGGTGACAGCCGAGATGGCGATCGCCGACGCGGCGACCATGGCGAAACGCTTCCAGAAGCCCGGCCAGCGGATCTGGCGGCCATGGGCGAGGAACAGACTGACGCCGACCAGGAACAGGAAGGTCGAGGCGATGCAGCGCGCATAAATCTTCCACCAGCCGAAAGCGGTCAGGCCAGGTGTGGTGTAGCCGAAGTTTTCGAGATCCCAGGTGAAGTGGTAACTCGCCATCGCGATCAGCGCGATGCCGCGCAGTATGTCGATGGCGATGATGCGACTGTGTTTCGGCTTGTCCTGAACGGCTTCGTTCGTCGTTTGAAGGCTCATGATCTCGCAGTCCGATTCAGTCGTCCCAACGACTATCACGGTTAGGGCCGACAACAGAGGGCGAATGGCTGCTCTCCCGCATTGTGGCGTCTGCTCGGGGCCCTTAAGCTCGCGCCGTCAGTGCCGGCGCGATGCCGGCGGCCCAAGGTGCATCGAATGTCCGCAAGAATGATGTCTCTGACCGAAGAACTGGTTGCCCGTTGTTTTCGGGTCGTCGAAGACAGTGGCCCCGACCCAAATGCCGCGCATCTCGATGACGCCGACTACGAAGCGATGCTCGATGCATTGGAGGTTGAACTCCCCGCCGCCGAGCCGCTCTGGCTGTTCGGCTACGGATCGCTGATCTGGAAGCCTGAGATCGACCATGTCGAGGAACGGGTCGCAGTGGCGCGCGGCTGGCACCGTTCCTTCTGTATGAACATGACACGCTGGCGCGGCACCAGAGAGAGCCCGGGCTTGATGATGGCGCTAGATCGCGGCGGGCAATGCAAGGGCGTCGCCTTCCGGCTGAGCGACGGTGATCGCCGTCAGCAGCTGAACAAGCTGCTTAGGCGCGAGGTGACGCTCAAGCCGACAAGCTACCATCCGCGCCTGCTCAGCTTGGCCAGCGGCAGCGGTCCATTTCGGGCCCTGGGCTTCGTGATCAACCGCAAGGGCACCACCTATACCGGCGTGCTCAGCGAAGGCGAGGTGGTCAGAAGGCTTGCGACCTCCTGCGGCCACTGGGGTTCAGGCGCCGACTATCTCTACAACACCGTCAGGAATCTCGAAGCCCGAGGCATTCACGATGCTCACCTGTGGCGGCTGCAGCAGCTCGTCGCTGCCAGAATCGCCGGCTCCTAGCACACCGAGCCGTGCCGCAATCACGCTCCAGCGTGGCGGAATTTGGTTTGCCGGGGGAGACGATTCTGCCTATAGTCGCCGATGTCGTCGGTTCCGTTTTTGGAGCCAAGAGGGAATGCGGTGAGGGTGGACTTCCTGCCCAAAGCCGTGGCTGCCCCCGCAACTGTGTGCGGTAGTCCTGCCCCATAGACCACTGAGGATTTGCCTCGGGAAGGTGGGGAAGGGCGTGGATCCGCGAGCCAGGAGACCTGCCGGCGACAAGAAAGTTGACTTCTATGCCCTCGGGTGGAGGGCGAAAGGACAAGACATGAATACCGCTTCCTTTTCCCTCGGCGCTTCCGTCTCCTCGCAGTCGCGCTTCATGCAACTGGCGATGGCCGCGCTGCTCGGCATTTTCGTCGTCGGCTTCGTCGGCTTCTCGCATATCGATGCGGTCCACAACGCTGCCCACGACTATCGTCACTCGATGGCTTTTCCCTGCCACTGACGAGGGTTTGACATCATGAATCTGTTTCGCAACGTCGTGTTCATCGCGGCGATCGCCGGGCTCGTGGCGGGTGTGGTTCTCGCCTGCATGCAGGCCTATGCCACCGTTCCGTTGATCCTCAAAGCGGAAGTGTATGAAAAGGCGGGCGAGGGTCATCACCATGACCACGCGACCAACGACAACCCTGTGGGCGCAGCCGCTCCAGCCGCCGGCAGCGCGATGAGCAGCGCAGCCCCGGCGCCCGCCGAGGCAGTTGCCCCAGCCGAGGAGGAGGGCTGGGCGCCGGCCGACGGCTTCGAGCGATTCGCCTTCAATGTCGTCGCCAATATCGTCACCGGCATCGGCTTCGCGCTGATCCTGGTCGCAGTCTCGGAATTTGCGGGCGGCATCGGCAACTGGCGCCAGGGCGTGTTCTGGGGCCTAGCTGGCTTTGCCGTGTTCACACTGGCGCCTGGCCTCGGCCTGCCGCCCGAACTCCCGGCAATGCCGGCGGCCGAACTGCTGCCGAGGCAGATCTGGTGGGTTTCGACAGTCATCGCGACTGCGGCCGGGCTCGGTCTGATTGCCTTCCGCAAGTCGCTGCCGCTGGCCATTCTTGGCGTGGCGCTGATCGTGGCACCTCACATTATTGGCGCGCCGCAGCCGGAAAGCTTCGAGACCGCGATTCCCGAAGGATTGCATCACCAGTTCGTTGTCGCCGTGACGCTCACCGATCTGGTGTTCTGGCTGGTTCTGGGCGCGGTTGTCGGCGTGGTGCGCGGACGCTTCACCGGCACCGCGACCAGCTTGCGCGACAGCTTTGCCTGATCGCGCCGAAGGTCGCCTGACCTTCATCGTAGGCGGTGCGCGCTCGGGCAAGAGCGCGCATGCCGAGACCCTGGTGACGGCAAGCCCGTCGCCCTGGGCCTATATCGCCACAGCGCAAACCTATGACGACGAGATGCGCGAGCGGATCGCGCTGCATCGCGCGCGACGCGGCGAAGGCTGGGTCACCATCGACGCGCCGCTCGATCTGGCGGGCGCAATCGAGGCCTTGCCCGATCACCAGCCGGTGCTGATCGACTGCCTGACATTGTGGCTGACCAATCATATGCTGGCGGACCATGACATCGATGCAGAGTGCCGACGGCTCTCGGATGTGCTGTCGCGCCCGCGCGGACCGTGGTCCGTGGTCTCGAACGAAGTCGGGCTCGGCATCGTGCCGGACAATGCGCTCGCGCGCCGGTTCCGCGACGCCGCCGGACGCCTCAACCAGCAAGTCGCAGCCGTCGCCGACAGCGTGCTGATGATGGTGGCGGGGCTGCCGCTCAAGGTGAAGTGACATGGCCGAGATCGACGACAAGACCATCGACGACAGGGACGCCGAACGCCATCGCGCCAAGATGGCCAAGCGCAAGGCGGTGCAGGATGCCGAGGTGGCCGGCAAGACGATCGAGAAGGGACTGCTGATCATCAACACCGGACCCGGCAAGGGCAAGACCACGGCTGCCTTCGGCCTGGCGCTGAGGATGCTCGGCTATGGCAAGCGTGTCGGCGTCGTCCAATTCATCAAGGGCAAATGGCACACCGGCGAAAAGGATGCTTTCGCCGCCTTCGGCGACCAGGTCGTGTGGCATGCGATGGGTGAGGGGTTCACGTGGGAAACGCAGGACCTGAAGCGCGACATCGCCGCGGCGGAGGCTGCCTGGACCAAGGCCCTGCAACTGATGGCGGATCCTTCGATCAGCCTCGTCGTCCTCGACGAGCTCAACATCGCACTGCGCTACGACTATCTCGATCTGGAGAAAGTGGTCGCGGCGCTGAAAGCGCGCCGCGAGGACCTGCATGTCGTCGTCACCGGCCGCAACGCCAAGCCGCTGCTGGTGGAGGCGGCCGACCTGGTCACCGAGATGGGGCTGACCAAGCACCATTTCACGGCGGGGGTTAAGGCGCAGCAGGGAATCGAGTTTTAGCCGCTGATCAGAATGGTCAGATAGATCACGATCGCCGACAAGACGCCGAACAGCGCAATCAGCAGCCGGTCGGCGATGCGATAGAGTCTTAGCGCCATGCGGATGTCGGTGCTCTCGGCTTCGCGGCGGCCGCCTTCGCCCATGAAGGCATCCTCGACAATCACGCCTGCGTAGCTGCGCGGTCCGGCGAGCGCCAGGTCCAAGGCGCCGGCCATGGCGGCTTCCGGCCAGCCGGCATTGGGGGAGCGGTGCTTCTTCGCGTCGCGCTGCATCACATGCCAGGCATTGCGTGGATCGGCGCCCTTGACGAGGAAGGCCGCCAGCACGATGAGCAGGCCGGTCAGCCGCGAGGCCGGCAGATTGATCAGGTCGTCGAAGCGGGCGGCCGCCCGGCCAAACGCCTCGTGGCGCGGCGTGCGGTGGCCGATCATCGAATCGGCGGTGTTGGCGGCCTTGTAGGCGGCGCCGCCTGCCAGCCCGCCGACGCCGGTCCAGATGGCCGGCGCGACGATGCCGTCGGAGAAATTCTCGGCCAGGCTTTCGATCGCGGCGCGGGCGACGCCTGCCTTGTCGAGCTTTTCGGGATCGCGGCCGACGATGCGCGAAACGGCGATGCGGCCAAGCGTCAGACCGCCCGTTTCGAGTGCATCGGCAACGTCCTCGACATGCTGGGCGAGGCTCTTCTGTGAAAGAAGCGAGGAGCCGAGTATGGCTGCGGCGACCAGCCCAGAGGGAAAGATCAGCCAGAGCAGGATATGCAGCGTCAGCCCGATGGCTGCCGGCACCAGCACGATGACCAGCAATGCCTGGACGCCGCGGCGACGACGCAATTCGTCGGAATCGGTGGCGCGGTTGAGGCTGCGATCAAGAAAGGATATCAGCCTGCCGATCCAGGTTACGGGATGACCGATGGCGCGGAACAGCCAGTCCGGATAACCAAGGGCGAGTTCAACGGCAAGTGACAGGAAGGCGATCAGGATCGACATGAAACTTCTTGCAGGGATTGCGGCGGTGGATCATGGCGGCAGCCTCGGTCGGGCGAGGGCGCTCTTTCCTCACGCACCGCTGCCTTTCGTCGATCTTTCGACAGGTATCAATCCGCACTCCTATCCGCTTTTCGATCTGCCCGCCACCGCCCTGTCTCGATTGCCCGAAGCAGGACAACTGCGCGAATTGGCCGAAATTGCGGCCGCCGCTTACGGCGCGCCGTCGGTGGAGCAGGTCGTGGCTGCGCCAGGCACGCAGGTTCTCTTGCCGCGTGTCGCTTCGCTGGTGAAGCCGGGCAAGGCGCTGGTGCTCGGCCCGACCTATGCCGAACATGCCAGAGCCGCCGCGATCGCTGGTCACGCGGTGGGCGAAGTGAATGATTTCGAGGCGCTGGCGCAAGCCGACCTCGCCGTGCTGGTCAACCCCAACAACCCGGACGGCCGTATCGTCGAGCGGGATCGACTGCTCGATCTTGCCGCGCGGCTGCGCAGCAAGGGCGGCCTCCTGGTCGTCGACGAAGCCTTCATGGATGTCGGCCCGACGGAGCACAGCATTGCCGGGGACGCGCGTGAGAGCGGCATCGTGGTGCTGCGCTCCTTCGGGAAGTTCTTCGGCCTTGCCGGGGTGAGGCTGGGCTTTGCGATTGCGGATCGGCTGACGGCCGAGCGGCTGGACGCGCAGTTCGGCCCGTGGGCTGTTGCCGGACCGGCGCTCGAATACGGCATCCGCGCGTTGGCAGACACGGAATGGCAAACAGCCATGCGACAACGCCTGGCATCCGATGCCCACCGCATCGACGCGCTGCTCGGTCGATTCGGGGTTCCGGTCGCTGGCGGCACCAGTTTGTTCCGTTATCTATCGTTCCCTCACGCTCCAGGCCTGTTTTCGGCACTTGGCGAGCGCGGCATCCTGCTTCGTCATTTTGCCGAGCGGCCACAAGTCCTCCGGGCTGGCCTGCCGGCCGGCGAAGAGGAATGGCAACGGCTCGAAAGCGCGCTTGCCGCCTGGGCCGCGCAGCGCGAGGATGGGCCGAAGGAGATCGCGCGATGATCCATGTCTGTCCCCTGTCGAAGATCGAAGAGACCGTGGCGAGGACCGGGGCCGAGCGGCTGCTGTCGCTGCTTGCCGCGGGGACCGAGGTTACCCGCCCGGCCTCTATCCTGGCGGAAAACCACCTGCATCTGGTCATGCATGACATCGCTGTCGCCCAGGAGGGCATGACCATGCCGGGCGAGGAGCATGTGCGCGCCTTGCTCGACTTCGCCTACCGTTGGGACCGGGCGAAGCCGCTCGTCGTGCATTGCTATGCCGGCATCAGCCGCTCGACGGCGTCGGCCTATATCATTGCCGCTGCGCTGGCGCCGAGGCGCGACGAGGCGGAACTGGCCAAGACGCTGCGCTTTGTCTCGCCATCAGCGACGCCCAATCCGCGGCTTATTGCCGTCGCAGATGCGCTGCTCGGACGCGATGGGCGCATGATCGCGGCGATCGAAGCGATCGGGCGCGGCGCGGATGCCTTTGAAGGAACGCCGTTCGAGCTCGCGTTACAGGCCCAATGATCCTCGCCTAGAGCAGCCAGTCGGCAAGCTTGGCCTTGCGCACATCCCTGACAAGATCGATGAAACCATCGGCTTGATGCTCGGCGGTCAGGCGGCCCTTCTCGGCCGTGGCGATGCCGGCATCGCCGACGACGCCGTTCGGATTGAGGTCGCTGGCGATCCAGGCAAAGGCATGCGTGCCGGTGTGGCGCAGCAGGGCGAATTGCTTTTCGGCGCGGCCGACATTCGAGACGAAATTGTCGGCCTTGCCCATGTCGAC
Source organism: Mesorhizobium sp. M3A.F.Ca.ET.175.01.1.1 (assembly GCF_004791945.1). Taxonomy (NCBI): domain Bacteria; kingdom Pseudomonadati; phylum Pseudomonadota; class Alphaproteobacteria; order Hyphomicrobiales; family Phyllobacteriaceae; genus Mesorhizobium; species Mesorhizobium sp. M3A.F.Ca.ET.175.01.1.1. The sequence goes on along the minus strand of NZ_SRTP01000011.1, from coordinate 209,885 downwards.
GAGGTCCGGCCGGAAATGCAGCATCAGCGAGGTCTCGACATCGCCGCCATGGATGCCGTGACGATCCTCGAGTTCGGTATACATGCCGGCCGGACGGCCGAAGCGCTGCCAGCTCGTCTTCACCGCCAGCATCTTGGCGCGCACGCGCAATTCGCGGGTGGTGATGCCCATGATCTCTTCATTGCCGCCATGCGAGTTGACGACGATCAGCTTCCTGACCCCGGCGCGGGCGACCGACAGGCCAAGCTCGGTCCAGGCGTCCACCAGTGTGGCGGCCGGCAGGGTGAGCGTTCCCGGCGCATGCAGATGCTCGTTCGACTTGCCCACCGCCTGGACCGGCAGGATGCGGATATCGAGGTCATCGGGCAGGCGAGCGATTACCGTTTCCAGCATCCCCATCATGATCGAGGTGTCGGTCGAGACCGGAAGGTGAGGACCGTGCTGCTCGATCGCGGCAAGCGGCAGAACGGCAATCGTGGCTTCCGGATCGATCGAAGCGTATTCGGTCGTCCGGTAGTCGCCCCACCATACGCGTCCGGTCGTCATTTTCGTCTCCCGATTGGTCTGCTGTTCGGCTTGGCGGTGATCTAAAGCGCCTGGCGGCTGCAAGCAATTGCTAGCCTGCGGCTAGAACCTCCACCTCGACCTTGAATTCCGGGCGGGCGAAGCCGGAGACGATCATCAGCGTCGAGGCCGGCGCGGGATCGGAAAAGAGCCGATTTCGGACATCCATATAGGCTTGCAAATGCGCGCGACTAGTGACGAAGGCGTTGATGCGTACGACGTCGTTCAGCGTCAGCCCGGCCTCGCTCAGTATCGCAGCGATATTCCTGAAGCAGAGCTCGGTCTGCGCGTCGGCATCCTCGGGAACGGTTTCATCCGGGCCGATACCGACCTGACCCGAGCACAGCACCAGGCGCTTGCCTGCCGGGATTTCAACGCCGTGGCTGTAGCGCGAGAAGGGCGGCTTGATCGACTTGGGCGCGAGATATTTGAACATGGCAATCTCCTGTCGGGAGGCAGACTAAGGCTCGATTCATGAAACCTGCAAGATGCGGTGCATGCCGCCCGGGCGATTATGGACAGGCGTCCGAAAAATGGGCACGATGCCTGCCGTACAGCATGACCCTTCCGGCCTTGGCAATGACTGCCGCGCAATCAGGCGGCCCAGCCGGTGGCATGTGTCTTGCTTCTTGAACAAATGGAGTCGAGCCCAGCGCGTGGCGCGCCGGAGCCAAGAGAAGGTGATGTCAATGGTCGGAAAAGAGAAGATGCTGGCGGGCGCGATTGCCCTGCTTGCGGCGAGCACGCTGGGCGCGGCCGCCAACGAGAAAGTCACCTTCGGCACCAACTGGCTGGCCGAGCCGGAACATGGCGGCTACTACCAGGCCGTGGCCGACGGCACCTATGCCGCCTGCGGGCTCGACGTCACCATCATGCAGGGCGGCCCGCAGGTCAGCGGCCGGCCGATGCTGCTCGCCGGCAAGATCGATTTCTACATGGGCGGCAACCTGCTCTCGGCTTTTGATGCAGTCCAGCAAGGCATTCCGATGCGCGTCGTCGCCGCCGACTTCCAGAAGGATCCGCAGGTCATCATGTCCCAGCCGGGGCAGGGGCTGGACAAGTGGGAGGATCTGAAGAATGCCGACCAGTATATTCTCGGCGACGAGGGCGCGCAGACCTTCTTCCAGTGGATGGTCACCGAGCTCGGTTTCGACGCGGCCAAGCGCGTGCCCTACACCTTCAACCCGGCGCCCTTCATCGCCAACAAGAAGTCGATCCAGCAGGGCTATGTGACGTCCGAGCCTTTCGCCGTGCAGAAGCAAGGCGGCTTCGTGCCCAATCAATTCCTGCTCGCCGATTATGGCTGGGACACCTATGCGACCACCGTCGAGGTGATGCAGGACACGATCGACAAGCGGCCGGAGGTCGTCCAGTGCTTTGTCGATGGCTCGGCCAAGGGCTGGTACAACTATCTCTACGGCGACAACAAGGCCGCCAACGACTTGATCAAGAAGGACAATCCGGACATGACGGATGAGCAGATCGCCTTCTCGATCGAGCAGCTGAAGAAGTTCGGCGTCGTCGATTCCGGCGATTCGGAAAAGCTCGGCATTGGCGCCATGACCGATGCGCGCATCCAGAGCTTCTACGACAAGATGGTCAAGGCCAAGGTCGCGCAGCCCGGCATCGACATCAAGAAGGCCTACACGCTCGCCTTCATCAACAAGGGCGTCGGCCTGGAGCTGAAGAAAAAGTAAGGCGGCCTGCCTGACATGATCCAGGAGAAAGTGGCGACGGCTGCGGCATCGGGTGAAAACCCGATGCTGCTTTCGCTACGCAACGTCGGCAAGGTCTTTTCCAACAGTGTTACGGCGCTGAGCAAGGTCGACCTTGCGATCCGGGAAGGCGATTTTTTAAGCCTGCTCGGGCCGTCGGGCTGCGGCAAGTCGACGGCGCTCAGGCTGATAGCCGGGCTGTCGACGCCGACCTCCGGTCAGCTCGACTGGCGGGGCCCGCTGGAGCGGTCGAATATCGGCTTCGTCTTCCAGGAGCCGACGCTGCTGCCTTGGGCGAGCGTCTTCGATAATGTCTGGCTGCCGCTTCGCCTCAAGGGAATGTCGCGCACCAAGGCCGAACCGGCGGTGATGGAGATGCTGTCGCGTGTTCATCTCACCGGCTTCGAGAACGCCGTGCCGCGCGAGCTTTCCGGCGGCATGAAGATGCGCGTCTCGATCGCCCGCGCCATGGTGACCAAGCCGCGCATCCTCTTGATGGACGAGCCTTTCGCGGCGCTCGACGAAATCACCCGTTTCAAGCTCAACAATGACCTGCTGGAACTGTGGCAGGACGAGCGCTTCACCGTCGTCTTCGTGACGCATAGCGTCTTCGAAAGCGTGTTCCTGTCGAGCCGCGTCGTCGTCATGGCGGCACGGCCGGGGCGCGTCTTCGGCGAACTGGCGATCGATGCGCCTTATCCGCGCGATGAGGCATTTCGAACTTCGCCCGACTATGCAGCACTTTGCCGGCAGGCCTCGGACGTGCTGGTCAAAGCCATCAACTCAACCGCGGGACTGCACCATGACGGCCATTGAAGACGCCACGCTGAAGCTGGATCCCGAGGAAGCGCGCCGCGTCCGCCAGGAGCGCCTGGAGCGGATCGGCAAATGGGTGCTGCCGCTGGCGATCATGGTGCTGGCGATCTGGCTGTGGGACCGCATCTGCGTCTGGAACGAAATCCCGCAATACATCCTGCCGCGCCCCGGCGTGGTGCTGCAGACGCTGCATGACGATGCCGGGCTTTTGTTCTCCTCGTTGCTGGTGACGCTGAGGATCACCTTCCTCAGCCTGCTGCTCGCCGTGATCGGCGGGGTCGGACTGGCGGTGCTGTTCGCGCAGTCGAAATGGGTGGAGATGTCGTTCTTCCCCTTCGCCATCGTGCTGCAGGTGACGCCGATCGTGGCGATCTTCCCGCTGATCAACATCTACATCAACAACCAGACGACCAAGCTTCTGCTCTGTGCTTGGATCGTTGCCTTCTTCCCGATCCTTTCCAACACCACGCTTGGGCTGAACTCGGTCGACCGCAATCTGCGCGACCTGTTCAAGCTCAATGGCGCGACGCGCTGGCAGCAATTGCGCTATCTGCGCCTGCCGGCGGCGATGCCCTATTTCCTCGGCGGGCTGAAGATAGCCGGCGGCCTGTCGCTGATCGGCGCCGTGGTGGCCGAATTCGTCGCCGGTGCGCAGGGTCAGTCGTCCGGGCTCGCTTCGCGGATCATCGAGGCCGGCTACCGGCTCAACGCGCCGCGGCTGTTCGCGGCGCTGATCCTGATCTCGCTCACCGGCATCGTCATCTTCCTGGTGCTGTCGCTGGTCTCGCATCTGATCCTGCGCCGCTGGCACGAGAGCGCGCTGAAGCAGGAGCGCTAGAGTGATTTCGTTGTTGGTGCGAAGCACTCCCCTCTGTCCTGCCGGACATCTCCCCCTCAAGGGGGGAGATTGGATTTCATTTCGGATTTCGCCAATCACAAACGTCGCAACAAGAGCGGCATGGACGAAGCTGCTGATCTCCCCCCTTGAGGAGGAGATGTCCGGCAGGACAGAGGGAGGTAGGACTTGATACCAGCCTCTCGTTCTTACCATCTCACCAATGCTCGCTTGCATTGGTCGCTGACGCCCGGCCTTGCCGGGAACTTCGACGCCGACGGCTTCGCACTTGCCGACATCTCCGTCGCCGACGGCAAGATCTCAGGCATTGCCGCTCATGACAAAGCCGAGTCGCCGGCCGATGCCATCGATCTCGGCGGGCGCATCGTGCTGCCGTGTTTCATCGACTGCCACACCCATATCGACAAGGGCCATATCTGGCCCCGAAAACCCAATCCCGACGGCACCTTCATGGGCGCGCTCAATGCCACCGGCGTCGACCGCGCCGCGCGCTGGAGCGCGGACGATGTCGCGCGCCGCATGGATTTTTCGCTGCGCTGCGCCTACGCGCATGGCACCAAGGCGTTGCGCACGCATCTCGACAGCGTCGCGCCGCAGGAGGAAATCTCGTGGCCGGTGTTCGAGACGATGCGTGAAACCTGGCGTGGTCGTATCGAACTGCAGGCCGCCTGCCTGCTCGGCATCGAGGGTGTGCGCGACAAGGCCTGGTTCGAGCGGCTGGCGAAACGGGTCGCGGCTGCCAAGGGGGTGCTCGGCATCGTCACCTATATGGTGCCCGACCTCGAGCAATTGCTCGATCAGGTCTTTGCGCAGGCGATCAAGCATGGGCTCGACCTCGACTTCCATGCCGATGAGACCGACGACGCAGCGGCCGTCTCGCTGAAGAAGATCGCCGAGGCCTCGCTGTGGAACGGTTTTGACGGCAACATCCTGGTCGGTCATTGCTGCTCGCTGGCGCGCCAGCCTGATCTCGAGGTGCTCGATACTTTGGATAAGGTGGCGAAAGCCGGCCTGGCCGTGGTGTCGCTGCCGATGTGCAATCTTTACCTGCAGGACAGGCGCAACGACGGCACCACCCCGCGCTGGCGCGGCGTGACGCTGCTGCACGAGATGAAGGCGCGCGGCATCAAGGTGGCGGTCGCCTCCGACAACACGCGCGATCCGTTCTATGCTTATGGCGATCTCGACATGCTGGAAGTCTACCGGACGGCGACGCGTATTCTGCATTTCGATCATCCGGTCGCCGACTGGCCACGGGCGGTAGCGGCGACGCCGGCTCAGGTAATGCGGCTCGACGGTGCGGGCACGCTTACCACCGGCGGCAGCGCGGACTTCATCCTTTTCAAGGGGCGAAGCTGGACCGAGTTGCTGTCGCGGCCGGAATCGGACCGCATCGTCGTGCGCGAGGGCAGGGCGATCGAGCGACGTCTGCCCGACTATGCCGAACTCGACGAACTGATGGTGGGATGATGGATATTGCAGCGCTGAAGCGCGACCTCGAAGGGCTGAAGATCGACGACCATCTGGCCATCGTGCAGCAGAAGAGCCGCGACTTCTACTGGTACAGCCCGGTGCTCAAGCGGCAACTCGACCATGTCAGGGGTGATCTGATCGTCACCCCGAAGAACGAGGCCGAGGTGATCCGCGTGCTCGCCGCCTGCCATCGCCATGGCGTTCCCGTGACGCCGCGCGGCAGCGGCACGGGCAACTACGGGCAGGCGATGCCGCTGTCGGGCGGCGTGGTGCTCAACCTTGCCGAAATGAACGAGGTGAAGGCCATCGCGCCGGGGCGCGTGGTGACCGGGCCTGGAGCGGTGCTGGCCGAGATCGACAAGGCAACGCGGGCGCATTCCGCGCAGGAATTGCGCATGTCGCCTTCCACCTACAATACGGCCTCGATCGGCGGCTTCGTCGCCGGCGGCTCGGGCGGCGTCGGCTCAATCCGTTGGGGCGGCTTGCGCGACCTTGGCAATGTCATCCGGCTGAGGACGGTAACAATGGAAGCCGAACCGCGCGTGATGGAACTGACGGGCGACGAGGTGCTCAAGGTCATGCACGCCTATGGCACCAACGGCATCATCACCGAGGTCGAGATGCCGCTGACCGCAAGCTACGACTGGATCGACGTCATCGTCGGCTTCGACGATTTCATGGACGCCGCCGGCTTCGGCAACGACCTCGCCGTCCAGGACGGCATACTGGCCAAGCTGATCACGCCGATCGCGGCGCCCATCCCTTACGACTATTTCAAGCGGCACCAGAAGTTCTTCCGGCGCGAACAAAGCATCGTGGTGTGCATGATCGCGCCGCATGCGATGGATGCGTTCGTCGCCTTGGTACGCAGCGGCAAGGGCGAGATCGTGTTCCGCGCCGACCAGGAGGCCGACCTCAAGGGATTGCCGCCGGCCTATGAATTGACCTGGAACCACACGACGCTGCGGGCCATTCGGGTCGATCCGTCGATCACCTATCTGCAGGCGCGCTATCCGTCGCCGGATCACCTCGCGCATGTCAAGGCGATGGTCGACCGCTTCGGCGACGAGGTGCCGGCGCATCTCGAATTCATCCGCTTCGACGGCGCGATCGGCGCGGCCGGCCTGCCGCTGGTGCGCTTCACCACGGAGGAGCGGTTGGATGAAATCATCCGCATCCATGAGGACAATGGCTGCTGGATCTTCAACCCGCACCGCTACACGCTGGAGGAGGGCGGCATGAAGCGGACCGACGATGTTCAACTCGCCTTCAAGCGCGAGACCGATCCGCAAGGGCTGCTCAACCCCGGCAAGATGATCGCCTGGGAGAATCCGGCCTATGACTACCGCTCCGGCAAGTCCTTCCTGTTCAAGGGGCTGCAAAAGGTGGGGTGATGAAAGTCCTCGTGCTCTACGCTCATCCGGTGGAGTCCAGCTTCAATGCCGGCCTGCATCGGACGATCGTCGAGCGGCTGAGCGCGGCGGGACATGCGATCGACGACTGCGATCTCTATGCCGAGGATTTCGATCCGCGGATGACACGTGCCGAGCGCCTCGGCTACCACGCCCAGCGCGGCCCGAACGATGCCGTCGCCGGCTATGTCGAAAGGCTGCGCAAGGCGGAAGCGCTGGTGCTGTCCTTTCCGGTCTGGAACTACGGCTATCCCGCGATCCTGAAAGGTTTCTTCGACCGCGTCTTCCTGCCGGGCGTCTCCTTCAAGCTGGTCGACGGCAAGGTGGAGCCGACGCTGCACAACATCGGCAAGCTCGCCGCCATCACCACCTATGGCGGCAGCCGTTTTCGCGCCATGCTGATGGGCGATCCGCCGCGCAAGGTCGTCAAGCGCATGCTGCGGGCCACCATCAAGCCTGATGCTCCCGTCTCCTATCTCGCGCATTACTCGATGAACCTGTCGACCGACGAGACGCGAAAGGCCTTCATGGCCAAGGTGGCGGCCAGAATGGATCAATTCTGATGCGCGTGCTGGTGGTGTATTGCCATCCGGTGCCGGAAAGCTATTGCGCGGCGATCCGCGACGTTGCGGTCGAGGTGCTGACGCGAAGAGGCTGGGACGTGCGTCTGCTCGACCTCTATGCGGAAAATTTCAACCCGGTGATGAGTTGCGAAGAGCGACGTTCCTACAATGATCACGCGCCGGACGATCCGGCGCTCGGGCCGCATTTCGAGCATCTGCAATGGGCCGAGGCGATCCTCTTCATCTACCCGACCTGGTGGTACGGGCTGCCGGCGATGCTGAAGGGCTGGTTCGACCGCGTCTGGGCGACCGACATCGCCTTCAAGCTGCCTCCCGGAGGTGGCAGGATCAAATCGCTGATGACGCATGTCACCAAGGTCGGCGTCATCACCACCTGCGGCGCGCCGACCTGGTGGAGCGTCGTCGTCGGCCAGCCGGGACGCAAGACAATCCTGCGCGGCATGCGGGCGATCTGCGCGACGCGGTGCAAGACCTTCTTCCTGGCGCATTACCTGATGGATGCCTCGACGCCGAAGAGCCGGGCGGCGTTTCTGGCGAAGGTCAGGGCGAGGTTGGAGAGGTTTTGAGAGTAGCTCTCTTCTCCCCGTTCAACGGGGAGAAGGAAGAGATCACGAGATCACATCCTTACCCGTTCCGCCTTCGGATCATACATCGGCTTCAGCGATGCTTCCGCCGCATAGCGCTCGCCGGCAATCTCCACCTCATAAGATGAGCCAAGAACATCCGCCTCGCTCTCGCCCTGGCACGGCACGTAGCCGAGGCCGATCGCGCCGCCGAGATGGTGGCCGTAGTTGCCGGAGGTGATCGGACCGACGATCTTGCCGTCGCGCAGGATCGCTTCGTTGTGGAAGAGCAGAGGCTGCGGATCTTGCAGCCGGAACTGCACCAGGCGCCGGCTCAGGCCAGTCTCTTTCTTCCGCAGCACCGCGTCGCGGCCGATGAAATCGCCCTTGGCCGTCTTCACAGCGAAGCCAAGACCGGCCTCCAGAACATTGTCCTCGTCGGTGATGTCGTGACCGAAATGGCGGAAGGCCTTTTCGATGCGGCAGGAATCCAGCGTATGCAGCCCGCAGAGCTTCAGGCCGACATCGGCGCCGGCTTCAGTGATCGCCTCGAAGACATGCGCGGCCTGCTCGGTCGAGACATAGAGCTCCCAGCCGAGCTCGCCGACATAGGTGACGCGGTGGGCGCGGGCGAGACCCATGCCGATCTCGATCTCCTGGCAGGTGCCGAACGGATTGGCGTCGTTGGAGAAGTCGTTGGGGCTGACCTTCTGGATCAGCTTTCGCGAGTCGGGACCCATCAGGCAGATGACGGCCTCGGCCGCGGTCACATCGGTGACGACGACGAAGCCGTCGGCGACGTGCCGCCTCAGCCAGGCGAGGTCGCGCTGCAAGGTGGCGCCCGGCACGACGAGGAAATAGGCGGTCTCGGACAGCCGCGTCACGGTGAGATCGCTCTCGATGGCGCCCTTGGCGTTGAGCATCTGGGTGTAGACGATCCTGCCCGGCGCCACGTCCATGTCGTTGGCGCAGAGCCGCTGCAGGAAGGCACAGGCATCGCGGCCTTCGACGCGGATCTTGCCGAAGGAGGTCATGTCGAACAGGCCGACGCCGTTGCGCACCGCGAGATGCTCCTCGCGCTGGTTGTCGAACCAGTTCTGCCGCTTCCAGGAGTAGCGGTATTCGCGTTCCTGGCCTTCGCGGGCGAACCAGTTGGCGCGCTCCCAGCCGGCGACCTCGCCGAAGACGGCGCCGCGCGCCTTCAAGTGCTCATGCAAGGGCGAGCGGCGCACGCCGCGCGAGGTCGACATCTGGCGATAGGGGAAATGGTCTGCATAGAGCAGGCCGAGCGTTTCGGAGACGCGCTCCTTGAGATAGCGGCGGTTCTTCTGGAAGGGCTGGGCGCGGCGGATGTCGACCTCCCAGAGGTCGAAGGGCGCCTCGCGGTCATTGATCCATTGCGCCAGCGCCATGCCGGCGCCGCCGGACGAGACGATGCCGATCGAATTGTAGCCGGTCGCCATCCAATAGCCGGTGAGTTCCGGCGCTTCGCCGAGATAGTAGCGGTCGTCAGGGGTGAAGCTTTCGGGACCGTTGAAGAAGGTGTGGATGCCCGCGGTGCCCAGCATCGGCATGCGGTTGACGCCCATTTCGAGGATCCGCTCGAAATGATCCATGTCCTCGGGCAATTGGTCGAAGCAGAAATCCTCGCGGATACCGTCCATGCCCCAGGGCTTCGCCACCGGCTCGAAGGCGCCGAGCATCATCTTGCCGGCGTCTTCCTTGTAATAGGCGCACTCGTCCGGCACGCGCAGCACCGGCAGGCGGGTGAGGCCGGGGATCGGCTCGGTGACGAGATAGAAATGCTCGCAGGCATGCAGCGGGATGGTGACGCCGTTCTGCCGGCCCAACTCGCGCGCCCACATGCCGGCGCAATTGACGACGATGTCGGTCTCGATCGTGCCCTGGTCCTCGCCCTGCGCCCAGGACACACCGGAGACGCGGCCGTTCCTGGTATGGACCTTGGTCACCTTGACGTTTTCGATGACGGCAGCACCGCGCTGGCGCGCGCCCTTGGCCAGCGCCATGGCGATGTTGGCCGGGTCGCACTGGCCGTCGAGCGGCAGGTGCACCGCGCCGACGACGCCGGAGACGTTGAGATGCGGATACATCTCCTTGACCTCGCCGGGCGAAATCTCACGCACGTCGACATCGAACGCGCGGGCTAGCGAGGCCTGCCGGTAGATCTCGTGCTTGCGCTCCTCGGTCAGCGCGACGGTGATCGAGCCGACCTGGCGCATGCCGGTGCCGACATCGGTCTCGGCTTCGAGCTTGACGTAGAGGTCGGCCGAGTATTTCGCCAGCCGCGTCATGTTCTGCGAGGCGCGCAACTGCCCGATCAGGCCTGCCGCATGCCAGGTCGTACCGCAGGTGAGCTGCTTGCGTTCGAGCAGCACGATGTCGGTCCAGCCGAGCTTGGCAAGATGATAGGCAACCGAGCAGCCGGAGACGCCGCCGCCGATGATGACAGCGCGGGCTTTGGACGGAACGCTCTTTGTCATGCGGCCTCTCGGCGATAGTGGGACGCGAAGCGGCGCAGGCGAAGCGCGGCTTCCTTGAGCACGGGTTCGGGCTGGCAGAGGCTGATGCGGATATGGCCTGCGGCCGCCTCGCCGAAGCTCGAGCCCGGCATGACGCCGACCTTTTCCTTCTCGAGCAGCGCCCAGGCGAATTTCTCGTCGTCGGGCTCTATGGCGGATATGTCGAGCATGACATACATGCCGCCTTTCGATCCGTGCACTGTGACGTCATTCATGCCGCGCACGGCATCGAGCATCGCGGTGCGGCGCGCCGCGTAGCGCTCGGCGATTTCCTCCACGCCGTAATGATTTTCGAGCGCCTCGGCGCAGGCGATGGAGATGAAGGCCGGCAAACCGTAGGTCGTCACCAGATTGAGGTTGGTGAGCAGCGCGATCATTTCCTTCGGGCCGGTCAGCCAGCCCATGCGCCAGCCGGTCATGCCGTGGCTCTTGGACATGGAGTTGATGACCAGCGTGCGCTCGGCCATGCCGGGCAGCGAACGTGGCGAGATGTGCTCGCCACCGCCCAGCGTCCAGTAGACCTCGTCCGACAGCAGCCAGAGATCATGCTCGTTGCAAATCCCCGCCAGCTGTTCGAGCCGTTCGCGCGAATAGACAGCACCGGTCGGATTGTTCGGCGTGTTAATCAGGATAGCGCGCGTGTTGGGCCTGAGTGCCGCACGGATCTTATCGGCGCGCGGCTGGAAGCCGTCCTCGGCGGGCGTCTCGACCACGGTAAAGCTGGCGCCGGCGGCGCTGAAGGTGTTGGGGTAGGTGGCATAGTAAGGCGCTACGACGATGGCGTGATCGCCGGGGTCGAGCACGCCCTGCACGGCGGCGTACAGCGCGCCCTGGCCGCCGGCGGTGGCGATGACTTCGTCGGGGTCCGTCAGAACACCGGTGCAAGCGGTCGAGGCGGCCGCCATGGCTTTGCGCAGGCGCGGCAGTCCGGGCAGCGGCGTGTAATGGTGATTGCTGCCGCGAACCGCGGTCACACAGGCTTCGATCGTTTCCGACGGCGTGTCGAAGTCATGGTCGCCGACCGACAGCATGATGATGTCTTCGCCGGCCTGCTTGCGCGTCCAGGCGGCGAAATGAACCTCCCAGCCATCCTTGCCCGAGGGCACGATGCCGATGATACGGGATGATGGTCTAGGCATAGGATACTCCGGATAATTGGTGGCCGGCCTGGATGAGCCGGTCTCGCAGCGCGGCGATGTGAGCCGGACCGACCTCACAGCAGCCACCGACGATGCCGGCGCCGGCCTCGACCCAGCCGATTGCGTGGTCGGCATAGGCGTCGGGATCAAGGTCGTGGCGGGCGTGCAGCACCTCGACGGTGCCGCCATGCTTCAACGCCTCGACCGAGGTGAAGCCGTTGGCATAGGCCCCGACCGGTCCGCCGAGGGCGATCAGTTCCGGCAAAGCGGCGGCGATGGCTTCGGGCCGGCAGCAGTTGAGCAGCCGCGCCGCGACGGGCAGATCACCGAGTGCTGCCGAGGCGGCGGCGATGGTTTCACCGCTGCGCAGGCGCGGCATGCCATGATCGGCGAGTGTCCACGACACCCAAACAGGTTTGCCGCTCTCCGTCGCTGCGGTGACGGCCGCGCGCGCCTCGTCCGCGGATGCCATGGTTTCGCACAGGAAGAGATCGACGCCGTCGACCTGCTCCGCGACGATGCGCCGATAAGTGTCAAGCGTCTCCTCGAAAGAGATGGTCAGCGCCGGCGCGTAGCTGCCGAACAGGGGCGACAGGCAGCCGGCGATCGCGGCATCACCGGATTCGTCGCGGGCCTGCCGGGCGAGTTCGATGCCGCGCTTCTGCAGGGGTTTGAACAGATCATCCGCGCCCTCACGCGCCAGGCGCTCGGGCGTCGCCGAATAGGTGTTGATGGTGATGACGCGGGCGCCAGCGCGGATGAATTCCGCATGCAGGTCGCGCACGAGGTCCGGTTCGTCGATCAGCACCCTGGCCGACCACAAAGGCGTCGGCTCGGATTTGCTGCGCCGGACCAGTTCCTGGCCCATGCCGCCATCGGTAAGAGTGACGGACGTCATGCCCGCAACCTTTCGTTCTTCGGATCCCAGAGCGGCTCGTCCTTCTGCACGACGGCCTTGAAACGGTCGCCAAAGATCTCGACCTCGACGGCTGTGCCGGGTTGGGCAAGGTCGGAACGCAGCATGCCGAGCGCGATCGACTTGCCGACGCGGTGGCCCCAGCCGCCGGAAGTCGTCTCGCCGACGATGCTGCCGTCATGCCAGAGTGTCGACATGTAAGGCGCATCGCATTCGCCGGGGTCCTCGACGACCAATGTCACGAAGCGTTTCTTCACGCCCTGCTGTTTCTCGTTGAGAAGTGCCGTCTTGCCGCGGAAGTCGGGCTTGTCCCATTTGACGAAGCGCTCCAGCCCGCCCTGCAGGATTGAATAATCCGTCGACAGGTCGCCCTTCCAGGCACGGTAGCCCTTTTCCAGCCGCAGCGAATCCAGCGCATACATGCCGAAAGGTTTCAGGCCATGTTTCTGGCCGGCGGCCCAGATGGCGTCGAAGACAGTTAGGGTGTCGGCCACCTTGGTGTGGATCTCCCAGCCGAGCTCGCCGGCAAAGGAGACGCGCACCAGCTTCGCCCAGCGGCCGGCGATGGTGGTTTCCTGATGCGTCAGCCAAGGCAGCGCAAGATCCGCGCCGCATACCTCGGCAAGGATATTGCGCGAGTTCGGGCCGGGGAGGATCTGGGTCGAGTATTCCTCCGTACGATCGGTCAGCGTGAAGGCCGCATCGGCCGGCATGCGCGACTTCAGCCATTCGAAATCGTGCCATTGCGCCACCGCGGCGGTGATCAGCGTCATCAGATCCTCGCTGTGGCGCACCACCGACATCTCGGTGACGATGCGGCCCTTGTCGTCGGCGAAATAGACCAGGCCGATGCGGCCCGGCTTCGGGACCAGGCCGGTGACCTGCAGCGCCAGCCACTCGGCGGCGCCTTCGCCTTCGAGATTGAAGCGCGAGAAGCCGGGCAGGTCGAGGATGCCGGCGGCGTCGCGCACCGCCAGGCATTCCTCGCGCACGCGGTGCTGCCATGGCCCGTCGCGGCGGAAGGTGAGGGTCGATTCCTCCGACGTGTCGTCGCCGGGCTTCGCATACCAGGTGGCCCGTTCCCAGCCATTATAGGGATCGAACTGGCCACCCAGCGCCTTGATGCGCTCGTGCAGCGGTGAGTGCTTGCGGTCGCGGCCCGCCGGCCAGGCATGGCGCGGAAACTGGATGGCGTATTCGTTGCCGTAGATCTCCATGCCCTTGGCGACGCAATAGTCGGGCGCCGAAGCGAAGGCGGTGAAGCGGCGCGGGTCGCAGGACCACATGTCCCATTCGGTCTGGCCTTCCGTCACCCATTCGGCCAGCACCTTGCCGGCGCCACCGCCTTGCGCGATGCCAAAGGTGAAGACGCAGGCCTCGAAAGCATTCGGCACGCCGGGCATCCGCCCGATCAGCGGGTTGCCGTCAGGCGCGTAGGGGATCGGCCCGTTGATGACCTTGGAGAGGCCCGCGGTTCCGAGGATCGGCACCCGGGCGACAGCGTCGGCGAGATAGTGCTCCAGCCGGTCGAGATCGTCCGGGAAGAGCTGGAAAGAAAATTCCTCCGGCATCGGATCGTTGTGTGTGGTCCAATGCGCGCGGCAATTGCGCTCATAGGGGCCGAGATTCATGCCGGTCTTTTCCTGGCGCAGATAGTAGGACGTGTCGACGTCACGCAGCAGCGGCAGCTTCCTGCCCTGTTCTTTGGTCCAGGCGGCAAGCTCGGGGATTTCCTCGAACAATATGTACTGATGGCTCATGACCATCATCGGCACTTCTCGGCCGAACATTTTTCCGACCTCAGCGGCGCGGTAACCGGCGGCGTTGACGACAATCTCGCAGCGGATTTCGCCTTGCGTTGTCGTGACCAGCCATTCGCCGTTCTGACGGGAAACGCCGGTGACCGGGCAGAAGCGGATTATCTTGGCGCCCATGTCGCGCGCGCCCTTGGCGAGCGCCTGGGTCAACTGCGCCGGGTCGATGTCGCCGTCGCTCGGATCATAAAGCGCGCCCTCGAGGTCGTGCGTCTCGATGAAGGGATAGCGGCGCTTGATCTCGTCGAGGCCCACGACGTCGATATCCATGCCCTGATAGCGGCCCATGCCCTTGGCGCGTTGGAATTCCTGCATGCGCTCCTTGCTGTGGGCGAGCCGCAGCGAGCCGGTGACATGATAGTTCATCGGATAGTCGACCGCTTCGGCAAGGCCGCGGTAGAGCTCGGTCGAATAACGCTGCATGTTCATCAGCGACCATGACGAGGAGAAGGTCGGCACGTTGCCGGCGGCATGCCAGGTCGAGCCGGAAGTCAGCTCGTTCTTCTCCAGCAGCACGCAATCGGTCCAGCCCGCCTTGCAGAGGTGGTAGAGCGACGAGGCGCCGACGACACCGCCTCCGATGATCACCACGCGTGCCGTGCTCGGCAAACCGGCCATTTTTTCCTCCAAAGTCTATTCAGTATACCGGCGGCGAAACCACCCAGATGAGGACCGCCGGCTCGGCACCGGGATTGCGCCAGCGGAACGGCTTGCCCTCGAAGCGGAACGAGTCGCCTTCGCCGAGCCGGTGCCAGACGCCGCCGATCTCGATCTCGAAAGTGCCGGAGGCAACATAGCCCGCTTCTTCGGTCGGGCGGCGCGCCTGGGTCTTGAGTTCAGCACCCGGGGCGAAGACCGAGCGCAGCATCTCGAAGCTTCCTCCGAGATCGGGCGACAGAAGCTCCTCCACCAGGCCGGATTCGCTTGTGCCAAGCGAGCGGCGGCTGCCCGAGCGTACGACAACGCCGCGCTCCTTTTCGACCGGCACGTCGTGGCTGAAGAACAGGCTGAGCGGTACGCCGAAAAGCTCGGCGAAGGCCCGCAGATCACCGAGCGAAGGCACTGAGAGGCCACGCTCCACCTGGCTGACCCAGCCGACGGAACGGCCAAGCCTGAGCGCGATTTCGGCGAGCGTCAGGCCACGTGCCTTGCGCAGCGCGCGGATGTCGCCGGCGAGCAGCCGCTCGCCATTGTCCTGTTCCGGGCTGACTGCGGTCGAGGCCATTGTCTCTCGTGAAAAAGATCGAGTGAATTTCATGAGAGAGTAAGCGCATGAAAAAATCAAGCGATTTTTCATGGGCCACAAGAATAGCTTGCGCGTTTTTTGTGGTTCATGCAAAGCCTCACCCGCGAACGGCGATTGGGGACGTCTGCTCGGAAGTCGGTTTAAGTCTGCGGATGGTCGTCACGGGAACCGGTTGTGGGTTCCGGCCATGCGTGAAGGGACGGCCCATGCTGGAGAACAACGCTCGGATTGCCAAAGATGCGGCGATCGTCGACGAGGCGATCACGTCGCGCCGCTCTGTGCGCGCTTTCCTGCCGGACATGGTCGACGACGGCACAATCCGCGATATCCTTTCCGTCGCTTCGCGCGCGCCGTCTGGGACCAACATGCAGCCGTGGCGCGTCTATGTGACCAAGGGCGAGGTCAAGCAGCGCATCAGCGACGCCATTCTCAATTCCGGCATCCGCGCCGAGAAGGTGGAGTGGGACGAATACCGCTATTATCCCGACCAGTTCTTCGAGCCATATCTGACGCGTCGCCGCGCCAATGGTTTCGGCCTCTATGGCGCGCTCGGCATCGGCCGGCGCGAGGTGGACAGGATGCGGGCTCAGCACGACCGCAACTTCGTCTTCTTCGATGCGCCGATCGGCATGATCTTCACGGTCGACCGGCGGCTGAACAAGGGTTCGTGGATCGACTACGGCATGTTCCTGCAGAACATCATGGTCGCAGCGCGGGGCAGGGGCCTGCATACGTGCCCGCAGGCCGCATTTGCTCCCTATCATCGCCAAATCCGGCCGGTGCTCAACATTCCCGACGAGGAGATCGTCGTCTGCGGCATGGCGCTGGGCTACGAGGACAAATCCAAGCCCGAGAATGAATTCCGCACCGACCGCGCCCCACTCGAGGAATGGGTGACGTTCACGGAATAGGCGCTCTACTCAGCGTTGATATGCGCGGCATGGCCACTGACATGGGCGCCGTCCTGAGGCGTGAGCCTGAGATAGGCCGATAGCGCGCAAAGCGTGATCAAGCCTTCGATGACGAACAGGATGCGGAAGTCGTTGACGCTGGCATGACCGCTGCCGGCGAGAAGCGACAGCAGCGCCGCCGCGAGGCCGACGCTGAGCGCCACTGCCAGCTGCCACAGGATGTAATAGAGCGCGCTGAACCGGGCGAGCTGCTCCGGCGCTATGTCGGAATAGGACAGGTTGCCGGTCGATGCCCATTGCACCGAGCGGAAGGCGCCGAAGGTGAAGATGTAGGCGAGCACGACCCAGGCCGGCAGGCTTGCTTGCATCAAGGCGAAGCCCGCGACCAGGCCGGCGACGATGGGCGTGTTGGTGACCAGCACCCGCTTGAAGCCGAAGCGATTGAGGATGCGGGGCATGAAGAAGCGCATCAGCAGCGATCCGATCGCCGCGACAAAGGTCAGTGATCCTGCCTCCACGGCGCTCATCCCGAAGCCGAGTTGGAACATCAGGGGCAGCAGGAAGACGACGGAGCTCAGGCCGATCGTGTCGAGCCCGCCGCCGGTGAGAAAGCTGATGCGGAAGGTGCGGATGCGCAGCAGGTTGAGGTCGAGCAACGGGTTGCGGGCACGCAGGCAATAGAAGGCGGCGACGGTCAGGATGGCGATCGCCAGTCCGAGCTCGGCGCCGACAATGCTGCCGGCGACATCCTTGGCCGCGAGCGAATCCATGCCGAAGACGAGCAATCCCATGCCGCTGCCGACGAGCAGGAAGCCCGGAAAATCGAATGGCGTGCGGGCCGGCTTTGTGGTCGAGGGAAACAGCGCAGCGGCGAGCAACGCTGCCGTCAGCGCGATCGGTATGTTGATATAGAAGATCCAGCGCCAGGAGACGTAAGTGGTGAGCGCGCCGCCGACCAACGGCCCGACCAGCGGCCCCGATTGGCCAGCGAGCGAGATGTACATGTTGATCTTGAGCGTTCGGTCGCGCGGGAAGCTCGACAGGATCACGACCTGCCCGAGGGTGCCCATCAGCGCGCCGCCAAAACCCTGCAGCGCGCGCGAGCCGACAAGCATCCAGATGTTTTCCGACACGCCGCACAGCGCCGAAGCTCCGGCGAAGACCAGCAGCGCAAAGCAATAGACGTTGCGTAGGCCGAAACGGTCGGCCAACCAGCCGCCCAGCGGCATTGTGGCAATGAGGCTCGCGACATAGACGGTGATCAGGAGACCGAGCTGGCTTGCCGGCCGATCGAGACTCTCTCCGATGCCGGGGAGAGCGGTCACCACGACATTCTGATCGAGGCTGGTCATGAAAACGCTGCAGGCGACGGTTGCCGGCAACAGGATCGACATCTCGCCCGCCGGAGCAAAGCGGGTGGTGGCTGTCGCCGTGGTCTCTGCGGTCATGGAAGATTGGTCGAACCGGTTGCCTGGACGCACGCCTCGATAAAAGCCCGCGTTTGTCCATCTATCCCGCCCGCTGGGCTCAGGCTCAAGCAGCAGACGTGGCCGTCGATGGTGCCAGACGGCTGCGCCTACTGCACCTCGTAGCCGACTTCCTCGCTGGCATGGCATAAGGCCTTCCAGAATGAGCGCGCGAAAGAGCGGAAGACGTAGATGTCGAACTGATCGGAGCCGCTGCGCTGGATCTGGACGAAAACGTCGTGATGGTTGGTCGAGCGTCCGGCGCCCATCGGGAAGGCAGGCAGCGCGAAGTCGATGGCGAAGAATTTCGCCAGCACCCATTCGGCCTTCGGACCGGCGACGCGGATCGCCGTGCGGCCATGCGACAGGTCGGTGAGCGTGCCGACCAAAGGCGTGACGACACCTGTGAAGGCGGAGGCCAGCCCCTCGGCTTCGTCGACCACCGTGAACCTGCCCGGCGCGAAGCCGAATGCCGACTTGGCTCCGTTAGAGATACCGCCGCCTGCGGCATCCGGCAGCGCAAGGCCGGTAACCTTGTATATGGCGGACATCAGACGCTTTTCTTGACCGGGCCATGCGGCAAGCTGCAGGATCGAGCCCGGCCGCGTCTCCGACAGAATGACGTCGACACCATGTTCGAAATTGCCGTGCGATCCCGGGTGATAGACCGGCTCAAGCGGCGACAGGCGTTCGGGCAGGTGGCGATCCGGCAACTGGCGTTCGGGCAGTTTGCGCTCGGGTAATTGGCGATCAACCATGCATGCGGCTCCCATCGGGATCGTAGAAATGATTGGAGACGATCTCGATCGGCCCGAACCGGTTGCGCAGCGGATCGGAAACGAAGGCGCGCGTGCCGTGGCGCGCCTTGCCGTCCTTGATCAAGGCGAGCGCAATGTATTTGCCGAGCGCCGGCGAATAGCAGCAGGCGGTTATGTGGCCGATCGAATCGTGCGGGTCGGCTTCGTCCAACTCCTCGACGATATGCGCGCCGCCGGCGAAGGGCCGGTTGTCGAGAGAAATCAGGCCGACGAGCTGCAACCGATCGGACGCGATGAGGCCCTCACGGTCCATCATGGCCGAGCCGATGAACGGCTTCTTCTTCGACAGCATCCAGTCGAGATGCAGGTCGCGTGCCGTGGTGCGGCCGTCGATCTCGGCGCCAGTGACATGGCCCTTCTCGATGCGCATCGTGCCCAGCGCCTCGAGCCCGTAGGTGACCAGGCCGAACGGTTTGCCGGCCTCGATCAGAGCCTCCCACACATGCGTGCCATAGCCGGCGCCGCAATAGACCTCGAACGCCATTTCGCCGGAGAAGGAGAGGCGGCAGATCATCACCGGCACCCCGGCGATTCGGCCGTGGACGATGCCCATGAACGGAAGGGCCGCGTTGTCGACGGCGGTGCCGCTAATACAGGCGGCGAGGATCGCCCTGGCCTTCGGCCCGCCGATTGCGGCGCCCGCCCATTCGTCGGTGACGGAGGTGACTGTGACCTTGAGTTCGGGCCAGATGACGTCGAGAAAATACTCCAGATGCTGCATCACCTTGCCGGCATTGGCAGTGGTGGTGGTCATCAGGAAGTCCTGTTCGCCGAGCCGCCAAGTGGTGCCGTCGTCGAAGGCAAGACCGTCCTCGCGCAGCATCAGGCCGTAGCGGGCCTTGCCGACCGCCAGCGTGGAGAACACGTTGGTATAGACCCGGTCGAGGAATTCGGCGGCATCCGGGCCCCGCACGGCGATCTTGCCGAGCGTCGACACGTCGACGATGCCGGCGCTCTCGCGCGTAGCCTTGGCTTCGCGCACATACGCCTGCTCGACCGTCTCGCCGGCAAGGCCATAGATCATCGGACGATACCACAGCCCGGCCGCATACATGGTCGCCCCGTTGTCGATGTGCCAGTCATGCATCGCCGTCAGCCGTTCCGGCTTCAAGTCACCGAAGCGCTCGGCCGCCAGCGAACCGATCGAGACGGCGGTGTAGGGCGGACGGAAGCGTGTCGTGCCGACTTCCGGGATCGGCTTTCCGAGCGCCTCGGCCATGATGGCGAGGCCCGGCACGTTGGAATTCTTGCCCTGGTCGGTCGCCATGCCGAGCGTGGTATAGCGCTTCAGGTGCTCGACGGACACGAAGCCCTCGCGATGCGCCAGCCGCACGTCCTCGGCGGTCACGTCGTGCTGGAAGTCGACGAAGGCTTTGCCCTTGGCTTTGATCTCGAACACCGGCGCCGGATCAGGATCACCGGGAGCGGGCTCGACGAGTGGCAGGGAAGCAAGCGAGGCCGTTCCGCCGGCCGCAGACAGGCCAGCGGCACGGCCCTCGGCAATGGCTTGCGCCGTCGAGAAGCTGCCGGTAAAGGCGCCGGCGCCGATCCAGCGCTGCGTCGGCTGCGGCGGCAGGAAGGCCTGCCGCGCCGAATCCCACTCGGCTCTCGCGCCGGCCTGGCTGGCGAGATGGATGGTCGGCGACCAGCCGCCCGACATAGCCAGGCAGTCTGCATGGATGCTGCGCTCGTCGCCGCTGAGCGCACCGCTCATCGTGTCGAAGCGCCGCACCTTGAGACCCGTCAGGACTTTGCCGCCTTCGGTCGCGACCACGGCATGGCCGGCCAGCAGTTCGGCCTCGGCTTCGCTGGCCAACCTGCGCATGTCGTTCGCAATCTCGCTTCGGACGTCGATGATGGCGACGGCGGCGGCACCCGCCTTCTTCAGCGCAACGGCAGAGCGATAGGCGCTGTCATTGTTGGTGAACAGCGCAATGCGCTGGCCGGGCAGCACGCCAAATTCATTGACGTAGCGTTCGGCAGCATGGGCAAGCATGACGCCCGGACGGTCGTTGCCGGGAAACACCAAAGGCCGCTCGAAGGAGCCGGTGGCGAGAACCACCGTCTTGGCGCGGATCGCCCAGTAGCGCTGGCGCGGCTCACCCTTGGCCGGGACCTCCTTGTGGTCCGTCACTCGTTCAAGCGCGGCAAGCGTGTTGCCGTCGTAATAGCCCCAGACCGTCGTGCGCGGCAGCAGGCGCACATTGTCGTTGCCCTCCAGCTGGCCAACGATGCGCTGCGCCCAGTCGGCGGCCGGCGCAGCTTCGATCGTCTCGCCAGACCAATTGGCGGAGCCGCCGAAACGCGCTTCGAGTTCGGCGAGGATCACCCGCGCGCCCTGGTCTGCCGCGGCCTTCGCCGCCATCAGTCCGGCTGGACCGGAGCCGACCACCAGCACGTCGCAGAAGGCGTTCATGCGCTCGTAGCGCGATGGATCGGGCGCAGTACCGGCCTTGCCGAGGCCGGCGGAACGGCGGATGAAGTGCTCGCAGAACATCCAGAAGCGCGTGCCCTTGAGCGGGCCGATCACCGGCCCCATGAAGGTCTTGTAGTAGAAGCCCGCCGACAGGAGCTTGCCGCCGAGCTGGTTGATGGCGTTGATATCCCAGGCGAGCGAGGGAAAGCGGTTCTGGCTTACGGCCACCAGCCCGTCATAGATCTCGACCATGGTGGCCGGGATGTTTGGCTCGCGCACCTCGCCGCGCAGCACCGTCACCAGCGCGTTCGGCTCCTCGACGCCGGCGGCGAGCAGGCCGCGCGGGCGGTGGTACTTGAAGGAGCGGCCGAACAGCGTGACGCCATTGGCGAGCAGCGCGGAAGCCAGCGTGTCGCCGGCGTGCCCGGTATAGGGCGCGCCATCGAAGGTGAAGCGGATGGTGCGCAGCCGGTCGATGCGGCCACCGGTTTCGGTGCGCCGCGGGCTCACGAGCGGCCCTCGGTCTTGTGGCCCGCGGACTTGTGTCCGCCACGGGCGAAAGCCGTGCTCAGGATCTCGTGGGTGAGGGTGTTGCGCACGACCCGCAGATGGGCGCGGCAGCCGCCGGAATGCTGCCAGATCTCATTGTGGTCGCCGGCCGGGTTCAGCCGGTCGTAGACATAGGCGTTCCAGGCGTCGAGGTCCTGCGAGGCCGGCTGCGGCCGCTCGCGGTTGCCGTCGCCCTGATAGGTGAATTCGATGACGTCGCGCGGGCCGCAATAGGGGCAGGTGATGAGCATGGTGTTTCAACCCCTAGTGCAGCCGCGGCGTCGCGCCCTGGCCTTTGTCGTCGATGATCAGGCCGCGATAGAAGCGATCGAGTGTGAAGGGCGCGTTGAACTCGTGCGGCTCATCCTTGGCGATGGTCCAGGCGAAGCACCAGCCAGAGGCCGGGGTGGCCTTGAAGCCGCCATAGCACCAGCCGCAATTGAGATACATGCCGGGCACCGGACCGGTGGTGATGATCGGCGAGCCATCCATCGTCATGTCGCAGACCCCGCCCCAGGAGCGCAGCATGCGTACTCGGGCAAGGCCGGGAAACAGCGCCAGCATCTCGCTCATCACTTCGTCGACGATGGGCAAGCTGCCGCGCTGCGCATAGCTGTTGTAGCCGTCCAGGTCGCCGCCATAGACCAGGCCGCCCTTGTCGGACTGCGAGATGTAGAAATGGCCCATGCCGAAGGTGAGCACGGTGTCGATGATCGGCTTCACCGATTCCGAGACGAAGGCCTGCAGCACATAACTCTCGATCGGCATGTGGGAAATTCCGGCGAGTTGCATGACGCGCCCTGTGCTGCCGGCGACCGCGAGCGCCACCTTCTTGGCGCGGATCTCGCCGCGGCTGGTCATCACGCCGGTGACGCGGTCACCGTCGCGCAGGAAGCCCGTAACCTCGCAGTTCTCGACGATGTCGACACCGCGGCGGTCGGCACCGCGTGCATAGCCCCAGGCGACGGCGTCGTGGCGCGCGGTGCCCGCGCGCGGCTGCATCAGCCCGCCAAGGATCGGAAAACGCGCCGAGCCCGACACGTCCAGAGCCGGGACCAGCCGCTTGATCTGGCCGACGCTCATCAGTTCGGCGTCGACGCCGAGGTGGCGCATGGCATTGCCGCGCCGGGCATAGTCGTCGAGCTGGGCCGGCGTGTGTGCGAGGTTGAGGCAGCCGCGCTGCGAGAACATGACGTTGTAGTTGAGGTCGTGCGACAGGTTTTCCCACATCTTCATCGAGTGTTCGTAGAAGCGGGTGTTCTGCGGCAGCAGATAGTTTGAGCGCACGGCGGTGGTGTTGCGGCCGACATTGCCCGAACCCAGCCAACCCTTTTCCAGCACCGCGACATTGGTGATGCCGTGCTCCTTGGCGAGATAGTAGGCCGTGGACAGGCCATGCCCGCCACCGCCGATAACGATCACGTCATAGGATGCCTTGGGGTCGGGCTTGCGCCATGCGGGTTTCCAATCCTGGTTCCCGGTCAGCGCGTTCTTGAGCAGCGAAAAGGCTGAATATTCCGCCATTCTTCCTGTCGTCCTATTGGTGCGAAGGCGGCAGACTATAGAGCAGGCCGCAGGCGTAAAGCCAAGATTGCGCCATCGCTTTTCGACAGGCCGACGCCACTGCGCCTGGCGGTGCGGAACCGCGACGGCTTGCCGCCCGGTATGGCGGTCTTTATCAAAGGCAGAATTTTCGAAAATTTTCGACCGCGATTCGCCCGTCACCCCATGATCTTCCGACTGCTACGCCTGATCCTGGTCGTCATTGTCGCCGCCGCGGCGCAGCCTTCGCTGGACGCGGTTGCGCAGGCCATCGGGCAGGGGTCGGCGCAGCTCATCGCCGATCAGACCAAGGTCATCAAGGACCTGGCGGCCAAGACCGACGGCCTCGAAAAGAAGGTGAGCGATCCTGACGAGGACGATGCCGGCCTCGTCGATATCCGTCTGCAGCTCGAGGAGATATCGCGGGCAGCCCTGACCAGCGCGCTCGCCTTTCGTCCGCGCCTCAATGATATCAACAGCCGTATCGAGGTGCTGGGGCCGCCGCCGGCGCAGGGGCAGCAGGAACCGGCCATTGTTGCCAATGAGCGCGCCGCGCTGGCGTCCGAGAAGGCCGAGATCAATGCAGTGGTCGCCGGCGCGCAGAACCTGTCGATCCGCGTCAACGGACTGGTCGACAGGATCAGCGTCATGCGCAGCGAACTGTTCCGCAGCGTCCTGACCAAGCGCTACGAACTGACCGATGCGCTGAGTCCCCAGGCTTTTTCCGATGCGCACGAGCAGTTCACCGGGCTTTACAAGGCGGTGGCGTCCTGGCTGAGCTTCGCCATCAAGTTCAAGTTCCAGGCCATGCTTGCGGCGACGCTGATGGCGCTGATGCTCGCGGTTGTGCTTCTGGTCGGCGGCAGGCGGCTGTTCGGACGTGTCTTCGAGCCAAACCCCTCCATCGAAGAGCCGTCCTATCTCAGCCGGCTCTCGGTGGCGTTCTGGTCGACGCTGCTGCCGAGCATGGCGCTGGCGGTCTTTCTCGCCTCGACCGTGTTCTTCTTCAACTACTACAACGTCTTGCGCGGCGACATCGGCCTGTTCCTCAACGCGCTGCTGTCTGTCATCGGCGTGGTGTTCTGCGTCAACCGCCTGACCAACGCGGCCTTGGAGCCGCGCCTGCCGAACTGGCGCCTCATTCCGGTTGAAACCGGCCCGGCCCGCTGGCTGGTCCGGCTGACCACGGCGATGGCCGTGGTCATCGGCTTCAACTATTTCCTCTCGGTCGTCAACGACAAGATGGGCTCGCCGCTGTCGCTGACCATCGCCAGAAGCTTCGTCGCCACCATCGTCGTCGGCATCATCCTGATCCTGATGGGGTTGCTGAGGCCATTCAGGGCCCGTGACGGCTCGTGGCGCCCATGGCCGGCCTGGCTTCGCTTCATCGCCGTCGGGCTCGGCCTGTTCACCATAGCAACGTCGCTGCTCGGCTATATCGGTCTGTCGCTCTTCGTCTCGCTGCAAGTGGTGGTAACCGGCACCGTCCTGATCACAGCCTATATCGGCTTTCTGTCGGCGCGGGCGATCGGGGAGGAGGGCGGTTTCGCCGACACCTCGGTCGGCCGCTGGCTGAGCACCAATTCCAGCTATGAGGATACGGCGCTCGACCAGCTCGGCCTTGTGGTCAGCATCGCCATCAACCTGATGATCGTGCTCATCTTCCTGCCGCTGACCCTGCTGATGTGGGGCTTCCAGCCCGGCGATATCCAGGCCTGGGCCTACAAGCTGGCGACGGGCGTCACGATCGGTTCGGTGACCATTTCCGTGCTCGGCATCCTGACCGGCGTCGTCGTCTTCGTCATCGGCTATTTCCTGACCCGTTGGTTCCAGGGCTGGCTCGACGGCTCGGTGATGGCGCGAGGCAAGGTCGATGCCGGCGTTCGCAACTCGATCCGGCTGGCGGTGGGCTACGCCGGTGTGGCGCTCGCGGCCCTCGTCGGCATTTCAGCGGCGGGAATCGATCTTTCCAACCTTGCCCTGGTTGCCGGAGCGCTGTCGCTCGGTATCGGTTTCGGTCTGCAGAACGTCGTCTCCAACTTCGTCTCCGGCCTGATCCTGCTCGCCGAGCGTCCGTTCAAGGTTGGCGACTGGATCGTTGCTGGCGAGATAAGCGGCACGGTGAAGAGGATCAGCGTGCGCGCTACCGAGATCGAGACGTTCCAGCGGCAATCGGTGATCCTGCCGAACTCCAATCTCATCAACAACGCGGTCGGCAACTGGACGCACCGCAACAAGCTCGGTCGCGTCGAGATCAAGATCGGCGTTGCCTATGGCAGCGACGTCAAGCGCGTCCACGCCCTCCTTCTCGATATCGCGCGCGCCCATCCCATGGTGCTGAAGAATCCCGAGCCTTTCGTGCTGTTCTCCAATTTTGGGGCGGCTGCGCTCGAATTCGAAATCCGTGTGTTCCTTGCCGACGTCTTGAACGGCAGCATCGTGCAGAACGACATCCGCTTCGCCATCTTCGATATCTTCGAAAAGGAGCACATCGAGATCCCGTCGACGCCGCGCGCGGTCGTCGAGCCCACCAAGCACGAGGCATGGCCGATCGACGACGACAAGATCGAGGCCGAGTTTGCCGAGCGGGAGCGGCTGGAGGCTGAAGCGGCTGCCGAGCGGGAGCGTCTCGCGAAGACGAAGCGGAAGGGACGAAAGCCCGATCCCGACTAAAGCGCTTAGCGCTGCGAGATCCTGGCGACGGGCTTTAGGTCTTTGGTATTGTGCATGTCGTTTTCGCAAAACCGCTGCACACTTTTGCGCGGCATGCAGTAGCTGCCGGACATTGGGCGTAAGCCGATACCGGCCCTCATCCAGAGGGCGAAAACCAATTGTGGCATGAATGCGGCATTCAGTTGCGGTTCAGCTTGCATCTCATATAAGCTCACCAGCAAAGGGCGAGAATGCCTTGCACAATTGAACAGAGGCGGTGGAAACACCGGTATCGCAAAATGTGGAAGTCTGTCGTTGTCGGCATCGCATTTCTGGCCGCGAGTGGCTCGGCTTTCGCGGCGAGCGCGATCAACAGGGACACTCAGACCAGAACGCTGGTGGTGACCGAAGGAGGTGCCAAGACCGAACTGGCGCTGGCCGCCGGCGAGACGGTGGAGTTCTGTCCGAATGGCTGTTTCGTGACCTTGCCCAATGGCGACCTTGAAGCCTTGACCGGTTCGGAAACGGTCGAGATCTCGGGCGGCGTGGCCCGCATCAAGTAACATCGGCAGCATGGCTGGGCAAAGGCCGGGCGGATGCCTGGCCTTTTATCGTTTCTGGTAGCCGCTGCTTAACGATGGCCTCCGAAATACCGCTCGCGCTGTCCGCCACAACCGGGCGTTTAACCTTCGCTACGCCATCCCCCGCTATATCGTTCGCGAAGACGCCGATGCACGGCGCGGGTTTTGAGCGGCGCATGATTCCTTTCCGAAATCGGAATCTCGGGGTCATGCGCTCCAGGCAGGGCAGGAAATGGACGCGAGGTCGGAAAGGAACGCAATACCGCTTGCGGTCGATCTCGACGGCACGCTGATTGCAACGGACCTTCTCTGGGAAGGTCTCTTCATACTTATCAAGAAGAATCCGCTCTATCTTCTGCTGCTGCCGATCTGGCTGACCGGGGGGCCGGCAAGGCTGAAGCAGGAGATCGCTGCCCGCACCGATATCGACGCCGCCTCGCTGCCCTATCGCCGTGAGCTGCTGGAGCGCCTGCTCACCGAGCATGGCGAAGGCCGCAGGATCGTGCTGGCGACGGGAACGCCACGCAAATTCGCTGAAGCGATCGCCTCTCATCTCGGCATCTTCGATCGCGTGCTGGCGACGGATGGTCCGCACAACATGACCTCGGGCAGGAAGTGCGCTTCACTGATTGCGGCCTATGGCGATGGCGGCTTCGACTATGCCGGGAACAGCCGCCACGATCTCAAGGTGTTCGACGCAGCGCGCCGCGCCATCGTCGTGGCCCCGGACCGCAGCGCCCAGCGATGGCAGGCGGCGCATGGCGCCGAGACGGTGCCGACGCCGAGGCCGACTGCGAAGACCTTCGTCAAGATGCTGCGCGTGCATCAGTGGCTGAAGAACGCGCTGATCGCGGTGCCGATGGTGCTTTCGCATGAATATTTCAACGTCAGCATGATCTGGGATTGCGTGCTGGCGTTCGTGTCGTTCAGCGCCGTTGCGTCCGCGATCTATATCGTCAACGATTTCTTCGACCTCGCGCTCGACCGCAAGCACCCCACCAAGCGCAACCGGCCATTCGCCAGCGGCGCGCTGTCGATCCCGTTCGGCCTTGGCGCCATAGGCGTGCTGCTCGCGATCGGTATCGTGGCCGGCTGGCTGCTGCCGATCGAATTCCTCGGGGTGCTCGGCGGTTATATGGTCGTCACCACCGCCTATTCGCTGTCGTTCAAGAGAATGCTGCTGGTCGACGTGCTGACGCTCGCGGGCCTGTATACGATCCGCGTGCTTGCGGGTGCCGCGGCGACCGGCGTCGACGTCTCCTTCTGGCTGCTGGCATTTTCGATCTTCTTCTTCCTGTCGCTGGCGCTGGTGAAGCGCTTCGTCGAACTACGCACCACGGCCATTCCGCCGGGGGAGCGCATCGCTGGCCGCGGTTACCGCACGGAGGACCAGGAGATCGTTGCCCAGGCCGGCATGGCTTCCGCCTTCTCCTCGGCGCTGGTGCTGGCGCTTTACATGGACAGCGTGGCGGTGCGCGAACTCTATCCGCACCCGTGGCTGATGTGGCCGCTGGCGCCGATCGTGCTCTATCTCACCATGCGCGTCTGGATTCTCGCCCGCCGCGACGAGATGCATGACGATCCCGTCGTCTTCATCATCCGGGACTGGCGCAGCCAGATCGTCGTGCTGTTCGGCGCGAGCCTTCTGGTCGCCGGCGGCTGGGGCTGGTGAGGATGGCCGCTGAGCATTTCGGCAGCTTCGGACGGGCGACGCCGTCGGCACCGCGCGCGATTCCCGCCAACGAGGCGATCGCGCTGTTGAAGAGCGGCGCGGCCGAGCCGGGCTCGCTGCTTGGCTATGGCAACGGCCGCTCCTATGGCGACAGCTGCCAGAATCATGCCGGCGCAGTGGTCGACATGCGGCCGCTGAACCGTATTCGCTCCTTCAACGCCGAGACCGGCATCATCGAGGCCGATGCAGGGGTGCTGCTGTGCGAGATTATCGCCCACGCCGCGCCCTACGGCTTCTTTCCGGCCGTGGTCCCCGGCACCCAGTTCGTCACGCTGGGCGGCGCGATCGCAAATGATGTCCATGGCAAGAACCACCATCGGCGCGGCACGTTCGGCTGCCATGTCGAAAGCCTGACGCTGCTCAGGTCCGACGGGCGGACCTATTGCTGCTCCCATACGGACAATGCCCCTCTGTTCCGGGCGACGGTCGGCGGCATGGGGCTCACCGGGGTGATCCTGTCGGCATCGATCCGATTGATGCGGGTGCCCTCACTCGACATCGTCGAGAAGGCGACGCCGTTCCGCAATCTCGGCGAATTCTTCGAGCTTGCCGAAGCGGCAGACCAGGCCAACGAATATGTGGTCGCCTGGATCGACCAGCTTGCCGGCGGCCATGGGCGCGGGCGCGGCCTGCTGTTGACCGGCAACCATGCCGAGCACGGCTCGCATGCCGCTTCGCGGGCAGGCAGCCGCCTTGCAGTGCCGGTGCAGCCGCCGTTCAATGTTCTCAACCGCACGTCCCTGACCTTGTTCAATGCAGCCTATCGATGGAGGAAGGGGCGGTCCTCGACGCCGCGCCAAGCCGGCTACCAAAGCTTTTTCTTCCCGCTTGACGGTGTTCGCGGCTGGAACCGGCTCTATGGGCCGCGCGGCCTGTTCCAGCACCAGAGCGTCGTGCCCGAAGCGAACGCGCGCAGCGCGGTTCGCGCCTTGCTCGAAGCAACGCGGCGAGCCGGGCAGAGCTCCTTCCTCACTGTGCTCAAGCGCTTTGGCGACGGTCGCTCGCCGGGACTGCTGTCATTTCCGAGACCGGGCTACACACTGACGCTGGATTTTCCGAACAGGGGCGAAAGGACGCTGCGGCTGCTCGCGGAACTGGACCGCGTCACAGTCGCGGCGGGCGGAGCCGTCAATCCCTACAAGGATGCACGCATGAGCGCCGAGGCCTTCGCCGCCTCCTTCCCGGAATGGCAGCGGCTGGAGACGCTTCGGGACCCGGGCTTCATGTCGAGCTTCTGGGCTCGGACGGCAAAGAAACTGGATGTGAGCCAAGCGGCAGCGCAAGCCGCAGAATAGATAAAACTTGAATAAATCATGGATAACAAATCGTTAAAACCGCGGTTTACTCAAAAACGTCTTGTGACTTCACGAAGTGTTTGCAGATTTGTAGTAGGACCGCTCAGGGGCGGGTGCAGCGTATGAAATACATAGTCTTTATTCTGTTCACGGTCATGACGAATGCCGCGGCGCAGCTGATGCTGAAGCAAGGCATGATGTCGCTGGGACCGATCTCGTTCGAGGGCGTCAATCCGCTCTTCAAGCTGCTGCAGATCGTCTTCAGTCCGTGGATTTTCCTCGGCCTCTGCACCTTCGTCATCTCGATGGCGTCGCATCTCTATGTATTGTCGAAGGTCGAGCTCAGCTTTGCCTATCCCTTCCTCAGCCTTGCCTATGTCGCCGTGGCGGTCTTCGCCTATTTCGTGTTCCGCGAAGACCTCAATGCCTGGCGCATCGCCGGCATCGCCTGCATCTGCGTCGGCACCGTGCTGATCGCGCAGAGCGGTCGCGATCTGGGCGGGCGAGGGCACGAGCACCAGACGGCTTCCATCATCCCCGACCAGATCGGCACAAACGAGATCGTTCGATGAGACATGTGATTTTCGGCGGCGACGGCTTCGTCGGCCGTCATCTTGCTCCGAAGCTCGCGGCGGACGGCGAGGACGTCGTCGTCGCCGACATCGTCAAGAGCGACCTGTCGCATTATCGCAATGTCCGTTTCGTCACTTGCGACGTGACCGATCCGGCGTCGGTCGCAGCGATTGGCCTCAGCGCCGATGACATGGTCTACAACCTCTCGGCCAAGATGCTGTCGCCGATCCAGGTGCGCGCCAAGCGGCACGATTTCTTCTTTCCGGTGAATTTCCACGGCACCGAGCACATCATCCGGGCGATGGACAAGGCCGGCGCATCGAAACTCGTCCACTATACGACCGACATGATTTACGGCCACACCGTGGTGCTGCCGATGACCGAGGATCATCCGGTGTCGCCGCTTGGCGAATATGGGTGGTCGAAGCTCAAGACCGAGGAACTCGCCGCCGAATGGCGCAAACGCGGCATGTCGATCTCGCTGTTCCGCCCGCGCCTGATCATCGGGCCCGGCCGTCTCGGCATCCTGGAAAAGCTGTTCAAGCTGATCGACTGGCATCTGCCGGTGCCGATGATCGGTTCCGGCAGGAATCCCTACCAGTTCATCTCGGTGTTCGACTGCGCCGAGGCGGCGCGGGCGGCCTGGAAGGCCGGCGTGCCGAACGAGGCCTATAATCTCGGCTCGCTCAATCCGCCGCCGGTCAGGAAGCTGCTCGGCCATCTGATCAAGCATGCCGGTTCGAAGTCGATCCTGCTGCCGACGCCAGGCTGGGCGGTCAAGCGCACGCTGGACCTGCTCGACCTGATGAACATGCCGATCATGGATCCGGAACAGTATCTGATAGCCGATGAGGAATGCGTGCTCGACGTGTCCAAGGCCGAGCGCCAGCTCCGCTGGGTGCCGCAATACCGTGACGAGGACATGCTTATCGCCGCCTACAGCGAATACCGCGCCAAGAAACACGGCCACGCAGTCGCCACCAATCATGTGCCCGCCGAGTAGGACAACGAAGGGCAACGGGAGATTTTCGAGATGACCGTCATGGCCAAGCCGGAACACACTGGCACGCGCGCTCTAGTGGAGGCGCCGGCGCTGGCGCCCGCAGCAATAGCCAAGCCCGACCTGATCAGCGTCGAGCAGGCCAAGGGGATGGATGTCGCCCGCATCACCGACCTGTTCAAGACGCATCTCAATCCGGGCCAGCTGCATTTCATGAAGCTGCTCGGCTTCCACAAGGTCAAGATCGAGCGCGCCGAAGGCATGTTCTACATCGACCAGAACGGCCGCAAGATCCTCGACTTCTTCGGCGGCTTCGGGTCTTTGGCTTTCGGCCACAACCATCCGCGCATCCTGGAGGCACGGAGGAAATTCCAGGAGGAAAAGCGCCAGGAGATCGCCATCGCCTTCATGTCGCAATATGCGGCAGCGCTTGCGCACAATATCGCCAAGTGCTCGCCTGGCGACCTCGACATGGTGTTCCTCGGTTCCTCCGGCTCGGAAGCGATGGAAGCGGCGGTCAAGCTTGCCGAACGCGCCGCAGGCCCGAAGCGGCCGAAGGTCGTCTATGCCGAGAATTCCTTCCACGGCAAGACCAAGGGTGTGCTGGCGATCACCGACGGCCAGCTCTACCGCGCCGACTTCAAGGTGGCCGACAATGTCGTGCGCGTTCCCTTTGGCGACATCGACGCGGTCGAGCGACTGTTCAAGAGCGATCCCGAGATCGGCGTCATCGTGCTCGAGACCATCCAGGGCGGCGGCGGCATCATCCAGGCAGAGGCGCAATATTGGCAGAAGCTGCGCGCGCTCTGCGACCGGTATGGCGTGCTGTGGGTCGCCGACGAGGTCCAGTGCGGCTACGGCCGCTCCGGCCGCTTCTACGCCTTCGAGCATTATGGCGTGGTGCCGGACGTCACGGCGCTGGCGAAGTCGCTCGGCGCCGGCAAGGCCGCGGTTGGCGCCATGATCGCCAAGCGCGATGTTTACATGAAGGCCTACGGGACGCCGAAGACGGCGATGATCCATGCCATGGCGACCTTCGGGGGTATGGGCGAGGCCTGCGTCACCGCGATCGAGGGGCTGAACGTCCTCTATGACGAGGGGCTGATCGACAACGCCGCTGCGACGGGCGAATACCTTTTGCAGCGATTGCAGGCGCTGAAGGAAAAATATCCAAAGATCATCAAGGACGTGCGCGGCAAGGGCTTTATGATCGGGCTCGAGTTCCACGACTTCTCGCAGACCCTGCCGATGGTGCTGCGACCGGTGGTAAGCGTGCTCGACGACAAGCTGAAGGGATCGCTGTCGGGTTTCGTCGGCGCCCTGCTCTTGCGCGACTATGACGTGCTCGTCGCTTTCACCGAATACAATCGCAACGTCATCCGGCTCGAGCCGCCCCTAATCTGCCAGCGCGAGCATGTCGATCGCTTCGTCGACGCCTTCGACAGTCTGCTGTCGCGCGGCATCGTGGCGATCGTGAAGGACTTCGTGAAAAGCCAGGTCCGCTGAGGCAGGCGATGCTGACCCGGCCGCCCGCTGCTCCCGCCAATCCGCTCGAAAGGCTCGCCGGTGCCAGCCTGGCCTGGGGCGAGGGCACCTATGCGCGATTTGCGGCGCCGATCGGGGCGGCAGCTTTCGCGCTCTATATCCTGCTCACCGCAGTGACGGCCTGGATCATGCCTGACGCCAATTGGGATATGCTGCCCTACCTGGCGATCGCCGAGGAACGCACCCACCCCGATCCGCAAGCGCTGCACGACTATGCCTACAGCATGGTCAAGGCCGGCGTGCCGGCCGCCGAGTACCAGGCGCTGATCGAAGATGGTGGCGGCTTCCGCAGCCACATGGCCGAGAACGCCGCCGACTTCCATTCATTGCTGGGCATGTACCGCATCAAGTTCCTCTATGCCGAGATCCTGTCGAGTCTCAGCCATGTCGTTTCGCCCGTCGAGGCGATGCGCCTGGTTCAGGTGCTCTCGGTGCTGCTATTCGGCGCCATCACGCTGCTCTGGCTGCGCGCGCAGGGGGCGCTGGCGCTGGCGCCGGCCGTGGGCGCCATTCTGATCATAGCCGATTTCGGCGACGTGGCGCGGGCCGCGACGCCGGACCTCTTGTGCTCTGCGCTGTTTCTCGGCGGACTGTTTGCCTATCTCAGCAAACGCGAGGCGGCGAGCGCGCTCCTGCTCTTCCTCGCCTTTCTGGCGCGCCCCGACAACATCGTCTTCCTCGCCATCTTCGCCGTGCTGCTCGTCGCTTTCCGGCAGAAGGCATGGGGCGCGCTGGCCGGCTTCGTGGCGTCCTTGATCGCCTATTTCGCCATTTCGCACTGGGCCGAGCATCCCGGCTGGTGGGCGCATCTGTGGTTCTCCAGCATCGAGCAGCACTACAACATGGACGGCTTCGAGCCGCCTTTCTCGGTGGCGGCCTATCTCAAAGCCTTCGCCGCTTCATTGGTTCGTGCGGTCAGCCTCAACAGTTGGGTTGGGGTCTCGGTGCTGGCGCTGGCCGGTTGGTTTGGGCTCGGGCGCGCCGGCTTTCGGCTCGACCGCCGCGCCGGGATCCTGCTTGCAGCGCTCGTGCTCGGCGTGCTGGCGAAGTTCGCAGTCTTCCCGATCCACGATACACGCATCTACTTTCCCAATCTCTTGCCGCCATTCCTTATGCTCGTGGTGCCGCTGACCGGGCTCTGGGCGTCAGCGAGCCAGGGCGGACGCCGCGCCGCGCCGCAGGCAGTCGCCGGAGACAAATCATGAGTTCGGTGTCCAGCCTCGTGCGTGTTCTCCTGTCGCTCGGCCTGCCCACCGGCCTGCTCGATCGCGGACCGGCCCTGCATGGCACGAAGTTCCTGGCCAGCGCGGCGCTCACGGCCCGCTTCGGCGGCGGACGGCCGTTCCAGATGGTCAATGTCGGCGCCTGCGACGGCGCGCTGTTCGACGATGTGACGCCCTGGCTGCGCCGCATTCCCCATGCGCGTGCGCTGCTGGTCGAGCCGATCCCCTACAATCAGAAGCGGCTGCGCGCCAACTATCCCGATGCCGAGCGCTTCGTCATCGAGCCGGTCGCGGTGACCAGGACGAAGGGCACCATCACCGTTCGCACGTTCGACGCGGTCGCGCTCGAGTCGGGCACATTGCCGATCGAGTTCATCGGCTGCTCGTCGGTGACCGACACCAAACTGATGTCCGGCAAAAACGCCTGGGGCGAGGCGGACGCCAACTTCAACAAGTTCGCGCCGCATCTGAAGGACATCGAGGTCCCGTCTGAAACATTGCAGACGCTGCTCGACCGCAACGGCATCACCTATATCGACGCTTTCCTGGTCGATTGCGAAGGCGCTGACTGGATGGTGTTCGATCAGTTGGACCTCACGCGCTACCGCCCCGGCATGATCAAGGTCGAGGTCGGCGCTCTGCCGGCCGCCGAGATCGGTCAGGTTATCGTCAAACTCAAGACCGCCGGCTACCAGGTCGGCTTCCAGGCCGAGGACATCTGGGCCTTCGTTTGAGCCAAAATCTCCTGTGACAGCGGGCCAGCCCGCCGGGTCGCGCCGCACCTTGGCGCGTGTCGCAAACAGGCGGTAGCCCGAGCGTCCTCGTCTGCATATTGTGCGCCATTCGAACCGGCGCCGGCGCGCCTGCTTACCACTTTGGAGTCGCGGGAAATGGCAGAATTTCCGAAAAGGGCGAAGGTCGTCATCGTCGGTCTTGGCGGTATTGTCGGCGCGTCCGTCGCCCATCACCTGATCGAACGCGGCTGGGACGACATTGTCGGCATCGACAAGTCGGGCATACCGACCGACATCGGCTCGACCGCGCACGCTTCCGATTTCTGCTATACGACCAGCCACGATTTCCTGTCTTGCTGGACAACGCTCTATTCGATCGATTTCTACGAGAAGATGGGCCATTACGCGCGCATCGGCGGGCTCGAGGTTGCCCGTGTCGGTGACGACGCCCGCATGGACGAGATCAAGCGCAAGATCGCATCGGCCAAATCCTTCGGCACTCGCGCCCGCCTGATCGAGCCCGCCGAAATCAAGCAGAAATTCCCGCTGATCGAAGAACATATGGTGCAGGGCGGGTTGTGGGATCCCGACGCCGGCCTCGTCATCCCGCGCTCACAAATGGTTGCCGGCAAGCTCGTCGACCAGGGTGTAGCCTCCGGCAAGCTCCAGGCCTTTGCCAATACCTCGGCCAAGGAGCTGATGGTCGAAAACGGTCGCATCAAGGGCGTCGTGACCGAGCGCGGCACCATCGAAGCCGACTATGTCGTGGTCTGCACCGGCATATGGGGCCGCTTGACCGCGGAAATGGTCGGCGAGGACCTGCCGGTCATGCCGATCGACCACCCGCTCACTTTCTTCGGCCCCTACAACGAGTTCGCCGGCACCGGCAAGGAGATCGGCTGGCCGCTGCTGCGCGACCAGGGCAACTCGGCCTATATGCGCGACACCGGCGATCCCAAGACGGCCGAAGGCGGGCAGATCGAGTGGGGCTACTACGAGGAGAACAATCCGCGCCTTTGCCATCCGCGCGACCTGCTCGAGAAGGATCAGGCGCGGCTGTCGCCGTCGCAGCGCGACCTCGACATGGAGCAGATCCTGGCGCCGCTGGAGCGCGCCATGGAGCTGACGCCGATCCTGGGCGAGCTCGGCTACAATGAGGGCCATTCCTTCAACGGCCTGCTGCAGGTGACGACCGACGGCGGCCCGTCCATGGGCGAGAGCCAGAAGGTGAGGGGCCTTTGGTATGCCGTCGCCATCTGGGTCAAGGACGGCCCAGGCATGGGCAAGCTGATCGCCGACTGGATGACCGACGGCAGAACTGAAATCGACCATCACGCCATCGATTATGCGCGCTTCTATCCGCACCAGACGAAGGAACAGTTCATCTGGGATCGCTGCACCGAGACGGCGATGAAGGTCTACAATCCGGCGGTCCATCCGCGCGAGCCGTTCTCCAAGGGGCGCAACATCCGCCGCTCGCCGTTCTGGGAGCGGGAGAAGGAGCTCGGCGGCTATTTCATGGAACTGGGCGGCTGGGAGCGTGCGCACGGCTATGCCGCCAACGAGCATCTCCTCGAAAAATACGGCAACCGCGTGCCGGTGCGCGAGAACGAGTGGGACAACCGCCATTTCTGGCGCGTCTCCAATGCCGAGCATCTGGCGATGAGCGAGGATTGCGGCATCGTCAACCTCTCGCACTTCTCGATGTACGACGTCGAAGGGCCAGACCATGTCGCCCTGCTGGAATGGCTGTGCGCAGCCAAGATCGGCGGCGACAACAATATCGGCAAGGGTATCTACACCCACTTCCTCGACGAGGAAGGCATGGTGCGCGCCGACTTCACCGTCATCCGGATGGCCGACCGCTGCCGGGTGATCGACGGCGCCGACGCCGGGCCACGCGACTTCCGCTACATGCAGCGCACCGCGCAGGACAAAGGCTTCGACGTCACCGTCACCGACGTGACCGAGAAATACGTCACCATCGGTATCTGGGGGCCGAACGCGCGCACGACCCTGCAGAAGGTGGTCGAGGATCCGAATGGGCTGACGCCGGAGAATTTCCCCTTCGCCGCGATCAAGCCGATCCGCATCGGGGGCAAGGACGTGACGGCATTCCGCATCTCCTATGTCGGCGAGCAGGGCTGGGAACTGCATATGCGCTACGAGGACGGTCTGGCCGTCTGGGACGCGCTGCGCTCGACCGGTGTCATGCCGTTCGGCGTCGAGACCTACGCCAACACGCGCCGCATGGAAAAGAGCCTGCGGCTGCAGAACGCCGACCTGTTGACGGAGTACAATCTGCTCGAGGCCGACCTTGCCCGCCCGAAGGTCAAGGAGAACGACTTCTGCGGCAAGGCCAAGCATCTTGAATACCGGGCCCGCGAACACCAGCCGGCAATGCTCTGCACCCTGGTGATGACCGAGAACCTCGATTCCAAGGGCGTTGCTCGCTATCCGGTTGGCACCATGCCGGTGCAGGATCCCGCGACCGGTGAGACTTTGGTCGACGAGCTTGGCCGCCGCTCCTTCACCACTTCCGTCGCCTATGGCCCGACGATCGGCAAGAACATCGCGCTCGCCTATCTGCCCTGGGCCTACTGCCAGGAGGGCCGGAAGTTGCAGGTGGAGTATTTCAGCGAGACCTACCCGGTGGAGGTGGCCGGCGTCGGCTACAAGCCGCTCTACGACCCGGAGAACCTCAAGCCGCGCAGCTGAGCGCTGCAAATGTTCGCGAAAGGGCCCGGTCGCTGCCGGGCCTTTTTTGTTTTGTCCACAGATCGAATATCGCTTACCGTCAAGGCATGTCCGCTTACGGCCGCAGAGGTCACTGGCTTCCGGGCGCTGCCGCGCTGGCGCTGTTCCTGGGCCTGACGGCACGCTCGACCGCGGTCGAGCCGGTCGATGTCGAACTGGTGCTGGCGGTCGATGTATCGCTCTCCATGTCGCCGGATGAACTCGAGATCCAGCGGCACGGCTACGCGGCCGCGCTGACGCACGACAATGTTCTGAAGGCCATCGCGGACGGCACCTATGGCAAGATCGCGGTTACCTATGTCGAGTGGGCCGGCACGACATGGCAGCGCGTCATCGTGCCGTGGACGCCGATCACCAATCGCGCCGACGCCGATCATTTCGTCGCTCAGCTCAATGCGCGGCCGCCCGACAGTGCACGGCGCACGTCGATCTCCGGTGCACTGACCTTCGGTAGCGACCTTTTCGCCGAAAGCGGTTTCCAGGGCACCAAGCGTGTCATCGACGTTTCCGGGGATGGGCCCAACAATCAGGGTGCGCCGGTCAACATCACGCGGGACGAGGTGGTGAAGCAGGGCATCACCATCAACGGACTGCCGCTGATGACGCGAGGCGGCTACGGCGGCGCCTTCGACGTCGACAATCTCGACCGCTACTACAGCGACTGCGTCATCGGGGGAGCGGGCGCCTTCATGATTCCGGTCAATGACTGGACGCAATTTCCAGAGGCTGTACGGCGCAAGCTGGTGCTCGAACTTGCCGGTCCTGCATCGTCGCAATGGGCTGCCGAACAGGCAGCGCGCCCGCCGGTGGTGCTTGCCGACGACAGGCCGGCCGCCGATTGCATGGCCGGCGAGAAAATGTGGCGCAACCGAAGCTGGATGTACGACACCCGCTGACCGTTCCAGCTATCTGTCCCGACGCAGTTGGGGACGGAAAAGCGCTACAGACTTTTCCTGGATTTGCTCTAAGTACCTTACCGTGGCAATGCGCCTGGATCGGCGCCATCGCTCGAAGCGAGCAAACAATGAGGCATGACATGAAACGCCTGTTCATCCTGACCGCAGTTGCGTCGACCATTTTTGCCGGCACTGCGAGCGCCCAATTCTACGGGGAGGCAGCCTGCGTCTTGTTCGAACACGCGAATTTCCGAGGTCGTTCCTTCGAAATGGGCCCCGACGACGCAGTCAATTTCCGTCGCGGCCAGTTCTGGAATGATCGCATCTCCTCGGTGCTGGTGCGCCGCGGTTGCACGCTCGTCGCCTATGAGCACACCGGAATGCGAGGCGGTTCGATCGAGCTCAATCGCAGGGTTCGGGACTTCGGCGGCACCGGCTGGAACGATCGCATCTCGTCGGCCGAGTGCTACTGCGACCGGTACTGAAGCCCACCCACTCTGTGCGGGTCAGGCGGCGAGAAGCTGCTTGCGGTCGACCCGTTCCTGCTGCGGCGAGCGCGCATAGAGCTCGCGATAGCATTTGGAGAAATGCGAGGCCGAGACGAAACCGCAGGCGACAGCCACCTCGACCACCGGCATCGACGACTGGATGAGCAGATGCCTGGCGCGATCGAGCCGGATCTCCAGATAATAGCGGGCCGGGGAACGACCCATCTCGGTGCGGAACAGGCGCTCGATCTGCCGCCGTGACAAATCGACGTGGTCGGCGATCTCAATCAGCGACAGCGGCTCTGAGAGGTTCGCCTCCATCAGTTCGATGATCGTCAGCACCTTCGAGTTCTGAACGCCCAGACGTGCGCGCAGCGGCAGACGCTGGCGATCGGTCGGACTGCGCACGCGGTCGGTCAGAACCTGCTCGCAGACGCGATTGACGAGGCTCTCGTCGAAATCGTCGCCAATCAGCTTCAGCATCATGTCGAGCGCGGCGGTGCCGCCGGCGCAGGTGTAGACGTTCTGGTCGACCTCAAAGAGATCGGCAAAGACATTGGCCTTCGGGAACGCTTCCGAGAAGCCCGGCAGGTTCTCCCAATGGATGGCGCAGCGCTTGTTGGAGAGCAGGCCTGCTGCGGCCAGGATGTGCGCGCCGGTGCAAAGCCCGCCGACGGCGACACCGCGATTGTATTCCTCGCGCAGCCAGGCGAAAGCCGACTTGTTGTAGTACCGCTCGACATTGACGCCGCTGCACACGATGGCCATGTTCGGCCTATCCGCGCCCGACATCTTCTTGCGCTCTTCCTCAAGCGAGGTGTTGACGGCGCATTCGACGCCATTCGAGGCGCGCACCGGCTTGCCGTCAATGCTTGCCAGACGCCAGCTGTAGGCGTCGTAGCCGAGCATCCGGTTGGCCGAGCGCAGCGGATCGAGCGCCGTCGCAAAGGCGATCATCGTGAAGTCGGGGACGAGGAAGAATACAAAAGATCTCTTGATCGGGTGCTTTGCGGCATTCACGGGAAAACCTCACGCGGCCATGACGCGAACAGGATGTCGCGAACAGCATAGCGACATCAGGAAAAACCATTCCTGTCAATCGGGTAGACGGTCTAGCGAAGATTAAATTTGCGACACGGGTCGCAAATGGGCAATCGCCAATGGCGGTTGGCCAGTCGCTACCACCCTAGGTATTCAGAGAAGCTGCGCCATCAAAGCAAAACGCCGCCTCGGTCCAGCCGGGCGGCGTTTTGATCGATCTCAGTGACGGCGGAGCCGCCCGGTCCAAGACTGCCTCAGGCGACGAAGCCGAGGCGGGCAGCGGCCACAGCGCCGGTCTGACCGGGCATGGTCTTGGCAAGACGCTGACGCTCCAGAGCGGTCGTCAGGTTCATTTCGCGGCGGCTGAAAAGGCGGGCAAAAAGCTTCATTGTCATCTCCATTCGGTTGCGCGGACGGGTCGCCTTCGCTTGATGGAGTGGGGCAGCTCGTTTTGCTGGCGTGGATATAGGCGTGCTTCAGCGAAAACAAAATCGCAAAAGCGAAGTGGTTGTTATGAAAAGCGACATCGATTGCGATATCTTTGGGCAATGTGCCTGAAATTTACGATTGTTTACAGCGATTTAATGCCGAAGCAGGATCGTTATGCGAGTGGTTCATATGCGTCATGCAGCGGTTGCATGGCTCTGCGAAACTCGTAGGCACGCAAACAAAAAGGCCTGCCGGACTGGGCGGCAGGCCTTCAATCTTGACTGTTCACTCTTTTACTTCGCTCCGGCCCAGCTTCCGACACCCAGACGCGAGCCGGTCTTGGCATCGGCGGCTTCCGGCCAGCCGATATCCTTCTGCAGTTCGATGGGCAGCGCATGGATGGCGCGTTCGGTCTGGTAGCGGGCGCGGGCGGCGCTGAACTCGGTCGCGAGCCGACCAATGGATAACAGAATGGACATTTCACTCTCCTATGGGTTCGGGGGCAGGGAGGACGCCCCGGCGATGCGTTGGTCTGCTTCAGTTCACATCGATTGCAGGCCCTTTTGATGGTCGGTCCGTGATCACCCTTGGCAGGAGCCTCGATCGATGGAGTTGACTATGCGCCCGAACTGATGTTCAATCAAACGAAATGGGATGATGGTTTGCATCAGAAAAATTGAAGGTGGACCCCCATGAACGCCCCGCTCAATCACCCTTTGCCTTTGCTTGACCTCGATGTGCTGCGCACCTTCGTGGCAATCGCCGAGACCGGCAGCTTCACCACTGCCGCAAACGCCGTTTTCCGCACGCCTTCGGCCGTCTCAATGCAGATCAAGAAGCTGGAGGATATTCTCGGCCGCTCCGTGTTTGCGCGCGACGCGCGCTCGGTGACGCTGACCACGGATGGGGAAATGCTGCTCGGCTACGCCCGGAGGCTTCTGTCGATCAACCGCGAGGTGGTGTCGAAGTTCATCATTCCCGACATTGTCGGCGTGGTGCGGCTTGGCTCGCCGGACGACTATGGCGAGCGTGTGCTGCCGCATGTGTTGAAGCGCTTTGCGCAGTCGCATCCATCGATCGCCGTCGACGTCACCATCGATCAGAGCAGCAATCTGCGCCGCCGCATGGACGACCGCGCGCTCGACATCACGCTGCTCACCAATTCGTACAAGACCAGCGCGCTTGGCGCCGAGGTGCTGCTGACCGAACCCATCGTGTGGGCCGGCGCCAAGGGCGGTTGCGCGCATCTGCGCGAGCCGCTGCCGGTGTCGCTGTGGGAAGAGGGCTGCGCCTGGCGGGCCGGTGCGCTCGAAGCGCTTGGCCGCGAGGGGCGCAACTATCGCGTCGCCTATATGAGCGCCCACACCGCCGGCCAGCGTGCCGCGATCATGGCCGATCTTGCCGTCGCTCCGCTGCCGAAGTCCTTCCTCGGTGACGACATGGTCGAACTCGGCCCGAAGGACGGCATGCCCGATATCGGCACCTACAATCTCGCCATGGTGGTGGCGCCGGACGCCAGTGCGCCGGTGAAGGCCGTCGCGGACCACATCCGCGCGACGTTCGAGCTGTTCCACGAAACCGGCAAGTTCTGATCTATTCGGCCGCCGGTGCGGAACCGTCTGCGAAAATGGCTCTCGTCCCACGCCGCGCCTGGGCAGGGCGGGACACCGGTTCCCTCGTAAGGAAGGCGACGATGCTGTCGCGCGCGCGGCGCGCTTCAGGCATCTCGATCAGCGGCCATACGTGGAACATGCCTTCTTCGTAGACCACGTCGACCTCGACGCCAGCGGCCCGCGCCCGCTCGGCGAAGATCAGGTTGTCGGGGGTGAGCAGGTCGCGCGAGCCGGTCAGCAGCAATGTCTTCGGCAGCACGCAGAGATCGCCGTAGAGCGGGCTGATGTGCCAGTCGGCGCGATCGATGCCGGCGCTGTAGAGCCGGATCGCCTCCAGCCCGCCTGAGATGCCAAGCCAAGGATCGTTGCGTTCCGCCTCGAACACCTCCGGATTGGACAGCGACATGTCGAGTCCGGGCGAAATCAGCACATGGCAAGACGGCAGAGGCAGGCCTTGCTCGGCCGCCATCATGGTGAGCACGACCGCCATGTTGCCACCGGCGGAATCGCCCATGAAGATGATGTCCTCGGCCTTGGTCTCCTCGAGCATCAGCCGATAGACATGGCTCACCATGCCGAACATGGCGTGAAAGTCGTGCTCCGGGGCGATGGGGTAGATCGGCACGGTGATGCCGAAGCCCAGCCGTTCCGCCATTTCGGCGATCAGACCCCAATGGTAGGTCGTGATCTGAAAGACGAAGGCGCCGCCATGCATGTAGAGGATACGCCGGCGCTCGCCGGCCTTGGGCGCGATCTCATAGACCGGAAAGCCGTCGACAACATCTTCAGTGATGTCCAGGCGCGACCTGAGCAAGGCCGGCGGATGATGATCCTCGGTCCTGCGGGCGTAAGCGATCCATCGCTGCAGGTTCTCAGGGCTGGAGAAGGCTTTCTTGCGGCTGTGCCTGAGAACGAACGAGACGAAGTGGCTTTTCAGACTGGGCATGCGGATACACGGACTTCGACGGAGCCGACTAAGAGAACTTCCCCCCGCAATCCGAAGATTGTACCTCAGTTAAAAATGTCAAGGTTCGGGCCACGGCACATCGGCGTGATCCGACGGCGGACACCTTAGCGCCGTGGCAGCAGCGCGGCCCGCAGCTTGTGGTCGCCGGTCGCCGAGGCCACGTTTGGGCCCCGGCGCCTGCCGAGCAGCTTGCATTTGTCGGCGAAGGTCATCAGCGCGCCGTCCCCAGCAGCAACGAATGAAGGACTGCCTGCGGGTCGCTCGGCGGCGACGCCGGCCAGCCAATGTCCTTCTGAACATGAGCAGGCAGGCTGTTCAGAGCGCGGACCGCTTTGCCCCGTGCATGAGCCTGCCTGATGGTGACGCCGAAACGGCTCAGATTATCAAACATCGACATGTTGGTTCCTCCGGAAGGTCGCCGCGGCGCGAAGACATTTCACGCCGGCCTTCGATGGCAGGCTAAATGCGCCTGGCGTGTTTCCGTCGGATTTCGCGAAAACAGCGCGATCGTTTCCGGATCAGTCAATCCGGAAACATTTGCATGCAAATGAAATCTCAGGTCGGAAGGGCCGGCAGCCGGGCTATTCCCGGCCGCGCCGTGCCGCGCGTTCCTCGCGCGAGCGCCTTCGCGGCGTGGCATCGGCGGCGCCATCCTCGCCCACCGTCTTGCGCGGCGGCAGCTTCACCGCAGCTGCCAGCTTCGGGAACGGGTCGACCTTGTTGGGCAGCGCCATGGCATAGACGAAATGCTCCTGGAACTTCGGCTC
This sequence comes from Mesorhizobium sp. M3A.F.Ca.ET.175.01.1.1, assembly GCF_004791945.1. Lineage (NCBI taxonomy): Bacteria > Pseudomonadati > Pseudomonadota > Alphaproteobacteria > Hyphomicrobiales > Phyllobacteriaceae > Mesorhizobium > Mesorhizobium sp. M3A.F.Ca.ET.175.01.1.1. The sequence continues at coordinate 166,252 of NZ_SRTP01000011.1, read as the reverse complement.
CAAGGCCGTCTCGATCTTCTCGATCCGGCTCACCGTTTCTTCGATCTCGCGACGGTAGCCGCGATTCAAAAGCGCCATGCGGGCACCGGCGCCGGCGGCATTGCCGACAGCCGAGACCTTGTCCAGGTCGCAATCGGGGATGAGCCCCAACACCATGGCGTATTTCGGATCGATGAAGGAGCCGAACGCGCCCGCGAAATGGATGCGGTCGACATGGGCGGTGTGCTGCTTTTCCATCAAAAGCTTGGTGCCGGCATAGAGCGCCGCCTTGGCAAGCTGGATGGCGCGCACATCGTTTTGGGTGATGGTGATCTTCGGCTCGCCCTCCTTGAGCAGGTAGGAGAAGGTGCGCCCGGTGGCGACGATGCGCGGCGAGCGGGATGAAAGCGAACCGTCGACCACACCGTCTTCCGAAATGATGCCCGACAGATACATCTCGGCAATCACCTCGATGATGCCGGAGCCGCAAATGCCGGTGACGCCGGTCGCCTGGACGCTCTCCGCGAAACCCGGCTGATCCGACCACAATTCCGAACCGATGACGCGGTAGCGGGGTTCCAGCGTGTCGGGGTCGATGCGCACGCGCTCGATGGCGCCCGGTGCCGCCCGCTGACCACCGGAGATTTCCGCGCCCTCGAAGGCGGGTCCGGTTGGGGACGAGGCCGCGACCACGCGGGTCCTGTTGCCGAGCACGATCTCGGCATTCGTGCCGACGTCGACGATCAGCATCATCTCGTCCTGGCGATGCGGGCCTTCCGAAAGCGTGACGGCGGCGGCGTCGGCGCCGACATGGCCGGCGATGCAGGGCAGCATGTAAAGACGCGCGCCCTGGTTCAGTTTCAGGCCGAGATCCGAGGCCTTGATGCGCACGGCACCGGAAACGGCAAGCGCGAAGGGCGCGCCGCCGAGCTCGGTTGGATCGATGCCGAGGAAGAGATGGTGCATGATCGGATTGCCGACGAACACCGCGTCAAGAATGTCATTGCGCTGGACATTGCCTTCCGTGCAGACCTTGTCGACAAGACCGGAAACGGCTTCGCGTACGGCGACCGTCATGCCTTCGCGGCCATCCGGGTTCATCATCACATAGGAGACGCGGCTCATCAGATCCTCACCGAAGCGGATCTGCGGATTGGACGTGCCGGAGGAAGCGGCGACGCGGCCCGACAGCAGCGACACAAGATGCATGGCGATCGTGGTCGAGCCGATGTCGCAGGCGAGACCGTAAGCTTCGTTCTTCAGGCCAGGCCAGAGCGCGATGACGCGCGCGATGTCGCTGTCGGCGTCCTTGTGAATGGCGGCGGTGGCGGTCCAGTTGCCCTTGCGCAGGATGCCCTGCACCTGGGGCATGAGGTAGAAGTCGAACTCGAGGTTCGTAAGGCCCCAGTCCTTCATCAGGGCGATCTTGAGCCGATCGAGATCGCCGAGCGGCTTGTGCATGTCGGGCTCTTCGATCTCGACATAGCACATGCGGATCGCCGTATCGCGGGCGATCACCCTGGTGTCGGCGTCCTTGCGGATGGTCTGGGCGTTGATGACCGTGTCCTGCGGCACGTCGATGACGAGATCGCCGAGGATCTGCGCCGAGCAGGAGAGGCGGCGGCGTTCAGGCAGGCCGCGCACCCGCTCGTAGCGCTCTTCCTTGGCGCCCTTCGACGAGATGTGCTCGTTGGAAGAGACGATCTTGTGCTTGGCGAAATTGCCTTCCTGCACCTCGATCTGGCAGCGCCCGCATGTGGCGCGGCCGCCGCACACGCTTTCGACGTAGACACCGAGCTGGCGCGCGGCATCCAGCACCGGCGTGCCGACCGGAAACCGCCCGCGCTTGCCGGACGGCATGAACAGCACGAGCGGGTCGGTGATATTGGGAGGCGGGTTCACGATTGCGCGCTTATCCCCTGGCCATCCGGGCTTCCCTGCCGCCGCGACGGCGCCCGCCGGCGGCAGCGCCTTCGCCAGGGGCGGTGACCGCGACCGGAGCAGCAACGGCATGGCCACCTTCGGCGGGCTTGTAGTCCTTGTAGGTGCGAATCCAGTTGGTGCAGTTCTCGTCAGTGCCGTTCAGCACATTGGCGCCGCGCACGGCTTCCATTTCCTGCGGACGGACCGGGTTCATGATCGCCGAGGTCATGCCGGCGCCGATCACCATCGGGATGAAGGCGGCGTTGATGCCGTGGCGGTGCGGCAGGCCGAAGGAGATGTTGGAGAGGCCGCAGGTGGTGTTGACCTTGAGCTCCTCGCGAAGGCGGCGCAGCAGCGAGAACACCTGGCGGCCGGCGTCGCCCAACGCGCCGATCGGCATCACCAGCGGATCGACGACGACGTCGTGGGCCGGAATGCCATGGTCGGCGCAGCGCTCGACGATCTTCTTGGCGACGGCGAAGCGGACGTCCGGATCCATCGAAATGCCGGTCTCGTCGTTGGAAATGGCGACGACCGGAACGTTGTATTTCTTGACCAGCGGCAGGATGGCCTCGAGCTTTTCTTCTTCGCCGGTGACCGAGTTGACCAGCGGGCGGCCCTTGGCCACCTTCAGCGCCGCCTCGATCGCGGCGGTCACCGAGGAATCGATCGACAGCGGCAGGTCGACGAGGTTCTGCACGATCTCCAGCGTCTGCACCAGCAGCGCCGGCTCGGTGGCGTTCGGGTCGACGGCGGTGACGCCGGCATTGACGTCGAGCATGGTGGCGCCGCAGGCGGCCTGTTCCAGCGCATCCTTGATGACGGTCTCGAAATTGCCGGCCACCATCTCGGCGGCCAGCTTCTTGCGGCCGGTCGGATTGATACGCTCGCCGATGACGCAGAAGGGCTGGTCGAAGCCGATGACGATCTCTCGGGTCGCCGAGGCGACGATGGTGCGGGTCATGAAATCTCTCCGTCGGGATATAAAGAGTTCTTTATATCGTTATCTGGTTTCGTTCAAGCAGTTCAGTGCCGGCAACGCCTTCAATGCGCAGTCTTCACCATATCCACCTGGGTTTCGGTAATCTCGTCGTGCAGAATGTGATCGAGCCGGTCCGCGACCAACTGGTCGTCGCGGCGAATCTCCCGCTTCCAGGGCTGACGGCCCTTCAGCACGCCCGATTCATCGACGATCTCGGCGACATATTCCTCCTGCCGATAGGCCATCACATGGACGCCGGCAACACCCGGAATTTCCTTCACCTCATTGATGATGTCGATGCAGAGCTGCTTGCCTTCCTTCTTCTGATCCTGAGCGCCTTCGAGCCGCTTGATGATGGGATCGGGGATATGGATTCCCGGCACGTTCGAGCGGATCCACTTGGCCGTCTTGGCCGATGCCAGCGGGCCGACGCCGCAAAGGATGAAGACCTTTTCAGTATGGCCGAGGTCTCGTGCCTTCTGCATGAAGGTCTTGAACATGGGCACGTCGAAGCAATATTGCGTCTGCACGAACTGCGCGCCGGCGGCGATCTTCTTGCCGAGATGGATCGGACGGAAATCGAAAGGCGGCGCGAACGGATTGACGGCGGCGCCCAGGAACACCTGGGGCGGGGTCGTCAGCTTGCGGCCGGACAGGAACTTGCCGTTGTCGCGCATGATGCGGATGGTCTCGAGCAGCGACATCGAGTCGAGGTCGAACACAGGCTTGGCGCCCGGCTGGTCGCCGGCCTGGACGCCGTCACCGGTCAGACAAAGCATGTTGGCGACACCCATCGCCGCACCGCCCAGTACGTCGCCCTGGATGGCGATGCGGTTCTTGTCGCGGCAGGCGATCTGCATGATCGGGGCATAGCCCATGCGAGTAAGCAGCGCGCAGATGCCGACCGACGACATGTGGCAGTTGGCGCCTGACGCATCGACGGCGTTGATGGCGTCGACCCAGCCGTCGAAGATCTTAGCGCGGTTGTAGACGTCTTCCGGATCGGCGCTGTCGGGCGGGTTGAGCTCGGTCGTCACCGCAAACTCGCCGCGCCGCAGCACGCGCTCCAGCCGGCCGCGCGAAGAGTGGCCGGGAAGAGGATCGAGCGGCAGGTGGATACCGGCAGGATTCTCGTCGCGCTGGCTGAAGTTCATGCTGAAGCTCCGGTGTTCTGGGAGTTCTGTGCTGCTTCGCGCGCTGCGGCCGACTGCGCAGTTACCCTGAGCCAGGCCGAGGTTTCACGCAGCGACTGATCGACAGGCTTCTGCACGGTCAGGATCTTGTCGCCATGAACCATATTGCGGGAGCCCTCCCAGGCTTTGACCCAGACGCAAGGCATATCCGGCTCGACTTCGCAATTGCCATTGGCGCGCACACCGCCGCAGGGACCGTTGCGGAGCTGCTTGGGGCAGTTCATCGGGCACGACATGCCGGTGGAGGACAGGACGCACTGGCCACACATGCGGCAGTCGAACATGAAGCCCTTGACGCGCTTCTCGACGAATTTGACCGGGGCCTCGACGCGGCCGTAGCCGATACCCTTCCACAGAGGATGCAGCAACAGAAAGACATCGGCGAACCTGCTGTAGAACCATTCGAGCAATCGCGAATGGCGGATCGACCACAGCCGCACTGCGAAGGTGCGCTGAACGCGTCGCTGCGGGGACACGTCTGCAGGCTTGTAGTCGGACTTCGGCGCCGCCTTCTTGACCAGTGTGGCCTGGGTAACTGCCGGCTGTTTCTCAGACATTTTCTTTCCCGCCCGCCTTGACCAGAGCGACCAGCCGCTCGCGGTCATATTTCGTGTCGAGTTCCTGGTAAGCTTTCTCGACCTCAACCTCGATGTCGTCGCCGACCGGAACGGGGTCGGCCTTGCGCCATTCGGCGAGATAGTCATCGGTGCCGCCGGCTCCCGTGCGCATGGCGCACATGTCTATCGCTTCGGTGAAGCGCAGCGGCAGCTCGCGCTTGGCGTTCTGCCGGCCCTTGCGGACAATGACCTGGGCAGGAATGTCGCGCCAATAGACGACGATCAGATCGGCCATGAATTCTCAACTCCTCGACGTTTCGAGCATTGCCGCAAGCGCCTTTGGACCGCTTGTTATGGGACGACGCGCGCGCATTCAAAAGCGACGCTGTTGGAGGTCGCAAAAAGAAAGGTGAAATCCGGCTAACGGACGGCTACCAAATCCCCTTCATCAAGCCGGTCCAGAAATAGAACCAGATCGTCGGATGATACCATTGCCTGGACGGCAAGGAGGGATCGAAAGTCGCGAGTTTTCCAGCCAGCGCATCGCTGATCGCCTGGGCGCAGATCTCGCGGGAAAACGCCGCCTGACGCAGCGCGTAACTGGCGATGGAGTCGCCGCGCTTAGGCTTGCCGCGCGCCTGCTTGAGCACGCCGCCGGTATCTACGCCGGCATCGACGAGATGAACGGTGGTGCCGAAATTTTGCGGATCGCCGGAGACCAATGCCCAATAACCTCCATTCATGCCGCGATATTTCGGAGCAATGCCGGCGTGATAGTTGAGGACGGGGCACGGTATCTTCGCCAACGTGTCTTTGGACAAGAGTCTGCAGCCGGCAAGCAGCACGACGCCCGGGTTGATGTTTTCGATCGCCTCGAGGCATTCCTTGCCGTTCGCGGAGGGCACATGGATGATCGCCTGATCTTGCCGCGGCTCTGTCTCAAGCCTCTCTTCGGCAATCAATCGCGCGGCGTGGCCGGCGAAGAACCGTTTGCCGAGCCTTGTCAGCACCATCGTGCCGAACTGGCCGACAGCCGATGTCCAGCCCTGGCGGCGGGCCCGGCCGAGCAGCAGGCGTTTTTTGGATTCAGGCGTTTCGAGGACGACGCTGACCGGCCCGACGCGATCGGCAAGCGCGTTGACAAGGGCCCAGACATGCGGACCGCCCTCCGTGACGACCACGATCGGCTGCGGACTGGATCCCGACGCTGCCATGGCAAGCACCCGCTCTTGAAACCGGGCGCATGCTAGGGCGGGCGAGTTAATCCTTGGTGAGCCGGCGGGAGATGCGTGATCCCGGTCCGAAAAGTCTCAAGCCGGTCCGATCGTGCGCAGTCAGCGCTTGAATTCCATGATGTCGAGTTTCGATTCGTAGTAGGGCGAGGGGAATTCGATGCGCCATTCGGCAGCGCCGCTGCGGAAGGCGTAGCCGACCTGGTCGCTCTCGGGGCCGCTGCCATATGGCTTTGCCTTGTCGTCGTTGACGGAAAAGGAACCTAGGTAGATGGCGCGCTTCTCGCCATCATCGAAGAAGCGGCCCGCGGTGCGCTGCGAGCCGCTGATCTTCTCCAGCTTCCAGCCCGAGCCATCGTCGGTCACCTTGCATTTGAACCATCCGTAGATGACGAGCGGGCTCAGGCCGCCAGCCTTGATGGTGCGGCATTTCCAGTTGCCGGTAAGGTCCTTTTCGGAGAAAGCGACGAGCGGCCTGGCGAGCAACGCATCGAGCTGCCTGACCTCGGCCGGATCGCCGGCCTTGGCTTCTTCAAGGGCGGCCTTGCGAGTTTCTCCATATTTGTCGAGCCGTGCCTTGTCGGCAGAGGTGATCAGCTTCTGCACCTCGCCGTCGGCGTGCGCAGGCACGACTGAATAGACACCCACGAGAAAAGACAGAAGCAAGGGCCGAAAGGACATCGATTCCCCCTTGGCCGGCACTAGCTAATCGTCGAAACCCGGGCCAGCTCATCCGTCAGATCGCCATAGCCGGTCGGACGGCGCTCATAGGCGAGGCCGAGCAGAGCGGCGGCATGTTCCGCGACCTTGTCGAGTTCCGGATCGTCGGTCTGGGCGAGATAAATCAGCTTCTCGTAGTTGCCGAAATAATCCTTGATCAGCTCGGGATGCCTGTCGAGGCCGAGCGGCTTGATGAAGAAAGCTTCGAACTGACGGCAGAGGAAGTCGGTCATGTAGAACGACATCATGTCATCGTCGGCGACCTTCGCATAGGCATCCATGCCTTGGTAGAAGGCAAAGCAGTGCGGTCCTGGCATTCGCTCGACGCCGTGTTTTTCGATCACCTGGTCAAGCAACCCGCCGGTGCCGCAATCGCCATAGCCGACGAAGATGTGCCGATAGCCTTCGGCCTTGGCCTTTACGATCGCCTTGTCCATGGCCGGTGCGATGCGGTCGGGATAGAAGTGAAACTCGGCCGGCAGGCAGGTCAGTTCGAGATGGTCGAGCCCCAGCCGCTCCTTGACGGCCAGAACTTCGCGCGCGATCATCCCGCAGGCAATGACCAGAAGCCTGTCTGCTTGATTCGTTTGTGTTTTTTGGGCCTTGGCCATGAATTCAGCTGAGCCGACTTCCGTTGCAGTTGATCGAATCCATTGAACGAGGGAGACACCCGTCCATGAAACTGTTGCGCCTTGGCCCCGTCGCCATTCTCGCCTGCGCGCTGGTCCTGACGGCCTGCGCCAACACCGTCCGGGGCGTCGGCAAGGATGTCAAATCGACGGCCAAGGCGGTCGAGGACACAGTCACCAAGCCCTGATGCGAGGCCATCTCTTCCATCATCTGGTAACAAAAAAGCCGCGCTGCAAGGCGCGGCTTTTTTTCGATCCATCCTGATGCCTCGGTCAGGCGGAGGCGCGAACGTTGTGCTTGCGCTTCATGAAGTCCTTGGCGGTCTCGACCGCCACCGCCGCATCGCGGCAATAGGCATCGGCGCCAACGGCCTTGCCGAATTCCTCGTTGAGCGGCGCGCCGCCGACGAGAACGACGTAGTCGTCGCGAATGCCCTTTTCCTTCATCGTGTCGATGACGACCTTCATATAGGGCATGGTGGTGGTGAGCAGCGCCGACATGCCGATGATGTCGGGCTGATGCTGCTCGATCGCCTCCAGATATTTCTCGACGGCATTGTTGATGCCGAGGTCGATGACGTCGAAGCCGGCGCCTTCCATCATCATGCCGACAAGGTTCTTACCGATGTCGTGGATGTCGCCCTTGACGGTGCCGATCACCATCTTGCCCTGCTTGGGGGCGCCGGTGGCGGCGAGCAGCGGACGCAGGATGGCCATGCCGGCCTTCATGGCGTTGGCCGAGAGCAGCACTTCCGGCACGAACAGGATACCGTCACGGAAATCCTCGCCGACGATACGCATGCCTTCGACCAGCGCCTCGGTCAGCACCGTGTAGGGCTGCCAGCCGCGCTCGAGAAGAATATGAGTACCTTCCTCGATTTCTTCCTTCAGCCCATCATAGAGGTCGTCATGCATCTGCTGCACAAGTTCCTCGTCGGAAAGCTCGGAAAGGATGATCTCGTCGTCGGCCATTTTTTCCTCGGGCTCCTTGCTGCTCGGAATGACCGCGGCAGCCTAAAAATCGATGCGCCAATACCTAACCCGTGAGGGCGAGGTATCCATAGCTGATTTGCGACTTTCCGCAAAAGGAAAGCGACTGGAAATCTATTGGTTTCCTTGTCGATTTTGCGACAGGCGTTGGCGCTGGCGAGCCGTTTCCAATAGGGTGCATGGCTACGATCCGGCAAGAAGCGGCGGCAAAAACGGGCCGCCGGCCAATTCAGACCAATTCACGGGAAGATCGATCATGAGCGATAACGCGGCAGTCGAACAGGAAGCGTCGGGCGGCAGGCGCGGGCGTGGCGCCGGCAGTGGCGCTGCGGCACGCCGGGCAGCCCGCTCGGGCGGCGGTCCGGGCACGCAGCTCACCTATATAAAGCGCAAAATCAACGTCTATGAGGTCCTCAACGAGGAAGGCCTGGCGCTGATCGAGAAGAACACCGACACGGTGCTGGAAGAAATCGGCATCATCTTTCGCGACGACGCCGAGGCGCTCGCGCTCTGGAAAAAGGCGGGCGCCGACGTCAAGGGCGAGCGCGTGCATTTCCCGAAAGGGCTTTGCCGCTCGTTGCTGAAGACCGCGCCTTCGATCTACACCCAACATGCGCGCAATCCGGAGCGCTCGGTGCAGATCGGTGGCAATGCAACCGTCTTCGCACCGGTCTACGGCCCGCCCTTCGTGCGCGACCTCGACGGCAACCGCCGTTATGCCACGATCGCGGATTTCCAGAATTTCGTGAAGCTCGCCTATATGGCGCCTTCGATCCACCATTCAGGCGGCACGGTGTGCGAACCGGTCGACGTGCCGGTCAACAAGCGCCATCTCGACATGGTCTATTCGCATATCCGCTATTCGGACAAGCCGTTCATGGGCTCGGTGACCGCGCCGGAGCGGGCCGAGGACACGGTCGCGATGGCCAAGATCGTGTTCGGCGACGATTTCGTCGAGAACAACACGGTGCTGACCAGCCTGATCAACGCCAACTCGCCGATGGTTTTCGATGAGACCATGCTCGGCGCCGCGAAAGTCTATGCGCGCCACAACCAGGCCTGCATCGTGACGCCGTTCATCCTGGCCGGCGCGATGAGCCCGGTGACGGTTGCCGGCACGCTGACGCAGGTCCTGGCCGAAGTGCTGGCCGGCGCCTCGTTCACGCAGCTCGTCCGCCCCGGCGCACCGGTGCTGTTCGGCACCTTCGCCTCGTCGATCTCGATGCAGTCGGGTGCGCCGACTTTCGGCACGCCGGAGCCGTCGCTGGTCTCCTACGGCGCGGCGCAGCTTGCCCGGCGGCTCGGCCTGCCGTTCCGCACCGGCGGCTCGCTCTGCGCCTCGAAGATCCCGGATGCGCAGGCGGCCTATGAGAGCGCCAACACGCTGAACTCGACCATCCTGGCCGGCACCAATTTCGTCCTGCATTCGGCCGGGTGGCTCGAAGGCGGGCTGGCGTCCTGCTACGAGAAGTTCATGATGGACATCGACCAACTCGGCATGACGCAGAAATTCTCCGAGGGCGTCGACCTGTCGGAAAACGGCCAGGCGATGGATGCCATCCGCCAGGTCGGTCCGGGCAGCCATTATCTCGGCTGCGACCACACCCAAGCCAATTTCCAGACTGCGTTCTACCGCTCGAGCATCGCCGACAACAATTCCTACGAGCAGTGGCTGGCCGAAGGCGAGAAGACAGCGCCGCAGCGCGCCAACGAGCTCGCCCGCCGCTGGCTGGAGAGCTACGAAGCTCCTCACCTCGATCCGTCGATCGACGAAGCGCTGAAGGAGTTCATCGCCAAGAAGAAGGCCTCGATGCCCGACGCCTTCACTTGAAAGGAGCCCGAGTCAGGCCGGGCTAAAGTCGCCAACATCATTCACAAGGAAGTCTGGCGGAGCGCGTTCTCCGACCCGGACCGGAAAGGATGACGCGCGCGCACGGCCGGATCGAAGGGATCGCGGCCGCGCTTGCGGCGAATGGCCTCATTCTTCGTGGCGGGTTCGGCTTTGCCGGCGGTGAAGCCGCACCCGCCGCGGCTTCAGGCGGTGCTGCCAAATCCGTCCTGCTTGTCGGACAGGCCGGCGCTGCACCGTGGCCGCATTTTCAGCGCTGGCTGGAGGAGCAGCCGCAGCCGGTGGCCAATCCGCTCGATACATGGTCGCGGCAGATGATCGGCGCGGTCGCGCAAGAATTCGGAGCGCGCGCCGTGTCGCCCTCCGATCGACCCTATCTGCCGTTCCAGCAATGGGCGATGCGGGCGGAAGGACTGAAGCCGTCGCCGCTCAGCATCCTCATGCATCCAACTTATGGCCTCTGGCATGCCTACCGCGGCGCTCTGCTGTTCGAGGAGGAGTTGTCTCTTCCTCAACCTCGCGAAGCGATTCATCTTTGCGACACATGCATCGACAAACCCTGCATGAAATCCTGTCCGGTGGATGCCTATTCCGAGCAAGGTTTTCGACACGAGACCTGCCTGGCGCATGTGCGCGGAACGGACGGGACTGCCTGTCGCGCCGGCGGCTGCCTTGACCGCAATGCCTGTCCATATGGCGTCGACTATCGCTATCCGGCCGATGCCCAGGCCTTCCATATGGCGGCTTTTGCCGGGCTGTAGTCCTTGTTGGACGCGCACGGAATCTTGAATGCGAGAACGATGCCGCTGCTTGCCCTGGCGGGCGGCGCGGATATGTATCGCGCAGGTTCTCAACGGAGCGCGCAATGACCAAGCAGGACATCGAGATCAAGACCCAGGACGGCACGGCGAAAGCACGGCTGTTTCGTCCAGCCGCGGGTGTGAAGGCCGGCGTCATCCTCTACATGGATATATTCGGCCCGCGCCCGGTGCTCGACCAGATGGCCGAGCGCCTTGCCGGGCACGGTTATGCGGTCCTGGTGCCCGATCTCTTCTATCGCTATGTGCCCTATGGCCCGTTCGATCCCAAGACTGCCTTTGCCGAGGAAAAGAGCAAGGCTGCGCTGTTGGTGCTGAGTGGGGGCACGACGCAGAACATGACTATCCGCGACGGGGCCGCCTTCCTTGACGCGCTGACGGCCGAGGGTATCACCGGACCAGTCGGTGTCGTCGGCTACTGCATGGGCGGAGCGCGGGCGCTGAATGCGGCTGCTAGCTATCCCGACCGAATCGTGGCCGCGGCAAGCTTCCATGGCGGCAATCTGGCAAGCGACGCCGCCGACAGTCCGCATCGCAAGGCCGCTTCGATCAAGGCGCGTGTCTATGTCGGCGTCTCCGGCGTCGACCGCAGTTTTCCGCCGGAGCAATCGGCGCGGTTGGCGGAAGCGCTCAGAACGGCAGAAGTCGACCACGTCATCGAAAACTATGTCGGCATGGCACATGGCTGGTGCGTGCCGGACCACAACGTCTATGACGAGGCGGGTGCGGAACGCCATTGGAAGCGGCTCACGACCTTCTTCGGCGAAACGCTCCGGTAGCTCAGGCGGCAAAAAAATCTTTCCACCTCCCAAGGAATCGCCATTAGCCTTCGTCCAACAGGCAAATGACGGCGATGATGCTGGACGACAGCGAAGCTTCCGACGCCCATCTGATCGGGCGGGCGAGGGGCGGAGACAGGGGAGCTTTCGGCAAATTGGTCGAAAGGCACTATGGCTTTGTCTATCGCGCCGCCTATCGCTGGTGCGGCCGGAAGGCCGATGCCGAGGACATCGCCCAAGACGTCTGCGTGCGGCTCGGCCGCGCGATCCGTGACTACCAAGGCAGCAGCGCCTTCACGACATGGCTCTACGCCATGACGCTGAACGCGGCGCGCGACATGATGCGCAAGCGCGCCCGCGAGACCGCCAAGACGGAGGCCTACGGCTCCTACGCACTGATCTCGGGAGAGGGCTCGGCGGACGGCCAAGACCCGGCGGAAGCGCTGTGGGCAGCGGTGCGCATGCTGCCCGACAAGCAGCGGGACGCGGTGCTTTTGGTCTACGGCGAAGGCCTAAGCCACGCCGCAGCGGCGGAAGTGATGGCCATCTCGGAGACGACGGTCTCCTGGCACATCCATGAAGCGAAGAAACGGCTGAAGGCGCTCATGCGTTCAGCCGGGGAAGTGTGACCATGGTCGACGACAACGAACTCGAAAGGCTGCGCGACATCACCGCGCCTGCGCCCGACGGCGAAGCGAAGGCTCGCGCGCTGGCGGCTGCGATGCAGGCCTTCGACATGAACGAAAAAATCTCGACCGCCACCCAAGGATCGGCAACAGGCCTTCGTCTCACGGAGCGAGCACAAATGCTCTGGAGAGAGATCATGCAACGGAAACTCATTGCCACGCCGGCCATCACTGCGCTGGTTGCGCTGCCTATCGCCGGCTATGCGACTTTTCAGATGTTGAAGGAGCAGCCGCCGGTCATCGGTGGCAAGGACGGTAAGGTCACGGAGACGCTGGCCGACAAGCCGGCGGCCCAGAAGCCTTTGGCCCAGAAGCCTGCGGTCAACGAGGTGGCGACCTATCAACCGCTGGCTGCCGCGCCCGCCAAGGAGAAGAAGGCCGACGCCGACAGTGAGAGGCGTGTCGAAGATGAGGCGCAGGTAGCGCCCGCATCGCCGCCGAAAACTGAATTGAGTCGATCCGACGACCAGACGCGGCAGGAATCCGGGGCATTGAAGGGTTTTGCCAAGCAGGTACCGCAGACATTGGCTCCGCCGCCTGCACCTGCGGAAGTTGACCAATTGGCGGCAGGCGGGCGCGCCCAGGCACCGGCAACCGCCATGCAGTCTGCCGAGATGCCGGCGGGCGCGGTCGCCGGTTCCAAGCTGATGGTGCAGCCCGCGCCCGCGCCGGCCGACCAGTTGCAGCCCCAAGAGCAGAACCGCGACCGCATCGAGACCTTCAAGACCAATCCGGTGCATGCGACCGCGCAGGATCCGGTCTCGACCTTCTCGATCGACGTCGACACGGCTTCCTATTCCTTCGTGCGGCGCTCGCTCAAGCAAGGCGCTCTGCCCGATCCGGATACGGTCCGCGTCGAAGAGATGATCAACTACTTCCCCTATGACTGGAAAGGACCGGAGGCGGCAGCGACGCCGTTCAATTCGACCGTCACCGTCATGCCGACGCCGTGGAACGAGCACACCAAGCTCATGCATGTCGCGATCAAAGGTTTTGATGTGAAGGCGGCCGAGCAGCCGAAGGCCAATCTGGTGTTCCTGATCGACGTGTCCGGCTCGATGGACGAGCCGGACAAGCTGCCGCTGCTCAAGTCGGCCTTCCGGCTGCTGGTGAGCAAGCTCAAGGCCGACGACACCGTCTCGATCGTGACCTATGCCGGCAATGCCGGCACGGTGCTGATGCCGACCAAGGCGACGGAAAAGCAGAAGATCCTTGCGGCGATCGACAATCTGGAGCCGGGCGGATCGACGGCCGGCGAGGCCGGCATCAAGGAAGCCTACAAGCTTGCGCAGCAGTCTTTCGTCAAGGACGGCATCAACCGGGTGATGCTCGCCACTGACGGGGACTTCAACGTCGGTCAGACCGATGACGACGACCTCAAGCGGCTGATCGAGAAGGAGCGCAAGACCGGCGTCTTCCTGTCGGTGTTCGGCTTCGGCCGCGGCAATTTGAACGACCAGATGATGCAGACCATCGCCCAGAACGGCAACGGCACGGCGGCCTATATCGATACGCTCGCCGAGGCGGAGAAGGTGCTGGTCGAGGATGCGTCCTCGACGCTGTTCACCATCGCCAAGGACGTCAAGATCCAGGTCGAGTTCAACCCGGCCAAGGTCGCCGAATACCGTCTCGTCGGCTATGAGACCCGTGCCCTGAAACGCGAGGATTTCAACAATGACCGCGTCGATGCCGGCGACATCGGCTCAGGCCATTCGGTGACGGCGATCTACGAAATCACGCCGAAGGGCAGCGGCGCCGAGCAGGTCGATCCGTTGCGCTACGGCCAGGCGAAGGTCGACAATGGCGGCGTCGCCAATGCGGACGAATATGCCTTCGTCAAGATCCGCTACAAGCTGCCGAACGAGAACGTCTCCAAGCTGATCACCACGCCGGTGACCGGCGCCAATGAGGTCTCGACTTTCGACGAGGCAGGCGTCGACCAGCGGTTTTCGGTCGCGGTCGCCGCGTTCGGCCAGAAGCTGCGCGACGAGGACCAGACGGCGAATTTCGGCTATGACCGGATCCTGGAGATCGCCAACGCTGCGCGGGGCGCCGACCCGTTCGGCTACAGAGCCGAATTCCTGTCGCTGGTCCGGTTGGCGTCATCACTTGGCGGGAACAAATAGCATGCAGTATTGAGCGGAAGGCCGGTCGGGCAATCCTGCCGGCCTTTTCGCAATCGTTAAATTGCCCGCTATTTTCGGAACCTCGTTGCAATGACCTGCTGTTAGTCAAAGCTTATGGACGGGCTGAGGGGGCCGCAATTGCACATCAACACAACCGGGAACGCGACGCCGACGGCAAACCGCACGCCGGCGCGGGAGGCGTCTGGTTCGTCCGCGGAATCCGCGCGCCTCAGCTATGATGTCGACGCGGCCCGCAAGACAGCGCTCTCCGCGCTGAACAATGACCGCTTTCGCGTGATGCTCGAGCAAATCACCGATCCGCGCGCTTCAGGTGCATTGCTGACGATGGGCGGCGACAGCAGCGCCGGCACCGACTTCAACACGGCGCTGTCGCGTTACGCCGAAAACAGCGAATAAAGCAGGGCAACCTCAGGCGCGGCTGCGGCGGCGCTCGCGGCGGCCTTCGCCCGCCTCGGCTGAACTGGCTATCTTGTTGCGCATCGGGCCAATCCGCTCGACGATCGTCTCGACCGTCGGGCGCACCGACTTTATGTGCGCGTCAAGCGCCTGGCGCATAGCGCCGAGATGGGCGAACGAGGTGCCGCAGCAACCGCCGACGATTTTCGCGCCGGCATCGACCGCCAGCCGGACATAGTCGGCCATCAGTTCAGGCGTGCCGGAATAGTGGATCTCCGCGCCGCGGAATTCGGGAATGCCGCAATTGCCCTTCACGATCACCGTGGCTTCCGGCTTCGCTTCGGTCATGTCGAGCAGCGAGGCAAGAATATCGGCCGCACCTACCCCGCAATTGGCGCCGACGCCAAGCGGGGCCTGCGGCAGCCCGTCGACGACGCCATGGATGTCCTTCGGCAGAAGGCCCATCATGGTACGGCCGGCCGTATCGAAGGAACCGGTATAGGTATAGGGGAGGCCGACCCGGATCGCAGCTTCGGCTGCGGCGCGGATCTCGTCCGGCGCCGACATGGTCTCGATCCAGGCAACTTCGGCGCCGCCCTGCTTGAGGCCTTCGATCTGCTCGGCAAACGCGTCGACGGCGTCTTCATAGGTCAAGGCGCCGAGCGGCACCAGCAACTCGCCGGTCGGGCCGACCGAGCCGGCGACGATCACCTTGCGGCCGGACCTGTCGGCGACGGAACGGGCGATCTCGGCAGCGCGCTTGTTCAGATCGCGCACACGGTCCTGGGCGTGGTGCAGCTTCAACCGGTGGCGGGTGCCGCCGAAGGAATTGGTGAGGATGATGTCGGCACCGGCATCGACGAAATTCTGGTGCAGGCTGGCGATGGTTTCGGGCGCCGTCTCATTCAATAGTTCGGGCGCTTCGCCGGCCTCGAGGCCCATCGCGAACAGGTTGGTGCCGGTGGCGCCGTCTGCCAGCAGCACCCCTTTTTCGGCCAGCAATGCATCGATGGGGTTGGTCGCGGTCATGGCCATGGCTTTCGTTCCGGAATTCGAATAACGATATAAAGAAGTCTTTATGTCCAGTCAATGAATTTGCGACCGCAGTGACGTGTCGACGTGCCGATGTCGGAGAGGTCTAGACAGGACCTGATGCGAACGAGGTGCCAGCGAGTTTTTGCGTGAAGATCGCGGCCTCATGCGCGTTGACGTCGGCTGCGCGGATTAGGTTGTCGAAATGGCTGGTCAAGGTGCGAATCGGCTGCGTGGCGTTCAGCACCAGATACATGTCGCCGACATAGATGGCGGCGCGGAAAGGCCCAAAGATCGTGTAGGGGATCGAGTAGCGCATGCGGCCATCGTAGAGGAACAAGCGGAAGGTCGGATAAAGGTCGTCGAGCAGGGCTGCCATATGCAGCAATTGCTTGCGCCGCTCCGCTTCCGGAAAACGGTCCCACACGCCCAGACCACGTGCAAAGATCTCCAGCGTGTGACGCGGCATGCAAACTTCCATGTCGGTCTCGGGGCGCCGGGTATAGTCGATGCGGTACTGCGTCTCGCCGGCCTGTGCCTCACGGCTCTTGTTGGCGATTCCTGCCTCGTATTCGACCAGAGCTTCGGTGCGCAGCAGATCGGGAATGCCCGCGGGCACGTAGCGTATCTTCGTGCCGGCCGCCTCGGCGTGCCACTTGGCAAGCAGCGTGCGATCGAATCCGTCCGGCGCTTCCTCGATCTCCAGGCTTTCGCGGATCTCGCCGGTGACGCCTTCGTCCTGGCTCAGCCCAAGCAGCCAGTCGAGCGAGACTCTGAACTCGGCGGCGATGTTGAGCAGCGTCTCGGCGCGCGGCAGCCGCGTCGAGGCGCCCGACAGCAACTGCGAGAGCGCCGAGCGGTCGATGCCCACCGCTGTCGCGAATGCCGACTGGTTCAAGTCGGAACGTGTCAGGAGCAACTTCAGCCGGTCTCTGAAAAGGGTCGACAAATCGCGCTTGTCCATCACGCTCTTCCCTGTTCGTGAGAGGAAAAATTTGCGCCCGGGCCGCCCGGATCGCTGCTCAAGCGTAAAAGAATCCCCAATCTTGTTTACAATGTATAACATTTGCGGCCAACAATGCGCAATCGCAACAGTTTGTGCGCATTGTCGCGTTGCGACAACGATGGGCTACTGACACAATATTGTCAGGAACCACAGCGGTTCCGGCGACTGAAAGGCAGTGGTCGATAGCATGACGAGCATGAAGAAGAGACGCAGCAATGCACCGGCCGTGGAATGGCCGACAATATGCCTCATACTCTTCTGCTACGGCGCCTGGCTCGCCACCGGCTTCCTGCTCTGGCCCTCCTATCCGATGCTTGCGCTTGCCGCGCTGACCTTGGTGCTCGCGCTGCAGTCTTCGCTGATGCACGAAGTGGTGCATGGCCATCCAACCCGCAACGCCAGAGTCAACGAAGCCTTGGTTTTCCTGCCGATCGGCCTGGTCTGGCCATTCCGCCGCTTCAAGACGATCCATCTGCGTCATCATGCTGACGAGCGGCTGACCGATCCGCTCGACGATCCGGAGAGCTATTATCAGGCGATGTGGATGCATGAGCAAATGCCGCCGGCGATGAAATTTCTGCTGAAGCTCAACAACACCATGGTCGGCCGCTTCATTCTCGGCCCGTGGCTGTCGTCGATCGGTTTCTTCATCGACGACGCAAAGCAGATTGCCGCCGGCGATAAGGCCATCCGCAACGCCTGGCTGCTGCACGCCATCGGCCTTGCCGTAATGATACCGATCGTCACCCTCGGCTTCGGCATCCCGCTCTGGCTCTACATACTGGTGCCGGTGTGGCTCGGCCAGTCGCTGATTTCCGTCCGCACCTATGCAGAGCACCAGTGGTCCGAGCACCCTGAAGGGCGCACGATCATCGTCGAGCACTCGCCGCTGTCGTTCCTGTTCCTCAACAACAATCTGCATTTCGTGCACCACAAGAGCCCGGCAGTCGCCTGGTACAAACTGCCGAAGATGTTTCGTGATCGCCGCGACGAATGGCTGAGGATGAACAACGGCTATGTCTATCCGAACTACTTCGCGCTGCTCAAATCCTTCGCCTTCAAGGCTAAGGAGCCGGTCGTGCACCCGGTACTGCGCCGCGCGCCGGAGTCAGGCCGCGCCTTCAAGCCGCGCATCAGGGCCCGTAGCGTGAATGGACTTGGAACGGCCCCGGTTCCGGCTGAGCCGCCCAAGGAGTAAATTCGAGCTTCCGCAAGTTTTGCGGTGATTCAGGCGCCGACGAGTGCCCTGTTTTTGAAGGCAATCCGTCATGAGCAAATTCGTTGCGGCCCTGCCGATGTATGATTGGCCGGAAGTGCGTGGCGAGATCGACGCGCAATGGGCGCTGCTGCGCGATGCCTTCCGCTCGCGAGGCCTCGATGCGCCCGAAGCAGTGGTGCGGAGCAATCGCGACCTGCCGCCGGTTACGGGAGGCGTTCGCAGCGCCGCCGACAAGGTCATTGCGCCTGATCCGGCGACGCTGCCCGCGGACGAACTGGACTTTCGCCTGCTTTGGCTGCACCCGGCGCTGCTTTTCGGACAGACCTGCTGGGGCCCGATGGATCTGGGCTTGGCCGAACATGTTCAAGTGGTCGCCCAGCCAAGCTATGACGCCTTCGAGGGCGGGCAGGGCGAGTTCTATTCCAGCGCGCTGATAATGCTTGCGAACGGCGGGCCGTCGGTTGCTTCGCCGCAGGACGGCAGGGCCGTCATTCCGCTCGACCTCATCCGCGGCAAGCGTTTCGCGTTCAACAATCCGGACTCGATGTCCGGGCTGGTCGGGCTGACGCGAGACCTGGAGGCTATCGGCGAAAACCTCGATATCTTCGCCTCGCGCAGCGAGAGCGGTGGCCACCGCTCATCGATCGTCGCCATTGCCGAGGGCAGGGCCGACGTCGCCGCGATCGACTGCGCGAGCTGGGCTTTGGCGCAGCGTCACGAGCCGGCGGCGAAGCAGGTGAAGGTCGTCGGCTGGACGGCAAGGCGAAAGGGCCTCCCCTTCATCACCGCGAGAACCACGCCTGCAAATGTCATCGCATCCATGCGCGAGGTCGTCGCCGAGCTTGGCCTGGGTGGTTCAACCGCCAAGCAGCCTTGCGTCGAGCGGGTAGGCTGAGAGCTTTTCGTTCCCGGTGTCGGTGATGAGGATTTGCTCCTCGATCTTGACGCCCTCGTGTCCGCCAAGCCGGCCGATATAGCTTTCCGCGCATAACACCATGCCGGGCTGGAGAACGCCGTCGGGCGTGTCGTCGGTCCAGTCGCTCGCATGCGGCAGGGTTGGGTATTCGTCGGCCAGTCCGACACCGTGGTAGAGAACGCCGTAGCGTGCTGGGAAACAATCGTTCGGCGGCACCGCCGAGCGCTCGACGAGGTCGCGGAAGTTCATGCCCGGCCGCATCAGATCGGTGTTGTGGGCGATCTGATCAGCGGCGATGCGGAAAAGGTCGCGCTGCTCGTTCGTCGGCCACCCGTCTCCGCAGAGCCAGGTGCGCGAGAGGTCGGCGCAAAAGCCGTAAGGGCCGATGAGGTCGGTGTCGAAGGCGACGAGGTCGCCATCCTCGATGATGCGCGAAGAGCATTCCTGGAACCACGGATTGGTGCGCGGGCCCGATGACAGAAGCCTGGTCTCGATCCATTCGCCACCGCGCGCGATATTGCCGCGATGCAGTTCCGCCCATAGCTCGTTCTCCGAAATGCCGGGCTTCAGCGCTGCTTCCATCTCGCCCATCGCCGCCTCGCACGCGACGATGGCGCGGCGCATGGCCAGGATCTCGTCCTGCGATTTGATCAGGCGGGCATTCTCCATCACCGCTTCGCCATTGCCGACCGTGATGCCGCGGCGGGCAAGTTCCTCGACGCCGTCCGGATTGATGTGGTCGACGGCGATGCGGCGATTGTCGCCACCATGCTCGGCCACGAGATCGGCAATGCCGGCACCCCAGCGGCGGACCTTCTGCTCGGTCAGTTCGCCGCTGTAGAGATACATCCACGAGACCGCCGGGCGCACCTCGTCGACGACGCCGGCGTGGTCGGACAGGTGCTCGCAGGAGAAATAGTCGAACAGCACCACCGGGCCATCGGTGGCGACGAAACAGTGGCGGGTCGGGTTGTGGGCGACCCAGAGCTGCATATTGGTCGAGTCGGTCGCGTAGCGAATGTTGACCGGATCGTAGAGCAGGGCGCCGGCATAGTCGCGACGCCTAAGCTCGGCGCGGATGCGTTCGAGCCGGTATTTCCGCATGGCAGCAAGATCGGGCGGGCGAACGCCTGCCGCGGCCCATTCGGCTTCGGCCCGCGCGCCATAGCCCAGCACATGCTGGTTGAACGCAACCGCTTTCTGCCGGGAAGCCTCGCGCAGCGCCTCGATCGAGCCGGGTTCGAATGGCATGATCTTGCGGTGACGGCCGAAGCCTCCCTTTGGAGCCTCGCCATGCATGACCCTGAAAACCTCAGCTCCGCATCTTTTCGCCGCTCGGGTCGAAGGGCGGCTCGACATTGATGCGAGCCGGACGGCGATGGCCGAGGATCTCGATCTCGAACATTCCGGCACTCTCGTCGTCGGCCAATGCCGCCGGCACATAGCCTTGCGCCATCGACTTCTGCACGTAGTGGGCATAGCCGCCCGAGGTCACCCAGCCGACCACGCGCCACTCGCCGTCGACGATGCCGCGCACGGCCGACGCGCCCTCGGCCGCCTTGGAGCCGCGAATTTCCTTGCCGGTCTCATCAAAGCGCGGCGCGCCATAGCCGTGCGGCTTTTCCACCGTGCCGTAGTCCTTGCTGACCTTGGCCCAGATCGGTTCGTCGCCCATGACGTCGGCATCCGCCGCATCGACGATGAAGGATACGCGGCGCAGCTTCGGCCCTTCGGCATGCTCCCTGGCAGCCGCGTCGCGGCCGATGAAGTCGTTCTTCTCGAGCTTGATGAAGCGATCCATCGAGCCTTCGAACGGGCCGTAGATCGGCCGCAGTTCGCGGAACCAGGTCGGGAAGTTCTTTTCCAGGCGCATCGACAACAGCGCGCGCATGCCGAAGTCGACGAGGCCGAACTCCTCGCCTGCTTCCCTGATCGCCTTGTAGACCAGGCGCTGATAGGCGGGCGCCATCCAGATCTCGTAGCCGAGGTCGCCGGTGTAGGTGATGCGGTTGACCATGCAGGGCGCGCCGCCGACTGCCATCTCGCGGAAGTCCATGAAGCGAAAGGCCTTGGTCGAGACGTCGACATCAACGAGTTTCTGCAACAGGTCACGCGACTTCGGCCCGGCGATGGACAGCCCGACCAGCGTCTGGTCGAAGCGGTGGATGCGCACGGATCCATCCTTCGGCAGGTGCTTCTCGAACCAGCGCATATGATATTTCTGGGCGGCCGACGAGCCCCAGATCATGAAGCGGTCCTCGCCGGTCTTGGCGATGGTGAAGTCGCCGATCAGCTTGCCGAATTCGTTGACCATCGGGGTGAGCACGATGCGGCCGGTCTTCGGCATGCGGTTGGTCATCAGCCGGTTGAGGAAATCCTCCGCGGCTGCACCCGAGACTTCGTATTTGGCGAAGTTGGCGATCTCGGTGACGCCCACCTTCTCGCGTGTGGCGCGCACTTCCTCGCCGATCGGACCAAAATCATTGGAGCGGTGAAAGGAGACGATGTCCTTCGGCTCGGTGCCCTTCGGCGCGAACCATAGCGGCGTTTCCAGCCCCCAGCTGTCGCCCATCACCGCGTTGTTGGCGAGCATGGTGTCGTAGAGCGGCGTCGTCTGCGCCGGGCGCGCGGCCGGCAGCTCCTCGTTGGGAAAGCGGATCGAGAAGCGCCGCGAATAGTTCTCCCGCACCTTGGCGTTGGTGTAGCGCAGGCTCGCCCACTCGCCGAAGCGCGCGACATCCATTCCCCAGACGTCGAAGCCCGGATCGCCATGCACCATCCAGTTGGAGAGCGCGAGGCCGACGCCGCCGCCCTGGCTGAAACCGGCCATGACGGCACAGGCGCACCAGAAGTTGGTCAGGCCTTGGACCGGACCGACCAGCGGATTGCCGTCGAGCGCGAAGGTGAAGGGGCCGTTGATGATCTGCTTGATGCCGGCCTTCTCGATGCCGGGGAAGTGCTTGAAGCCGATCTCCAGCGAGGGCGCGATGCGGTCGATGTCGGGCTGCAGCAGTTCATGGCCGAAATCCCAGGGGGTGTTGACCGGCGACCACGGCTTGCAGGCCTTCTCATAGGTGCCGAGCAGGATGCCGTTGCGCTCCTGGCGGGTGTAGATCTCGCCCTTGAAGTCGAGCACGCCGATCATCTCGCGGCCCGTCGACTTGTTGAATGCCTCGACCTCCGGCATCGGCTCGGTGAGCAGGTACATGTGCTCCATTGCCAGCACCGGCAGCTCGACGCCGACCATGCGGCCGATCTCGCGCGCCCACAGGCCGCCGCAATTGACGACATGTTCGGCGTGGACCGTGCCCTGTTCGGTGACGACGTTCCAGGTGCCGTCGACTTCCTGCGTCAGATCGAC
This sequence comes from Mesorhizobium sp. M3A.F.Ca.ET.175.01.1.1, assembly GCF_004791945.1. NCBI lineage: Bacteria > Pseudomonadati > Pseudomonadota > Alphaproteobacteria > Hyphomicrobiales > Phyllobacteriaceae > Mesorhizobium > Mesorhizobium sp. M3A.F.Ca.ET.175.01.1.1. Next base: position 143,838 of record NZ_SRTP01000011.1, on the reverse strand, counting down.
GACGCGGTTGCGCAGCACGATCTCGGCGCCGAGCTTTTTCGCCGCCTTCGAATAGGCGATGGTGGTCCCGGACGGATCGAGATGGCCTTCGACCGGATCCCACATGGCCCCGACAAAGTTCGTCTCGTCCATCAGCGGGAACATGGCCTTGGCCTCGGAAGGCGTGATCAGCTCGGTGTCCATGCCAAGATAACGGCCCTTGGCGTGAGCGAGCCGCAGGAAGTCCATGCGCTCGGGCGTATCGGCCATCATGACGCCGCCGGTGAGATGCAGCGAGCAGGACTGGCCGGAAAGCTCCTCGATCTCCTTGTAGAGCTGAACCGTATAGGCTTGCAGCTTGGCGACGTTCGGGTCGCCGTTCAGCGTATGGAAGCCGCCCGCCGCGTGCCAGGACGAGCCGGAGGTCAGCTCCGAGCGCTCGATCAGCATGATATCGGTCCAGCCGGCCTTGGCGAGGTGATAAAGTACCGAACAGCCGACGACACCGCCGCCGATGACAACCGCTTTAACGTGGGATTTCATGAAGATAGGTCCGTTCTTGAAGAGACTGATTCGAGTGAGTGGGGCGTGAAGGCGAAGCGGAGATCGGACACGGCGACGCTTTCGGCCAGCCTGTCATCAAGCCCGGCAAGATTGGCTTCACAGACGGAAGTTCGGTGTTTCACGACGTCATGGTTCCAAAGACGCAGGATCGAATAGCCTTGAGCGCGCATGAAGTCGTCACGGCGGCGGTCATATGAACTGTGCTTCGCAGCGTCACCCTCCGGAGGGAGAGTAAGGGGGGCGGCTGGAGTCACGTCGCGCCTTTCCTCTACCCCGTCGATCGGGGGAGAAGTGTCGAGCGCAGCTCGACGCAATAGGAGTCGACTGTTCATCAAGCAAAAAAAATCAAAAATCAGTCGGCGCACCGCCTTCGGCGCGTCGCTTGTCGACGAAATCGTTGAGTTCCTCGCGGATGGCGGGGTCGATATACGGCTCCTCGTAGGCGGCAAGGCGCTCCTTCCAGACCTTGTTGGTGCGTTCCAGCGCCGTCGGCGAGCCCGCCTCGGCCCAGGTCTCGAAGTTGCGCCAGTCGGAGACGATCGGCGAATAGAAGGCGGTCTTGTAGCGCTGCTGCGTGTGCGGGGTGCCGAAGAAGTGGCCGCCAGGGCCGACCGACTGGATGGCGTCGAAGCCCAGCGCGTCCTCTGACAGATCGAGCGGGGTGAGGAATTCGGCCACCATCTGCAGGAGGTCAATGTCGAGAATGGTCTTTTCGTAGGAGCAGCGGAGGCCGCCTTCGAGCCAGCCGGCCCCGTGCATCATCAGATTGCCGCCGCCCTGGATGGCGCCCCAGAGCGAGAACACGCTCTCATAGGCGGCCTGCGCGTCGACCGTGTTGGCGGCGCAGGTGTTGGAGGTGCGATAGGGAATTCGATAGCGGCGGGCGAGCTGGCCGCCGACGAGCTGCGCCTTCATGTATTCGGGCGTGCCGAAGGCCGGCGCGCCGGACTTCATGTCGACATTGGAGGTGAAGCCGCCGTAGCCGACGGGCGCGCCCTTCTTGACCATCTGGGCGAAGGCGATGCCGGAGAGCGCCTCGGCGTTCTGCTGCACCAGCGCGCCGGCGATGGTGACTGGGGCCATGGCGCCCGAGAGCGTGAACGGCGTCACGATCACCGCCTGGCCCATGCTCGACATCTGGATGATGCCTTCCATCATCGGCACATCGAGCTTGAGCGGCGAGTTGGTGTTGATGATGGTGAAGACCGACGGCTCCTCCATCAGCTGCTCGCGGCTGATACCGCGGGCGATGCGGGCGATCTCGATGCCGTCGACATTGCGCTCCTTGCCGAGCGAATAGATGTGGAAGACCTTGTCGGTCAGCAGGCTGAGATCGCGGATGCATTCCAGGTGGCGGACCGACGGATGGATGTCGATCGGCTCGACCGGATAGCCGCCGGTGCAGTTGAGAATATTATGCATCTGCGTCAGGCGCAGGAAGTTGCGGTAGTCGGCCTGGTTGCCGGGCCGGCGGCCGCGATCGAGATCGGAGCAATTGGGCGCCGACGCCATCATCGACAGGATGACGTTGTCGCCGCCGAAGCGCAGATTGTGCTCCGGGTTGCGCGCATGCAGCGTGAATTCCGGCGGGCAGTGCGAAATAAGCTCGAGGATCATCTCGCTCTCGAAGCGCACGCGCTCGCTGCCTTCGCGAACCTCCGCCCCATGCGCCTTCATGATGCGGCGGGCCTCTTCGTGCAGCACGTCGACGCCGATTTCCTGCAGCACCCGCAACGAGGCGAGGTGGATCGATTCCAGCTCGTCATCGGACACCAGCTTCGTCGGCGTCAGCGGGTTCTTCAATTGCCGGAAAGGCGGCTGCTCGAACGAGGCCGAGCCACCGGCGCGCTTGCCAGCGCGGCCACCGCGGCGGGCACGATCGTTTGCCAGAGCCGGGTCGGCGGGATGGAGGGCAGCGGTCATGAGAACCTCAAAGGATATGAAAGTGACCGGCATAATGGACCGCCGGCAACGCCGCCGGTAAGGAGGCGGCGACCACTACGGCGAGGGAAGCGACATGGCGGAGCGGCATCCGCGCGACTGGCGTCTCGCAATGTGAAGCCTGTTACGGGTTCATCTTTTACTTTTGCTATACTTGCGCACCGAGCATCTTGAGGGGATAGGGACGCCTGACGTCACCAGAGTGCGTGCGCGCCAACAGTGAAGTCGCATTCCTTGTATCGGATGAAGCCCTATGCCGAGGGGAAGAAAGGGGCGGTCGCGCGCCATTTCCCGTAGGTCCTTGCCGATAGAGCGTTGGGGACGGCCATTGGCGCAAGCGGATTCGCCCGGCGGCTCTTTCTTTTGCGGTGCCGAGTCTTTAGCCCGGCCGGGATGCCCCTCGCAGGGAGCGTTTCAAACGGTTGGCGGAATGGTTGCGGAGAGTGATAACGAGGCGGGAACGCAATGGGCAGCGCTTGCCGGCGTCACCGCTGCGCTTGCCATGTTCGGCGCAGCGCAAGGGCTCTCCTATCTGCTGTTCACGCTGCTGATGCAGCGGCAAGGACTGTCGCCGACGCTGATCGGGCTCTCGGCGGCTATGATGCCCGTCGGCCTTCTCCTGTCGGCTTCCCTCGTGCCCGTCGCGGTGCGCTTGTTCGGGGCGCGCAATCTGGGTGTCGGCTGCGCGCTGGCAGGCGCGCTGTGCTTCTTCGCCATCGGCGCTTTGCAGAACTGGGTGGCCTGGTTCCCGCTCCGCTTCCTGATCGGTGTGATCATCAATCCGCTCTATGTGCTCGGCGAAGTCTGGGCGCTGTCGCTGGCGCCGCCGTCGCGGCGCGGCCGCGTGATGGGCGTGTTCAATGCGCTGATGGGCGCCGGCTATGCCGCAGGCCCGCTGGTCCTGATCACGGTCGGTACGGCCGGCTGGCCGCCTTTCATCGCGGCTATATCGGGCTTCGTGCTTTGCGCGCTGATCCTGTGCGCGGTTTCGGCAAAGCTTACCGGCTTCGAGGATGACGGCCAGTCTTTCGGCGGCGTTGTCGATTTCGCCAGGTTGGCGCCCGTGCTGCTGCTGGCCGTGCTGGTTTCCGCGGCCGTGCAGCAAAGCTCCTATGCGCTGATCCCTGTGTTCGGCTCGGCCTATGGACTGCCCGAGGCTAAGCTTGCCGCATTGGTGACGGCGCGTTCGCTTGGAAACATCTTTCTGCAGATTCCGCTAGGGCTGGCGGCCGAACGCTTCGGCGGCCGGGCGATGATCATCGTCTGCGCAGTGGTGACCGCCATTTGCGCGGTGTCGCTGCCGGTCCTCATCACCACGCCGTTCGCATGGCCGATGCTGCTGGTGATGGGAGCGGTCGGTTACGGCGTCTACACGATGGCGCTGATTGAGCTCGGCAGCCGCTTCGGAGGCACGACATTGCTCGCCGGCAATGCGGCCTTTGCCTTGATGTGGGGCCTCGGCGGCATTGTCGGGCCGCCCGGTGCCGGCGCGCTGATGCAGGCGATCGGGCCGCTCGGTCTGCCAGCGGTGATCATCGGGCTTGTCACATTGCTGGTCGCATTCGCGTTCTACCGCTCTCGGCTGCGCTGATCCTGACGAATGTCGGCTGCAAGATGCGCCTTCGAGAGTCACGGTCTTACAATGATCGGCCATAACCGCTACTTTGCGAAACGATAGGTGGGCGGGATCCATGGCACTGGCGCATCCGAAGACTGGCGAAGCGGTGCAATGGGCTGCGATCATTGGCGTGATCGCGACGGTCTCGGTATTCGCCATCGCGCAGGGGCTTTCCTATCCGCTGCTCAGCTTCATCCTGCAGCGCCAAGGAGTTTCTCCGGCAATGATCGGCCTGTCGGCGGCGATGACGCCGATCGGCTTCATCCTGTCCTCGCCGCCGATCCCGGCGCTGGCCCGCCGGTTCGGCGCAGGCCGCCTGGCGCTCGCCTGCGCGGCGCTTTCGGCGCTGATGCTGGCTCTCGTCGGATGGACGCAGAATGTCTATCTGTGGTTCCCTTTGCGCTTTCTGGTCGGCGTGGTGACCAACCCGCTCTATGTGCTCAGCGAAACCTGGGTAATCGCACTCGCACCGCCGTCACGTCGTGGCCGTGTCATGGGCGCCTATTCCACCGTCATTTCGACAGGTTTTGCGGCGGGGCCGCTCTGCCTCCTTGCCGTCGGCACCGAAGGCTGGCCGCCGTTCCTGGTCGGCATCTGCGCCTTTCTGTTCTGCGGTCTCTGCCTGGCGCTGGTTGTCGGGCGGTTACCCAAGATCGACGAGCCCGAGAACGAGGCTTCGGTGTTGGGTTTCATGCCGAAGGCCTGGTTGCTCCTATCGGCCGTCGTGGTCGCTGCCGGCTTCGAGCAGGCAGTGCTGGCGCTGCTTCCGGTCTATGGAACACACTATGGCATAGTGGAATCCCACATGTCGGCGCTTCTGTCGACGATGATTGCCGGCAACATCTTCATGCAAGTGCCGCTCGGGCTGCTCGCCGAACGGCTAACAGCGCGTCTCGTGCGGCTCGGCTGCGTGTCGGCAACGATCCTGGGATGTATCCTCCTACCGGAGTTGGTCGACACGCGGCTGATCTGGGTCTGCGTCTTCGTCTGGGGCGCGGCATCCTACGGCATCTACACTATGTCGATCATCGAGCTCGGCGAGCGCTTCAGCGGCTCGGCGCTGGTCGCCGGCAATGCCGCCTTCTCGCTGATGTGGGGCGTTGGCGGCTTCCTCGTGCCGCCGCTCACCGGCAGCGTGATGGAGGTGATCGGCGCATCGGGCCTGCCGGTCACGCTTGGGGCGATCTGCGCGGTGCTGGCGGCGGCAACGATCATTCACCGGCGAGTGATGTAGACCGGACTGGCACGAGACCTGGCGGTTGCTCTTGAATGTTCGCGCCACCTGGCGGGTTGCTCTTGAATGTTCGCGCCGCAAACGCGATGTAGGCCCAGCCTAGCCGATCGCACTTCGGAGTCCGCAATGCCCAGCACGATGATCCAACGCCAGCCCGATCCGACGGCAGAGGATCCCTTCCTCTGGCTGGAGGACCGCAACGGAAAGGACGCGCTCGACTGGGTCCACCGGCAGAATGCGGTGACGGTTGCCGAACTGCAGGGCGACGCCTCCTACGAGGCGGCGTTCGAGACCGCGCTCGATCTGATGACTGCCGAGGACAACATTGCCGTCGGCGCCGCGCTCAACGGCCATGTCTATAATTTCTGGCAGGACAAGACCAACGCGCTTGGCCTGTGGCGCCGCACCACTGTGGCCTCCTATAAGACCGACAAGCCCGATTGGGAAACGATCATCGATTTCGATGCGCTCTCGGCCAAGGAGGGCGTGAGATGGGTGTTTGGCGGCGCCAATCGGCTCTATCCCGACTTCGACCGTTGCCTGCTCTCCATGTCGCCCGACGGCGGCGATGCCAGCGAGATGCGCGAGTTCGACATTGCGACGAAATCATTCGTCGAGGATGGTTTTCGCGCTCCGGCCTCCAAGTCGGGTTTCTCCTGGCTGGACAGAGACACGGTGATTTTCTCGGCGGCTTTCGAGGAAGCCGACAAGACCGAGTCCGGCTATCCGCGCGTAATCAAGCTCTGGCGGCGCGGCGCGAGGCTGGAGGATGCTGAGCCGATTTTCGAAGGCGAGAAGCACCACCTGGCCGTCGGCGGCGGTGTCGAATTCGACGGCGACAGGCGGCATGTGCTGCTGGGCAAGACGCTCGACTTCTTCACCTCGCACAGCTTCCTGCGGCTGCCTTCAGGCGAGAACCGGCGCATCCCCTTGCCTGACGACGCCACCGACACGGCGATCTTCAAAGGACAGCTCGTCTTCGGCGTGCGCAGCCCGTGGACGGCACCGGACGGGACACGCTGCCTGCCAGACGGACTCTATTCCGTCGATTTCGATGGGTGGGTCGAAACCGGAGCATTCGGACCCTTCGAAACCGTGCTGGAACCAGCGCCCCGCGTCTCGATCGCGGGGCTCGCCAGGACGCAGGATCGGCTGTTCATCAACCTGATGGACAATGTGCGCGGCAAGGTGGTCGCCTGCGACCGCACCGCCGACGGCTGGTCGCTGAAACCGGTCGCGCTGCCGGAAAACGGCAATGTCGGCATCAGCCATGCCGAGCATTTCGGCGCAAGCGTCTCGTTCTCCTTCACCGATTTCCTGACGCCGAGCTCGATCATCTGGTCGGACGACAATGGCGCGACGCTGGCAACCGTGAAGTCGCAGCCGGCGCGTTTCGACGCCTCGCCCTATGTGTCCGAGCAATTCGAGGCGCGCTCCAGCGACGGCACGATGATCCCGTATTTCGTCGTCCGGCGCCGCGACCAGAGCGGGCCGGTACCGGCGCTGCTTTATGGCTATGGCGGCTTCGAAGTACCGCTGCTGCCCGGCTATGCCGGCATTCGCGGCAGGCTGTGGCTGGAAGCGGGCAACGCCTATGTCCAGGCCAATATCCGCGGCGGCGGCGAGTTCGGACCAGGCTGGCACCAAGCAGCGCTGAAGGCCAATCGCCAGAAGGCCTTCGATGACTTCGCAGCCGTGGCCGAGGACGTGGTCAGGCGCGGCATAACGACGGCAGGACAGCTGGGCATCCAGGGCGGTTCGAATGGCGGCCTGCTCACCGGCGTGTCGCTGACGCAGCGGCCGGAACTGTTCGGCGCCGTCATCATCGACGTGCCGCTGCTCGACATGCTGCGCTACACCGAGTTGCCGCCCGGCGCTTCCTGGATCGCCGAATACGGCGATCCGTCGAAACCGGAAGAGGCGGCGTGGCTTGCGGCCTACTCGCCCTATCAGCATGTCGCGGCCGATGCCGCTTATCCGCCGGTGCTGCTGATGACCTCGACCGCCGACGACCGCGTCCATCCCGGCCATGCGCGCAAGATGGCGGCGCGGCTGCAGAAAGCCGGGCATTCCAGGACGCTGTTCTTCGAGGAGACGGAAGGTGGTCATGGTGGTCGCGGCGATCGCCGGCCGCAGGCGGCGCAGACAGCGATGCGTTATGTTTTCCTGCAGAGGGCGCTCACCGGCACGGCTTGAAGTCGAGCTATCAGCCGGCATAAGCTGCCGGCCATGGCTCGCATGAGGACATCTGGCGCCCTCGGGGGCGCGGTGACGCCGTCACCGCGCACGCTGCGTGCCGAGCTTCTGCGGCTGTGTGCTCGCATCGGCTACTCGCCGCCCGCCTTCCTCTGACGAATCCGCCCCGGCTACTGCCGGATTGAGTCAAGAGGAAAGACCAGATCCATGACTTATCAGAACTATTCGCTGAAGCAGCTTCAGCAAATCGATGCCGCGCATCATCTTCATCCCTTCACCGATCACAAGGAACTGCGCGAGGCCGGCTCGCGCATCATCACCCGCGCCGACGGCGCTTTCATCTACGATTCCGAGGGGACGGAAATCCTCGACGGCATGGCGGGCCTGTGGTGCGTCAATGTCGGCTACGGCCGCGACGAACTCGCCGAAGCAGCCTATGCGCAGATGAAGGAGTTGCCCTACTACAATTCCTTCTTCAAATGCTCGACGCCGACGCCGGTGCTGTTGTCGCAGAAACTGGCGGAACTGGCCCCCACGCACATCAGCCAGGTCTTCTACGGTTCGTCCGGCTCGGAGGCGAACGATACGGCGCTGCGGCTGGTGCGCCACTACTGGGCGCTGGAAGGCAAACCGGAGAAGAACCGCATCATATCCCGCAAGATGGGCTATCACGGCTCGACGATCGCCGGCACCTCGCTTGGCGGCATGGAGCCGATGCACAAGCAACTCGGCGGCGCGGTGCCGAACATTGTCCATGTCATGATGCCCTATGCCTATGAACTCGCGCTGGCCGGCGAGAGCGATCATGATTTCGGCATCCGCGCGGCAAAGGCGGTCGAGGAAGCCATTCTCGAAGCCGGCGCCGACAAAGTCGCGGCCTTCATCGGCGAGCCGGTAATGGGCGCCGGCGGGGTAAAAATCCCGCCGATGAGCTACTGGCCGGAGGTGCAGCGCATCTGCCGCAAGCACGACGTGCTCCTGATGCTCGACGAGGTCATCACCGGCTATGGCCGGACGGGCGAATGGTTCGCGGCGCAGACCTTCGGGATCGAGCCCGACACCATAACCACCGCCAAGGCGCTGACCTCCGGCTACCAGCCGCTGTCGGCGCTGCTGGTCGGCGACCGCATCAGCAGAACGCTGGTCGAGAAAGGGGGCGAGTTCTATCACGGCTACACCTATTCCGGTCATCCGGTGGCCTGCGCGGTGGCGTTGAAGAACCTCGAGATCATTGAGCGGGAAGGCCTGGTCGAGCGGGTCAGGAACGACACCGGTCCCTATTTCGCGCAGGCGCTGCAGGAGCGCGTCGCCGGGCACAGGCTGGTCGGCGAGGTGCGCTCGATCGGCCTCATGGGGGCGATCGAGATCGTCAAGGACAAGGCGCGGAGGGAGCGTTACCTGCCGTCGGGAAGTGCCGCCGTCGTCGTGCGCGACCACGCGATTGCCCAAGGCATGATGTTGCGGGCCACCGGCGACACGATCATCCTGTCACCGCCGCTGATCTGGACGCGCGATACGATCGACATGGCTTGCGATCGGATCGCAAAAGCACTCGACCTTGCCGAGGTGGATCTGCGCAAGCGATGATCGAACGCTCTGGCGCCCTTCGCGGAGGGGCGGCCCGGGCGTCGCAGTTTGCCGGGCGCGACCGGGCTTCCCGAAACGCAAAAACCGCGCTCCAACGGGAACGCGGCTTTGCCAGATACGCATGGCGTTTCGCTACGAAGCACTTGCGAAACTTACGGGCTCCGGTACGCGAGACCTGATCCGGAGCGCCGGGCGGATGCGATGTCCGCCTCGCAATCCGTTTTAAAGGCACATCGTTACCGGTGGGTTAGCAAGACCTTAAGCAAATCTAAATTTGCTCGGATTCCGCCAAAAAAGAGACGCTAATAACCGTTTCAAAGCAGCGGGTTAGATTTGATCGCCGCGCAAGAAATTTATAATGCCGGAAAAATCCAGGCCGGCGTTGCCTTGCGCGTTGAACAGCGCGTAGAGCTGGGTTGCCTCGGCGCCCAAAGGCGTCACCGCACCGGCGCTCTGCGCGGCCTCCTGCGACAGTTTCAGGTCCTTCAGCATGAGCGCAGCAGCAAAGCCTGGCTTGTAGTCGCGATTGGCGGGCGAAGCCGGCACCGGGCCAGGCACTGGACAGTAACTGGTCAGCGACCAGCACTGACCCGAGGCGGTGGAGGCGACATCGAACAGCGCCTGGTGCGACAGCCCGAGCTTTTCGGCAAGAACGAAAGCTTCGGCTACGCCGATCATCGAGATGCCGAGAATCATGTTGTTGCAGATCTTGGCGGCCTGGCCGGCTCCGTCGCCGCCGCAATGGACGATGCGGCCGGCCATAGGCTTCAGGATCGGCTCAGCGGCTGCGAAAGCCTCATCGGAGCCGCCGGCCATGAAGGTCAACGTCCCCGCGGCAGCGCCGCCGGTGCCGCCGGAGACCGGCGCGTCGACCGACGGCAGACCATGCTTCGCAGCAATCGCATGGGCTTTGCGCGCCGATTCGACATCAATGGTCGAGGAATCGATGAACAGCGCGCCCTTCTTCGCCTTGGACGCGATGTCTTCGTAGACGGAGAGAACATGCTTGCCGGCTGGAAGCATGGTGATGACCACGTCTGCGTCCTTCACCGCGGCGACGGCATTGGCCATGACGGTGACGCCATGCTCCCTTGCGACGCTGAGGTTCTCGGGCACGAGATCGAAACCGTTTACAGTGTGCCCTGCCTTTACAAGGTTGGCGGCCATTGGATTGCCCATATTGCCGAGCCCGATGAAGGCGATCGTCGTCATTCCTGTTCCTCCGGTGTTCGCCGTCAGCGGCCAATCAATGCCCGCGCGATGATGACGCGCATGATCTCGTTGGTGCCTTCGAGGATCTGGTGGACGCGCAGATCGCGCACCAATTTCTCGATGCCGTAATCGTGCAGATAGCCATAGCCGCCATGCAGTTGCAGCGCCTGGTTGGCGACGTCGAACCCGATATCGGTGACGAAGCGTTTGGCCATGGCCGACCATTTTCCGGCATCCGCCGCCTTGCGGTCGAGCTTGGAGGCGGCGGCGTAGAGAAAGATGCGCGCCGCCTGCAGTTCCGTCTCCATATCGGCCAGCCTGAACTGCAGCGCCTGGAATTGGTTGATCGTCGCGCCAAAAGCCTTGCGCTCGGCCGTGTAGGCGAGCGCCTTGTCGAGCGCCGATTGCGCGCCGCCGAGCGAACAGGCGGCGATGTTGAGCCGGCCGCCGTCGAGCCCGGCCATGGCGATGCCGAACCCGGCGCCTTCGGTGGCAAGCAGGTTCTCGGCCGGCACCTTGCAGTCCTCGAAGATGACCTGGCGGGTCGACTGCATGTGCCAGCCCATCTTGTGTTCGTTGGCGCCGAAGGAGAGACCTGGCGCATCCTTGGGCACGACGAAGGTGGAAATGCCTTTCGGCCCTTCCACGCCGGTGCGCGCCATGACGACATAGAGATCGCTGTCGCCGGCGCCGGAGATGAACTGCTTGGCGCCGTTCAGGACATAGTCGCTACCGCTCCTCACGGCGCGCGTCTTCAGCGCGGCGGCGTCCGAGCCGGAGCCGGGCTCGGTCAGGCAATAACTGGCCAGCCATTCCATCGAGGTCAGCTTCGGCAGCAAGCGCTGGCGCTGCTCATCGCTGCCGAAGCGATCGATCATGGAGGCCGCCATGTTGTGGATGGAGATGAAGGAGGAAAAGGCCGGATCGGCGCGGGCCAGCGCCTCGAAGATCAGCACGGCGTCGAGGCAGCCGAGCGCCGAGCCGCCGACATCGTCTCGAACATAGATGCCGCCGAGGCCAAGCGGCCCGGTCTCGCGGACCACATCGGCGGGAAAGTGCTTTGCCCTGTCCCAGTCGAGCGCGTTCGGCGCGACGCGATCGGCCGCGAAGGCCTCAGCCATTTCCTGGATGGCGCGCTGCTCCTCGGTGAGTTCGAATTGGCCAGTGCCCGCATCGACTGCCGCGTCCATGGCGTGCTCCCTGTCGCTTCAGGCCGTCTGGCCTGTCGTTTTTGGCTTTGCGCGCGGATCAATCTAGACCAATGATGCCGCCGCGCAACCCGGCCCCCAGCGGACCGGCTGTGCACGAATTGAGCAACGGAGCCTTGCGTGCCGACAGTCTTCGATCAGTTGCTGGACCGATTCCACAGCTATCTCGCCGGAGTCGACAGCGATCTGGTCGCGGGTGCGGTGGGACGCATCGATTGGAACATGGCCTCCCGCTCGGGCGAACCGCGTCGGCTCGGCTGCCTTCGCCATCTCGACCGCATCGCGGAGCTTGCGCCGCCGGACATCAAGCCGCTGGCGCAGTTCGTGGCCGACCATCGGGACGAACTGCGCTGGGGGCAGACCTATACGGCCGCCGATTTCGGGCAGGACTTCGTCGACAATTACGGCTGGCTGGAAGTGTTCGGCACGCGCGGGCACTTCGTCAATGACGAGGCCGCGGCCGGCCTGCTGATCCTCGGGCCCGACATCGTCTACCCCGACCATCATCACATCGCCGAGGAAATCTACATCCCGCTGACCGGCGGCACCGAATGGCGGATGGGCGAGGGCGGCTTTCGCGTTCGCGGGGCCGGCGAGGTCGTCCACCACGCATCCAATGTCGATCACGCCATGCGCACGGGCAAGGAGCCATTGATGGCGCTCTATATCTGGCGCGGCGGACCGCTGGCGCAGAAGTCGACCATCGTCGGAATCGAGGGCAGCGGCTGATGGCAAGGGCAATCATGCTCCAAGGCACTGGCTCGGATGTCGGCAAGACCGTGTTGGTGGCGGGGCTGTGTCGCGCCGCGAAACGACGCGGGTTGAAGGTCAGACCATTCAAGCCGCAGAACATGTCGAACAATGCCGCCGTCGCCGAGATCCCCGGCGAGACAAGAGCCGGCGGCGGCGAGATCGGCCGTGGCCAATGGCTCCAGGCGCTGGCCTGCGGAGTGACGCCGACCGTGCACATGAACCCGGTGCTGCTCAAGCCGCAGAGCGATATCGGCTCGCAGGTGATTGTGCAGGGCAAGGTGTTCGGCGAGGCCCGGGCGCGCGACTACCAGGGCATGAAAGCACGGCTGATGGACGCGGTGCTGGAGTCCTGGACGAAGGTAACTGAGGGCGCCGATCTCGTCATCGTCGAGGGCGCCGGTTCTCCCGCCGAGATCAATCTGAGGAGCCGCGATATCGCCAATATGGGCTTTGCGACCCGCGCAAATGTGCCGGTGATCCTGGTTGGCGACATCGATCGCGGCGGCGTCATCGCTTCGATCGCCGGCACGCATCTGATCCTGCCGGAGGAAGACCGGCGCATGATCGCCGGCTACCTCATCAACAAGTTCCGCGGCGACGTCTCGCTGTTCGACGACGGTCTGGAGGCGATCGACAAGTTCACAGGCTGGCGCTGTTTTGGCGTCGTTCCCTGGTTGAAGGCGGCGGCGCGCTTGCCATCCGAGGACTCGGTCGTCCTCGAGCGTCTCGCCTCCGGCGAGAGGCGGGCGCTGAAGGTGGCGGTGCCGATGCTGGCGCGCATCGCCAATTTCGACGATCTCGATCCGCTCAAGGCCGAGCCCCAGGTCGAGGTGGTGTTCGTGCCGCCGGGCAAGAAGCTGCCTGAAGATGCAGGGTTGGTGGTCATTCCCGGCTCGAAGTCGACCATCGGCGATCTGATAGGATTTCGCGAGAATGGCTGGGATCGCGACCTCTTCGCGCATCGCAAGCGCGGCGGCCATGTCGTCGGCATCTGCGGCGGCTATCAGATGCTCGGCCGCGTGGTGCGCGATCCCGAGGGTATCGAAGGCAGCATCACCGAAGCGGAAGGGCTCGGCCTGCTCGACATCGAAACGGTGATGGAGCCGGAAAAGACGGTGCGCAATTCAAGCGCCCGCTCGGTCCAGTTCGGCCTGCCGCTCGAAGGCTACGAAATCCACCTCGGCCGCACCACCGGCCCCGACACCGCGCGGCCGTCGGCCGTCATCAATGGCGTCGAGGACGGCGCGGTTTCCGCCGACGGCAAGGTGATCGGGAGTTATCTGCACGGGCTGTTTTCCGCCGATGCCTTCCGTGCCGAATATCTGAAAAGTTTGGGCGTCAGGGGCGGCGGCATCGATTACCGCGCCGAGGTCGAGAAGGCCCTGGACGAGGTTGCGGCCGAGTTGGAGACCCATCTCGATTGCGACGCGATTTTCGCACTGGCCCGTTAACTCGCCACCTGCGTTCCAAATCAAAAGCGCCCGGCTGAGCCGGGCGCCTCGAGTTGCCGGAGAGTGATGTGTTCAGGCGCCGCGCATCAGGCAGCCACCGGCGAGCACGACATAGGCGATGAGCATGATCCACACTGCCGCAACAGGAATAAACGCAAGAAGGCCAAGAGCGGCGAGAAGGCCGATGATGGCAATGACCAACGAAATAATGAACACGATCTGGGTGGGTGCACTGAGATTCATGTCTGGTCCCTCCAACATGATTCGCACTTGCGAATTCTATCAGCAGGACCGCCACACACCAATCAACTGGCGCAACGGGTTGGCAGGGTCGGCAAGCAGCTTGGCCGCCAGCGCCAGACAGACGGCGACCAGCAGCGGCTTGATCAGTTTCGCGCCGATTCTTATCGCGAGACTTGCGCCGACGCGGGCGCCGATGAACTGCGCCACACCCATCATCAGTCCGATCTTCCAATAGACGACGCCGACAGCGGCGAAGACGATGAAGCCACCGACATTGGAGCCGAAGTTGAGCATCTTGGTGTGCGCCGTCGCCTTGAGCACGCCGTATCCGGCAAGTGCGACGAAGGTCAGCATGAGGAAGGAGCCGGTGCCCGGGCCGAACAGGCCGTCATAGAAGCCTATGGCGGGCACGACAGTGAAAGCGAACAGAAACGGAGACAGGCGCTCGGCGCGATCGACATCGTCCATATTGGGTTTGATCGCGAAGTAGAGGGCAATCGCGATCAGCAGAACAGGCAAGAGGGCGCGCAGGAAGTCGCCGGGCACGATCGTCGCCAGCAGAGCGCCGACCGCACCGCCGACGAGGGCCAGCAGCGCTGAAGGAGCCTGGCGGCGAAGATCTACCTGACCGTTCGCGGCATAGTGGATGGTGGCCGAGCCAGAGCCGAACATCCCCTGGAGCTTGTTGGTGCCGAGAGCTGTGGCGGGTGAGAAGCCTGCGAGAAGCAGGGCCGGAATGGTGATCAGGCCGCCGCCGCCGGCAATCGAATCGACAAAGCCCGCCGCGAAAGCAGCGGCGGTGAGCATAAGCACGGTCTGCAGGGTAAGTTCGATCATGGGCTGCAAGTACGGCGGAGGGACCGCAGCTTCGATCATGCTCGCCCAGTTTGCGCAAGACAGATTCCGCGCTAACAATCTCACGGAATCGCGAAGGGGAGGCTGATTGCGATGGCGCTGCTCGATCAGATACGCTCGATCTTCGACGGCGACCCTGGCGTGCGCAAGGTGGCGGACGATCCGGTGCTGTCGGCAGAACTGCTGATGCTGTTCCGCATGATCCTGGCCGACGGCTCGGTCTCGGAAAGCGAGATGGCCGCCTTCCGCCGCATCTGCAAGGAAGCTTTCGGCATTCCCGAATCCAGCACCGACAGCGTCATCGAATATCTCAACGACTATGGTTACGAGACCAATGGGTCGCAGGCGATTGCGCTGTTCCGCGACCTGGATATCGAGCGGCGCAAGCTGCTTGCCCGCCACATGGCTGAGATTGCCAAGGCCGACGCCAAGCTGGCAGAGAGCGAGGTGAAGCTCTTGCGGCGCACGCTCGATCTGCTGGATATCAGCCCGGTCGACGTGGTGAGGCAGGACGACTGAGGACGCAACTCATCCCTGTTCCTGCATGCGCCGTGCGATCGCGCGGTGGAGATCGGGCGCCGCCGTTACCAGGGATTGCGCCGCTTCCGAGCTCGGATTGTCGAGCACGTCGGCGGTCCTGCCGTGCTCGACGATCTTGCCCTCATGCATGACCAGCACCTCGTCCGACATGGCGCGGGCAACCGTCAGGTCGTGGGTTATGAAGAGGTAGGCGATGCCGAGTTTCTGGTTGAGTTCGGCGAAGAGATCCAGAATCTGGGCGCGGATCGAGACATCAAGCGCCGAGACCGGCTCGTCGGCGACGACCAGTTTCGGGCGAGTGATGATGGCGCGGGCGATCGACAACCTTTGGCGCTGGCCGCCCGAGAACTCATGCGGGTATTTGTCCATGTCGCGCGGGCCGAGCCCGACTTCGTGCAGCGCATGCGCGACCATTTCCCGGCGCTCGGCCCTGGCCGGCTGCTTCTCGAGAAGGTGTAGAGGCTCGGCCACCAGTCTCTCGACTTTCTGGCGCGGGTCGAAGGAACCATAGGGATCCTGAAATACCACCTGCATGTCGCGCCGCGCCGGCTTCAGCGCGGCTTCTGCCCTGCCGGTGATGGTCTCGCCGCGAAAGCGGATCGCGCCTTCCGTCGGCTTGTCGAGCGCCAGGATCATGCGGGCGAGGGTGGACTTGCCGCAGCCGGAGCGGCCGACCAGGGCTACCGACTGCGCAGGCTCAATGGTGAGCGAGACATCGTCGACAGCGCGAACCGGGTGTGCCGGCCGGAACAGGGAGGTCCGCCGGCCCTGATAGGTGCGGCTAACGCCCTTGACCTCGAGCAGCGGCTTGGCGGAGCCGGCAAGATGGGGCTTCGGGCGCGCCGGCACATGCATGGAAGCCAATGCCAGCTCGCGCGTGTAGGGGTGGAGTTGTGCCGACAGCGTGCGCGCGGTATCGCCGGCTTCCATGACTTCGCCGCGGCGCAGGATGGTCAGGCGGTCGGCCATCTCGGTCACCACGGCGAGATCGTGCGAGATGAGCAGAAGGCCCATGCGGTTTTCGCGCACGAGATCTCGCAGCAGGTCGAGGATCTGCGCCTGCAGCACCACGTCGAGCGCCGTCGTCGGCTCGTCGGCGATCAGCAGCTTCGGTTTCAGCGCGCAGGCGATCGCAATGACCACGCGCTGTCGCTGGCCGCCGGACAGTTCGTGGGGATAGCGCGACAGCGGAAATTTCGCCTCGGGCAGGCCGACGCGGTCGAGCATCTTGCGCGCCCGTTCCTCGGCCTCGGCGCGGCTTGCCTTGGTGTGCCAGCGAATGCCTTCGGCCACCTGCTCGCCGATCGTCTTGACCGGATTGAGTGCCGTCATCGGTTCCTGGAAGACCATGCCGATGTCGTCGCCGCGCAGCGCGCACATCTGGTCCTCGGTTGCGGCCAGAACATCGATGCCGTCGAAGGTGATGCGCCCACCGGCGCGCGCCAGATGCGGCAGAAGCCGCATGACGGTGAGCGCCGTCATCGACTTGCCGGAGCCGGATTCGCCGACCAGGCCGACCACTTCGCCCGACGCGATCGCGAGGTCGACGTCTTTCAGGATCGGCGTGCCGCCGATCGAGAGCGACAGGTTCTCGATCTCGAGCAGGCTCATCGCTGCCGCCGCGATTTGGGATCGAGGATGTCGGCGATGCCGTCGCCAAGCAGGTTCAGCCCAAGCACGGTGACGATGATCGCCATGCCGGGAAAGATCGCCATCCAGGGGGCCGTCACCATGCGCGTCTGAGCGTCGAACAGCATGCGACCCCAACTCGGCATCGGCGGCTGCGCGCCCAAGCCAACGTAAGACAGACCTGCTTCGGCCAGGATGCCCAGCGCAAACTGGATGGTGCCCTGGACGAGCAGCAGTGTCGCGATGTTGGGCAGGATGTGCTCGATGCTGATCTGCGTCATGCCCTTGCCGGCGGCGCGCGCGGCAAGAATGAATTCGCGGGGCCAGATGGCGAGTGCGCCGGCACGGGCAACGCGGGCGAAGACCGGGATGTTGAAGATGGCGATGGCGATGATGGCGTTGACGGCGCCTGGGCCGAAGATGGCGGTTATCATGATCGCCGAAAGCAGCGCCGGGAAGGCGAAGACGAGGTCGTTGAGCCGCATCAGCGCTTCGTCGGCAATGCCGCCGCGCGCCGCGGCAAAGGCGCCCAGCGGCACGCCGATGCCCATGCCGATGCCGACTGCAACCAAAGCCACGGCGATCGAGTTGCGGGCGCCGACCATGATCATCGACAGGATGTCGCGGCCGAAATGATCGGTGCCAAACCAGTGCGTCAGCGACGGCGCCTGCGTCTTGTCGGCGATCACCAGCTTAGTGACATCGTAGGGGGTCCAGACGAAAGAGAGGAGGGCAATGCCGGCCACCAGCAGCGTGATGGCAAAGCCGATCAGGAACGAGCGATTGCCGAAGGCTCTTGCCGGAACGCCGGCGAGGGCTTCCTGGGGCAGGCCAAAGCGCATGGTCATTGCCGGCCCCGCAATCGCGGATCGATAACCGCATAGGAGAAGTCGACCAGCAGGTTGACGGCGATCACCGCCACCACCAGCAGCATCACGACGCTCTCGACAACAATAAGATCGCGCTGGGTGATGGCCTGAAACACCAGCCGGCCGAGACCGGGCAGGTAGAATACGTTCTCGATGATGATGGTGCCGGCAAGCAGGAAGGCGAATTGCAGGCCGAGAATGGTGAGCACCGGGATCATGGCGTTTCGCAGCGCATGGCGCCAGAGCACGGCACGATAGGGAAGGCCCTTGGCGCGGGCGGTGCGGATAAAGTCTTCGTTGAGAACTTCGATCAGCGCCGAACGAGCGACGCGGGCCAGGATCGCCGCCTGCGGCAGCGCCAGCGCAACGGCCGGCAGGAGCAATGACTTCAGCGCCGGCCAGATGCCGGCGCTCCAGCCTGGAAAGCCGCCGGCCGGCACCAGCCGCAGCCATACGGCGAAGAGGTAGATCAGCATCAGGGCGAACCAGAAGTTCGGTACCGCGACGCCGAGCTGGGCGGCGGCCATGGCGAGTGAATCACCGGCGCGGCCCTGACGGCTGGCCGAGAAAATCCCGACCGGAATAGCAATGACTGTCGACATCGCCAACGCGATCAGCGCCAGCGGCAAGGAAACCACGACGCGTTCGCGCACCAGTTCGACGACGGGAACCGAGTAGGTATAGGAGCGGCCGAAATCGAGGCTGAGCAGTCCGCCCGCCCAATGCAGATAGCGCAGGACCAGTGGCGCGTTCAGCCCCATCTGGTTGCGCAACAACTCGACCTGCTCAGCACTGGCGTTGAAGCCCAGCATCAGCCGGGCGGGATCGCCGGGCAGGATCTCCATCACCGCAAACACCACCATCGAGGCCAGCACCAGCGTGAGGGCCGCGATTGCGAGGCGCTTGAGGAGGTAGACGGTCATGGGAAGCGGAGGACTGCAGTATCGTCACGGGCGATAGCTAGATAAAGGTCGAGTTCCCGCCAACCCCCCTCTGTCCTGCCGGACATCTCCCCCTCAAGGGGGGAGATTGGCAGTTTCAGCGTCGCCGACAACCGTCCAAAGTTGGTGATTGGCGAAGGCCCAATTGAAAGCGCAATCTTCCCTCTTGAGGGGGAGATGCCCGGCAGGGCAGATGGGGGTGTGACGGAGCGCAACTTTCGCCTTTGGCTCAACAGGCCGTCAGTCCGTCCACTTCACTTTGGTGAGGTCGTTGGCCTGGATCGGCGCGTTCTCCCAAAGGCCTTGCAGCTTGGCATCCCAGACGCCGACCTTGGGCAGTTCGTAGAGGAAGCCAACGACGGCGTCGTCGGCCAGGATCTTCTGGGCTTCGGCGTACAACTGCTTCCGCTTCGCCTCGTCCGAGGTGAGATTGAGGTCGGCGATGACCTTGTCGAAGGCCGGGTTGTCGTAGTTGAAGTAGTAGTCCTTGCGTGAATAGATATCGATGTCGTTCGGCTCGGTATGGGAGACGATGGTCAGGTCATAGTCCTTCTTGGTGAAGACCTGATCCAGCCACTGCGCCCATTCGACCGGGATGATCTCCAGATCGATGCCGACGTCGCGCAGTTCGGATGCAATGATTTCGCCGCCGAGCCTGGCATAGGAAGGCGGCGGCAGCTTCAGCGTCGCCTTGATACCGTTCTCGAGGCCAGCCTCTTTCAGCAGTTCCTTGGCTTTGGCGACGTCGTGCGGATAGCGGCCGGTGAGGTCGACATAGTATTTGTTGGCCGGCGACATGTGCGAGCCGATCGGCAGACCAAGGCCGGCCGAAGCGCCGTCGATGATGGCCTTGCGGTCTAGCGCGTAGGAGATCGCCTGCCTGACCTCAAGCTTGTCGAAGGGCGCTTTCTTGTTGTTGATCGACAGGATCGTCTCGCCCTCGGTCGAACCGATCACCACATGGAAGCGCGGATCGTCCTTGACCTGGGAAACGCTGTCGGGATCGAAGAACGGGAAAGCCTGGATGTCGCCGGAAAGAAGCGCCGGCACGGCGGCGGCGGCGTCCGGGACGATGCGGAACTCGACCTTGTCGAGCGAGACGGGGGCGCCCCAATAGCTGTCAGACTTCACCAGCGTGATCGACGAGCCCTTGGCCCAGGCCTGGAACTTGAACGGGCCGGTGCCGATCGGCTTTTCCTTGTTGGTATCGGCAGATTTCGGCGACACCATCACCGCGTCGCCCCAGCCCATATTGTAGAGGAAGGAGCCTTGCGGGTTCTTCAGCGTAACCTTCACGGTCGCCGGATCGACCACGTCGACCTTGTCGATTGCCGCGAACAGGCCTTTTTGCGCGTTGACGGAGTTGTCCGCGCGGGCACGGTCGAGCGAGAATTTCACGTCGTCGGCGCTGAAGTCGGAGCCGTCGTGAAACTTCACGCCGGTGTGCAGCTTGAAGGTGTAGACCTTGCCGTCGTCCGAGATCGTCCAGCTTTCGGCAAGGTCGGGCAGCACCTCGCCGTTCGGGCCGATACGGGTAAGCCCTTCGAAGACATTGGCGTAGAGCACCTCGTCGATCGCCGCCGCGGCACCCGCGGTCGGATCGAGATGCGGAGGCTCCAGCGGAATGCCGATGACGAGGTCGGTGCGCGCGGCAAATGCCGAGGTGGCGGCAGCGAATGACAGCACGGTTGCGGCCAGAATGGTCTTCCACAGTTTCATCGCTGAACTCCCATGTGCTCAAGCCCGGCGGATAGAAGCGTGATTTGGCGCGCGAGTAAATTGCGTTTCGTGCTGCCGCGCCACGCTTGCGGGAATGTTTTCCCGTCGACGGCTCGATCAGTCCGTCGTACCGCGCAGCAGCACATTGAGGCCGATCGCCATCACCTTGGCCGATTCCACCATATCGGCGATGCCCACCCATTCGTCGGGCCGATGGGCAAGATCGAGAATTCCGGGACCGTAGGCGATGCAGTCGTAGATATGGCCGATGCGAGCGACATGCTTCTGGTCATAGGTGCCGGGCGAGATGACATAGTGCGGCTCTCGGTCGAAGACCTCCATGATGCCCTGCGCCACGGCCTTGACCACCGGCGCGTCGCGCTCGGTCATCAGCGGCAGAACCTCCATCAGGTTGCGGATCTCGTAATCGAACTTTTTTCGCTCGCGCTTCAGCCTTTCGAGGATGCCGGTGACTTCGCCCTTGACGGTGGCGAGGTCCTCTTCCAGCAGGAACCGGCGGTCGATGGTCAGCCGGCAGGAGTCGGGCACGTTGGGCGAGGGCAGCCCAGGCCGGAAGTCCTCGGTCTGTCCGCCATGAATGGAGTTGATGTTCATGGTCGAGCGCCGCGCTGCTTCGGGCACGACCGGCATGCGCGTCACCTTGCGGTCGAGCGCCGGGAACAGTTCATCCTCGAAGCCCTGCAGGACGGCGCCCATATGGCGCACGGCATTGTCGCCGAGGAACGGCATCGAGCCATGCGCGATCTCGCCCTTGGTCTCGATCTCGGCCCACCAGACGCCGCGATGGCCGAGGCAGATACGGTCCTTGTTCAGCGGCTCGGGGATGATGACGTGGTCGACCTTCGGCTTTGAGAAATAGCCGAGGTTCGCCAGATGCGCGACGCCGCCGAAGCCGCCGGACTCCTCATCGGCAGTGCCCGAGATCTCGATGGCGCCGGGAAAGTCGGGATACACTTCCATGAAGGCTTCTACGGCGATGACCGAGGCGGCGAGTCCGCCCTTCATGTCGCAGGCGCCGCGGCCGTACACCCTGCCGTCCTTCACCAGTCCGGCAAATGGATCGACGGTCCAGCCGTCGCCGGCCTCGACGACATCGATGTGTGAATTGAAATGCACGCAGGGGCCGGGCGAGCGGCCTTCCAAGCGGGCGACGACATTCACGCGCGGGTAGCGATCGGTATCGCCGGGCGCTCCCATGGCGCGAATGAAATCGATTTCAAAGCCGAGCTTTCTGAGGCGCGCGCCCAGATATTCGGCGCACGGCCGATAAGCCTCGCCTGGCGGATTCACGGTCGGGAAGCGGATCAGGTCGACGGTCAGCGCGATCAGATCGTCGACGCGGTCCTCGACGGCCTTGTAGAGTCGTTCCTACATCCGCCGAATTGAAGAAGCAATGCGGTGGTTTTGCAAGCAGCCTCCCGCTCATTGCCAAACAATGATCCGGGTAGGCCCAACGGCTAAACCACCGAGAGTGGATCTCGCATCGGCAACCATGGCGAGAAGATCATTCAAATTTGCTGGTCTGCATTGGCGAATTTATCAAGGAGTGTGTGGTACTTAACTCACCTGCCGGCAAAATGATGGAAAGAACCGCGTGATGGCAGGGGGCAATCAAGGGGGTTTGATCGTATGAAAAAGTCGGTTCTCATGGCGGCGGTTCTGACAACCTTGCTCGGCGCGTCCACCGCAAGCCGGGCGGCCTCGCTGGTCGCCAACATCGACGTGTCGTCGCAGACGATGACCGTCAGCAAATATGGCCAGGTGCTTTACCGCTGGAGCGTATCGACGGCACGCAGGGGCTACTTCACCCCGCGCGGCAGCTATCGGCCGCAGTGGACGGCCCGGATGTGGTACTCGCGCAAATACGAGATGTCGCCGATGCCCTATTCGGTGTTCTTCCGCGGCGGCTACGCTATCCATGGCACCGGTGCAGTGAAGCATCTCGGGCGTCCGGCCTCGCACGGTTGCGTGCGGCTGCACACGGCCAATGCCGCGACCTTCTACTCGATGGTGAAGGAAGTCGGCTACGGCAACACACGGATCGTCGTCACCGACTGATCTGTGGCGGTAGCCGGCCAATTATTGGGTGGCTGTCTCTCCACCGCGCCGGCTGCGGCTGCGTCCGCTCATCTCCCAGCGTTTGTGGAACCACATCCACTGGCCTGGATCCTCGCGCACCCAACGCTCGACAACGTCGGCGAGGAGCTGGGTGGTGGCGTGAACGTCGACGCTGCCGCTTTTGTTGCGTGGCAAGGTCAGCTTGTCTTCGATCTCCAGGCGAAACCGGTTGCCCGGCAGCCTGACGCAGCGCGCCGGGTAGACGTCGCAATCATAGTGGCGCGCAAGCATGCCCAGCACGGGATTGCTCTGGCAGCGGCGGCCGAAAAAGGTCGTCTCGACGCCATTGGTGAATTTCTGATCGACCAGCACGCCGATGTTGCCGCCGTTCTCGAGAATGGCGGCGAGGGCAAATGACGCGCCGGTCGAGGAGGGAAGCAGACCCCCCATGGTCGAGCGGCGGGTCGAATGGATGTAGTCGGCGAGATAGGGATTGTTGGGCGGGCGAAACAGCGCGGTGATGTTCATGCCGAAGGTGGCGGCGGCCACCGGCAGCAGCTCGAAATTGCCGAGATGGCCGGTGAACAGGATATGCGGCTTCTTCTCGCCGGCGATCCGGGCGAAATGCTCGACGCCGCGGACCTCGACGCGGCCGGGCTCCGCGGCATTCGGATCAAAATCGAACAGGGCGTCGAGGAAGATGTATTCGGCGGCAAGGCGGGCCATATTGCCCCACATGTCCGAGGCGATGGCCTCGATCTCGGCATCGCTCTTTTGCGGGTAGGCCAGGCGCAGATTGTTGACCGCCACCCGATGCCGGCCGACCAGCGGGCCGATGCGGCGGGCGACGCGGTCGGCGAAGTTGAGCGCCCGGTCGGGGGGCAGCAGGCGCAGCAGCGAGATCATCGTCATCGCCGCGCGCGCGATCAGCCAGTGCTCCATCTGGCGCAGCCGCCGGCCGTAACGGAACATGAAGTCCCGGCGGGCTTTCTTGAGCACCTTGCTTACCATCTCGCCTTAGGAAACGCGCAGGATGATCTTGCCGAAGACGTCACGGCCTTCCATGCGCTTCAGCGCGGCGTCGATGTCGTCGAAGCCGACTTCGGTGTCGATGACGGGGGAGACCAGGCCGGCCGCCATCTTCTGCATGGCGTCGGCCATGTTCTCCATGCGGCAGCCGAAGGAGCCGAGCAGTTTCAACTGCTGCTGGAAGAGCTGCATCAGGTTGACCTGTGTCGACACGCCCGAGGTCGAGCCGCAGGTGACGAGACGACCGCCGCGCTTCAAGCACAGCATCGAGCCGGCAAAGGTGTCGGCGCCGACGTGTTCGAAGACGACGTCGACGCCCTTTTTCCTGGTCAGCTTGCGCACCACGCCTTCGAAACGATCCTCGCGGTAGTTGATGATATGATCGGCGCCGAGCGCCTTCGCCTTGTCGATCTTGTCGTTCGAGCCGACCGTCGTGATGACGATGCAACCCATTTTCTTGGCGAGCTGGATCGCGGCGGTGCCGATGCCGGAGCCGCCGGCGTGGACGAGGATCGTTTCGCCGGGCTCGAGTTTCGCATTGTCGAACAGCATGTGCTCGACCGTGCCGAAGGTGACGGGCGCGACGGCGGCGCCGATCTCGGAGACGCCGGGCGGGGCAGGCACCAGCAAGCGCGCCGGCAGGTTGATCTTTTCCTGCGCGAAGCCGTCGAGGTGGAAGCCGTGCACGCCGGACACATGCTCGCAGAGATTGTCGCGGCCTTCGCGGCAGGCCCGGCAAAGCCCGCAAGTGCGCGCGCCATAGATCGACACCAATTGTCCAGGCAGCAGATTGGCAACACCGGGCCCGACCGCCTCGACCTCGCCCGACGCTTCGGCACCGACCACCAGCGGCAGCTTGCGTTTGGCGAACGCCATGCCGCGCCAGCCCCAGACGTCGATATGGTTCAGCGCCACCGCCCTGATGCGAAGCGTGACCTCGCCGAGCGAAGGCGGCGGGGGAGGCGGAAGGTCCACCGTTTCAAGGCGGCGGTCCTCTATAAGTTGCAATGCGCGCATGGGGCCTGTCGGAACTATCTGAGCGGAAAAACGTCCGCTTAGACCGGTTCCCGCGCCATGACAAGGCAGGTGTTCTGGCCGCCGAAGCCGAAGGAGTTCGACAAAACCGTGCCGACTTGGGCGTTGCGCTTCGTGTTCGGCACGACATCGAGCACGATCGCCGGATCGGGATTGTCGTAGTTGATTGTCGGCGGAATGACGCTTTCGCGCATCGTCATCAGCGAGAACGCCGCCTCGACCGCGCCGGCGGCGGACAGCGTGTGGCCGATCATCGACTTGTTCGACGAGATCGGCATCGCGCCAATCCGCTCGCCGAACACGGTCGACAGCGACAGGTGTTCCATTTTGTCGTTTTCCGGCGTCGAGGTGCCGTGCGCGTTGACATAGTCGATCTCGTCCTCTCCCAAGCCGGCATCGGCCAGAGCGGCGCGCACGGCCGCGATGGCCGGCGAACCATCGGGCTTGGAACGGGTGCGGTGAAAATCGTCGGCCTTCTCGCCGCAGCCGCGCATGATGCCGAGGATCGTCGCGCCGCGTGCAAGGGCAGCTTCGAGCGATTCCAGCACCAGCGCGCCGGAGCCTTCGGCCAACACGAAGCCGTCGCGATCCTTGGAGAAAGGTTTTGAGGCCTTTTCGGGAATATCGTTGTGGGTGGAGAGCGCTGACAGCAGCGAGAAGCGGATCAGTGCTTCGGCAGTGGCGGAGCCGTCGGCGCCGATCGACAGCGCCTTGTCGCATTCACCGCGGCGGATCGCCTCGACGCCGAGCTGGATGGCGGTGGCGCCGGAGGCACACGCGGTCGAAAGCGTGATCGGCAGGCCGCGCGTGCCGAAACGGTCGGCGAGCCGGTCGGCTATGGAGCCGAACTGGGTCGTTTCAAAGATGTCGAGTTCTTTCAGGCCGCGTGCGACCCTCAGCAGCCTTTCGGAACCGCTCTCCTTCTTGTCGGAATTATACAGCGAGAAGCGGTCGGCCCAGTCGAGCTCGACCGGCGGCGAGGCAAGAAACAGCGGTCCGCCGAAATCGCCGGAATCAAGGCCTGCTTCCGAGACAGCTTCCTGGGCAGCCGTTTCGGCCAACTCATAGGTGAGGGGGCTCGCGCCCTTGGAGCTCGACGGCAGGAAGTCGACCATGCCGGAAATGCGGGTGTTCAACTGGTCGACGGGAAAGCGGGTGATCGGGTGGATCCCCGACTTGCCTGAGGTCAGCGCCGCCCAATTGTCGGCCTTGCCGACGCCAAGCGATGTCACCACGCCGATGCCGGTCACGGCAACAATCGGCCTGCCCATGTGGTCGCGGAGATTGGCCATGCTCTGTCTGCCTCGGTCTAGGGCAATTCCGGGAAAGTGTGTCACAGTTTCCGTTCGGAATTGCGTGAAGAGAAATCTAAGCGGCTTTGATCAGCCCCAGCCCCTCGAATTGGTGATAGCCGACAGCCGTTGCAAGGACGGTATTGGGGGCACCTTCGAACGGCCGTTCGTTTGTGGCATCGAAAGCCGGATAGCCGGCCTTGTGGTCGATGGCGAGCGCAGCAAGCGCGACCGCAAAGGGGAACTGCGCTTCCTTCATATGACCGGTGAGCGTCGAGAAGGCGCGCGCGGCAAGCGCCGGGTTGGCGTCGAGCACTTGCTTTTCGGCCGCGGTGGCGGCGTGGGCGCCGGACGCGCCTGAAATGGTCAGCAAAGGACCATCGGGCAGAGCTGCCTGCTTGAGCAGCGCGGCGATCTCGGCATTCAGGTCGCCGCGCCGGCGCCGGGCACGTCCGGAAATCACGGGCCCCAGCTCGGCATAGATCTTGCGGCCGCGTGTTTTCGCGTGCTCGCGCTGCTCGAGCACCAGGAAGGCGCCGCCCGAACCTGTCACCACGCCGCCGCCTTCGGCGCCCTGTCGCTGCCAGACTGGCCTCCAGGGTCCACGATGCAGATAGCCCGCAAGCTCATAGCCGAGCAGCATGTCGGAGTGCTCGGTCTGAAACGCGCCGCCGACCAGGACATGGGTCGACTGGCCGGAGCGGATGCGCGCCGCAGCCGTTTCGACGGCGGAAACACCGGCACCTTCCTCGCCCATGAAGGTGCGAGACGAGCCGGTGACCTTGTGCACGATCGAGATGTTGCCGGCCAGCAGGTTGGACAGCTGCGCGAGGAACAGCGTCGGCCGCAATTCCGTGGTCAGCTTCTCGTTGAGCAGCACGTCGCGGTCGTTGCGGCTCTCGGAGGCGGCAAGAATCGCGCTGTCGACGGCCTCGTCGCGCTCGCCGCCGCCGGCTGCCACAACCATGTCCATGGTGGCGCAGAGCTCGTCATTGCCCTTGATGCCGGCATCGTCCAGCGCAAGCCCGGCGGTATAGGTGCCGAGCCGCTGCCAGGTTTCCATCTGGCGCTGATCGCCGCGCTTGGCAATCTGCAGGTTCCAGTCGATCTCGGGCAGCGGATGAATGGTGTAGGGCGCAAAGCGCGTCGCATCGAGCACCGGCTCGAGGCCCGGCCGGGTGAGCTTCTGCCAATGCGCGTCAGGACCCTCTCCCAGCGAAGAGACAAGGCCGATGCCGGTGATGACGACGTCGTGGGAGCTCATAGGCGGCTGTTGTGAGTTAGGTTGCTTTCGATCTTGCGCATGATCCTCCCATTCGTAGCCGAATTTTGGGGTTCATGCGGCGCGCAGCTCAAGACCGCGCCCGAACCGCCTCAGGCGGCCTTGGCTGCGACCAAAGCGTCGATCTTGGCGCAGAGGTTCTTCATGACGAAATAGTCGTCGGTCGAGGCTTTGCCGTCATTGACCTCCTGCGTCCACTTCTCGAGCGGCACCTTGATGCCGAATTCCTTGTCGATGGCGAAGACGATGTCGAGGAAATCGAGGCTGTCGATGCCGAGATCGTCGATGGTATGGCTTTCGGGCGTGATGGTGTCGATATCGATCTCGCTGGTGTCGGCAATGATCTTGGCGACTTTGTCGAACGTCGTGGACAAGGGCTTTTCCTTCGGTTGCGGGCGGAATCTGTCCGCATCTGGTTTTGGCGCTGTCTAATCGGTTTTTCCGGGCAGGAAAAGGCCTGATGCGCCGGGCGCAGGTGGGATGCCGGCTCTCGGAGCGCAAGAAGGGCCGCCGGTCTGCCCGGCGGCCCCCATTTGATGGTCGGTCAGCTCAGCCGTCGCGGAGCTTGACCAGGTCGTTGAGCAGCCCGCCGGTCCCGTTGTGGACCGTCAGACGCTCGACCTTGCCGGCAATGGCCTCGAGAGCCTCGAGCTCCTTCAGCCGCAGCATCACCGGGTTCTCGGCCATCACCTTGGCCGTGTTGAGCAGCGAACGCGTCGCGTTCGTCTCCTCGCGGCGGCGGATGACGTTGGCCTCGGCCTGCTTCTCGGCCGAAACCACCTGGTTGAGGATTTCGCGCATCTCGCCCGGCAGGATCACGTCCTTGAGAGCGATATCGCTGACCTCGACCCCGATCACGGCCATGTCGGCGCGCACCTTGGCCGCCGCTTCCTCGTCGACCGTGACCTTCTTGTCGAGGATCTGGTCGAGCGTGAGCGCGCCAAGCGTCTTGCGGAAGGCGTACTGCAGGGCGCGATAGAGGGCCTCGGAGAAGTCCTTCACCGTGCTCACCGCCGTCACCGGGTCAACCACCCGGTATTCGGCGGCGATGTTGACGCGGATCGTCACGCGATCCTTGGTCAGCATTTCCTGCCCGGCGACATCAAGCGACTGGCGCTTGGTGTCGACGACCTTCACCTGGACCATGCGGCCGACATTCCAGAAGGCGTGCACGCCCGCGGCAAGCGTCCGAACGTAGACACCATCCACGAACAGCAGCCCGACCTGGCCGTCCACCACCGGATGCAGGAACACCAGTTCCGTCTTCCGGGCCTGGCCGAGCCGGCGCATGACCGCCGGATCGATCGCAAGATCGGACGACGTATCAAGCAGCGTCGCCTTCCACGGCCCGGCATCGGTCCACAGCACGAGCTTGCGGTCCGGCGCCAGAACGGCATGGAGGTTGCCGTCACGCTCGATGACGGCGACATCCGCGCGCCCGGTGCGAACGACGGTGAAGTGACGCGCGGCCACGTCCGGGAGCTTGTCGAACAACGCCTTCTCGTAGGCCGAAACGAATTCCGGATTCTTCAGGTCGTGCCGGGAGACTTCCAGGTTGTGGCGCCGGTTGGCGAGCCAATGTTCGCCCGGCATCAGGACAGCCTGGATTTCGCCCTTGTAGAGGGCGACGGCACGCTCATTTTCCTTCACGAGGACGCGCTGGCGTCCAAGAATCTTCTCGAGAATGGTCTTCATTGTCTTCACTCCTGTCGGGCATGGCCCCATGCGAGGCGTCACGTCATGCGTCGATCATCCTTTCGTTTCTCGTTTCGATCGTCCCTTTCCAGTCCCGGGCACGATTGATCCGGGGACCGGTGGCATCGGCGCGAGGCGGGCCTTCGGGAGCGGATCACGGGGCGGCAGGGCGGGCGCCGGAGGCTGAGCCTCCCTTGCCGGCGCTGCCGCGCCTTGATCGTCACCGCGGCCTGGCCGCGCGCCGATGGCGCAGGAAATCGCGACCCGGCGAGGCCGAAGCCCTGCCGTCCTTGACGTCCTCGCATTCCGGTCCCCGGACCGTTTTCCAGATAACACCACCCTAAGGTGTCGCCTTGTCTGGCCGTTGGAGAAGGATTCGAACCTTCGACATTCAGATTATGAGTCTGATGCTCTACCCAGCTGAGCTATCCGTGTCGTGGGTGTGGGAATCGAACCCTGCCTCCGGAGCCAACTCCGGCGCTCTCCATGAGCTACACCCGCAGATCCCAACACCCGAAACGGCGCCGTACACAGCGCGACAGAGCCGGCTGCGCGGGCGGAGACAAAAGCTCCAACCGCTGTGCTCGCTTCGGTTTTCGTGACCGGGAGCGCGCCTATAGACCCTGCGACGGGTTGTCGCAAGTGGCATTGTGGCGGCGAGTTCGCGGCTTCTTCCGAGTGTGGCTGTTAAGCAACAGAGGCGGAGGGCGCGACACCAATGCTGTCAGAAAGTGACTCGCCCCAGAACCTTGAGCCCGTCCCCCTCCGGCGCCACCACCACCGCTTCGCCCTCGCGCGGGGCGATGCCGGTCAGGGCGAGGATGTTCTCCAGATGCGTGACCAGCACCAGATTGTCGGAACCTGAGTAGTCACGGATCTCAGCCATGACCGCGGCAAGCTGAGCGGCCTTCTGCGCCGGGTCGGTCTTGAGCAGATCGAGCGGGGCGAACGGCTCCGGCTCGGTCTCGAAAGCGATGCGGGCCGTGTCCAGACAGCGGCAGTAGCGGCTGGAGAGCACACGCTCGATGGGAGCCGCGCGCGCGGCGAAGAGAGCGCCGATGCGGCTTGCCTGCTGCTGGCCGCGCGCCGACAGGTTGAGCTGCGTCGGGCACTTGGCAATGTCGAAATTGGCTGGATCGGTCGTGCCGGTCACAAAGGCATGGCGAAGCAGCACGATGTGGCCGCCGTCGCGCAGCAGCGCCCAGCCCGCGTCGGTTGCTCGGGCAAGGTTCGGAACGATCAAAAGGAAAAGCGCCAGGGCAAGTCGCAGCATGAGAAGTCCTTATGGCGGCCCGAGAGGCCGGAACCATGATCGGCATATAGGGACCGCAAAGCCGTTCGAAACACAAGCAGAGCACTGCAGGGCGACTCCATTGGCCGATTGAACCGCGATCGGGCCTCGCCTATCACGGGAAAAATGTCTCCGCTCGTCGAAACCGTCCTATTCGTCTTCAGTCTCGTGGCGCTCGGCTATCTAGCCGGGCTTACCGAATATCTGAAGCCGGTGAGCGGTGAAGGCATATCCGAATTCGCCGTCAACGTGGCGATGCCGCTGCTGCTCTTCCAGACCATGGTCAAGTCCGATTTCCATGGCGTGACGCCATGGTCGCTCTGGGGCAGTTATTTCGCGGCGGTAGCCGCCACCTGGACTGCCGGTCACCTGGTCACGACGCGCATCTTCGGCCGTGATGCCCGCGCCGGCATCGTCGGCGGCGTTTCCTCGGCCTATTCCAATGTCGTGCTGCTGGGCGCCCCTTTCATCCTCGGCATATTCGGCCCGGGCGGCTTCGAGGTGCTGTCGCTGCTGGTCTCGGTCCATCTGCCGATCATGATGATGGCCTCGATCGTGCTGTTCGAGATGTTCGGGCGCGGCCATGGGAAGACCGTCCATCCGCTGCGTATCGTGAAGAGTTTCCTGCGTCGGCTGTTCGTCAATCCGCTGATCATCGGCATTCTTGCCGGGCTTGCCTGGCGCGTCACCGGCGCTCCGCTTCCGAATTTTGTCGAACGGCTGGTCGACGCGCTGGCAGGTACGGCGGGACCGGTGGCGTTGTTTGCCATGGGTCTTAGCCTGCGCCGCTTCGGAATCTCCGGCAACGTCCGACCGGCCCTGGCGCTGTCGGCGCTGAAACTCTTCGTGATGCCGGCGCTGGTGCTGGCATTTGTGTGGCTGCTCGGCCTGCCGCCACTTACGGCGAAAGTCGCCGTGGTCGCAGCTGCGCTGCCTTCGGGCATCAATTCCTATCTCATAGCTGTCCAGTTCAACACCGGCCAGGCGCTTGCATCAAACCAGATGACCATCGCCACGGCCAGCGCGGTGCTCACCACGTCCATCTGGCTGACCGTGGTCGTTCATGTGTTTGGATAGGACCCGACAGCCAGGCGCGCTCGTTTTTGCTGGCCCAACCCCTATATGCCATCTTATGATTGCTTGCCGGGCTTTCCCTAGGTAAGAGCATGCGCCAGCGTGCGGCCCTGCACGCTCACCGAATATCGAGAAAGAACGGCCCGATCAGCGCGCCGAACGGAGGCCAGATCATGCTTCAGAAAACCAGCCATTTCATGCGCCAGGCCAACCTCATCAACGGCGCATGGGTGCAGGCCGACAGCGGCCAGACCGTCGACGTCATCAACCCGGCCACTGGGCTCAAGATCGGCACCGTGCCGAAAGCCGGCAAGGCTGAAACCCGCCGCGCCATCGAGGCGGCGGACGAAGCCTTCAAGAGCTGGCGCAAGACGACCGCGCTCGAGCGCTCGAAGCTCCTGCGCAAACTGCACGACGCGATGATGGACAATCAGGATGTGCTTGCCGAGCTGCTGACCATCGAGCAGGGCAAGTCGCTGTTCGAGTCCAAGGGCGAGATCGGCTCTGCCGCATCCTATATCCTGTGGTTCGCCGAGGAAGGCCGCCGGACTTATGGCGACATCGTGCCGTCGCCGTGGGGCGACCGCCGCATCCTGGTGACCAAGGAGCCGGTCGGCGTCATTGCCGCCATCACGCCGTGGAATTTTCCGTCCTCGATGCTGGCCCGCAAGCTCGGCCCGGCGCTGGCCGCCGGCTGCACGGCAGTGGTCAAGCCCGCCTCCCAGACGCCTTACTCGGGCCTTGCCTGGGGCGCGCTCGCAGAGGAGGTCGGCTTCCCGAAGGGCGTCATCAACATCCTGACCGGCTCGGCCGGCGAGATCGGCGACGAGATCTGCGCCAATCCGCTGGTGTCGAAGATCACCTTCACCGGGTCGACCGAGATCGGCAAAATGCTGATCCAGAAGTCGTCGGTGACCGTCAAGAAAGTGTCGATGGAACTCGGCGGCAATGCGCCGTTCATCGTCTTCGACGATGCCGACATCGACCGCGCCGTGACCGGCGCCATCACCGCGAAATACCGCAATTCCGGCCAGACCTGCGTCTGCACCAACCGCTTCCTGGTCCAGGCCGGCGTCTATGACAAGTTTGTCGAGAAGCTGGTCGCCGCCAGCAACAATCTGAAGGTCGGGTCCGGCCTCGAGGAGGGCGTGCAGCAAGGGCCGCTGATCGACGAGAAAGCGGTCGAGAAGGTCGAGGAACTGATCGCCGACGCGACGTCGAAGGGTGGCAAGGTCGTTGCCGGCGGCAAGCGCCATGCGCTCGGGGGCTCGTTCTTCCAGCCGACCGTCATCGCCAATGCAACGCCGAAGATGCGATTCATGAAGGAAGAGATCTTTGGGCCGGTCGCTCCGGTGTTCAAGTTCGAGACCGAGGAAGAGGCGATCGCGCTCGCCAACGAAACCGAATTCGGCCTGGCCTGCTATTTCTACACCGGCGATCTCGGCCGCGCCTTCCGGGTCATGGAAGGGCTGAAATACGGCATGGTCGGCGTCAATGAAGGCCTGATCACCACGCCCGAGGCACCGTTCGGCGGCGTCAAGGAATCGGGCCTCGGCAAGGAAGGCGGGCATCAGGGCATCGAGGACTATCTCGACACCAAGTATGTCTGCATCGGCGGCCTCGGGCTCTGACATTAGCCAGGGGCGGGGCAGGCGCTTGGCCTGCCCTCCTCGGACAGCCGGCGCAGAGCGGCTCAGCTTTTGGTAGAAACGCCGACCCGTTGCGCGTATTTCTGCTTACGTAACTCCGGACGGAAAACTGCCGCGCATTTTTCGGACGGATCAACGAACTGACATTTCGGGCATGGCGATGAAGGACGGCGAGGTCTTCGGCACGACGCAGACTGGCGAGGACGTACGCCGCTTTGCCATTCGCGGCGGCGGGCTGACCGCCAACATCATCGGGCTCGGCGCGATCATCCAGGATCTGCGGCTCGCCGGCCATGACGCGCCGCTGGTTCTGGGCTACGACCGTTTCGAGCCCTACGAAACCGACCGCGCCTTCTTCGGCGCGGTGGTCGGCCGCTACGCCAACCGCATCCGCGACGGCCGCTTCACCATCGCCGGCAACCGCTATCAGACCGAGCCCAACTTCCTCGGCAAGCACACGTTGCATGGTGGCTCGGAGGGATATTTCCGGCGCCCATGGACCGTCTCGCTGCATGGCCGCGATTTCGTGACGCTGACGCTGCACGACCCGGACGGCACGATGGGATTTCCCGGCGCTCTGGATGTCACCTGCACCTACCGGCTGAAGATTCCCGGCACGCTCAGCATGGAACTGACCGCGACCTGCGAGGAACCGACGCTCTGCAACCTTGCGCAGCACTCCTACTTCAATCTCGACGATGGCGGGGCCGGGGACATCCTCGACCATCGGCTGATGCTCAATGCCGGAGCCTACACTCCCGTCGATGGCGAGATGATCCCGACCGGCGTGGTGAAGCCTGTCGACGGCACGCCCTACGACTTCCGCCAGGCGCGGCCGTTGCGCATGGAAACGGAAGGCGAGCAGCTTCCCTATGATGTGAATTTCTGCCTCGCCTCCAGCCGTGGACCACTCCACCAGGCGGCCTGGGCGCAAGGCGCCAATTCCGGTGTCGAGATGGAGGTCTGGACCACCGAGCCCGGCCTGCAGCTCTATATCGGCCAGTATGTGGCCCCCGCATCGCCAGGGCTCGATGGACGCCGCTACAAACCGTTTTCGGGCTTCTGCCTCGAAGCGCAGGCCTGGCCTGACGCGCCGAACCGGCCTTATTTCCCGCAGGCCACGCTGTGGCCGGGGCAGATCTATCATCAGGTGACGGAGTTTCGTTTCCGCCTGCCTTGAGGCCTATTGAAGTCGGCCTGCGAATGGCGGCTTCCTGCGCTTCCGGTGTTGACGTGCGCTAAGTACGCTCCGCTTCGGTTCCAACAGATATCAGTGCTCAAAGGCAGCTGTCAGCGTCTCGAACGGCGCCAGCGCACCGCGCACCTGAACGACAGCGGCAGCTACCTGGTGTGCGCGTCGAGCCGCGCCGGTCGGCGCAACGCCGGCCAGCCGCGCGGCGAGATAGCCACCGTTGAAGGAATCGCCGGCGCCGGTCGTGTCGATCGGCGCCGCGACATGGACTGCCTCAACCGATTGCGATGCTTTGTTCACGGCAACCAACGCCGGCTGCTCGCCATTCTTGACGACAACCTCATTGACCAGCTTCTCGAGACGCTCGGCGGTGGCTTGCGGCGTCTCGTCTCCGAACAGCATCTGCTCGTCAGGGAAAGTCGGGAGCGCGATGTCGGTGACGGCGAGCGCTTCCAGGACTGCGGCCTGAGCCGCCTCGCGGCTTTGCCACAGCCGGGGGCGATAGTTGGGATCGAAAGCAACGAGCGAGCCAGCCGCGCGAGCCGTTGCAATAGCCGCGAGCAAAGTCTTGCGCGCCGCATCGTCCAGAATTCCCAAAGTGATTCCGGAAAAATATACAAGAGCCTGGTTTGCAAGACTTTTCGTCAATGCGGCCGGGTCGGAGGCGAGCCGCCGCGCCGCCGCATCGCTTCGCCAGTAAGTGAAGGCACGCTCGGCTCCGGTGAGGGTGATGGCGTAGAGGCCCGGCCTTGCACCGGCAATGACCGGGCTGTCGCCGATGCCGATGCCGTTTTGAGCGAAAAATTCAATCTGCTCTTTGGAGAAGGGATCATCGCCGAAGGCCGAGACATAGTTCGCGGGGCGCTCTGGAGTGAGCGCATGCAGCGCCCACAATGTGTTGAAGGTGTCACCGGCAAAGCCCATGCGCCAATTCGGGCCTGCCTGTCCCGACAGTTCAAGCATGCATTCGCCGATCGACGCGACACCTCTGGCAG
The DNA here is from genome assembly GCF_004791945.1 of Mesorhizobium sp. M3A.F.Ca.ET.175.01.1.1. NCBI lineage: Bacteria > Pseudomonadati > Pseudomonadota > Alphaproteobacteria > Hyphomicrobiales > Phyllobacteriaceae > Mesorhizobium > Mesorhizobium sp. M3A.F.Ca.ET.175.01.1.1. The sequence goes on along the minus strand of NZ_SRTP01000011.1, from coordinate 108,686 downwards.
CCATGTGACTCTTTTCTCCTGATGCCTTGTTGCTGTAGCTTTTTGCAATCGGCAGCGCCATGCTTGGCTGAGGCCGATTTTTGCGCCACAAGCGATTTCCCACAGGCAGGGGCGGGACGCAGCATGCGGCCCGTGACGTTATCAGCCGAAGAGGAACCGGTTTGGCATCACTATGGCGTTACACTCTCGCAGGCCTCGGTCTGGCCGCCTTGCTCGTTGGCATCCTGGCCGTGGTCTATCTGACGGCGCCGCGACCCGCGCCTGGACCGGAGACGGCGCGTTCGAAGAAGACGGCGAGCGGCCTGTTCGTCGCGAGCTTCGAACCGGAGCGTGGGGTGATCCGGCAGGGCGAGTTGCAGTCGTGGCTGCTGACGCTGAAGACCGCCGCCGGCGCGCCGGTCGAGGGTGCCGCCATCACCGTTTCCGGCGGCATGCCGCAGCACAATCACGGCCTGCCGACCAGTCCGCAGGCGACCGACTATCTGGGAGCTGGCCGATATCGCATCGACGGCGTCAAATTCTCCATGAGCGGCTGGTGGCAGCTGCGCTTCGCCATCTCGGCGGCGGCGGGATCTGATTCCGTCGTCTTCAACATCGTGTTGTGAGCGGCCGATGAGGCGTCTCGCCCGCGTCGCAAGCCTGGCCGCCCTGGCTGCGCTCGCCTTGCTTGGCGGCTGCAAGGAACCTCAGTTCAGCGATGCCGAGAAGAAGACCATCACATCGCTGGCGCTGAACACGCTGCCGGCGCCTAAGCCCGACAGCACGAACCAATATGCCGACGTGCCGGCGGCGGCCGCGCTCGGGTCGACCCTGTTCTTCGATGTCGGCATGAGCCGCGACGGCACGGTGTCCTGCTCGACATGCCACAAGATCGACCGCCAATTTCAGGACGACCTGCCGCGGGCGGTCGGCGTCGGCCACACCAACCGGCGCACCATGCCGCTCGCCGGCGTGGCGCGCGATCCATGGTTCTTCTGGGACGGACGGCGCGACAGCCTGTGGGCACAAGCGCTGACGCCGCTCGAAAACCCGCTGGAGCAGGCCGGAAACCGCGCCGCCTTCGCGCATTACATCAAGAACCGGTTCGGCGAGCGCTACGAGCGGATCTTCGGGCCGCTTCCCGATCTTTCCACCGTGCCGGCCAATGCCAGCCCGCTCGGCACTGAGGCGGAGAAGGCGGCGTGGAATGCCATGCCCGCCAACCAGGCCGACGACGTCAACCGCGTCTTTGCCAATATCGGCAAGGCGATCGCGGCCTTCGAGCGGTCGATCGAGCCTGCGCAGACGCGTTTCGACCGCTTCGCCATCGATGTCGCGACCGGCACCGAACCGCAGGGCGATGCCGCGTTTTCGCCGGAGGAAATCCTCGGGCTGAAGCTGTTCATCGGCAAGGCGAATTGCGTCACCTGCCACAACGGGCCGCGCTTCACCGATAACTCTTTCCACAATACGGGTGTGGCGCCGGTGAAGGACCTGCCTCCGGATCGCGGCCGGGTCGATGCGGTCGCGCAGGTCGCGGCCGATCCGTTCAACTGCTTCGGCAAGTTCCGTGACGGCGACGCCAGCGCCTGCCGCGAGCTGCGTTTCATGGTCAAGGATGGGCCTCAACTCGTGCGCGCCTATAAGACGCCGTCGCTGCGCGGAGCAGCCACCCGTCCACCCTACATGCATGCCGGACAGCTTGCGTCGCTCGACGAGGTGGTCGCGCACTACTCGAAGGCGCCGACGAGTGTCGAGGGGACATCTGAGATACATCCCCTTGAGCTCTCGGACCGCGAGCTGGCGGCGCTGGTGGCGTTCCTTAAGACCCTCTCGCAGTAGCCTAGCGATCCTTCACCGTCTCCATCGCCACGAAGGTCGAGGTCTGGGCGACGTGGGGCAGCGCCGAGATGCGTTCGCCGAGCACGCGGCGATAGGCGGCTATGTCGGTAGTGCGAACCTTCAGCAGATAGTCGAAGCTCGACGCCATCATGTGGCATTGCTCGATCTCCGGCACCGACTGCACCGCGCGATTGAAAGCGTCCAGCGCTGCCGAACGGGTGTCCGACAGCTTCACTTGGACAAAGGCGACGTGGCCTTCACCCATGCGCTCGCGATCGATGACCGCGCGATAGCCCTTTATGTAGCCGTCCTTCTCCAGCCGCTTCACCCGTGCCTGCACCGGCGTCTTCGACAGCCCGACCTTGCCCGCCAGCTCCGACATGGAAAGCCGGCCGTCGCGTCCGAGCGCCGACAGTATGTTGCGATCGATGCGGTCCAATTGATCTGCAGTCATCAATGTCGTGGCCGAACTGAAGGGAATTGAACGCTCATGATAGTTCAAACGGACTGCCATGTCGACTTCTTTGGACCGGCTGAAATTTCCAATTGTGCTAGCTTGCGCCATTCGGTCCGGCGCCCGCCAGATCGACCCCCAACGCTCGCCCTATGGACCCGACATGCCGCTCGATGCCATCCGCCAGCAGATCCGTTCCAACTACCTTCCCGACGAAGACGAGGCCGTGAAACGGCTCTCCGAGGCGGCAGAACTGTCGGCGGCCGACCGGAAGGCGATCTCGGCCCGGGCCGCCGATCTGGTGCGCGCGGTGCGCGGCTCTACCGATCCGAGGCTGATGGAGGTGTTCCTGTCGGCCTATGGCCTTTCGACCAAGGAAGGCGTGGCGCTGATGTGCCTGGCCGAGGCGCTGCTGCGCGTCCCCGACGCCGAGACGATGGACGATCTTATCGCCGACAAGATCGCGCCGCATGACTGGTCGTCGCATTCCGGCAGCTCGAGCTCGATCTTCGTCAACGCCTCGACCTGGGCATTGATGCTGACCGGCCGCGTGCTCGACGAAGGCGAGGGCGGTATCGAGGGCACGCTGCGCGCCATGGTGCGCAGGCTGGGCGAGCCGGTTATCCGCAAGGCAGTGGCGGCGGCGATGCGCGAGATGGGCGAGCAGTTCGTGCTCGGGCGCACCATCGCCGAGGCGGTCAAGCGCGGCCGGTCGATGACGCAGAAGGGTTATCTCTATTCCTTCGACATGCTGGGCGAGGCGGCCCGCACCGAGGCAGACGCGCTGCGCTATCACAAGGCCTATGCGGATGCGATCTCCTCGCTGGACGCCGGTTCGAACGGGCCCGACATCCGTTACAACCACGGCATTTCGGTCAAGCTCTCCGCGCTGCATCCGCGCTACGAGGTGGCGCAGAAAGAGAAGATGCTGCCGGTCATGGCCGAGCGGCTGCTTTCGCTGGCGTTGGCGGCGCGGCATTCGCGCATGGGCCTGAACATCGACGCCGAAGAAGCCGACCGCCTCGATCTGTCGCTCGACGTGATCGAACGCGTGCTGGCCGAGCCGGAACTCGCCGGCTGGGATGGCTTCGGCGTCGTCGTCCAGGCTTACGGGCCGCGCGCGGCATTCGTCATCGACTGGCTCCATGCGCTGGCGAAAAAGCATGACCGCAAGATCATGGTGCGGCTGGTCAAGGGCGCCTATTGGGACACCGAGATCAAGCGCGCGCAGACGCTTGGCCTTGCCGGCTATCCCGTCTTCACACGCAAGGCCAACACCGACGTTTCCTATCTCGCCTGTGCGAGGAAGCTGCTGTCGATGACCGACCGCATCTATCCGCAATTCGCTACCCATAATGCGCACACGGTCGCCGCCATTCTTTCGATGGCAAAGGATCGCGATTCCTTCGAATTCCAGCGCCTGCACGGCATGGGCGAGGCGCTGCACGAGACGGTGCGACAGGCCGAAAGGACCCGCTGCCGTATCTACGCGCCAGTCGGCGCGCATTCGGACCTGCTCGCCTATCTGGTGCGGCGGCTGTTGGAAAACGGCGCCAACTCGTCTTTCGTGCATCAACTGACCGATGAGGAGGTCGAGCCGGAGGAGATCGCCCGCGATCCGCTGGAGACGGTGGAAAGCCAGGGCGCGGCCGCGAATCCCGCGATCGCCCGACCGGCCGCAATCTTCGGCGGTGGACGACGCAATTCCAAGGGATACGATATCACCGATATCGTCACGCTCGCCGCGATCGAGAAGGCCAGAGCCGAGTTTGCCGGACCGGATCGCTGGCATGCCAAGCCGGTTACACGCGCTGCAGGCTATGGCGAGCAGCGGAAGATCATCAATCCGGCCAAGCCGGACGAGATCGTCGGCACGGTGCACGAGGCAGCAGCCAAGCAGGTGACGACCGCCGTGCGCATCGCGGTCGAAGCGCAGCCGGCCTGGGCAAAGCGTCCGGTCGCCGAGCGCGCCGCGATTCTCAACCGCGCCGCCGACCTTTACGAGGCCAATGCCGCCGAGTTCTTCGCGCTCGCCACCCGCGAGGCCGGCAAGTCGCTCGCCGACGGCGTCGCCGAGGTGCGCGAGGCGGTCGACTTCCTGCGCTATTACGCGGCCGAGGCGGCCGGTGCCGAGGCGGGTACCGAGGCGCGCGGGGCAATCGTCTGCATCTCGCCGTGGAATTTCCCGCTGGCGATCTTCACCGGCCAGATCGCGGCTGCGCTCGTGACCGGCAACTCGGTGATTGCCAAGCCCGCCGAGCAGACGCCGCTGATCGCCTTCCGCGCCGTGGAGATGCTGCGCCAGGCCGGCGTGCCGGAGGATGTCATCCAACTGCTGCCGGGCGATGGCCCGACGGTCGGCGCGCCGCTCACCGCTGACCCGCGCATTGCCGGCGTGTGCTTCACCGGCTCGACCGAGGTCGCCAAGCTGATCGAGAAGCAACTGGCCGACACCGCCGCGCACGACGCCATGCTGATCGCCGAGACCGGTGGTTTGAACGCCATGATCGTCGATTCCACCGCACTGCCCGAGCAGGCGGTGCGCGACATCCTGGCGTCGTCCTTCCAGAGCGCCGGCCAGCGTTGCTCGGCGTTGCGCATCCTCTATGTCCAGAAGGACGTCGAGAAGAAGATGCTGGAAATGCTGAAGGGCGCGATGGAGGCGCTGAATGTCGGCGATCCCTGGCTGATCTCGACCGATGTCGGTCCAGTCATCGACGAGGAGGCGCAAGGCTCGATCCGCGACTATTGCATCAAGAAGGGGCTGGAAGGCCGCCTCGTCGCCAAGCTGGAAGCGCCGAAGAGCGGCCGCTTCGTCGCGCCGCATGTTTTGCGGGTCAAAGGCATCGAGGAGATGGAGCGCGAGGTGTTCGGCCCGGTGCTGCACGTCGCCACATTCGATGCCGACGAGATCGATGCGGTCATTGCCGCCATCAACCGCAAGGGCTACGGCCTGACCTTCGGCCTGCACACCCGCATTGAAGGCCGTGTCCAGCACTTCGTCGACGGCATCCATGCCGGCAACATCTATGTCAACCGCAACCAGATCGGCGCCGTCGTCGGGTCGCAGCCGTTCGGCGGCGAGGGGCTGTCGGGCACCGGGCCGAAGGCCGGCGGCCCGCACTATCTGCGGCGCTTCCGCAAAGGACCGGAGGCCGGCACCGAGCTTGGCGAAGGCCACAAGGTCACTGCCACCGAGCTCGCCGACAATCTGCCGGATCCGACGCTGGGCGGCTGGTCGGCGCGGCCCGACCGCGTTGCGATCCTGCGGAAGCATTTACGTGGCAAGGGCGCCGCGGCCATCGCCGCTGCCGCCAGCCTCGATTTCGGCCAGGTCGATCTGCCGGGTCCAACCGGTGAGGCCAACACGCTGTCGCTGTCGCCGCGCGGCCGGGTGCTCTGCCTCGGTCCGGATGCCGACACCTTGCTTGCGCAAACAATCCAGGCCTTAGCCGCCGGCAATGCGGTGCTGGCGGTTGCCCCAGGCGCACCGGCGGCACTGTCGGCGCTGACCGGCAAGGGCCTGCCGCTCGCCGCGATCGACGGCCGTCCCGATCCGGTCGAGGCGCGATCGCTGAAGGTCGATGTCGTGGCCTTCTCCGGCACGCCGGAAACATCGCGCGTCGTGCGCAAGGTCATTGCCGAGCGCGCCGGCCCGATCGTGCCGGTGGTCACGGAGGTGCTCAACCCGGCCGCCTATGCGCATGAGCGCGCGGTCTGCGTCGATACGACGGCGGCTGGCGGCAATGCCAGCCTGCTTGCGGCCGCATAGCCAACTCGAACGATCTCGTTTGTCGGAGGCGCGTATCAGGCGCCTTCGACGACCGAAAAGCCCTCGAACTGGGGATGGCCGAGATAGTGCACCTTGGTGGTGCCGGCGTTGCGATGGGCGGCGCGGAAGTTCTCCGACTTGGTCCAGGCGACGAAATCTTCCTGGCTCGCCCAGACGGTGTGCGAGGCGAACAACGTATAGCCTTCGGTCTCGTTGACCGGGCCGCGCAGCAGGTGGAACTCCTTGAAGCCTTTCATTTCGGAGAGGCTGGAGTCCCGGCTTTTCCAGACATCCTCGAAGGCTTCCTCCGAGCCGTTCTGGACCTTGAAGCGGTTCATGGCGATGTACATTGAATGTTCCTTGGCGATGTTTACTGATCGGCCGTTCCGTACGGGCCTATTGGGGCTCTGAAGCGCCAGCTTGAAATCCCAATCTCCGGCGGGATGGGCGGAAAGGGGGCCTGCTGACGCACCAGGTTCAAGGCGAATTGATCGAGTTCGGGCGAGCCCGAGCTCTTGGCGAGTTGCAACTCCGTGACGCTGCCGTTGGCGAGAACCACGAAACTCACGGTGGCGTTGTTCCGGGCCTTGGTTTGCGCCGCTTTCGAAACCCGACGATTTGCCCGAGCAAGCTTGTTCGCGACCTCGCCGCTGTATCGCGACTTGGCCGCGTCGCCAGTCGCAGTGCTTGCCTTGCCTTTGCTGGCGATCGACGCTTTGACTTCTTTGCCGTCCGCAGTGCCGCGCGCGTCGGCTGTCCTGCTTGCGGAGCCGGATCCTTGTGATGCGCTCGGCCTTGCCGTTGGGATGGGCGGCTGACCCGTGTAGTCGGGTTCAGCGCTTTCCGATTGCTGGTTGGAGGCACTGCCGCCGCGCTTGTCGGAGCGGGGCTTTGAAGATCACTTCGCGTCGTTCCGGCAGCCAATATGTCAGTGGCCGCACGTGGCTGTTTGAGGGGTTGCGCTGCCGGCTGAGAGACAACGGCCGTCGATGGTCGTAGCTGAGAAGCGTTGACTGACGGTGCAGGCGGCTGAGGTCTAGCCGGTTGCGGAGGCACCAGGGAAACGTTGACCGAGCCCGGCAATTGCCCATCCGTGGCGCTGCCGACTACGCTCGAGCCCGCTCGATCGGCGCCTTCCGCGTTCATGGCGTCCTGGAAGTCCAACGTTGCGGCAGGCGCAATCAAGAACGCGGCCGCCAATGCCGCATGGAGCGAGCCCGACGCGCCGATCGCAGCACCCCATTTGAAGCTCCTCTCCGGCGCGCTTGGTCGCGCTAGAGGCTCGCCCGGAGCTGCCGTCAATTCGCTGCTGGTGTCGGAAGTTTCGGTGGTGTCCTGCATGGCGCGGGCCGAAAGCTGCCGCGACCAGTCACAAATTGTCAAATCAAGATCGCTTGCCGCAAGCGGCGGAAAGCCTCTGCCGGCCAGAGGCCAGGCGATGGCGTCGCGCGCGAATGCCGGCTCGATCCCCACCGCTTGTCAGACCCCGAAAGCGATGCCGGTCTTGGTCGAGGTCTTCAGCCTGCGCAAACAGGCTGCCGGGTCGATGCCCGAGCCGGCGCATTCGGCCGCGCTGTTGATCAGCACGCGGCTGAGCTTGCCGCAATCGGCGCTGGCAAGGTCGAAGCGCGTGACCTTTGTCTTGCCGGCGGGCAGGTCCTTGAAGTCGAGCACGGTGAGGCGGTCGACGACGCCGGCCTCGTTGAACAGCGCGATCTCGAAAGCAGCCTTGGACAGGTCGGAGCCGAGGGCGTTGTTGACCACGAAGGTCAGCCGGCAGCCCTTGTCCGAGGGCTGCGCGGCATTGAGTTCCAAGCTCAATGTCTGCACTGGGGCCGCCGCCGGCGTGGATTGGGTCCACGCCGGCGCCGGGCCAAGCGACATCGCCAGCACCGAGATCAGGAGACGAAGCGATGTCGTTGAACGTGGCATTTCCGGTCAGCCTCCAAAACGCATGGTTGCCGCCAGCTTCAGCGTGACGCCGGGTTCGTAAAGGACGGCAGTCGTGCTTCCGTTGAGCGGGTTGGTGTATTTGACGTCGAACAGATTGTCGGCGCGGAAGTCGAGCTTGAGATTGTCCGTCGCCTGGTAGCTGGCGAAGGCATTGACCAGCGTGTAGTCCTTGGCGACCGGATTGCCCTTGGGCTTGCCATTGTACTGCACTTCGCCGCCGACGGTCAGCTTGTCTTCCAGGAAGCGAAGGCCAAGCTGGCCAGTGACCTGCGAAGACGGAATCGTGGCGAGGTCGGCCCGCTCGCCTTCATACGAAATCGTGTAGCCGTCGATGATCGAGGCGGAGAGGCCGGCATAGCCCCAGCCGGCGTCGTAGACGCTTTCCAGTTCGAAACCGTCGATCTTGGCCTTGGCAAAGTTCTGATACTGGAAGCAGATCGGAATGCCGGGTCCGAATGGGCAGCCGCTGGTCGGATCGAACGCCGACAGCACGACCCCATCGATGTAGTCGTCGACATTGTTGCGGAAGTAGGCGGCCTTCAGCCTCAGCGCATCGCTGGCCTCAAGGATATCATCCTGCTTGTAATTGACGCCGAATTCGATGGTCTTGCCGGTCTCGGGCCGCAAATTGGGATTGGGAAGGAACGGGAAGGTGACACCGGCCGGATGATTGCCGCTGATGAGCGTCTCCGTGAGCGAGGGCGAGCGATAGCCTTCCGCGTAGGTGCCGTAGAACTGCAGGCCGGCCAGGCTGGGGCTTTCGAAAGGGGAGACGCCGACGGTGATGCGCGGCGACAGCCGGTCGCCGGATGTCTCGCTGTCGGAATCTTTCAGGCTGTAGCTGTCGTAACGCAGGCCGGTGATGACCTCGAGCCAGTCCCAGGTCAGCTTGTCCTGGACGTAGGCGCCGGAGACGTTGCGCTTGCCCGATGGCGTGTAGAAGCTGTCGCCGCCGGCCGTGCCGCCTGTCTCGACATCGTCGCCGACCCAGTCGCCGCCGTAGGTCAGCTCATGCGCGATGCCGGCGGTGTCGAAGCGCGACGTGTTCCAGATGTCGATGCCAGTCGTGCCGACATCGAATGTCGACAACGAGCCGGCCGGCAGCACCACGGGAAGGCCGGTAATTGGGTCGAACCGGTTCTGCGGGATCAGCGTCGTCAGGTCGAGGTCGGTCTTGTTGTAAGAGGCGTTGATGTGGAGATCGAGCCAGCTCCTGGCATCGTCGGTGATGTTGTAGCGGGCCGTGAATGTGTTGGATTTCAGGTCGACATCGTTCGCCGGAACGCCGCCGCTGGTCTCCGTCCAGCCATCGCTGGAGCCGACCCAGCCGAGCTTCAGCTCGCTGTTCTCGCTTGGGCGGATGGTGGTCTTGAGAAGCCCGCTCAGCACATCGAAGCCGGTGCCGGCGACAGTGTCGCCGCCGCCGTCCTTGTAGTCGTCGTAGTTGCGGTAGACGATGTTGCCGAGAACATCCCAGTTTTCGTTGAAGCGGTAGGCGCCGCTGGCACTGGTGGTCCAGCCGTTGCCGTTGCTCTCGTAGCGCCCGGTGACGGAGGCGGCCCAGGTCTCATCCGGCTTCAGGAAATCCTCGGCGTCCTTGGTGTCGAAGAAGACGACGCCGCCGATGGCGCCGGAGCCGTAGGTGTTGGCGACGGGACCGCGGATCACGTCGACCGATTTGACGAGTTCGGGATCGATATAGAAGGTCGATTGGGTGCCGTGGTCTGAGCGCTGAAAATCCTGCCTCGCACCGTCGACGATCACCGCGACGCGGCCGAAATCCTGCAGGCCGCGGATGTTGATGCTGGAGCTGACGCGCCGCGCGTCGGCCTGCACGGTGACGCCGGGCACACCGAGCAGCATCTCGTTCGGCGTGGTCGCCATGCGGCGCTCGAGCTGCTCCTGGTCGACGTGGCTGGCCGAAGCCAGCGACTGGATCGCGGTTTCGCCGGTGCGGCTGATGACCAGGATCTTGTCGAGCAGCGTCGTGTCGTCGGCGGCCTGCTGGTCGGCATTCTTCGTTTCAGCGGCCGGCTGGTCGGTCGCCGGCTGCGCCGCTTGTTGCGCTTTCGCAGCCGGCATGATGAGCGCGACTGCCGCTGCTCCGGCCATCAATATGGCGGTTGTCTTTGCACTCGATCGGTAGCCTGCGCCTGCGTTCGCCTGGCCCGTCCGTCCCCAATTCCCCAGCCCCATGCCCCAGCTCCAATATTCAGGCTCGCTGCTGGCTGGCACGGCGCTCGCTCGCATTTTTGATCATGTCCGGCGTCATAAATGTTGACTCATTCACTCCGGTAATGCACTGACTAATAAACATGAGTTTTATAGTCAAGAATTGAATCACCATTTTACGAGGCCGCCGCAGAAGGGGCCGGCAGAGGAAAGGGACCGACCATGAACACGCACAATCCGCATGACTTCCGCTATCGCGCGCGCCGTTCCGACGACGCGCGGGCGCGCTTCGAGCGCGTACCGATGGCGGTGCGCACCCTCTCCAGCAACACGCTGTTTCAGGGCGAACATGAGATCGGCATCGAGCATCACGGCGCGCTCTACCGATTGAAGATCACCCGCCAGGGCAAGCTGATCCTCAACAACTAGATCAGCCGGCCAAGGACGAGCAGACAACAGCAGGCAGGTGGAGACATGGATCAGCGCGTGACACTCTCGCCGGACGAGATCCGGCGGGCGCGGGAAGACAATCCGAAGATGCGCGAGCGCGATCTTGCAGCCCAACTCGGCATTTCGGAAGCCGAACTGGTCGCGGCTCATTGCGGGCATGGCGCGGTGCGCATCGAGCCGCGTGTCAGCGATCTGCTGACCGGCCTTGACGCAGTGGGCGAGGTGATGGCGCTGACCCGCAACGAAGGCGCCGTCCACGAAAAGATCGGGGTCTACGACAAGGTCGTCACCGGCAACCACAATGCCATGGTGCTCGGCGAGAACATCGACCTGCGCATCTTCCCGAAAGTGTGGGCGCATGGCTTCGCCGTCGACAAGCGGGACAGTGGTGAGATCCGCCGCAGCCTGCAGTTCTTCGACGCATCTGGCGAGGCGGTGCACAAGGTGCATCTGCGCCCCGCGTCCAATCTCTATGCCTATCAAAAATTGGTGGCGAGCCTGGAATCATCGAACCAGGAACCGACGATCGCGATTGCCGAAAGCGCTGCGGAAGGCGAGGGGGAGGCCCAAGGCCCGCTGGCCAGCATCGATGATCTGCGCGATCGCTGGAGCCGGCTGACGGACGTGCATCAGTTCTTCGGCATGCTGAAGACCCTCAAACTCAGCCGCCGCGAGGCGGTGCGTATGGTCGGCCAGGACTATGCATGGCTGCTCGACAATGACGCCGTCAGCGCCATGTTCCACCACGCAGCGGAAGGCGAGATGCCGATCATGTGCTTCGTTGGCAACCGCGGCTGCATCCAGATCCATTCCGGCCCGGTCAGGTCGGTCAAGCCGATGGGGCCATGGATCAATGTGCTCGACGACAGCTTCCACCTGCATCTCAGGACCGATCACATCCATGAAGTCTGGGCGGTGCGCAAGCCGACCAACGACGGTCATGTCACCTCGCTCGAGGCATATGACGCCAATGGCGGCATGATCATCCAGTTCTTCGGCAAGCGGCACGAAGGCGAGGGCGAGCGGGAGGACTGGCGCTTCCTCGCCGAAAACCTGCCGCGCGTTCCCAGCCCGACCGCGGCATGAGGCAGAACCCAATGCGCGTTGCTTCTCGTTCCCGCCTGACACTGGCGCCCGTACTCAGCGTGCTTCTGGCTTTCGCGGCTTTGCCGGCCAGAGCCAACGACGGTACAACAGTGTTCTCCGATCCCTCGCGGATCGCATCGATCGGCGGCTCGGTCACTGAGATCGTCTATGCGCTCGGCGAGGAGGGCCATCTCGTCGCCCGCGATTCGACCAGCTATTACCCCAAGGCCGCGCTGAAACTGCCCGATGTCGGCTATATGCGTGCGCTGTCGCCGGAGGGCGTTCTGTCGGTCAATCCGAGCGGCATCCTGGCGCTCCATGGCAGCGGGCCGAAGGAAGCGGTCGACGTGCTGAAGAAATCGAGCGTGCCCTTCATCGAAGTGCCCGAGCACTACAGCCATGACGGCATTCTCGAAAAGATCCGCATTGTCGGCAGGGCGCTCGGCGCCGACGCCAAGGCCGAGAAACTGGCGGCCGACATGGACGCGAAGCTGAAGGCCGCCGAGAAGCAGACGGCTTCAATCAAGGAGCGCAAGCGCATCCTGTTCGTGCTGTCGACTCAGGGCGGCAAGATACTGGCCGCGGGCAGCGACACGGCGGGCGCCGGCATTATCAAGCTTGCCGGCGCGATCAACGCCGTCGAGGGGTTCTCCGGCTACAAGCAGATGTCGGACGAGGCCATCGTTACCGCCCGGCCGGACGTGATCCTGGCCATGAAGAACGCCGGACGGCCGATTTCGGAAGACGAGCTGTTCGCCAACCCCTCGATCGCTTCGACACCGGCGGGTGCTGGCCGCAAGGTGATCAGCATGGATGGCGGCTATCTCCTGGGTTTCGGGCCGCGCACGGCCGAAGCCATTCATGACCTTGCGGTCGCGCTCTACGGCGATCAGGTCACGGATTGACCGGCCGTCATGGCGGACCAGTCGATCGCGGGCGCGGCGGGCAGGGTGGCGATGGCAGCCGATGGCGACCGCTCCGCGCGGGCCAGGACGGTCATCCTGCTTTTGACGCTTGCCCTTGCACTGTCCATGCTCCTGTCGTTGATATCGGGCGCTTCCGACGCGTCCGGCTTGGGTGTTGTCCTTTATTGGCTCACCGGGACCGTGCCCGCCGATCCGGCACTCGCGGCTCGTGATCAGCTGATCGTCTACGACATCCGCTTGCCGCGCATCCTCCTCGGCGTGCTGATCGGCGCCGCGCTCGCCGTCTCCGGGGCTGTGATGCAGGGATTGTTCCGCAACCCGCTTGCCGATCCCGGCCTGATCGGCGTCTCGGCCGGGTCCAGCCTCGGCGCGGTGGCGATCATCGTGCTCGGCACGACATGGTTCGCGCCCGTCACCATGGCCCTCGGCACGCTCGCCTTACCGCTGGCCGCGTTCCTCGGCGGGATGACTGTCACCTTGCTGCTTTATGCCGTCGCCACGCGTCAGGGCAGGACATCGGTTGCCACGATGCTGCTTGCCGGGCTGGCGATTGCAGCCCTCGCCATGGCGCTCACCGGCGTCATGATTTTCATGGCTGATGACCGGCAGTTGCGCGACCTGACGTTCTGGCAGCTCGGCTCGCTCGCCGGGGCGACATGGCCGAAGATCGGCACCGTCGGGCCGGCGATAGTGCTCGCGTTGGCGACGATGCCGTTCCTGTCGCGCGGTCTCAACGCGCTGGCGCTCGGCGAGGCGACCGCAGGCCATCTCGGCATTCCGGTGCAGCGGCTGAAATACACGGCAATCGTCGCCGTTTCGGCGGCGGTCGGCGCTTCGGTTGCGGTGAGCGGCGGTATCGGCTTCATCGGCATCGTCGTGCCGCATCTGTTGCGCCTCGCGATCGGTCCGGACAACCGCTACCTGCTGCCGGCTTCGGCCTTGCTCGGCGCCTCGCTGCTTCTGCTCGCCGATGCGGTCGCCCGCACCATTGTCGCACCGGCCGAACTGCCGATCGGCATCGTCACGGCCGTCGCCGGCGCGCCGTTCTTCCTATGGATCCTGCTGCGCAAGCGCGGCATCGTCGATCTGTGAGCCGCCGATGATGGAAGCACGCGGCATTTCGGTGGCACTTGGCGGCAAGCGCATCGTGTCTCATGTCGATTTCGACGCGCGGCCGGGCGAGGTGACGGCAATCGTCGGGCCGAACGGATCTGGCAAGACGACCCTGCTCAAGGCGCTGACAGGCGAGCTTGCCTATACCGGCACGGTCACGCTCAATGGCTATAGCGTGTCCGCAATGACGCCGGCGGAGGCAGCGACGCTTCGCGCCGTGCTGCCGCAATCCACGACGCTATCTTTCCCGTTCACCGTGCGCGAGATCGTTCGCCTCGGCCTGATCGGCGGGTGCCCGGGCGTGCTGCCAGGCGAGCATGCGCGCCTGCCGGAACGGGCGCTGGCGCGCGTCGATCTCGACGGCTTTGCCGGGCGCTTCTACCAGGAGCTTTCCGGCGGAGAGCAGCAACGGGTGCAGCTTGCCCGCGTGCTCTGCCAGGTGTGGGCGCCGGTGCTGGCGGGCAGGCCACGCTATCTGTTCCTCGACGAGCCAGTCTCCAGCCTCGACGTCAAGCACCAGCTCATCATCATGAACATCGCCCGCGATTTCGCCCGGCGGGGCGGCGGCGTAGTGGCCATCCTGCACGACCTCAACCTGACCGCCATGTATGCCGACCGCATGTTCGTGCTGCATCGCGGCCAACTGGCAGCCGCCGGTTCGCCCAAGGACGTGCTCAACGACGCCCTGATCGAGAAGGTGTTCGACTGCCGATTGAAGGTCGGCGCGCTGCCCGAGGCAAGCGTGCCTTTCGTGCTGCCACAATCAGCCGCGTAGGCTTGGCGGCGAGGGACGGTTTCCTGCCTTCGTCATCCACCGGCGGAGCGGCAGCGAAGCGGACGCGGAGATCGCGGGCGCGTTCCGGTTCAAGCGGCCGGGGCGCGCTGCTCCAGGAGGTCGATGCCAAGCAGGCTGCGCACGTTCGGGCGCGCCGCGATGAGGTCGGCGATCGTGTAGCGGGAGAGCACGGCGAAGAAGGCGTTGAGCGCCTCACGCAGCGCCGAATTCAAGGCGCAGCTGTCGACCAAAGGGCATTCGGCGGCGTCGTTCTCGAAGCATTCGGCCATGGCGAAGCTTTCTTCGGTGACGCGCACGACATCGAACAGCGTGATCTGTTCGGCCGGGCGGCCGAGCCTGACGCCGCCGTTCCTGCCACGCACGGTCTCGACCAGGCCGGCCTCGACCAGCGGCTGGAGGATCTTGAACAGGAACAGTTCCGACACCGAGTAGGCGGTGGCAATCTCGGGGATTCGGCTCAGCCGGTCCGTGTTGGCTGCGCAATACATCAGGATGCGCATGGCATAGTTGGTCTGGCGGGTCAGCCGCATTTCGTCCTCATGAAAGCAATCGCTTAACCGCGAATATGGCCCATAGTTTGGAATAATTCCAGACAAGCCTCGCATAATAGGTGAATTCGCTCGTCAACTTTATGTGCGTGGACACGGGAATGTTGAATACCGGGCATTTTGCGGCACGCCACCCTAGATATGGCGCAAGACTGATCAGGAGCGGCTCGACCATGTCACAATCGGTTCAGGCCAGCGTTGCCTTCGGCGGCGATACCGCCAAGCTTACCGCGCTCAGGCGCACCAAATCCGTTGCCGCAGCGGCGCTGGCGCTTTGCATCGCCGTCTTCGCGCTCGCCAAGTCCTTCCAGGGCAGCCAACCATGGCTCGGTTTCGTCGCTGCCTTCGCGGAAGCGGCGACCATTGGCGGGCTGGCCGACTGGTATGCCGTCGTTGCACTGTTCAGGCGGCCGCTCGGGCTGCCGATCCCGCATACCGCCATCATTCCTGAGAATCAGCACCGCATCGCCGACAATCTCGGCCGCTTCATCGAAGCCAATTTCCTGGCGCCGGAACCAGTGCGGGAAAAGCTCGCCGAGGTCGACTTCGCCGCTTTGGTCGCCGATTGGCTGGCCGACGCCGAACGCGCCGCCGGCCTGTCGCGGTTCGTCGCCCGGCTGGTGCCGCAAACCCTTGCGGCGGTCGAGCAGTCCGGGTTACGTGACTTCGTCACCAGCCGCATGCTTGAGCAGATCGAAAAGGTGCCTCTGGCGCCGCTCGCCGCAGAGCTTCTGTCGGCGATGACCGAGGACCGCCGCCACCAGAAGCTCTTCGACGAATTCACCAGGGTGGTCGGACGTTTCCTGAACGACGAGCAGGCCTTGGCGACGATGCGCGAAAAAATCCGCGAGGAACTGCCTTCGCTGTTCAACCTGTTTCGTGCCGATGCCTATCTCTTGAAGAAGATCGTCGCGTCCGCCGGATCGCTGCTCGAGGAGGTGCGCACCGATCCCGACCATCCGATGCGATCCGAGTTCGACCGTTTTACAACAGGATTTATCGAGCGGCTGCGAACGTCCAAGCAATATGCCAGACGCGCCGAGAAGATGAAGCGCGATTTCCTGGTCCGGCCGGAGATGAAGGCGCTGGCGGGCGACATGTGGACAAGCCTGCGGCTCTTGATCGAGCAGGACGCCAACGCGCCCAATTCGGCGATCCGCGCGCATCTCGCCAATATGTTTGTCGAGATCGGCCGCCAACTGGCCGACGATGCCCGGATCAGGGCGGACATGAACCGGGGCTTCGTCGTGGCGCTGGCATCCTTCGTGGAGAACCAGAAGAGCGGCGTGTCGAAATTCATAGCCGACCAGGTCAAGCGCTGGGACCTGGGTCAACTGACGCGGCTGATCGAGATGAACATCGGCAAGGACCTGCAATATATCCGCTTCAACGGCATGGTGATTGGCGGACTGGCCGGCCTGGTGCTGTACACGGCGGAGCGGCTCTTTCTCCTCGATTGACGCGGGCTGGGCGCGCACTATTCTCCCTTGAAGCGCATCGCGCTGACACGGATTCAGGCAATGCGCTTCAAGGCCTTGTTTTGATGCAAAACCGCTGCACACTTCTGGGCGACATGCATTGAGGCAGCGCAAGGCGGATCGGGAGGAAGTGAGATGGCCAAGCGACCGGAATCCGACTCTTTTCTGGACATGTTCAGCAGGTTCGGCCGCGACCTCAAGGTACCGAATGTCGATGTCGAGGCGATCATCAGCCATCACCGCAAGAATCTCGAAGCGCTTGAGAAATCGGTGAAAGCAGGGGCCGCCGGCGCATCTTCGATGATGTCCAGGCAGCGCGAAATGGTGCAGGAGGCGCTGCACGAGATCGCCGATATGGCGCAAAACTACAAGGTTCCTGGCAATCCACAGGACCTGGTCGCAAGGCAGGCGGAGTTTGCCAGGAAGTCTTTCGATGCGGCGTTGAGGAATGCCGGCGAGGTGGCTGAGATGGCCAGGAAATCCGGCGCCGAATCGGTCGAGATCCTGCGCGAGCGGATCAAGGAAGCAATGGCGGAAATCCGCGCCGGCTACGACAAGAAGTAGGCTGCCCCAATTTCCTGCAGGCCTCGGGATCGCCTCTGTGTGGCGGCGTTGCCGTCGCACGACCGCAAACGTCCGGTGCGGGCTAACCAAAACCCGAAGGATGAATTGACAGAGGCGGCCGGTTCGTGGACCGGGAGACGGGCAGAGCCACGGGAAGCAGGAATGACGGAAGCACGGCCGAAGACGCCGCCGACCTTCGAGCAGTTGAGGACGATGGCCGGACAGGAGATCGGCGTATCGGACTGGACGACTGTCGATCAGCACCGCATCGACCAGTTTGCCGAATGCACCGGCGACCATCAGTGGATCCATGTCGATCCGGAGCGCGCGAAACGGCAGAGCCCGTTCCGGACCACCATCGCGCACGGCTATCTGACGCTGTCGATGATCGGCGCGCTGGCGCTGGAGATGGGCATCGTGCCCGAGAACACGCAGGCCGCCTTCAACTACGGCTTCGATAAGGTGCGCTTCCTGGCGCCGGTGAAGGTGGGCGCGCGCATCAGGCTGCGCACCACGCTGCTATCCATGGAAGACCGCGGACCCGGCCAGTATCTGATGAAGGCCGCCAACACCGTCGAGATCGAAGGCGAGCAGAAGCCGGCGTTGACCGCCGAAACGCTGGTCATGATGTATGAGCGCCGCAAGCGGGCAGGGACTTAGGATCTGCTGATATTCAGGTGAAGCCGGTCTGCAAACGGCGTCTTCCTGCGCTTCCGGTGCTCACGCGCCGGCCTTCGCCGGCCGAAGCCGTCACAAGTGTCTCCGCTCTATGAAGGCTACGGCCGGCGTAGAGAAACCACCATTTTCGACTCGGCCTGACCTGAACCTCACCCGATCGACAATCCGCCAACTCTATGCAGCTTTGCGATGAGATGCTGCCATCGACTTTTCGAGCGTGCTGAAGATGCGCTGATCTCCGCATTGGGCGACGTTGAAACGCATGAAGCGGCCGGCGGTGTGCGACAGGCTGAAGGCATTGCCCGGAGCCAGGACGACATTGTCCGACAGGGCGTGGCGGGCGACGTCGGCGGCGTCGATGCCCTCGGGCAGGCGGCACCACAAGAACATGCCGGCTGGCTGGTCGATCCAGGGCGCGATACCTAACGCCTTAAGCCTGGCGGCGGTTTCGGCCGTGGCGCGCGCCAGCCGCGCGCGCAGCTGTTCGACATGTTTGCGGTAGCTCCCGTCCTTGAGCAGCGTCAGTATCAGATTCGCCGACAGTCGCCCGCCGCCGAACGTGGTGGCGATCTTGAGATCGATCAGCCCTTCTATCCAGTCGCGGGGTGCGGCGATGAAGCCGCAACGGATCGAAGCCGACAGTGTCTTGGAAAAAGAACCGATCTGCACGATGCGGCCGAGGCCGTCGAACGCCGCCAGGCGCGGCGCCGGCGTGTGCTCGAAATCGGCGAAGATGTCGTCCTCGATGATGGCGAGGTCCGCTTGATCGGCAAGCTTCAACAGCCGATGCGCCACGACCGGCGACAGGACGGCGCCGGTCGGATTGTGAAGGGCGGAATTGGTGATGTAGAGGCGCGGCCGATGCTCGGTCAGCGCCTGCGCGAACAGGTCGATATCGGGCCCGGACGGCGTCATGGGAACGCCGACGACCTTGGCCCGGTGTGCACGCAGAAGCGCATGGAAGTTGAAATAGCAGGGGTCGTCGACCAGCACGGCGTCGCCCGGCTCGAGCAGGAAACGGCACAGGAGATCGATCGCCTGTGTCCCGGATTCGGTGAGCATGATCTGGTCGGGCGAAGCCTCGAGCCCATGCGCCGAAAGGCGGCGGGCGAGCAGCTGCCGCAGCGCCGGCAGGCCGAGCGGCGTGCCGTAGTCGGCAAGCGTCGCATCGTCGGCGCGCGCCGCTCCTCGCAATGCCCGGCGCAACGCGGCCTGCGGCATCCAGGAGGCCGGCAGCCAGCCGCAGCCGGGTTTCAGCATCTCGCCGCCTGCTTCAAGCGACTGGCGCGAAACCCAGAGCGGATCGACGGCACGGTCCAGTCGCGGGCCGATCTCGGCCAGCGACAGCGGCGCGAGAGGACCGGCGGCGTAGAAGCCGGAGCCCGGCCGCGAGCGGATCGTGCCCTCGGCGGCAAGACGCTCATAGGCTTCGACCACGGTCGACTTCGACACCTGCATCATGCCGGCGAAGGCGCGGATCGAAGGCAAGCGCGCGCCAGGGGTGAGAATGCGCGCAGCAATCCGCTGCCGGATCGCTGACATGACGGTCTCGACGAGCGTTCCGCCGCCGGCATTGGGGTCGGGCGTGTCCATCTGTACTTCCCTGCATGCCATTACAGTTTTGCGCAATTGTACCCTATTGTCTCTGGCGGCACCATGGCCAGCACCGCTACGCAAGCGCAAACGGAGCGGATCATGGACAAGAGTTTGGCGGGCTGGATCAACGGCTTCATCGGCGTGCTGATCTTCAGCGGCTCGCTGCCGGCGACGCGCGTGGCGGTGACTGATTTCGATCCGACCTTCCTGACATCGGCACGCGCGGCGATTGCCGGACTGCTTGGCATCGCCCTGCTGCTGCTGTTCCGCGAGAAACGTCCGCAGCGCGGAGACCTCATCTCGCTGGTCGTTGTCGCGCTGGGTGTGGTGGTGGGCTTTCCGCTGCTGACAGCGCTGGCGCTGAAGCACGTCACCACGGCTCATTCCATCATCTTCGTCGGCCTGCTGCCGCTGGCCACCGCGATCTTCGGCGTGCTGCGCGGCGGCGATCGTCCGCGCCCGGCCTTCTGGCTGTTTTCATGCCTCGGCAGCGCCCTGGTCGCGGGTTTTGCCCTCTCCCAAGGCGTCACCGCCTCACCGATCGGTGATGGCTTGATGCTCGCCGCCATCATCGCCTGCGGGCTGGGCTATGCGGAAGGTGCGGCACTGTCGCGCCGGCTCGGCGGCTGGCAGGTGATCTGCTGGGCGCTTGCTCTGTCGCTGCCGGTCATGCTGGCACTGAGTTTTGCGACGCTGCCGCCATCCTTCGCCGGCGTCGGGTCGGGCGCATGGATCGGTCTGGCCTATGTCTCGCTGTTCAGCATGCTGATCGGCTTCGTGTTCTGGTATCGCGGGCTGGCGCAGGGCGGCATCGCCGCCGTGGGACAATTGCAGTTGCTGCAGCCCTTCTTCGGCCTGGCGCTGGCGGCGACGCTGCTGCACGAGCAGGTCAGCCCGCTGATGGTGGTCGTCACGCTCGGCGTCGTGGCCTGCGTGTTCGGCGCCAAGAAGTTTGCGAAGTAGGGGTACTGCTGTTGTTGATGCTCACTGAGGCGGCTTGCCTATGTACGCTAAACCAGGACACTCGGAAGAATCGACGACCTTCTCGCGATCCTCGTAGCGCTTGACGAATTTGCGCCCCGTCCATTCAAAATCTTGACGCACGCACACCGGATTTTCGGAAGGCTCCACCCAAGCAACTCTCATCAACCGGCTTCGCACGTAGTATTCCAAATCCAGTTGGTAGCCTCCGGGAATCCAAAAGAGTTGACCGGTGCGCAAGTCGATCATGCGAGCCGCAATGCAAGCGTTACCGCAATTGACCAGAACAACGGAGAAGTGGCCGCCGAAATCGGCACCGTGTTTCATTGCTTCGCGAATATCCGGCTTAACTGCCTGTGCCCAAGAATCATTAGGGTGAATTTGGATGTTCTTGGCAGCCTTCTTTTGAAAAATTTTCGCCGGAAAATCCTCGAACCGCAGAGTGGATTCCTTTCCCGTCCCTGGTTCATCGGAGGTCGAGGCGCTCTGACTTGGCGCTTGGGCTCCAGTGGCAAGTCCACTGTCTTGCGCCCAGGCACTGAGCGTAGGCCACAGCAACAAAAGACAAAGTAGAAAAAGTCTCATTTCCGGTCCCAGCCACGAGAATGGATGTTGTCTATCTATGCGTGCGCTTTTAGTGTAGTCAACTTAAAATTGTGTATGGGCTGACGCCGGTCGTAAAGTGATCGCGGAAAAGTTTTAATCGGATAACTACCCGAACTTCGTCACCACGCCGATGCCGATGCCTTCAAAACCGCCCATCGCCATAAGGGCTGCCGGCGCTTCCTCGAGGCTGATCCTCTTGCCGACCAACAGTTCGGGCTTCAGCTTGCCGGTGCGGATCATCTCCATCATTGCTGAATACCGATAGGCCTGCATGCCGTGGCTGCCGCGGATTTCGAGTTCGAAGGCGATCACCTTGTCCATCGGCACCTGCGGGCGAGCGTGCTCGCCGAGCATCAGCCCGACCTGAACGTGACGGCCGCGCCGGCGCAGGTTGGCGATCGAGTTGAACGAGGTGGTGGGATGGCCAAGCGCGTCCATCGACATATGCGCGCCGCCATTGGTGATCTGCTTGACCGCTTTGACCACATTGGGCGTCGTCGAGGCGTTGATCGTCGCCACCGCTCCGATCTTTCCGGCGAATTCCAGCTTCTCGTCGGTGAGGTCGATGGCGATGACATTTGCGCCCATGGCGCTGGCGATCATGATCGCCGACAGGCCGACGCCGCCGCAGCCATGCACCGCCACCCATTCTCCCGGCGTTACCCGGCCCTGATCGACGATGGCGCGGAACGAAGTGACGAAACGGCAGCCGAGACTGGCGGCGGTGGCGAACTCCATCTCGTCGGGCAGGCGCACGAGATTGGTGTCGGCATGCTCGATGCCGACATATTCGGCGTACGAGCCCCAGCCGGTGAAGCCCGGCTGGGTCTGGTGCTCGCAGACCTGATGGTTGCCCGAAGTGCATTCGAAACAACTTCCGCAGCCGACGGCGAAGGGAACGGTGACGCGGTCGCCCGCCTTCCAGCGGCTCACCTGCTTGCCGGCAGCGACGACGACGCCCGCCAGCTCATGTCCAGGAACATGCGGCAGCGTGATGCTGTCATCGTGTCCCATCCAGCCATGCCAGTCGCTGCGGCAAAGGCCGGTCGCCTCGACCTTGATGACGACGCCGTCCGCCGCCGGCTTCGGGTCGGGGACGGTCTGGATCGTCGGCACCTCGCCGAATTTCTCGTAGACGACAGCTTTCATGGAAGTGCTTTCATATGTTCAGTTCAACAAGTCTAAGTTGACGATGGGGCTTGGTCGAGAAGTGGCTGCCGCTTGCGAAACCACTCGTCGGCCTCGGCGTCCCACGGCCAGATGCCGGAGGTATTCGGATAGACGAGTTGCATGACCTGGAAATCCAGACCGTCGTAGAACCAGATGTCCCAGCCGAAATGTTCTGGATACTGGTCCGGATGAACCGAGCCGAACTGGCACTCGAAACCGCCGCCCAGGAAACCTGACGCCCTCTGTCCGATCTGGAACCTTTCGCCGTTTCTCACCCTTCGGCAATACTCGTTGATGATACTTTGGGAAAGCTCCGGTTTCAGCCCGACGACGACCAGTTCCGGAACTTCGAAATTGTGCTCAATCCCGACGGAGTAGGCGAAAGGCGGAAGCTCGTCTTCTTCCAGCACGCACAGAATGTGGCAGCCATACGCTTCGATATCGGCGAGCGTCTTCGCCTCCTTCGCGTCCTTGGCTTCTCTATTCCGCATCGATCTGGTTCTGCGGAGCCGCCTTCTGGAAGGCGGGGAGCGCCATGCAGGCGGCGTGGATGCGCGAGATCATCGGGTAGGGCGCCATGTCGACGCCGAAGCGGGCGTTGTTGGTGACCTGCGCGGCAAGGCAGATGTCGGCCAGACCGGGCTCATCGCCATGACAGAATGTGCCGGTCTCAGGCGACGAAGCCAGAATCTTCTCAAGCGGCTGGAACCCTTCGTTCACCCAGTGCCTGAACCAGTTGACGACATCCTCGTCGCCGGCGCCGAACAAGGTCCGCAGCGAGGTGAGCACGCGCAGATTGTTCACCGGATGGATGTCGCAGGCGATCATCTGCGCCAGCATCCTGACCCGCGCCCGGCCCAGCGCATCCTTCGGCAGCAGCGGCGGCTCGGGCGCGATCTCGTCGAGATATTCGATGATCGCCAGCGACTGCGTCAGAAGCCTGCCGTCGTCCAGAACCAGCGCCGGCACCAGTCCTTGCGGATTGACCGCGAGATAGGCCGGCTCGAGATGCTCGCCATGGCGCAAATGATGCGGCACATAGGTGTAGCTCAGCCCCTTCATCTCGAGCGCGATCCGCACCCGGTAGGAGGTCGAGGAGCGGTAGTAGTTGTGCAGGACAAGGTCGCTCATCGCTTCGGCTGCCCGATGGTCATCTCGATCTTGCCGATGCCGTCGACACCGCCGGTGACAGGCGGGTAGGGAATCTCGACGCCGCTATCGACGACGGCGTCGGCCGGCTTGGTGAAGGAGAAGGGCGGGTCGCGCTCGTCATTGCCGGACTCGCGCGCATGAGCGGCGTAGTTGCGGCCGACGCAGAAGATGCGCCGCACAGCAAACCGCTCGGCCGAGCCGGCGACGGCAACCGAAGCCATCGCGGGCGGCGGAAGGACGAAGTCGATCATCGGCGAGCTCTGTGTTGGCATGGATCTGTCCGCACATTCGGCCGATTTGGCCAGCCGGGCAAGGCATTAGCACGCGAAACCATATGACCCTGTCCTTTTGCCGGCAGGCGGCTTCGGGCGATGTACTGATTGGCAATAATCTGGCCATGGTGACGGGGCTATCCTGTGCCCGACGAAACCGAACCGGTGCCCGAACCCCAGCAATGACCGCCGTCAACGATCGCGCCCGCTTCCTGATCATCGACGACCACCCGCTGTTTCGCGAGGCGCTGCACAGCGCCGTGCAGATGGCCTATCCGGATGTCGACACGGTCGAGGCGCGTTCGATCGCCGAGGCGATCGATCTGCTGGCCGGCGCAAAACCGTTCGACCTGGCGCTGCTCGACTTGAGCATGCCCGATGTGCACGGCTTCGAAGGGCTGCTGCAACTCAGGACCCGCTATCCGCGCCTGCCGGTGGTGATCGTATCAGGCCATGAAGAACCGAAGATCATCTCCGAAGCGCTGTCTTATGGCGCCGCCGGCTTCATCCCGAAATCGGCGCGCAAGAGCGATCTCGCCGCCGCCATCCGCTCGGTGATGGACGGCGCTGTCTATGTGCCGGAAAACTACGAGGGGCAGCCGCCGGACCCCGACAGCACCGACCGCGCCGACATGGTGCAACGGCTGGCCAAGCTGACGCCGCAGCAATTGCGCGTGCTGCAGATGCTGCGCCAAGGCATGCTCAACAAGCAGATCGCCTATGAGCTGCAGGTGGACGAGACCACCGTGAAAGCCCATGTCTCGGAGATTTTGCGCAAGCTCAACGTCTACAGCCGAACGCAAGCGGTGATCGAGGTCTCGAAGCTGGACAATGCGGAGCTGTTTCGGGATCAGGCGGGGTTTTAGAGGTGGTTCGAAGGTGTGATGGTACCACAATTCCCCGGTAAGTTCCGGCCAAAAAGTGCACTGTCACAGTAATTCTTATTCATTACCAATTCGATTCATGACGATAACGGCTGGCTCCAGCGGTCAACAACGGATTGTCCATTCAGGTTGTGCAAAATCATCTGATGAAAAGCAGATGTATTGGCGACTACATTAAAGTACCGTTCAAATTCTTCGTCGACCTCGCTTCTAAATACATCGGCCTCCAAGATGGCATCATCGATATCGAGCCGGATTTTCGAAATAGACATTAAGTCTTGTATAAAGTAGTCGACAGTATCAACAAGATTGGCAAGGCAGTTTTTCAAGCAAATGTCATCAAAATGTTCTGCGTACTCACAAAAATTTAAAGCGCAAAATGCAGCATTCTGCGCAAAGACGCAGTCTCTTCCTGGATAAACTTCGCAATCTGGGACAGATAAAGAAATATTTTTGGATGCTTCCATCACATCGGCATTTGATGGGAAAGCTGTCGAAAGTTTGTATACTATGTTCCAAATAAGTTTCTCGTCTACCAAATTTTCCTCCTTGCAGAATCGCGCATACTCAGGAGTTATCCTTGACGAGACTAGTGCACAAAATCTGTACTTATGCTCTATCGACATCAATTTGGCTTTGCCAAAAAAGTCTTCAATCTTTTGCGAAACATTCGGCATGGATCACTACCTACTCAATTCAACAAGGCTACGCCCCGGCGCGTGGCCTCTGCGGCACATCCGCCGCAAAATGGGCGGCTTGCAGCCACGCCTAGCGGGGTCAAACCCATGCTGTCAGCTGCGTTTGGTGCATTGATCTCAGCGTGCGTTCCCGGAACTCCAACCCCCTCGACTTCATTGGCGTTCAACGCAGCTCTTTGAGCAGGTGTGAGTCTGCCTGTGCTTGATGACACGACAAATGTGCCTTCTTTCGTGGGCACAACCGCGGTTGTTCTTTTGTCTGAGAGAATTTATCAAGTTGATTCTGAATCGTGATAGACCTCTCAATGGCAATTTCTTGCGGTGAGCTAGCTGGGGTGGTGAACGCTCCAAGGAATCCGATAGTCTTACCTACAAGACCACCAGCCATCAAGGGAAACTTTCCGGGATCTAATTTCGGCAGAGATTTTTTCTTATCCAACGCCTCATCAGGTGGTTGGTTATCTTTGGTCGTCGTAACTCCATCAGCGGTTGGAACTGTTTTCCCGCTCCCTTCGCCGGTGTGAGAGGATGCCTCTAACCCTTTTCCTCCAAAGGCGTTGCTAATGGCCTCGCCGATTTTTCCAAGTGCATCACCCAGCCAGCTATGCCCATTCGGGTCGCTCTTATTGATGGGGTCGTTCTGGGCATACGCATATCGGTTGGTGCCAACACCAGGCAGCGTCGGATCCCAATCATCGGGCGAGATGAACCTTCCGAGCACCGGATCCATATACCTGGCATTGAGGTAGAGCAGTCCGGTCTCGGGATCGAAGCGCTCGCCGATGTAGCTCTTCTGCGTCTGGAAGCCTGAGTTGAGGCGCTCGCCATAGGTGGCGTAGTTGGTGGCTTCGGCGATGGCGCCTGAGTTGTCGGTGACCATGCGCACCGAGGCCAGATGATCGCGGTGCAGGAAGAACTTGGTCGCGCCGACAACCTTCATGTCCGGGTGCGGATAGCGGGTGTGGACCTCCGAGCCCGGGATTGCTGGATCGATCTCGACCGAAGCATCGGCATAGAGCGTGGTGGCGAATGAAGAGGCTTTTTTCGCTCGCGCGCCGTCAGGTCCGTAGCTCAGGTTGACGGTGTTGGATGAGAGCGTGACGGTCTTGAGCCGGTTGGCCTCGTCCCAGGTCAGCGTGCGGGTGCCGTCCGAGGTCAGATTGCCGTTGGCGCTTGCCAAGAACTTTGCAGCTTCGGCGCTCGAGAGCGTGCCAAGGACCTGATGAGCGATCTTCATGCCTCGGCCGAGTATCATGCCAACCTGATCACAGTGATGGCCAAGCGCGCGGTGGCCGCGGCGAGCGCCTGAAAGGGCGTAGCTTCGGAAAGGAAAAGGGGCGGCCGCGGCCCCTTTTCCTTTGCAGTGGGCGGCTTGGCGGGTGAGGGCGATCCAAATCACGGACTTCGCACTTGCACAAAATTATCCCGCACTGCAAAATGACCCTGGCGGGAATACAAAGGGTCCGAAGCACGCGGTCATCTGCATCGCATTCGGATCCGCAGTTGCGAAGGGATGGGCATGACCGACATCTCCGCAGCGTCTGTTGTCCTGCCACGGGCCACAGCCGACAGCGCGGCACGAACCAGGCTAGCCTATCTCGACGGCTGGCGCGGCCTGTCGATCGCGCTCGTGCTGATCGGGCATTTCTTTCCGGTACCGGGAATCAATCTCGGCGTGCTTGGCGTCGAGTTCTTCTTCGTGCTCAGCGGGCGGCTGATGGCCGAGATCCTGTTCATCGAGCGCTTCCCGCTGAAAAAGTTCTTCAAGCGGCGCTTCTCGCGCATCTATCCCGCGCTGCTGGTGTTCGTGATTGTCGCCATGATCGGGCTTGCGGGCACCTTCGTCGCCTTCAAGTGGAAGGCGGCGCTCACGGCGCTGACATTCACCTACAACTATGCCGGTATCTTGCTCAATCGGGCCGGCGCGCTCGACCATATCTGGTCGCTTTGCGTCGAGGAGCATGCCTACATCATCCTGGCGCTGGTCAGCGTCGCGGTTTCGGGACGCGCCAATGTGGTGCGGCTGCTGGTAGTGCTGTCGGCGCTTGCCATGGCCAACGGCGCCGTCTCCTACTGGGTTCTCGGCATGGACTACGAGACCAGCTACTGGCGAACGGACGTGCATATCGCCTCGATCCTGCTTTCGGCGGCGATCTGCCTGCTGAAGGCTGATGGACGGCTGCCGGCATTCCTGAAGAACCAGCATGCGGCACTGGCGGCGGCCGCGGGTGCGATCTTGCTGTTCCTCGATCCGGTGCCGACGCCGGTGCATTACCTGCTGGGCGTGCCGCTGCTCGCGCTCGCCGTCAACGTGCTCGACTTCGCAAACGGATATGTGACCGGGTTGCTGTCGTCGCGGCCGATGGTGATGCTCGGACTGTGGTCCTATTCGCTCTATCTGTGGCAGCAGCCCTTCTACAAATTCGTCTATGATCGGAACGTCGCGTCCCTCCCGATGCTGGCTGCTGTCTTCGCCTGCGCGCTCTGCAGCTATTACATCGTCGAGAAACCATCGCGCAGCTGGCTCAACCGCAACTGGTAAGCCACGGGTCAGGGTTTGCTTTGCCTCTGCGCGGCCAGATAGCGCCGCAGCCCGGCTTCGCCGCGCGGCGTGGTCCAGCGGTGATTCCAGGCGAAGGCGGGCCTGAGCAGCGGCGCCAGGAGCTTGAGGATCGGCCTCTCCACGATTACCTCCCAGGTCAGCTTCACATGTGTGCCGCTTCCCGACGGTGACAATTCAGCCCGCCACAGCCCGTCGAAATCGCCGAAAGTCTTCACCACGACCAGACGGCCCGGCTCGAGTTCGGCCGCCTCAATGATGAAGTTCAGCTCATAGGGCAGGGCGCCCCGGGCTCTGGCCCGCGCCCGCGAGCCGACGACGCCTTTGCCCTTCTTGTCGAGCGGCTCGACTTCCTTGTAGGCGTCGCCCCACCAGAGCGGCAGAAGCTCGGCATCCGAGAGGACGTCCCATACTTCCCGGGGCGTCGCTTCCGGGATGTCCCAGCTTTCGTCGAAACGGAAGACATTGCTTGGCATGATCTAGCGCCCCCAGCCAGCGGAGCAGCGAGATTAGCCCTGGCTTGTTTTGGTGGCCAGTGGCCGCTCTTCAAACCACTGGCCTGGCGTAATAGCGCACCGACTTCATGCCACCATGGATGACGGCGTCGCCGACCTCGACAAAACCGAGTGCGGCGTGGAAGGCGTCGGAAGCCGGGTTCGGGGGGTCGGCATTGACCTCACAGGTGACGATCGTGTGGCCGGCGCGCCGGGCATGCTCGAACAGATCCTCATAGAGCCGACGCGCATGGCCGCGGCCTCGCGCTTCCGCCGCCACCACCACGCGGTCGACATAGACGAAACGCGGATAGCGCTCGCGAAACCACAGGAAGTTCGGGCTGTCGTAGCCGGCATCCTGGTCGAAGCACATGATGAAGGCTTCGAGCCCGCCAATGCGACGCATGTAGAAAGCTTGCCCGAGCAGGAACGACAGCCGCTCCGGCTCCAGCCAGGACAATTCGGCGGCGTGCTCGTTGTTGAGAGCCAAAATGGCAGCCTCATCATCGGGCGAGAGGCGTTCGATCGGCTGCCGATCTGTCGATATCGTCAGTTCCGGCATCAGGCCCTCGCTGCCGCGATCGTTGCCGCAACCAGGGTCCCATCGGTCACCGTGGTGCGATACTCGCGGTCGAGATCGGTGCCGCCCATGCCGACATGCGGGTTGCGGTAGCGCATGGCGCTCGGGACGTCGGCGAGCGCGGCGAAATGCATCTCGGTCAGGCCGGTTCGCCTCAGGACCTCGCCGATGTTGCCGGGCGCCAGTCCGCCGCAGCCGAGAATGATGATGCGCTCGCCGGCCAGGCGGACGAGCTGCGCCAAGAGGTCGGCGCCTTCGAGCGCCGTGTCGCGCTGGCCGCTGGTCAGCACGCGGCCGACCTTGCAGCGGATCAGCGCCTCAAGCGCTTCGAGGGGGTCACGCGTCATGTCGAAGGCGCGGTGGCAGGTGACGTTGAGCGGGCCGGCGGCCTCGACCAGTTCGCTCATGCGCCTCTCCTCGATGGCGCCGTCCGCCGTCAGGCACCCGACAACGACACCGGCAACGCCAAGGTCGCGAAGCGTGCCGACATCGGCGAGCATCGAGCGGTATTCGGCATCGCTGTAAAGAAAATCGCCGCCGCGCGGGCGCACGATGACATGGAAGGGAATGGTCGCGGCCTGGAGGGCGGCGCGCACCGTGCCGAGGCTCGGCGTGATGCCGCCTTCCACGAGGCTGGCACAGAGTTCGACCCGGTCAGCGCCGGCCGCCTGCGCAACGAGCAGTCCGTCTATGCCTTCGACGCAAAGTTCAATCAGGGGCTTTTGGGCGTCGGTCACCAGCGTCCGTCCATGCTGCAGGGATGACCAGCCCTAGCATCGGCGTGTTGGCCGTGAAAGCCGCAACGATCGGTCCAGAATGAAACGCCCACGATGACTGTGAGCCTATTGCTGCAGGATGGTGTTCTTGGCGCCCTGCTCGACCTGGTCGATCACCAGCAGCTTGACCGGATCGGCACCGACATTGATGGCCTGGTGCCATTGTCCGATCATCTCGACAATGAAATCGCCTGTCTTGTAGGTGTTGCTGGCGCCGGTCTCGACATTGGTGACCTTAAGCGTGCCGGCTCCGACATAGGCATAGCGCGGGAAGGGGTGCTTGTGCACCGGCAGGGTCGCGCCAGGTGCGATCTGGTAGGCCGATACCTGAACCTCGACATTCTTCTGCGGCAGCGTGATCGGCTGGCCGGAGGCCGTGGTCGTCTTCGAGGCCAGCGGCGTCACCACGACCGGGGTGCCGCTGCTGTCAAGCGCAAGCGCCGAAGGTGCAAATGACGCAGCCGCCAGCAGCAGAATTGTCGATGCCAAAATTTTTCGCATGATGTCCTCCAAACGGCGGCAAGATCGCGCGGGCGGCGTTCGCACGCAAGCCTCGCGCCCGTCTTGCCGAGCTCGGCGACCCCTGATCAACGCTTGTGATGTTTCCGCGTCTGGCGCTCGGCAGTTGAGATGGATCAAGGCCAGATCGCCCCTTGCCGGATAGACCCTGGCGGCAACTTCATCGTGACCATCGATGAACCGGCGCCGACGTCGAAGCGTTGTGCCTGCGACTGGCACCTACCCGGACCCAGCGAAGGAGCCAAGCAATGACCGAACTTTCGAGCCCCAACCGCTTGTCCGAACAGGAATTGCGGGACATCGACGCCTATTGGCGTGCGGCGAACTACCTGACGGTCGGGCAGATCTACCTGCTCGACAATCCGTTGCTGCGCGAACCGCTTCGGCTGGAGCACGTCAAACCCAGGCTGCTCGGCCATTGGGGGACCTCGCCAGGCCTCAGCTTCATCTATACGCATCTGAACCGCGCCATCCGGCTGCGCGATGCCAACGTCATCTACATCTGCGGCCCCGGCCACGGCGGCCCCGCCATGGTGGCCAACACCTACCTCGAGGGAACCTACAGCGAGATCAATCCCGACATCTCGATGGACGAGGCCGGAATGAGGAAGCTCTTCCGGCAGTTCTCCTTTCCCGGCGGCATCCCCAGCCATGCGGCGCCTGATGTGCCCGGCTCGATCCATGAAGGCGGCGAGCTTGGCTATGCGCTCTCGCATGCCTATGGCGCCGCCTTCGACAATCCGGACCTCGTCGTCGCCTGCGTCGTCGGCGACGGCGAGGCGGAAACCGGGCCGCTCGCCACCGCCTGGCATTCCAACAAGTTTCTCAATCCGGCGAATGACGGCGCGGTGCTGCCGATTCTCCACCTCAACGGCTACAAGATCGCCAATCCCACGATTCTGGCCCGCATTCCGGGGGAAGAATTGCGCGCCCTGTTCGTCGGCTACGGCTATGATCCGCTGTTCGTCGAAGGCGACGATCCGGTCCTGATGCATGAACGGATGGCGGTGGTGCTCGATGATGCGCTGGACCGCATCGGCGCGATCCAGCAGGCGGCACGCAGCGGCGCGGAGGCAGTGCAGTCGCGGCCGAAGTGGCCGATGATCGTGCTGCGAAGCCCGAAGGGCTGGACCGGGCCCAAGCAGGTCGATGGACTGAAGACCGAGGGCTTCTGGCGCGCCCATCAGGTGCCGCTGTCGGGCCTGGCGGACAACCCGGCGCATCTGAAGGTGCTCGAGGAGTGGATGAGAAGCTATCGGCCCGAAGAGCTATTCGATGCCGCTGGCGCACCGGTGTCCACGATCCGCGCCACAGCGCCGCAGGGCGTCAGGCGCATGAGCGCCAACCCGCATGCCAATGGCGGCCGGCTGCGCCGGTCGCTCGAGCTGCCGAAGCTGCATCAGCATGCCGTCCCGGTCGAGCGGCCGGGCGGAGTCAAGGCAGAGGCAACCCGGGTGATGGGCTGCTTCCTGCGTGACGTGGTGGCACTGAACCAGGACGCGGCGAATTTCCGCATCGTCGGTCCGGACGAAACGGCTTCGAACCGGCTGCAGGATGTCTTCGAGGTGACGGAACGCGCCTGGATGGAAGAAATCCTGCCCGAGGATGTGCATCTCGGCAGCCGGGGCAGGGTTCTGGAGATTCTGTCGGAGCATACATGCCAAGGCTGGCTGGAAGGCTACCTGCTTACCGGGCGGCATGGCTTGTTCTCCTGCTACGAAGCCTTCACCCACATCGTCGATTCCATGTTCAACCAGCATGCGAAGTGGCTGGACGCCTGCCGCAAGCTGCCCTGGCGAAGCCCGATCGCGTCGTTGAACTACCTGTTGTCCAGCCATGTCTGGCAACAGGAGCACAATGGCTTCAGCCACCAGGATCCCGGTTTCATCGATGTGGCCCTGAACAAGAAGGCCGATGTGGTTCGCGTCTATCTGCCCGCCGATGCCAACAGCCTGCTCTGCGTGACGGATCACGTGCTGCAGACATGGAACCGCATCAACGTCATCGTTGCCGGCAAGGCCCTGTCCTGGCAATGGCTGTCGATCGAGGAAGCGAAAGTTCACTGCAGCGCCGGCGTGGGCATCTGGCAGTGGGCGTCGACCGACCGCGGAGCCGAGCCGGACGTGGTCATGGCCTGCGCCGGCGACGTGCCGACGCTCGAGACGCTGGCCGCCGTCCAGATTCTGAAGAACCACATTCCCGAGCTTAGGGTAAGGGTGGTCAACATCGTCGATCTGATGACCCTGCAGCCGAAGGAAAACCACCCGCACGGCCTGTCGGATCGCGAGTTCGACGCGCTGTTCACCCGCGATAAGCCGGTCATCTTCGCCTATCATGGCTATCCATGGACCATCCATCGCCTGACCTACCGGCGCACCAATCACGACAACATCCATGTGCGCGGCTACAATGAAGAAGGGACGACCACCACGCCCTTCGACATGACCGTTCTGAATGGTCTGGACCGCTTTCATCTCGTGCTCGGCGTGCTCGACCGCCTCTCGAAGCCGAGCGGCGCGCAGATCGCGCTCAGGCAGATGATGGACGGCAAGCTGCTCGAACACCGCGCTTACATCCGAGCGCATGGGCAGGATATGCCGGAGATCGTTGGCTGGAAGTGGCAACAGTAGCCGTCAAACGGCGCATTGAGGCGCGCTGCGGGCGTCCACGGGCAGGTGCGGGATAGAAAATGAAGGATGCGATCCTTGCCCTCAATGGGGGCTCATCGAGCCTGAAGTTCGCCGTGTTTCGACAGCGCGACGAACTTCCCCTGCTGGCGCGCGGCGGCGTGTCGTCCATCCAACACCAGCCGCGGCTGCATATCGAACAGACTGCGTCTTCGCCCGAAATCGACAGGAGCTTGGGGCAGGGACCGATCGACATCGCCAAGGCCTTCGGAGCCGTCGCTGCCTTCCTCGCCGATTACGGCATTGTGCGCCAGATCGGCAAGGTCGGGCATCGCATCGTTCATGGCGGGCTGGAATTCACCAGCGCCACGCGGCTCGACGAAGCCACGCTCGCGGCCTTGCACAAGCTTGAGCGGCTCGCGCCGATCCATCAGGCGATCAATCTCGAAATCGTCGAGCTGGCACGCCGCCTTCTGCCTGAAGCAAAACAGGTCGGCTGCTTCGACACGGCCTTCCATACGGCGCGGCCGGAACTCGCCAAACTCTACGGCCTGCCGCGTGAGATGTCGGAACAAGGCATCGTTTCCTATGGCTTCCATGGGCTGTCCTATGCCCATGTCGCCGCGAAGCTGCGCGATCGCTACGGCGCGGCCGCCGGCGGGCGGACCATCGTCGCTCATCTCGGCAGCGGAGCGAGCCTGTGCGCGATGCAAGCAGGGGTCAGCCGCGCCACCTCCATGGGCTTCTCGACGCTCGATGGGCTTGTCATGAGCACGCGTTGCGGATCGATCGATCCAGGCGTCCTCCTGCACCTGCTGCAGGAACGCAAGCTGCCGACTGATGAATTGACCACCTTGCTCTACGAGCGATCGGGCCTGCTGGGTGTCTCCGGCATTTCCGGCGACATGCAGACCCTGCTTGCCTCGAAGGAGCCCGCGGCGGCCCACGCCATCGATCTTTTCGTCTATCGCGTCGGGCGTGAGATCGGCTCGCTTGCGGCCGCGCTCGGAGGGCTCGACACGCTGGTGTTCACCGCCGGCATCGGGGAGCACGCACCCGTCATCCGGCGGAGGATCTGCGAGGCTGCCGGATGGCTTGGAGTGGCTCTCGAGGGCCAACTGAACGCGAACCGCGAAGGGATTGTCAGCGCTCCCGCTTCCCGCGTCGACATCCATGTCATTTCGGCCGACGAGGAACGTGCGGTGGCGACAGAACTGCTCAACCTTGAGGCGGTCTGAGTGTCTGCTGGCCGGTTGGCAGGAGTTATCTGCCAAGCTGGCTCAAAAATGAGCAGTCATTCACCCATTGCCTGTAGATATCCGATGCGAGGATCTCGATGCGCGGGCTGAGCAGGCGAGACGACGCCCTTCGTCTTCAGCAGGGTGAAGACCCGCGACACGGTTTCGATGGTCAGCCCGAGATAGTCGCCGATGCCGATGCGCGACATCGGCAGTTCCACCTGGCGCAGGCCGCCCTGCGGCTCTGCCATGTCGAGCAGGAGGGCCGCGACGCGCTCGATGGCGTTCTGGCGGCACGAGAAGGTGCTCCTGCGCCCGCGTCAGCCCTTCCAGGGCAAGCGGCCAAGCTGGCGTGACATGTCGGCGGCAGCGGCGATGCGGTGAACGCGGACACCGGTCGCATTGATCGCCTCGGCGAAGAAACGGTGGGTGGCGTCGGCCTCGAAGTCTCTCCGGCCAGACGGAAGGCGCTGATCTGCCTACGGCCGTCGGCGAGCAGGCGGCAGGCGCCGAATTCGACCTGGTAGACAGCACTGGCCTTTTCGCCGTCGGCGTAAATCTCGGCGCAGGCCGGGAAGAAGCTGACCGGCCGCATCGCCGTGCCTTCGAAGGCGGATCGCCCCCGACTGCCCGATCCTGCGCGATTTAATTGGAAAACTTGGCTCCCCGGGCCGGGCTATAGGAGCCAAATCGAACTGGGGAAAAAGCCTGATTATCTCAATGAAACCAACGCCTTGCGCGATGACCCTCTGCTGACCGCATTCCGCTGTTGTGGACCTCTTGCGGTGCGAATGTGTACCGCGCGGCCATAATAGTCGAGCGGCAGACAGGCGCAAGCCTCACTCGAAAGGCCCGACTGGGTCGGCCTTGGCGCTTCCCGTGAATAGCTTCATGCGAGCATTCACATCGAACAGGTAGTCCGAGCTCGTTCCCAGCACGATCCCGCAGAGCCAGAATTGATACTCGGATGGATCGCTGAACGATATTCCTTGTTCGTCAGCCCGTATGAAGCTGACCGGATAGGAGTGGACCCAGTTGGACAGGTAGGACTGATGGAACTCAAATTCCTGTACGTTCCATCCGGCCTCGCGAGCAGCACCCCGAGAGCCCTCAATGAACACCTTTTGGCCGCTACCGATTTCCTTGGCTTGCTCCGGCTGGTATCCAAGTTTGGTGGCGAGGCGCTCGATTTTGTTTTGAATGTCCTCCTTAACCGTGGCGTAGTTCTCAAAGAAGGCCTCGTCCCTCGGCTGACCAGCACGCTCTAGGGCCGTCAGAAACCGCTTCCGGTTCGTTAGGTCGTGGAGGAAAAGGATTTGTCGTCGGAGGTCCCATTGATCGGCGGTCAGCGACGGCTCGGAGATGTACTTCGTCATTAGTGAGGCATCGATAATCGCGCGGCCGAGGGTGGCGACGGAGAAGTGATCCAAGAGTGACCGGCCCTTGGGTGCAGATCGGTAATTTTCAATGAGCGAGGCCACCGACATGCAGTGCGCTATGAGCTTGGCGAACACAAAGAGCGCCCTGTTCTGGCGGCCTGTGTGGACGGTGCCAATTGCTCCGTCTGATATAGCTACGGCTTCCTGCGTCGTCGCGTAGAGCTTATCGAGGGCACCCGCCATCGACTTGAGCGCCGCCGATCGGGCCTCGTTTTTCTTGTTCATGTCCGCTCCGTCGCATCACCCAAGGGGGCGGCCCGGCCTGTTTATCCCCGGAGGAGGACTAGAGACAGGCCGAGCCCCGCCCCGCTGTTGGGAGCGAGGCGCGACAATTTTGCCCTAGCAGATGAGCACGGCCAAGCGTTGAACAAAAAAGCGGACAGCCACGGGCGCCCGGCCTGTCGCGGGGGAAGTGCGGGGGGCACAGGGCAACAGGCCGGGCCTCTACCCCGTTCGGGATGAGCGAGGCGAGCTCGTATGATGCGCCTTGTTTAGAGGGCCCGCAATAATGTACGTTAGAACTCGCTAATAGAAGGCCCGCTGCCGTGAGCGAGCGGCAACGGGCTGTCGAAACGCGGCGGCTGCATCCTGAGAGATCAACCGCCTGTCCTTACAATGAGGCGCACAAATTATGTTCCGTGATGATGGAACCTTGCCCTACGTGCATCGTTGCGGCGCCTTAGAGACCAGCTGATGACCAAGAACGACCGTAACCCTGCCCTGGAAGAGTATGTCCGGCTGCTGGTGGAAAAGACCGGCATTACGGAAGCGCAGGCGGTTGAGCTTATCTACCTACTCGGCACGAATTGGCCGTCCCTCGTTCGGGAAGCGAAGGCGATCAAGAAGGGTCGATAGGCAGTCGTCCCGGCGTTCGTATCGACGCCGCAGTGTGGCCGGTGCGGGACTGACTGGATCATCGGCGGCCCGGCCCGCTTACCATGATGGTGACACAGGATTTCGCAGGTCGGGCCATACCCAGCCTTTCAAAGGCCGAGCACATGCATTCTGCCCCGATGGCGCAACGCCTGCGAGTGCGACCATGGTCCAATAGCTGGACGCATTGGTCCCCCGATGCACAAACCGACTACTGGTGAAGGTTGAACTCCACAAACAGCTCCTTGGCGGATGCTGCTGTGACGATAAGTTCCGTGAGCTCGTCGTCGGTCTCGGTTAGGTGATGGCCTTCGTCCCGGACCCTTGCCAGAACGGCCTTGACGGATGCGATGTCGCCAGGACGGAAGCCCTCAAGGGCCGCCCACACAAGTTCCTTAGCCGAACGCTCGGGCCGATTGTCGTCGTCGTCAGTGCCCACTGCCTTCCCTCAAAGGCTCAAGAACCGATGCGCCTATCGTGTTGCGAAGTGGGCCGAATGTCAAATTGGAGGCGTTTCAAACTGACGGAAAAATCCGAGGGGTCGCACTGGATAGTTTCAGCAGCGCGGCACCCCCCGGCGGGGTCGCGGCCATGGTCACGCTTGCACCCGTGCCGATCTTCGCGGAGACAGGCCGCCCGGATGCCTCTCACGTATGTCGCGTTTTCAGTGGCTTCGAGGGTGCCGGAGGTGCCGACGCGAACGCCTCTCCACGGACGGTTTCATGTCATTTGTCAGGCACAACGAACGTTGACATTAGACAAATGAGGCTGTAGGTCGTTTGTCAGGCACAACGCCATGCAGGACAAAGTCATGAAGCACTACGTCATCTACAAGCGCGTCTCGACCGAGGACCAAGGCCGGAGCGGTCTCGGTCTGGAGGCCCAACAGCGGGACATAGACATCTTCCTGGCGAACTTCTCCGAGGTGCCCTTCGAGGTGGCCGGCACATTCACCGATGTCCTCTCGGGTGCCAGTGAGAGCCGGCCGGAGCTTGACAAGGCGCTTGCCCTCGTCCGTAGGACCGGAGCGGAGCTACTCGTGGCGAAGCTTGATCGCTTGGGCCGCAAGGTGGCCCACATTGCCAACATCATGGAAGACCGGAGGGTGCGCCTTCGGGTCGCCCAAATGCCCCATGCGGACAAGTTCCAGCTCCACATCTACGCCGCCCTGGCCGAGCAAGAGCGGGAGTTCATCTCGAAGCGCACCAAGGATGCTCTGCGGGCTGCAAAGGCTCGTGGAACGAAGCTCGGCGGCCTCCGAGACAAGACCATGGCCCGCAACGCAGCCATCCAAGAGAAGGCACGGCAAGAGGCTGGTCCGGCGATGGCTGTCATCGGTCCTATGCGAGCCGGCGGGGAGACGCTTATGGCTATCGCCGAGGCCCTGAACAGGACCGGCGTGGCGACTTCACGGGGCGGCCGGTGGACGGCCAAGCAGGTTTCCCGTGTAATTGACCGTGCCTCGTTAGGCCACACGGCAGAATAACCATGTATCAGTTCCGCCCGGATGCGGGACACTCTACCAAGCACCCGGTTTTTCCTCTGGCAAGCTTCCGGCTTTTCCTCTGGATTGCTGAATGACTTTGTTTGGCCCGTATGCGGGACAACTCAATTATTGGGTCGATTTGTGGGCACTTTATTCTCATTGATTGATGGCAGGCCGTGCGGCATCCAGTGACCGTCTCATTCAACACACGAGGACCGCAGACATGACTGACCAGACCACTACCGCCACCACTCCAGCCCACTCCAGGCAAGCAATCGTCCACCTAGCGAGAGCCATGGGCGGCCTCACGACCACCATCCGCGCCGTAGGGGCCGGCCGAGAGCTTGAAGCGCCGCGTACGCTGGAGCCGCTCGGGTGGACCAAAGACGCCCTGGCTGACTTTGATCGGCTGTCGAAGGCTTCACGCGAGGCGGCCGATGGTGACGAAGGCGGCAGCGTTGACTTGCCCGGAGCGTTGGTCTCCCGCCTCGCCCATGTCGCCGAGACTGTTTCGCAGGCCATAGAGGGGCTCGCAGCGGGAGCAGGCATCGCAGAGGCTCTCCGATACGCCATCATGGCGGACGCGCATCTCACCCAGTTCGTCCGCATGATCCCCGAGGATGAGTACGCGGGAGCCATCCGGGACGTGTGGGGCAGGGAGGCGATGCCCGTTCGGCTCCGATAGGCTTTCTTTCGTGTCCCGTTGGGGCGTTTCAGTGGCTTCGAGGGTTCGGGAGGTAGAATGTACCGTCCGGACCCTGAAGGCGATTTTTGGGGCTGACGGGACACGAAACCAATTAGCCCGTACTTTAGGAATGGCGGCCCCGGTTGTGGGTCTTACGTGATTAGGCCGCATCTTAGGAATGGTGGCCCAGTTTCAATTACGACCCACCCTAGGAATGGCGGCCCCGTTCAATTACGACTTACCCTAGGAATGCTCGTCTCCTCACGTGGTTTGAACGTATTGAGAGGGGCCGAGCCAATTACCCCTCACCCTAGGAATGGCGGCCCCGATTGTGGGTCGTAGGTGATTAGGACACACCCCAGGAATGGGCTCCGGTTCAATTACCACCTAACTTAGGAACGGTGGCCCGGTTCAATTACCCCTCACCTCAGGAATGGCGGCTCCGATTGCCCCTGATGTGATTAGGGCCTGCCTCAGGAATGGTGGGCCGGATCAATTACCCCTCCACTCAGGAATGCCCGTCTCCCTCACGTGGTTATGAACGTGTTTGAGGGAGGTCGTATCGATTGCGACTTACCTCAGGAATGGGGGCCGGTTCAATTACCACCCAACTTAGGAATGCTCGCCTCCCTCACGTGGCTATGAACGTGTTTGAGGGGCCGCCGGGTGATTACCCCCCACTCCAGGAATGCTCCCCGGTTGCACTTCACGTTATAGGCGTTCGATGTGGTGGGGTTCCGAGCGCGTTCACAAACGCTGCCTCCTCCACTCATTCTCTCTCCCCTTTCAAGCAAGGCTCCCCTCAAGGGTAGCAGCCTTCGCTCCCCCTTCAGAGACGTAGGACGCCACTCCAGGCTTCATCCAGACCACCCAATGCCACCTCCAGGCGACCTTCAGTGTCTCCATAGGTCTCCCGAGGGCGTGGCGCGGGTCGGGCAGGCTCATTCGTTCCACTCGGAGCGTCGTCCTGCGTCTCTCTTTTTTGCTTCTCGTAGTCGTCGGGGTGCTGGCCAGTCTCTCGGCCGATGCCACCGCAAGAATGCGTCTGCGTGAGGCTCTCTGTTTCATACCGTCGCGTAACACCCCAAGGCCCACTTCAGGCCCCCACGAGCGCACCTTGCTCGCCACCCTTCTCGCTAATTTTTTGGACCTCGTATCGACATGACAACCACTGCAAATGCCGGTGGCCCGACCCCGGGTCGCCCCGAGACTTACCAGACGATCCCGAATGACCACCGCCGTTGGGGAGCCCTAAGCGAGGTCGTTCTGGTTCCGATCAATGACCCCAAGCGTGGTCGAGTGCTTTTCGCAAAGGTGGAGAGGAAGTCCTTCGACAGCCTCCCGCAGCGGATCAAGAACACGCCATGGGTGATCGTCCTCGACGGCACCGCCACGGACGCCTCGCAGTTTTCAGTCCGGGCGAGGGTAGGCGCAACGCTTGTGACCATCTCTCGCGTCATCATGAACGCGAAGGCTGGCGAGTACGTCCGCAACATCAACGGCAACCGCCTTGACCTCCGCACGACCAACCTCCGGCTTCAGGGCAAGAGGGCAGGAGATCGGTACAGCAAGCGACACGACCTCGCTCTAATTCAGGAGACCCCAGCAGAATGAGCTTACTCGAAACATGTGAATGGTCGGACGACTACCGCGCCGTCGTCGCCACCATAGGCCCCCGTTACCGCGTCATAGTCGACCGTAGGGGCTTCGGATGGAACCTACAGCAGCGCCGAGCGCGAGGTGGTGGACACGGGCGCTGGTTCTCAGTCGCTTCCTTCATCATGCACCGTGAGGACCTCTCCAGACGTGCCATCCCACTCATGCACTCGGGCTACGTCAAAGACCAGGGGATTACACAGGAGATTGTGGACGCCGCCTTGGCGACCCTGCCCGAGCGGTTCTCTCCCGAGCCCACCTACGCACAGCTAACGGTCCACACCCGGCCTTACGTGACAGTGGCTCCAACTTCCTACAAGACGGCCCACAGCCGCGCTTAACCTTCCACCCCTCACACACTCTCAAACTCAACAAAGGAGCAAAGGTATCTCCACGCATACTCACGGCATCCCTGCCGCGACCCTGACCGTTGAACTGTTCGGCTCATATGCCGCTCGGCACGACGGCTACGTCCAAGACTTCAACACCCGCAAATCCCCCAAGGACCCGTTAGGCCCACTTGCCCGCCTATTGATCCGCGAAGGGTTCGACCCGTCCTCCCGAATGCATGTCGTCCGCGACGGCGTTCCGGTCTTCAAGCGAGACCGAAAGCTGTCCACGTGGGCCGGAGAGGATTGGACCGACACGCAGACCAGCGTGGCAATACGCAGGACATACGTCCCGTTCATGTCGCGTGAGGCCGTTTCAGAGGCTTCGACCACCTTGGACGAGGAAAGCACCGTCCTCGACTGAACGCCGCTCCACGACCCGTTTTTCCATCAACCACAAACCATCAGAAAAGTGAGACACACCCCTATGGCAAACTACGCCGACTTCACCGTCAACTCGGACACGGCCGCCGAGACGATCGCCACCGCCGCACAGGCCCGCAACACTCCAGCCGCCGCTCCTACCGTCCAGACCAGCCGCAAGGTACAGGTGGACACCCACGGCGACGGCCGACAGGTCACGAAAGACCTCAGCCCCCGCACCGTGGACGCCCCGCGACAGGTGCGCCCTGGCAACGTCCTCATCGGAGGCGTTGAGACCTCTATCGCGGCTGCACGAGCCGCAGGGCTGCTCCCGCCGGGTTTTGATGGGCCTGTCGGGAACACGGCCACCCCGGCAGGCACCGCACAGGCCACTTCCGCTAACGCCGCAGACAACGCTAGGGGCGCTGAAGGTGACCAGAAGGCCGCCGATGGTGCCGCGTCCGGTGACGCAACGGACCTCGCCGCGATGGTGATGGACACGCTTGCGGACGCCTTGGGCGCTGACGCTGTAGAGACCGGTATCTGGCAAGCCGCCGAGACCGGCGACTATGAGGGCAGCGTCCCGCAGGGCGTGACCGAGGACGCCGTGTCCGCGATTGTCGAGGGCTTCACTGCCCAGGCCAACGCTGTCCTTCGCAGCCTCCCCGCCGGTTCCGCCTCCGTTGGCATGTTGGAGGAGACCCTGAACGACGCGGAGCTTAGGGAAGCCCGCATGGCAACCATCCACAACGATAGGGAGAAGCTTGCCCACCTTGGCAGGACCGCTCTCGGCCGGATGGAAACCATGCCCTACCAGGACCCGCAAGGCTTCGAGGCTCTCCTGGCCGACATGCCTGCCGCCGAGCGCAAGGCTCTGTCCTTCAACGAGCAGCGGGGCCAGTGGATGGTCAAGCTTCCGGGCAAGCAGGCCATGTCCTTCGGCTCTGCCGTCCGCGCTGGCATCGTCCGGGTCGGCTAGTGCCACACAAGGACCCTCAAGCCCGCAAGGCCGCCCGCCGTCGCCACTACCTCGCCAACCGTGATCGGCTGTTGGCGGAACAGCAGGCCCGAAGGGA
This sequence comes from Mesorhizobium sp. M3A.F.Ca.ET.175.01.1.1, assembly GCF_004791945.1. Lineage (NCBI taxonomy): Bacteria > Pseudomonadati > Pseudomonadota > Alphaproteobacteria > Hyphomicrobiales > Phyllobacteriaceae > Mesorhizobium > Mesorhizobium sp. M3A.F.Ca.ET.175.01.1.1. The sequence goes on along the minus strand of NZ_SRTP01000011.1, from coordinate 66,755 downwards.
TGCCGACAGGCAAGGCCATAGGGAGGCCGCTAGGCGACATGCGGCGGCCCACAGGGCGAGGCGCAAAGGCGGTGTCGGATGACCTCTTCCATTCGATATCCCCGCGCCCTGCTTGAGTGGCTGGCAAAGCAGCCTGCACACCTCGCCCGCCTCACGCATGATGGGCGTGGCAATTATACAGCCTTTAGGATCGACTGGCCCGACCGGCGTCACTACTTCCCCGCCGACGACCACGTTACCCCCAGCCCTGACATGGGCGGAAACGATGCCCAAGGTATGCAGCCTGCACCCCTAAAGGATGCACAGGCGCCAGCGGCGGCCGAAATGACACCGGCAGAGAAACACGCTGCTGAAGTCCGTGGCAGCTATCCCGACCTAAGCGCCTAACAAGGCAACCACAACAACCGACGAGGGCTCCGGCGCAGCGATGCACCGGGGCCTTTTTCTCGTCATCAACACCCCAATGGAGACACCATGAGTTCCAGCCTCGCCGAGGCCATCAAAAACGAAAGTCAGCGGATCGGCGCTGACCCCGAGGACTTCGCCACCGTCATGTCCTACGAAACGGGCGGCACCTTTGACATCTGGCAGAAGGGTCCGACGACCAAGTGGGGCCAGCATCGCGGCCTCATTCAGATGGGCGAGCCCCAGCGCCAGAAGTACGGCTACTACAAGGGCATGTCTGCCGAAGATGCCGTCCGCGCCTCTGCGAACTACCTGGTGGACAACGGTTTCAAGCCGGGTATGCGCCTGCTCGACATGTACTCAATCGTCAATGCCGGCGGACCCGGCCGCTACGACGCCTCTGACGAGGCCGCAGGGGGCGCTCCGGGCACCGTAAGGGACAAGGTTGAGCAGCAGATGGAAGGCCATAAGGCCAAGGCCGTGGCTCTGCTCGGGGGCGACTATGCGCCTGCCGTCGCCAATCCTTACGCGGAGACTGTCGCCCCGCAGAACACCACCGGCATCTACGACAACAGCCGAACCCCGCCGGCCCCTACGCAGGTCGAAGTCACACAGGAGAAGGCAGACGAGGCCGCCGCTGGTCCGAAGCCCTACGGCTCGTTCATTGATCAAGTGGCCGACGACATGACCGCCGACAACTACACGTCCCGGATATACCGATGGGCCACCCAAGGTGCCTACGATCCCCAGGACAAAGGCTGGTCAGAGGACGAGTGGAAGCACATCACCGAGACGCTCCCCGAGCGGTATCATGACTACGTGCTAACCGGCTCCTCGAAGTACAACCGGGACCTCCGGCTTAGGTACGCAACGGAGATGGCCGAGATCGATGCCCGCAGGACCACCGTAGGCACCGCGAGCTCGCTTACGTCCGGCTTGATCGCTGGCGTTCTGGACCCTGTTCTCCTCCCCACGCTTGTCGGCGGCCCGCTGGTTTCCGTGGGCAAGACAAGCCTCGGGTTTGCCGGAAAGGTGTTGCTGGGTGCTGCTGTCGGCGGGACGAGCAACGCCGCTCTTGAGCTGGGGGCCAAGTACGGCCTGGACGACCCCCGCGCCGATGCCGTGACCGCGTTTGGTGTCGGGGCTCTGCTGGGTGGCCTCACGGGACCGCTGGCTCACAACGCGGCCACGGTGATCGAACGGGACATGATGACCAAGACCGGGCTGGATGCCCTGGAGGCGGTCAAGCAGCGCAAGCTGTCGCAGATGCCATCCCACGAGGCACCGATGCTTGCCGACCACACAGGTTCGGCCGGCGCGGCTCGCAACACCGAACTGATCAAGCCCTTCGACCCGAACGACTGGGGTATTGACGACGAGGCGGTTGACCGGGGCTTCGGCGGTAAGGCCCGTTTCGACGTGGCCGGACAGCTCACCACAAGCGAGAACCCACGAGCCCGTCTTGCCGGCTTCGCCTTCTTCGAGGAGAGCGCCGGGACCAAGAACCACTCCGTCCTCGACGCTCCGGCCTCCGTCCGCGCAGTGGCGCTGGAAAGGAAGCTAATGGGCAACCGCAACTCGGTCTATCAGGTCGCATTGCGAGAGTATGTGACCGAGGGCTCCTCGCTGTTGAACCCCATCGCCCGAGCCCGCAAGGCCGACGAGTTCAACCGTCTCGTCAACGCCTACATGGCCGATCCCCACCCGTCACCCGACGTGAGCCCCTCTGTCATCAAAGCGGCCGGCGCTCGCAAGGCGTTCTATGACGCTTGGGCCGACGAGCTGGAGCGAGCCTTCCCCGGCCTCCAGGTCAAGCAAAAAGGCTTCTACTCGCCGAAGGTCGCGGACCACAATCGGATCTCGGAAATCGACCGAATGGTGGACGAGGAGACCATGCACAAGTTCATCGGCGAGAGCATCCGCCGGGCGCATGGGGAGATTGAGGAAAGCCTTCTGCGGAAGATGGCGAAGGGCTACTGGGCCAACATGCGAAAGGCTGGCTATGGCATCGAAGACAGCATCGCCGGGGCTCTTGGCCTCGGGGATAAGCAGGGCTTCAAAGACGCCTTCAAGCGGTCCCTGAACGAGGCCGAGGGGCTGTCGGACGAGGACTTGGACAAGGTGTACGACCTGTTCTCCGGTGTCGTGGACGAGGCTAAGAAGACCCCTGACAACTCCAAGGGTGTCGGCTACCTGAAGCGCCGGACTGTCATGGACTATGCCTACTCGGCCAACGTCCGCACCCGCGACGGCGGCTCACTGCCCCTGAAGATGGACGACGTGTTCATCCAGGACGCGGAGTTCCTGGACCACCGCTACGCCCGCACCATGTCCGGCCGCGTTGCGTTCGCGGACACCAAGATACGCGACCCCAAGACGGACCAGCTCATCTTCGACGGCATCCGCTCTGAGGCCGATCTGGAGAAGGTCAAGAACTGGGTCCGTGAGGGCTTCCATCAGATGGGTAAGCCTCTCGCCCAAGTCAGGGGCCAGATGGACAACGCCATCGAAAACCTCGACTTCGGATGGAAGCGTATCAACGGCATCCCCGTCTATGGGCAGGAGAAGGCTTACGCCCAGTGGGTTCGGCGAATGAAAGCCGTCCAGTTCATCCGCCTCATGTCCAACATGGGCCTCAATCAGGTCCAGGAGAGTTGGAAGGTCGCGGCCATGACAGGCTTCCGCGCGTCGATGCAACAGCTCCCCGCAATCCGCCGCATGGTGGACGAAAGCGGCCGTTCGGTGCCCAAGCGGGACGCTCTCCTCGCTGAGCTGGAGCACATGACGGGCATTGGCCTGGACGGCTTGGTCGGCAAGTTCGACTTCCGCCTAGCTGACGACCGGATAGGAGCAGGGGCATCCTCCAAGCTCGCTAATGGCTTAGACGTGGCGCTGGACTGGGGGCAGCGGATGACCGCCGAAGTGTCGCTTATGCGCGGCATCCACGACTATCAGCAGAAGTGGGCTGCGAAGGCCGTGGCACAGCACCTCTTGGACATGGCCCGTGATACGGCTGTGGAGGGAGGCGGGTTCGACCTTTCCCGGCTGGCCGGCAAGGGTCGGGAACGACTGGCAACCGCTGGCATCGGCGACAAGCAAGCCGAGCTGATCTTCGGCAACCTCTTGGCCCACGCCGAGCGGGACGGAGGCAAGCTCGTGTCCCTCGGGTCGAACAAGTGGGACCCGAAGGCGGTGACGGAGTTCTCCTACCTCATCAACCGCTACACCGACCGTCTCGTCCAGGCAAACGACGTGGGCGGACTGGCCCGGTGGATGAGCCACCCAGTCGCACAGCTCTTTACCCAGTTCCGAAGCTTCGTACTCGGGGCATGGGCGAAGTCCACGCTTTACAGCATCAACCACATGGACCCCCGCATGGCGGTCCTCTTGGTCGGGGAGCTGGCCTTCGGAGCCGCCACGTTCGCAGTGCGGCAGGCCCCGCAGCTTGCGACGGACGAAGGGTACGACAAGTACTTCGAGGAGACCTTGGACCCGGTGAACCTCGCAAAGAACGCCTTCGCTCGTTCAGCCACGGCTTCGGTGCTCCCGATGCTGATGGACAGTGCCTTGCTCATGACCCCGATTGGCCCGCAGTTCGGGTCCGCTCGGGCTAGTGGTGCGCCGCAGGATGCCCTGTTCGGGGCTCCGGTCCTCGACCAAGTAAGCAAGGCGCAAACGTTCGTGAGGGGTGCGGCGAATGCGGCCCTGAACGGCGAGGACATGACGCAGGCACAGGCGCGGGCCGGCTGGAATGCCTTTGTCCCGCTTGGCAACTTCCTGCCGTTCGCGGCGCTGTTCTCGCGTCTCATTGAGGATAGGCCGACCAAGTAAGAACTGACCGGGAGATGGGTTGGGGCCGCGCAAATGCGGCTCGGGCCTTCCCTCAGCGGCGGCACCCGTCTATCTTCTCCCTCACATTTTGTCGGGGAGCTTTTTTCTATGCTGTTCACTTACTCGGCGCGGATCGTATCCGTGCTCGCCTTGGTGCTTGGTGTCCTCCAGCTCGTGCTGGTTTTCGCGCTCGCAGATGAGCCCGATGGATGGGCAGACTATCTAGGCCGCGCCTCACCCGCCGCTGTTTTCGAACGGGGCATCTACGCCATACTGCTTTCTATTGCTCTCGGCACACTGTCAGAGATTAGCCTGTCGCTGCGGCGCCGGTTGAACGGGGAGAGCGTTCCGACCGATCGTGCTTGACCGGTGTCCGGCGGGGCGTTTCAGGGGCGTTTAGGTGCGACTGGTAGCTTGTACCATCTCGAACCTCGAAGCCGCTGAAACGCCCCACCAGACATAGCGCAGGGCCTATTTGCTCTCGCTCTCGACACCCAGCGCCGCCTTGAGCGCCCGTTCGGCCACCTTTAGCCTAGCCTCGTCACCCCCATAGTCCTCCCCGACGCTGCCCGATGAATGGCCGAGCACGATGTCTTGGTCTGACTTGGAGATACCAGCCAGCCGGAGCCGGTCTTTCATAAGGTGGCGAAGGGAGTGCGACGGGCCAACCTTCGGGTCATCCACGACAGTCCGGACGTGCTTGCCGAGAGCAGCGGACGCCGAGGCGGGTCCGCCTTCGCGACCATAGGCCGGGAACAGCAGACCTCCACCATTGGCCGCCTCCACAGCTTCCTTGGCGGCTTGGAACGCGGTCCCGAACAGCGGCACGTTGCGCCGCGATACCGCATTCTTAATGCGCCGCTCGTCGTGCCACTCAACCGTCATATGTGGAATGGCGTGGTCAAGGTGAACATCGGCCACCCGTAAGCCTGCCACTTCGGCAATGCGGCATCCCGTCCCCTCCATGATTTGCCATATCCGGAGAAGGTCCGGCCGAGCGTGTGACACGATACGGGCCGTGACCGCCTTTGCTTCCTTCTCCGTGTAGGGACGGCGCTTGTCCCGGTCGGGTTCGGCCTTGTCTCTGCCAGGAGCGGCTTCAAGGTTCATGAACGGGTTAGCCATGCCGGCCAGATCAAATTCCCGGATGGCGTGATTGACGACGGCGCGGACGACGTTCAAATAGCGATCGACGGATGACGCCTTGCGCCCGTCCGCCATATGGTCGCGGACCTCTCTGGCATCCTCGCGTTTGAGGCCCACTAACGTCCGATCACTCTGGAGCGCCTCGCTCACCAGCTTGAAGACGCGCTCCAACTCCATGGTCTTCTTAGCGTCATCCCCTACGCGCTCCTTAAGATACAGCTTCCGGGCATCCTCTATCGTGGGCGCAGGGCGGGACAGCTTCCCGCCGCCGGACAGGATAGCCACAGCGCGGCCTTCCACCGGGTCCTCTCTCCCTCCAGACCTCGATAGATAGCTCTCCCGGATCACGTCGGCCGCCTCGGGGTCACTGCCGGGCAGCGTACGGTCCCCAATGTGGACCATCGTGGCCGCCAGCTCTTGCGCCCGCAGCTCTGCCAGCCTGTGCAATTCCATAGGCGTGACTGTAGACAGGTCCTGCCCGCCACTACGCCGACGAGCCTCGGCCACCAGCCGCTCAAACTCTGCATTGACCTTGGGGTAGCTGCGGAGAGCTTCGCGCTCCGTATCGCCGAGGTAACGCTTGAACTCACTCTGTCCGATGAGCGGCGCTACTTCGCGGGGAAGCCTTCTGCGGTAATGCCAAGTGCCGGCTTTAGTCTGGATAACGTACTTCAATACAAGCCCCATTGTGGACCTCCGGTGTACCGGAATGTGGACCGCTAGGAAAGGCTTGGCCTTGAAAACGTTGAGAAATATGGGCTTTCGTGTGGACTTTGGCTCCCCGGGCCGGATTCGAACCAGCGACCAACCGGTTAACAGCCGGTTGCTCTACCACTGAGCTACCGGGGAACGGAGGCTCTCATGTGAGTGGCGCTGCCTATAGCAAACCCGTTTCGGCTTTGCAAAGAAGCAATTCGTAATTTTTCTGCACTTTTTCCTGCGGCCATTTGTGGCATCGTTTCGGCATGCCCACATATGAAGGGCTTCACGCCGGCAGGGAACAACGGGCCGGGCTATTGATTTCGATTCCCGATGGCTTAGGCAGCGGATGGGATATGGCATCGACATGACGGCAGCTAACGACGATCAGGAACCAGCGCGCAAGATCACGGTCTTCGGACGCGAGTTCACCATGCCGCGCTCGCGTGGCCTCAGGATTGCGTTGGGCATGGTGCTGACCGTCGGCGGCATCTTGGGTTTCCTGCCGATTCTCGGCTTCTGGATGATCCCGCTGGGCCTGCTGGTGCTGTCCTACGAATTCGCGCTGGTGCGTCGTCACAGGCGGCGCTTCGTCGTCTGGTGGGAGCGCCGGCGGCGGCCGGACTGAGAGCTTGCCATTGCAAGCCCGGCCAACTCCGACGCAAGCTGCGACACCGCCGTCGAGATCGGCCACAAGGGATTGCGATTCTTACCTGTGATGACGCACGGGAAAGCGCCCGGAATGAATTTCCGGCGCTTGACGACCTTCCACCGCCACCATATTGAGTGCGCTCGGAACGCCGGGAGCGTATGGGGCCTCGTGGCGGAGTGGTTACGCAGAGGACTGCAAATCCTTGCACCCCGGTTCGATTCCGGGCGAGGCCTCCAGATGCCCGGGCTCCCGCGCCATCGCGCCGGGAGCGAGGTTCCAGTCGAATTGAGCCGCGTCCGGTCAGCGGATTGGGCGCGGGAAGCGGATTGGTTGGGACATGAGCGCTGATTTCTCCGAACGCCGCGTGAAGATGGTCGATGGCCAGGTCCGCACCACCGACGTCACCAGCGCGCCGCTCATCGAAGCCATGCTTTCGGTGCCGCGCGAAGCTTTCGTCGGCGCCGGTCAGCGCGATCTGGCCTATATCGACGAGGACATTCGCATTTCGGACGCCGCCAACGGCACCGGCGCCCGCTACCTGATGGAACCGTCGCCGCTGGCCAAGCTGCTGCAACTGGCTGAGATCGACGCAAGCGATTCGGTGCTCGATGTCGGATGCGGCACCGGCTATTCGGCCGCTCTGCTGTCTCGAATAGCAAAATCGGTGGTTGCGCTGGAGAGCGATACGGCGCTGGCGGAGGCCGCGAGGTCGACGCTCGCAAGCCTCGGCTGCCTGAATGTGACGGTGGTGAACGGGCCGTTGCCGCAAGGGCATGCGGCCGGCGCCCCCTACGATGTCATATTCGTCGGCGGCAGCGTCCAGGAGGTCCCGGCGGAGCTTCTGAATCAATTGGCCGAGGATGGCCGCCTCGTCGCTGTCGAGGGACAGGGCAATTCCGGCGTGGCCCGTCTGTTCTTCAAAGCCGGAGGCGTTGTAACCGGGCGGCGGGCATTTAATGCGGCAATTAAGCCACTACCGGGGTTCGAACGTATCCATGCGTTCGAATTTTAAGCGATTTTGCCTTGCAGCGAAGGCATTGTCATGATCGCTTTCACCTGAACAATCGTTGCTGATTTGGTTGCCGGGCGTATTTCGGGAGGCTGGTCAGCGGGGGAACGATAAACAACGCGGCGCTGGCTGATCCAAACGGGTAGGCCGACGCGGCGTGGTTCCCATGCAAACGAATGAGGGAAATTACGTGCCGTCTGTACGCAAAACTGTCCTAGCAGCTATGCTCGTTTCCGCGACAGCGCTTTCGCCGTTGGCCGCATCGGCAGAAACCATCACCGGCGCGCTCGCCAAAGCCTATCAGTACAATTCCCAGTTGAACTCGGCCCGGGCCGGCGTGCGCGTCACCGACGAAGGCGTGGCAATCGCCAAGTCGGGCTGGCGCCCGACCATCAGGGGCTCTGCCGACGTCAATTATCAGAACACACGCGCCAGCGGCGCCAACTCGAAGCTGACCACGGGCAGCTTCGGCATCGTCATCAACCAGACGCTGTTCGACGGGTTTCAGACCAGGAACAATGTCGCCGCCGCCGAATCGCAGGTGAAGGCCTCGGTCGAGAGCCTGCGCAACACCGAGGAGAACATCCTGTTCAACGCGGCCAGCGCGTATATGGATGTGATCCGCGACCGCCAGATCGCGGTCTTGACGGAACAGAACCTGCAGTTCCTGACCGAGCAGGCGCGCGCCGCCCGCTCGCGCTTCGAGGTGGGCGAGGGCACGCGTACCGACGTGGCGCAGGCCGATGCCTCGCGCGCGACCGCCGTGGCGCAACTGAGCGCCGCGCGCGCGCAGGCGCTGGCGAGCGCGGCGACCTATCACCAGATCGTCGGTGATGAGCCGGGCAAGCTGAAGGCAGCGGCGCCGGTGGGCAGGCTGTTGCCGCCGAGCATCGACCAGGCCTTCGCCATCGCCGCGGTCGAGCATCCGGCGATCCTGTCCACGCAGCACCTCGTCGACGCGGCGGCGTTCTCCGTGAAATCCTCGGAAGGGGCGCTCCTGCCGCAGCTTTCGGCCTCTGCCGGCATTTCGGAGGATTACCTGCACCGCGATCCAGGCATAGGAACGAACGGCGATTCGACTTCTGCCAATATCGGCGCGACGCTGACCATTCCGATCTATTCGGGCGGCCGGACCTCGGCGATCGTGCGGCAGAACAAGGAATCGCTGAGCCAGGCCCGGATCGAAGTCGACGTCAGCCGCGACCAGGTGCGCCAGGCGGTGGCCTCGGCATGGACGCAATACATCGCCGCACGCCAAAGCGTGGATGCCAACCGGCAGGTGATCGCGGCCGCGCAGCTCGCCTTGAACGGCGTCATCGAGGAGCGCAATGTGGGGCAGCGCACCACGCTCGACGTGCTCAACGCGCAGAACGCGGTGATCACCGCCAAGATCAACCAGGCCGGCTCCGAGCATGATGTGGTGGTGGCAAGCTATGCCATCCTGTCGGCGATCGGACGGCTGTCGGTCGAGCGGCTCGGCCTGGCGGTCACCAAGTACAGACCGGAAGAGCACTACAATGCCGTCAAGGACAAGTGGATCGGACTGCGCACGCCGGACGGCCGCTGATCCCTTCATTCGGGCTTGCAAACAGCGCCGCGTATCAATGGATGCGCGGCGCTTTTCTTTTGTCTGTGTCGATAGGAGGCTCGCCGTCGAGCTAATCTGTTGAAATCCAACATGTCCTCAGTTTGGGGATTCTCGGATGACGATCGGTCGGTTACGCTGTCGCCATGATTCGAATCCGGTCAGGCCGGAGCGAATCGACAATGGGTCACAAAGGCGGCGGATGTGACGATGGCGACGGCAAGCAGCGCGCAGCGCGAACCTTCCATGGAAGAAATTCTGGCTTCCATCCGAAGGATCATCGAGGATAGCGACACCGGCCGCAAGCAGCCGGCCGATGCGGCTGAATTGCGCCAGGATCTGGCGCCACCGCCGACCCCGGTGCCGGTTCCCGAGATCGAGGCCTTCCGTTCCGAATTGCAGGCCGACGCCGCTCCTAAGAAGCCGGTGACGCTGGCGGAGGTTCAGGCCCAGCTCGCTGCGACCGATCCGGTCGTCGCCGTGGCGCCGCGGCCGGAACCGGCAAGGATGCCGCCCGCCCCAACGACGCTCGCCGAGGTTGGTGCAAGGGTTGCCGCCCATCCTAGCGCATCCGTGGTCACGAACAGGCCAGCAGAGCCTCCGCAAAACGCAGACAGCATCGTGGCAGACTGGCGTCGCGACGTCGCCGCTATTGGTGGGAGCGCCGCCGCCGAGAAAACCCCGACGCCGGAAGCCGCACCGGAAGTGGAGATCGAGGACGATGAGTTGCCGGAGCTGACGGCGGCCGAAACCGGCGCGTCAAGCAGCAGCGTATCGCGTGCGTCAGCAGATTCGTCATCGGTCCGCCCGTCAATTCTGTCCGAGCACACGGGCCGCCAGGTCGCCGCCGCCTTTGGTGAACTTTCAGACGCCTTCGCAAACCGCAGCAGGAAGAGCTTCGACGAAATGGCCGAGGAGATGCTGCGGCCGATGTTGCAGGACTGGCTCGACAACAATCTGCCGACGCTGGTCGAGCGGCTGGTGCGCGAAGAGATCGAGCGCGTGGCGCGCGGCGCGCAGTGACTTAGTCAGACCGTTCAAGGTGAAAGCGCCGCCTTCGGGCGGCGTTTTTGTTCTCGCCGGATGTGACGAACAGCTCTGTCGCGATAAGGCTGGGATTGCCGCCGCCCTCGGCAGGCCTATGTGAAAGAGCAGGCATCACCTGTCGCGATTGACTCGGCCAACAGCTTCCGATTTACACCGGACGCCTATCCCCGACAGCTCGGACTTCCCCCATGCTTGAAAAAAACTACGACGCCAAGACCGTCGAGCCCAAGATCGCCAAAATCTGGGAGGAGGCCGACGCCTTTCGCGCCGGCGCCGGTTCGGAGGAGGGGGCGGAGGCCTTCACCATCGTCATCCCGCCGCCGAACGTCACCGGCTCGCTGCATATGGGCCATGCACTCAACAACACGCTTCAGGACATATTGGTGCGCTTCGAGCGCATGCGCGGCAAGAACGTGCTTTGGCAGCCCGGCATGGATCACGCCGGCATCGCCACCCAAATGGTGGTCGAGCGCCAGCTCATGGAGAGGCAAATCCACCGCCGCGATCTCACCCGCGAAGAGTTCATCGAAAAGGTGTGGGAGTGGAAGGCTGAATCCGGTGGCGCGATCTTCAACCAGCTGAAGCGCCTCGGCGCCTCCGCCGACTGGTCGAGAGAGCGTTTCACCATGGACGAGGGCCTGTCCAGGGCGGTCCTGGAGGTGTTCGTCAGCCTTTACAAGGAAGGGCTGATCTATAAGGACAAGCGCCTTGTGAACTGGGACCCCAAGCTGCTGACGGCTATCTCCGACCTCGAGGTCGAGCAGCACGAAGTCAACGGCAACCTCTGGCATTTCCGCTATCCGGTCGAAGGCACGGTTTTCGATCCGGAAAACCCCAGGACTTTCATCACGGTGGCGACGACCCGTCCGGAAACCATGCTCGGCGACACGGCGGTGGCCGTCCATCCGGATGATGAGCGCTTCCGCGATCTGGTCGGCAAGAACGTCATCCTGCCGATCGTCGGCCGCAAGATCCCGGTGGTCGCCGACGAATATTCGGACCCGGAGAAGGGCTCCGGTGCGGTCAAGATCACGCCGGCGCACGACTTCAACGACTTCGAAGTCGGCAAGCGCCACAAGCTGCCGGCGATCAATATCCTGACCGTCGAGGCGACCATCAAGCTGAAGGACAACGAGGACTTTCTCGCCGGTCTTGAGCTGACGCCTGAGCGCCAGGCTGTCTGGGACGAACTCGACGGGCTTGACCGTTTCGCCGCGCGCAAGAAGGTCGTCGAACTGATGGAGGCCGGCGGCTTCGTGGAGAAGATCGAGCCGCATCGCCACACTGTGCCGCATGGCGATCGCGGTGGCGTGCCGATCGAGCCGTTCCTGACCGACCAATGGTACGTCAACGCCGCGGAACTGGCCAAGCCGGCGATTGCCTCAGTGCGCGAGGGCCGTACCAATTTCGTGCCGAAGAACTGGGAAAAAACCTATTTCGACTGGATGGAAAACATCCAGCCCTGGTGTATCTCGCGCCAGCTGTGGTGGGGCCACCAGATACCGGCTTGGTACGGGCCGGATGGCCGCGTCTTCGTCGAGAAGACCGAAGAAGAAGCGCTCGCCGCCGCGATCGAATACTATCTGGCCTTGGAAGGGCCTTGGAAGGCCTGGGTCGAGGACAAGCTTGAGAATTTCAAGCCTGGCGAGATACTCACCCGCGACGAGGACGTGCTCGACACCTGGTTCTCTTCGGCGCTGTGGCCGTTCTCGACGCTCGGCTGGCCTGACCACACTCCGGAACTCAAGACCCACTACCAGACGGACGTACTGGTCACCGGCTTCGACATCATTTTCTTCTGGGTGGCCCGCATGATGATGATGGGCCTGCATTTCATGGACGAGGAGCCGTTCCACACCGTTTATGTGCACGCGCTGGTGCGCGACAAGAACGGACAGAAGATGTCGAAGTCGAAAGGCAACGTCATCGATCCGCTCGACCTGATCGACGAGTACGGCGCGGATGCGTTACGCTTCACACTGGCGGTGATGGCGGCGCAAGGACGCGACGTGAAGCTCGACCCGGCGCGCATCGCCGGCTACCGCAATTTCGGCACCAAGCTCTGGAACGCGACGCGCTTTGCCGAGATGAACGAGGTCGCGAGGAACGACGAGTTCTGGCTGCAGGACGCCAAGCTCGCGGTCAATCGCTGGATCCTGACCGAGCTGACGCGCGCGGCACGCGCGATCACCGAGGGCATCACCAGCTACCGCTTCAACGAGGCGGCAGGGGCCGCTTATCGCTTCGTCTGGAACCTATTCTGCGACTGGTATCTGGAACTGCTGAAGCCGGTGTTCATGGGCACCGACGAGGCGGCCAAGGCGGAAAGTCGGGCCTGCGTCGCCTTCGTGCTGGACGAGATCTACAAGCTGCTGCATCCGATGATGCCGTTCATGACCGAGGAGCTTTGGGCGCAGACGGCGGGTGAGGGCATGGAGCGCGCCTCGCTGCTTTGTCATGCCGCATGGCCGTCGCCCGATTTCGAGGATGAGGAAGCGGCCGCCGACATTAATTGGCTGGTCGATCTCGTTTCCGGCATCCGCTCCGTGCGCTCCGAAATGAATGTGCCGCCGGCGGCGATCGCTCCTCTGACGGTGATCGGCGCCAACGCGCTGACCAGGGAGCGCCTGGAACACCATGCTTCGGCCATCAAGCGGTTGGCCCGCATCGGCGACATCGCGCTGGCTGACGCGGCTCCCAGGGGTTCGGCGCAGATCGTGCTTAACGAGGCGACGGTCTGCCTGCCGCTCGGCAGCCTGATCGACCTGCAGGCGGAGGCTGCGCGGCTGCAGAAGGAACTGGCCAAGGTGACCGAAGAGATCGCGCGCCTGCACAAGAAGCTTTCCAACGAAAAGTTCGTCGCCAACGCTCCGGAAGAGGTCGTCGAGGCGGAGCGCGAAAAGCTGGCCGAATATCGTGACGCTCAAGAGAAGCTTTCGGTTGCGCTGACGAGGGTTCGCGACGCTGGCTGAGGGGCCAGATTCGCAGCTCTGCGAAGCATGGTTTCCGGTGCGTTAACTGCTTCGAAAACAGGCATGCCGTTGCGTAAATTTTGACGTAAACGGAAAGTTTCGCCCCATTGTTGCCTTAATGTAACAATGCGGCCCTTTTTCTCCAAAAAAGGGCAGTTTTGCGCGATTTTCAGGCGCATTTTCCGGATTTTTCCGGCCCTTCGCTGCGGAGCGAGCTGTTTTGGACCTCAATTCGGCGGCACGCACCATGGCGAGAATACGGGCTGTCAAGACGTACATGTACAGCTAGCGAATTCGTTGTTGCACCGTTAACCCGAATTGGTTCTAGCTTGCCCCACTCGTGTTTCGGGGAGGGACTCCATGACCATCTTGCGGCTCAAGGCTCTGGCGGGGGCAGGCTGCTTTTCTATTGCTCTGATCGGCGCGGCCATGCATCCGGCGCATGCCGGCGGCCTCGAACGCGGCGGCTACGACATCGACCTTTTGTTCGATCCGGCGCCCTTCGCGACCGAAGCCGAAGCGACTTACGTGATGCCCGATCGCAAGTTCAAGAACGCGGTGGATACCGATCCGCTTGATGGCAACGTTACCGCCCTTGGAAGCACGGCCAAGGACAGTGAGAACTATTGGGTGCCGCGGATCGGCGTTAAGGCCCAGCTCGTCCCCGGCGTCGACTGCATGGTCGACTACTCCCAGCCGTGGGGGGCGCACACCTCTCCGGGCCTCTGGGCCGGCGCGCAGTCCAATATGGAAACGGACATCAAGAGCGACAACTACGCGGGCACCTGCTCGTACAAGATGGACGTCGGCAAGGGTCAGCTTCGCTTCATCGGCGGTCTGTTCTATCAGGAAGTCTACGGCTTCAAGGAAAGCCTGGTGTCGCCGCTGGTGCCCAACTTCCAGGGTACTGGCCGGGTCGACCTTTCGAGCAGCGGCTGGGGTTGGCGCGCCGGCCTTGCCTATGAAATTCCTGACATCGCCCTGCGGGCAAGTCTCGTCTACAATTCGAAAGTCAAGCTGGACAATATCTCGGGTACACTTGACCTGACCAATCTCGGACAGGGGATCACACAGATCTATGCCCCCACCGAATACATGCCGGACACGGTGGAACTGAAATTGCAGTCCGGCATCGCGCCCGGTTGGCTGGCCTTCGGTTCGATAAAGTGGGTCAACTGGAGCTTGCTGCAGAGCATCCCCATCTGCTCGCAGGCCTCGCAGGGTCTTGCCAATTGCACCACGGTCTCCCCGCTCCCGATCAGGCTGACGTCCCTCGACCTCATGTACCGCGACGGCTGGACGGTTTCGGGCGGTGTTGGCCACAAATTCAACGACCAGTGGGCGGCCGCCGGCCAACTCACCTGGGACCGCGGCACCTCGCATGGTTACGGCTCGCAGACTGACACCTGGACGCTCGGCGGCGGCGTTGCCTATACGCCGAAGCCGAACATCGAAATTCGCCTGGCCGGCGCAATCGGCGTCCTGACCAGCGGCCATTCCGGCACGCTGACCGACGAGAACGGCTATGTGGCCGGCACCGACGTCAGCTATGACTTCGGCAACGATCTGGTCACGGCGATCTCGGGCGGCCTCAAGATCAAGTTCTAAGAGTCTGAAAATTTAGAGAAAAAGGCCGGGCATGCCCGGCCTTTTTTCTTGCACGCCGCAACCCTTGATCGAGCAGCGCATCCCGGATGTTGCAGATTCGCGTCACAATGGGCGCCGGATACTATTGTGACGTTTTAGCAACAGTTTATGAACGACCCTTGCGCTAAAGGTCAGGCCGAGGAAACTGCCCATTTCCCGCCATAAACCCGGAGCAACGCAGATATGTCTCGGGATGCGTGCCAGGATGGCCAGGCGACGGGGCAGGCCGCGGGGTGTGCGGCAAGGACGAGTATGGACGCCAAGGCAATCTCCAAGGCCAAGCTGCCCAGCCGCTACGTGACCGAAGGTCCGGCGCGGGCGCCGCATCGTTCGTACCTCTACGCCATGGGGCTATCGGCCGCCGAAATCGCGCAGCCGCTGGTCGGCGTCGCCAGCTGCTGGAACGAGGCGGCACCTTGCAACATCTCGCTGATGCGCCAGGCGCAGGTGGTGAAGAAGGGTGTCGCGGCTGCCAACGGCACGCCGCGCGAATTCTGCACCATTACGGTGACCGACGGCATCGCCATGGGCCATCAAGGCATGAAGTCGTCGCTGGTGTCGCGCGAGGTCATCGCCGATTCCGTCGAGCTCACCATGCGCGGGCATTGCTATGATGCGCTGGTCGGACTCGCCGGCTGCGACAAGTCGCTGCCGGGGATGATGATGGCCATGGTGCGGCTCAACGTGCCATCGATCTTCATCTATGGCGGCTCTATCCTGCCAGGCAGCTATCGCGGCCGGCAGATCACCATTCAGGACGTGTTCGAAGCCGTCGGGCAGCATTCGGTCGGATCGATCTCGGATGCCGAGCTGCTCGAGATCGAGCAGGCTGCGTGCCCGTCCGCGGGTTCCTGCGGCGCGCAGTTCACCGCCAACACGATGGCGACCGTTGCCGAGGCGATCGGACTGGCCCTGCCTTATTCCTGCGGCGCTCCGGCCCCCTACGAGATGCGTGACCGCTTCAATTTCGCTTCCGGCGAAAAGGTCATGGAACTGATCGCCAAGAATATCCGGCCGCGCAACATCGTCACGCGCAAGTCGCTGGAGAATGCGGCAACCGTGGTCTCCGCCACCGGAGGCTCGACCAATGCGGCGCTGCATCTGCCGGCAATCGCGCATGAGGCGGGCATCAAGTTCGACCTTTTCGACGTCGCAGCGATCTTCGAGAAGACGCCCTACATCGCCGATCTCAAGCCCGGCGGCAAATATGTCGCCAAGGACATGTTCGAGGCCGGCGGCATTCCGCTCCTGATGAAGACGCTGCTGGACCACGGCTATCTGCATGGCGACTGCATGACGGTCACCGGCCGTACTTTGGCCGAAAACATGGAGCATGTTGCCTGGAATGACAGCCAGGATGTGGTCCGTCCCGCCAATCGACCAATCACCAAGACAGGTGGCGTCGTGGGATTGAAGGGAAACCTTGCTCCCGAAGGCGCGATCGTGAAGGTCGCAGGTATGTCGGAACTGACATTCTCGGGTCCGGCGCGCTGCTTCGATTCCGAGGAGGAGTGCTTCGAGGCGGTCACGCAGCGCAACTACCAGGAAGGCGAGGTTCTCGTCATCCGTTACGAGGGGCCGCGCGGCGGTCCGGGCATGCGTGAGATGCTGTCGACGACGGCGGCGCTCTATGGCCAGGGCATGGGCGGCAAGGTGGCTCTCATCACCGACGGGCGTTTTTCCGGCGCCACGCGCGGTTTCTGTATTGGCCATGTCGGGCCGGAAGCGGCCGTCGGCGGGCCGATCGGGCTCCTCAAGGATGGCGATGTGATCTCGATCGACGCCGTGAACGGTACGATCGAGGTGGCGCTTTCGGACGCCGAACTCGCGGCGCGGGCGAAGAAATGGAAGGCGCGCGAGACCGACTATCAGTCGGGCGCGATCTGGAAATACGCGCAGGCCGTAGGGTCTGCGCGCGACGGCGCGGTCACCCATCCGGGTGCTGCCAAAGAAACACACTGTTATGCGGACATCTGAGGTGTTGAGGTCATCGGTCTTGTCGGCACTGGTCGCGGTTGCGACTTTGGGCGCCGTTGGCCAGGCCATGGCCTTCGACGACAAGGTGTTCGACGACAAGACCGGCGTGAAGCCGCAGTCGAGCCCGTGGGCGGTGTTCCAGTTCGGCTTCTCCGCCTACAAGAACGGCCACAAGGACCAGGCCGTCGAGGCCTATAAATATGCCGCCGAGAACGGCCAGATCGGCGCCACCTGGAAGCTGGCGCGCATGTATGCCGCAGGCGACGGCGTGGCGCGCGACGATTACGCCGCCTTCAAGTTCTTCAGCGAGATCGTCGACCAGGATGTCGAGCCCGGCTCGCCGGAGGAGAGCTATGTCTCGGACGCGCTGGTGGCGCTCGGAGATTACCTGCGCAAAGGCATCCCTGGCAGCCCGGTGACGGAGAACGAGGTCGCGGCGCAGGAGTATTACATGCGCGCGGCCGCCAACTATCGCAATCCGAACGCCCAGTTCGAGATCGGCCAGATGTTCCTGAAGGGCGAGGGCGGTGTGAAGGCCAGCGTCAAGCAGGCCGGCCGCTGGCTCCAGCTGGCGGCCGAGAAGGGCCATGCCGGCGCCCAGGCGACGCTCGGCAACCTCCTGTTCCAGAGCGGTAAGGTCGTGCGCGGCCTGGCGATGATGACGGCGGCACTGGAACGGGCTCCGCCGGCCGATCAGACCTGGATCCGCAGTATGCAGGAAGAAGCCTTCGCCGCCGCCGGGGAGGCCGACCGCCGCACCGCGATTTCTTTGGCGGACGACATCCTGACCAAGGGCAACAACGGCGATCGGTAGGTCGCACGGACCACACGCCTGCCTGGCCTCAGCAAATCAGTTTTCGGTGGGCGCTGTCGGCACGATGTTTGGCGTCGAGATCGAGGTCGGGTGCAGTTTCGGCGGCTGTTTCTCGCCCGGACACTCGTCCTCGACCTTTGTCCAGGACGTATTGTTGAGAACCATGTCGCAACGGGCGAGGTGGCTTTCGCCGGCAATCGTCAGGCAAGCCGTCTCGCCGACCTTGAACGACTTGCCGTTGGCAAGACATGCCTGCGCGGCGAGGACCGGCGTCGGCGCGGCAAACGCCAACACAAGGCCGACCGGGCAAAGAACAAATCGCATCGCCATGAAACCCCGCAACAACGCGCATTGAACGCGCGATTTGTGGCGAGATCAGGGATGTGGCGTGAGCAGTACCGTCAGGCGGGATGAAGGCTGAGATCGATCGCCACCGGCACGTGATCGGACGGCTTTTCCCAGGCCCGCACGTGCTTTTCGACCGACGCCGAGGAAAAGCGGCTGGCGGCTTCGGGCGACAGCAGCAGATGATCGATGCGGATGCCGTTGTTCTTCTGCCAGGCGCCGGCCTGATAGTCCCAGAATGTATAAACCTCGGGAGAGTCGGTGACGGCGCGGACCGCTTCCGTGAAGCCAAGATTCTTCAGCCGCCGGAAGGCCTGCCTGGACTGCGGCTGGAACAGCGCGTCGTTCCGCCAGTTCTCTGGGAACCGGGCGTCGGCGGGCTCGGGGATGACATTGTAGTCGCCGGCCAGCACCAGAGCTTCCTCGAGCCTGAGCCGTTCCTCCGCCCAGCGCTCGAGTCTCGCCATCCATGCGAGCTTGTAGGGAAACTTCCTTTCGTCGTCGACAGGATTGCCGTTCGGCAGATAGAGCGACGCAACGCGCAGAGCACCCTTGTCGGTTGAGAAGACACCTTCGATGAAGCGCGCGTGGTCGTCGGCATCGTCGCCCGGCAGGCCGCGATTGACCTCGTCGAAGGGAAGCTTCGACAGAAGGGCAACGCCGTTGAAGCTCTTCTGGCCGTTGGTCTCCACATTGTAGCCCAGCGCCTCGATCTCGGCGCGCGGGAACTGCTCGTCGACGGTCTTGATCTCCTGCAGGCAGACGATATCCGGAGCGCTTTCGGTCAGCCAGTGGGTGAGGTTGCCGATGCGGGCGCGAACACCGTTGATGTTCCAGGTGACGATCTTCATGCGGGCCTCAATGCTGTTCCGGGGGAAGGCGTTCGACGAGGCCGATCGTATTGCCGGCTGGGTCCTTTAGAAAGGCCATCCATTCGCTTTCCCCTGCTCGACCGAACTGGCCCTCGGTGTCGCGGTG
The DNA here is from genome assembly GCF_004791945.1 of Mesorhizobium sp. M3A.F.Ca.ET.175.01.1.1. Classification (NCBI taxonomy): domain Bacteria; kingdom Pseudomonadati; phylum Pseudomonadota; class Alphaproteobacteria; order Hyphomicrobiales; family Phyllobacteriaceae; genus Mesorhizobium; species Mesorhizobium sp. M3A.F.Ca.ET.175.01.1.1. The sequence goes on along the minus strand of NZ_SRTP01000011.1, from coordinate 47,648 downwards.
GACCAGCGCCGGCGGCGCGGTGAAGGGAATGCCGGCGGCCTTGGCCTCGGCGTGGAAGGCTTCCAGCCCGGCGATGTCGAGATAGACCGTGCCGGCCGGCACGCCGTCGGCAAAGAACAGGCGCACGTCACCTGCCATGATAAAGGCGATGCCCGGCGGATCGTAGCGCGCATGCACGCCCAGGCCGAGCACGCCCTGCCAGAAGGCGAGCGTGGTGTCGAGATCGCGCCCGGCCGACAGCGCGACCTGGCGGACCGCGCCGATCGTGGGCATCGCGGCCCTAGATGGAAAAGCTGGTGCCGCAGCCGCAGGAGGCAACGGCGTTCGGGTTTCTGATCTGGAAGGATTGACCCATCAGGTCGTCGACGAAGTCGATCACCGAGCCGCCCATATAGACCAGCGAGAGGTCGTCGATCAGGACCGTCGCGCCATCCTTCTCGATGGCGACGTCGTCATCGTTCGCAGCTTCGACGAGATCGAACTTGTAGGAGAAGCCGGAGCAGCCGCCGCCTTCGACGGAAACGCGCAAAGCCGTCTTGCCGGGCTCGGCGGCGAGGATCTTGGCGATCCGCTGCGCGGCAGCGTCGGTCATCTCGACTTTCATTGCAGTCTTGGCATCCGCGCCCATCGGCGTCACCTTGCTTTGCGTCTCAGATCATAGGTATGAAGCAGGCGGGGCCAAGTCAACTGGTGGGCAAATGGACGAGCGGCAGGGCAAGGGTGCTCTCGGCGATATCGGGTTCGGCTATCGGCCGCGCGCCGCCTATGCCTGCGATCCGGCCCATTCGCGCGGCCGGCTGTTCGATGAGCCCGAAAGCCCGACGCGCACGCCGTTCCAGCGCGACCGCGACCGGATCATCCATTCCACCGCCTTTCGCCGGCTGAAGCACAAGACGCAGGTGTTCGTCGCGCATGAGGGCGATCACTACCGCACGCGGTTGACGCATTCGATCGAGGTGGCGCAGATCGCCCGCGCCTTGGTGCGGGCGCTGCGCGGCGACGAGGACCTCGCCGAGGCAGTCGCGTTGGTCCACGATTTCGGCCACACGCCCTTTGGCCATACCGGAGAGGATGCGCTGAACGACAAGATGACCGCTTGGGGCGGTTTCGACCACAACGCGCAGTCTTTGCGCGTGGTGACGCGGCTCGAGCGGCGCTATGCCGAGTTCGACGGGCTGAACCTCACCTGGGAAACGCTGGAAGGGCTGGTCAAGCACAATGGGCCGCTGACCGATGCGCGCGGGAAGGGGCTCAAGGGTTTGGTGCCGCAAGCGATCCGCGATTATTCCGAACTGCACGACCTCGAACTCGATCGCTTCGCCGGCATCGAGGCGCAGTGCGCGGCGATCGCCGACGACATCGCCTACAACAGCCACGACATCGATGACGGTTTGCGCTCCGGTTTTCTCACTCTAAACATGCTGGAAGAGGTCGGCTTGCCGGGCTCGATCCTGGAGGGGGTGCGCGCGCGCTACCCGCGGCTCGACGACGTGCGCACTTGCCATGAGCTGATGCGCCGGCAGATCACCATGATGGTCGAGGATGTCATTGCTTCCACCGCCGCCAATATTGATCGATTCAAGCCGGACAACGCCGACGCCGTGAGAGCGGCAAATGAGACCATGGTGACATTTTCCGCCGAAATGGCGGCGGCCGAGAAGGAATTGAAGGCGTTTCTCTACAAGCACCTCTATCGTCATCCCGAAGTGATGCGCGTGCGCGTCGATGCCGATCGGATCGTCCGCGACCTATTCGACGTCTATTTCGCCGATCCGCGCGCCATGCCGGAGGGTTGGCGGGAAGGCCTCGACCGGGCGGAAGACCGGATCAAAGCCCGCAGTGTCGCCGATTTCCTGGCCAGCATGACCGACACCTACGCGCTCAAGGAGCACAGGCGCCTGTTTGACCATACGCCGGATTTAAGCTAGGGCGGGCGCGATTTGCCGGCCAAGCAGCCGGTCCTCCTGATAGCCGCAAGAAGCCCTGCTCATGAACATCTTCGCCGATTTCAACGCGCGAGTCACAAAAGCTGTCGAAGCCCTTGATCTGAAAGATAAGGATGGCGCAACGCTGGACCTGTCGCGCATTGCCGTCGAGCCGCCCCGCGACGCCAGCCATGGCGACCTCGCCACCAATGCGGCGATGGTGCTGGCCAAGCCCACCGGCCAGAACCCGCGCGTGCTGGCGGAAAGGCTGGCGGCTGCGCTGCGTGGCAACGCTGATATCGCCTCGGCCGAAATCGCCGGGCCGGGCTTCGTCAATCTGCGGCTCAAGGACGGGTTCTGGCAGGCGCATCTGGCAGCGCTGCTCGGCGAGGGCCGCGACTATGGCCGCTCCAGGATCGGCGGCGGCCGCAAGGCCAATGTCGAATATGTCTCGGCCAACCCGACCGGGCCCATGCATGTCGGACATTGCCGGGGCGCCGTGGTTGGCGACACGCTCGCCAACCTGATGGCCTTTGCCGGCTACGACGTGACCAAGGAATATGTCATCAACGATGCCGGCTCGCAGATCGATGTGCTCGGGCGCTCGGCGATGCTGCGCTATCGCCAGGCGCTCGGCGAAGAAATCGGCGAGATTCCGCCCGGCCTCTATCCGGGCGACTATCTGATCCCGGTCGGCCAGGCGCTGGCCAGCGAGTTCGGCCGCGGTCTGCTGGAGATGCCGGAAGAGGAAGCGCTGGCGATCGTCAAGGACCGCACTGTCGACGCGATGATGGCGATGATCCGCGAGGATCTGGCGCTGCTCAACGTGCACCACGACGTGTTCTTCTCCGAGCGCACGCTGCACGGCGACAATGCCAAGAAGATCCGTGCGGCGATCGCCGACCTGACGCTGAAGGGCCATATCTACAAGGGCAAGCTGCCGCCGCCAAAGGGCGAGAAGCCGGACGACTGGGAAGACCGCGAGCAGACGCTGTTCCGCTCGACCGCCGTGGGCGACGACATGGACCGGGCGCTGGTGAAGTCGGACGGCTCGTTCACCTATTTCGCCGCCGACGTCGCCTATCTCAAGGACAAGGTCGAGCGCGGCTTCGCCGACCTGATCTATGTGCTCGGCGCCGACCATGGCGGCTACGTCAAGCGGCTGGAAGCTTTGGCGCGCGCCGTTGCGGGCGATGAGGTCAAACTGACGGTTCTGCTCTGCCAGTTGGTGAAGCTGTTCCGTGACGGCGAGCCGGTGCGGATGTCGAAGCGGTCAGGCGATTTCGTCACGCTGCGCGACGTGGTGGAGGAGGTCGGCCGCGATCCCATCCGCTTCATGATGCTCTATCGCAAGAACGACGCGCCGCTCGATTTCGACTTCGCCAAGGTCACGGAGCAGTCCAAGGACAATCCGGTATTCTACGTGCAATACGCTTCGGCGCGCTGCCATTCGGTGTTCCGGCAGGCAAGCGAGCAGCTTGACGAAGCCAACTTCGACCGCAACCGCCTGGTGGGCTCGGTTTCTGCGCTGACGGACGAGGGTGAGATCGGTCTGATCCGGAAGTTGGCTGAATATCCACGGCTAATCGAATCCGCGGCCCTTGCGCTGGAGCCGCACAGGCTGGCATTCTACCTCCACGATCTGGCTTCAAGCTTCCACGCACACTGGAACCGGGGCACGGACAACCCTGACTTACGTTTTGTTAAGGTTAACGACCGACAATTGACTTATGCCAGACTAGGGCTGGTGCAGGCTGTTTCGGATGTTTTGACGTCCGGCCTGGCGCTGATAGGAGCTGATGCGCCTACCGAAATGCGTTAGGTTTGACTAAAAAACCTGTCACCTTTTGCCCACATTGCGCTGGTAAGGGCCAACCCTGCGCGACGTCCGTGGCGTCCGACTGTGTGCGAGTTCGGGAACAATAATGGCAGACAGAACCCAGCTGAGAGTAGCCGACAACAACGACATTTCCGACGATGATCCGTTCGCGGAACTGACCCGGATTATGGGTTTCGATCCGCGTCAGCCGGCCCGGCCGCAGACGCCGGCGGTCGACAAGGCTGCACCGGGAAACCAAGCCGCGGAAGAGCCCGACTTCGGGATTGATCTCGAAAAGGAGTTGATGGGCGATCTCGGCGCCGAAGAGGAGCACGCGACTGTCGCATTTGAGCCTGTCTCGAGCGCGTCGGCTCATGAAACCGCTGTTGCCGCCACGGACGAAGAGCTTGCCGCAGCCCTCGAGCAGGATTTCATTTTCGATGATGCGGCGGATCACGCCCATTTCGCCACGGGCCGCGCTCCTGAGCTGGAAGCCGACATCGCCTTCGACGATGATTTCGATCAGGCGGTCGCCAACTCGCTGGAGGTGTCGCCGGTCGAGGACGACCTTTCCATAGATCAAGACATCGCCGCTTCACTGGACGAGGGCTTCCATGCCGACCACGAAGCCGGCGCTGATCGTGGCATCGTTGAAGCCGCTGCGGCATCAGCGGCCGAAGCCGCGTTCGACGCTGATTTCGACAATGCTGTGCGGGTGTCGCTCGAGGACGAGCTGGCGTTTGACGATCGCATGCCCGAGCGGGACGCCGTGGCCACTGAAGCCGAGCTGGTCGAGGCCGAGCCCATTGCCGATCAGCCGGCTTCTGAAGACGATTTTGCAGGCCATCTCGAGGATGCGATGGCCGACGTCGAGATGGAGTTCGACCACTCGCCGGATCAGCTTCCGGAACAGCAACTGGCGGTTGACGAGGAGCAGCCGCAAACCAACGAGGTGCCTGCCGAAGTCGTACATTTCGCCGCCGCTCCGGAACCCGGCTTCGATGCCGAGCCCGCGTTCGATGCCGAACCCGCCGTTGATCCCGAACCCGTCGCCGCCCAGGAGGCTGCTGCCGATCAGGACGCCGGCGTCGACCACGAGACCGCGGCCCTGGTTGCCGAAGACGATTTCGAACTCAGCTTCCGTGATGGGCTTGCCGAGGAGCCGGAAGCTCCGGCTGTCGAGCCTGCCGCCGCAGCCCAGACGCCGTTTGCGGAAGCTCCTGCTCCAACTGCAGCAGCTTCGGTTGCGGCTGTTGAGCCTGAGATGCCGGCCGCTGAGCCTGAGATGCCGGCCGCGGCCAGCGGCGAGCGCAGCCTGGAAGACGAACTCAACGCGCTGCTGGGTGCCATGACCGCGCGGCCGATGCCCAAGGAAGCAGCCCCGACGCCACAGCCGGTTGCGCAGCCGACAAGCCACATCGTCCAGGACGTTGCACCCGCCGCCTGGGCTATCGATGGGCAGGAGCCGGCGCAGGACGAGCCGGTTGTCGAGCCGGCAGGCGACGCTGATCTCCACGCATTGCTCGCGGGCGACCTCGATCAAGACGATGCGCCAAGCGCCACCACTTCGAACCAAGCCGAACCGAGCATCGATTTCGACGACGAGGCGTTCGACGCGGCGTTTTCCAAGGGTCTCGAGCTCGATGCGCCGCGCAACGAACCTGCGCGGTCCTGGAGCCGCGTGACCCCGGTCGCGGCGCCCGAGCCCTCTTATGCCGCGCAGCCGACGATCCAGCCGGTGTTTTCGGTGCCGCATATGTCGGCTCCCTCCTATCACGAGGAATCTCTCGAGGATTATTCCGCTGCGGCTTCCGAACCTGTCTATCATGGCCATTCCACGCCAGCGCCGGAACCTGTCGAGGATTATGCTGCGCCGGCTGCGGCGACACAGTCTCGCCAGGACGACGAGGTTCCCGATGTCGAGACCATCGACGTGCCGGAGCGTGTGGTGGCGCTCGCCGACGATCTCGACATTCCCGAGCTCAATTTCGAGGAAGACCAGCCGTCGGCTCCGGCCTACGACGATCTCGACGCCGAGTTCGCCAGCCTGCTCACCGAGATGAACTCAACCGAGATCGCTGCGGCGCCCGTGCAGAGCCGCGCCTATGACGACGACTCCTACGGTTCGGGTTTCAAGACGGGCTACGATCGTCGCGAGTTGCGGGCCGAGACGCAGGCCGCCCCGGCAGCCGCTTCCCACGCCGCGGTGATGCGCGATTTCGATGCCGACGATTTGCCTGGCAGCCGCCCGGTTTCGCAGGCGGATGAGTTCGCCACGGATGAACTGGACTACGATCCGGAGCTCGACGAGGCGATCACCGTACCCGGCCTCGGCGAGAGCCAGGCTGCCAAGCCACGAGGTCGCGGCTTCATGATGGCCGCGCTTGTTGGTGCGGTGGTGATCGCCGGCGGGCTTGGCGCTCTTGCCTTCTCGTTTGGCGGCAAAGGTGGTGCCGAAGCGCCGGTGCTCGTCAAGGCCGACAATTCACCGATCAAGGTCAAACCGCAGAATCCGGGTGGCGCGGTGGTGCCGAACCAGGACAACAAGGTATATGACGCGGTGGTCAAGGGTGGCACCGCCAAGACCGCCGAGCCGGTCCAGGAAAAACTGGTCACCAACACCGAGGAACCGGTCGACGTGGCGTCGAAGGAGCCGCCGCAAAGCCGTGTCGTCGACCTTTCCCCCGACGAGAACGATGCTGCTCCTGGCAGCGGCGCCGCCGCCAACCCAGAAGCGGCAGCACCGGGGGCGGCCGCAGTGCCTGGCGCGGATGAAGCAGCGCCGGGTCCGGACGCGGTGGTGCCGGGCAAAGCTCAGGCGGCTGCGCCCGAAGGCGCCCAGCCCGCCGCTCCGGCGCCGAAGTCCGAAGACCGCATCGCCCAAGTGCTGCAGCAGGATGCCGAGTCCGAGGCCAAGGCCGATGTCGTCGCCGTGGCGCCGCGAAAAGTGAAGACCATGATGGTGAAGCCTGATGGTTCGCTGGTGCCGCGCGAGGATCCGGCTCCCGCCGCGCCGAAGGTTGCCGCGGCAGAGCCGACCGATCCGGCGCCGCAGCATGTCGCGCCGGCAGGGCAGGCCGACCCCCAGCCGACGGCGACCGTGAGCGCCAACCAATCTACCGATCAGACCGATGCCGATCAGGGCGATACGGCCCAGCCCACTGCGGCAGTGAAGCCGGTTGCTGCGCCGAAGACCGAGGCCAAGGTCCAGTCGGCCAAGACGCCCGCGAAGGTGCCCGTGGCGCCGCCGCGCCCGTCCGACCAGCCGGTCGACATCGTCGGCGAGGTCAAGCCGGACCAGGTCGCTTCCATCGACGCGGCCACTGCTTCGGCCGGCGCAGGTTCGTGGTCGATGCAGATCGCCTCCCAGCCGACGGTTGAAAGTGCGCAGTCGACTTATCAGGACCTGCAGCGCCGCTACGGCAGCGTGCTTGCCGGGCGTTCCGCCAACATCGTCAAGGCCGAGATCGCCGGCAAGGGCACCTTCTACCGTGTCCGCGTTCCTGCGAAGTCGCGCAACGACGCGATCAACCTTTGCACCAGCTACAAGGCGGCGGGCGGCAACTGCTTCGTGTCGCACTGATCAATCCAGCCTCTGACAGCCGGCGTTGCCGCGAGGCCACGCCGGCTTCTTCTTTGTGGATGGGTTTGCACGCGCGGGCGTTGGCAGGCAGGGGTGATTCCCTTTGCGCCCTCAAAGCCCTAAGCTCAGGTCCATGACCGAATCAAAATCCATGATCCTCGGCTGCGCCGGGAAATCGCTCACCCCTGAGGAAATCCGCTTTTATCAAAGCGAACATCCCTGGGGCTTCATCCTGTTTGCGCGCAACATCGGCGAACCCGAGCAGATCCGCGATCTGGTCGCGTCCATGCGCGATTGCGTCCGGCGTCCGGACGCTCCGGTCTTCATCGACCAGGAAGGCGGCCGGGTGCAGCGCCTGCGGCCGCCGCTGGCGCCGAACTATCCCGCCGGCGGAGCGCTTGGGGCGCTCTGGCGTGAGGATCGTGAAGCGGGCCGCCGCGCTGCATGGCTGCTGGCTCGCCTTCACGCCTTCGATCTTCTGCGGTTCGGCATCAGCGCCGATTGCCTGCCGGTGCTCGACGTGCCGGTGGAAGGCGCCAGCGATGTGATCGGCGCGCGCGCCTATGGCAAGGAGCCCAATGCCGTGATCGAACTGGGCCGGGCTTCCGCGGAGGGCTTGATGTCGGGCGGCGTGCTGCCGGTGATGAAGCACATTCCCGGTCATGGCCGCGCCTCTGCCGACACCCATTTCGCGCTGCCGACCGTCGATGCCCCGCTGGAAGAGCTGCGAGCGCACGATTTCGCCCCGTTCAAGGCGCTCAACGACCTGCCCATGGCGATGACGGCGCATGTCGTCTACAGCGCCGTCGACCCCGAAAATCCGGCGACGACCTCGGCCAAGGTCGTCAACGAGGTGATCCGCGGCGAGATCGGCTTCGATGGGCTGTTGATGAGCGACGACACTTCGATGAAGGCACTTTCTGGGGATTTCCCGACAAAGGCGGCCGCAATCCTTGCGGCGGGCTGCGATCTCGTCCTTCACTGCAATGGGGTTTTCGAGGAAATGTCGGGCATCGCGTCGCGCAGCAGGCCGCTCGAAGGCAAGTCTTTGCAGCGGGCAGAGCGGGCGCTGACCTATATAAGAGGCCGCGACGGGGCCGACGAAACAGCGATACGCGCGGAATTTGCCACCTATTTCGAAGCGGTGGCCTGAACCGAAAGGCAGAAAGGCAAGTGGCGGAGACATTGGACAGCAAGGCCGCGAAGGCCGCACCGATGGACCGTCTGTGGGCCGAGAATGACGATTCACGCCTTACCGGCGATCCATCGCTGGTGGTGGACGTCGCCGGCTTTGAAGGACCGCTCGATCTTCTCCTGCATCTGGCGCGCAACCAGAAGGTCGACCTTGCGCGAATTTCCATCCTGGCTCTCGCCGAGCAGTATCTGGCCTTTATCGAGAAGGTGAGGGCGCTGAGACTGGAATTGGCGGCCGACTACCTGGTGATGGCGGCCTGGCTTGCCTTCCTCAAGTCGAAGCTTCTGATCCCGAAGCAGCCCGGCGAAGAGGGCGAGAGCGGTGAGGAACTGGCGGCGGTGCTGCAGTTCCGGCTGAAGCGGCTGGAAGCCATGCGCGATGCCGCCGCGAGGCTGGTCAACCGCAACCGGCTCGGACGCGACGTCTTCGCGCGCGGCATGCCTGAAATGGTGATCGTCGAAAAGCGCAACGCCTATTCGGCCTCGCTCTACGATCTGTTGACCGCCTACGCACAACAGCGCCAGAGGCAGGCGATCAACAATGTGACGATCGCCAGGCGCGCCGTCTGGTCGCTGAAGGATGCGCGCCAGGTGCTGGCAAGGCTGGTCGGCACGTTGAGCGACTGGACCGCGTTGGACAGCTTCCTCATCGAATATCTGGCGAGCCGGGAAGAAACCCGCACGGCGGTCGCAAGTTCCTTCGCGGCGACGCTCGAAATGGTGCGCGAGGGCAAACTGGAAGTGCGGCAGGATCAGGTTTTCGCGCCAATTTACCTGCGCGGCCGCGCGCAAGGGGTCAGGGCAGTCGAGGTGGTCTCATGAGCGAACGCGCCAATGCTTCGGTCATCCCGTTCAAGGTCGAAGACGAACCCGAGGACGAGATGGTCGAACAAGGTTCCATCGAGAACCCTGCCGAACGGCTGCAACTGGCGGAGGCCGTCCGCATGGCCGAGGCGATCGTCTTCGCCAGCGCGGAGCCTGTAAGCGAGAAACAGCTCACGGCGCGCCTTCCGGAGGGGGTCAATATCGCGGCGGCAATGGCCGACCTGCAGGAGATCTATTCCAAGCGCGGGGTCAATCTGGTTCGCGTCGGCGATGCCTGGGCGTTCCGGACCGCGGGCGATCTCGCCTTCCTGATGAGCCGGGACACGGTGCAGCAGCGAAAGCTTTCGCGCGCGGCACTCGAGGTGCTGGCGATCATCGCCTATCACCAGCCGGTGACGCGTGCCGAGATCGAGGACATCAGGGGCGTCGAGACCTCGAAGGGGACGCTGGACACGCTGCTGGAGACGGAATGGGTCCGGATGCGCGGACGCCGCCGCACGCCCGGCCGCCCGGTGACCTACGGCACGACCGACGCTTTCCTCGACCATTTCGCGCTTGAGGAAATCCGCGATCTGCCCGGCATGGAAGAACTGAAGGGCGCCGGCCTGCTGTCGACGCGCATGCCGTCCAATTTCTCGATACCGCTGCCGCCGGCCGATCCCGAGGCGCTCGCAGAAGACGAAGATGCGCTGACCGATATCGACCTCGAGGAACTGGGGCTGCTGACCCCGCGCGTCACGGAAGACTGACGCAAAAAAGCCGCTGTTCGGTCGTTAACGGCAGGTGTGCGCGGATTCGTAGCAAGCTGCTCACGCCGAAAATGCGTGACATCCGCCAGCCATTTTATCAACTTCACTGCAGTTGTGTTTGAATCCCTAAGCGAAAACGCATAGATCATCGCCAGGGAAAACATTCGAGAGAGATGTGCAATGGGTTCACTATCGATATGGCACTGGCTGATCGTGCTGGTCATCGTGCTGCTGCTGTTCGGCCGCGGCAAGCTGCCGGAGCTGATGGGCGACATGGCCAAGGGCATCAAGAGCTTCAAGAAGGGCATGGCCGACGACGACACCGCCGAGGACAAGCGTACCGTCGAGCATCGCGCCGACGAGACCGTTTCGCCGGGCAAGGAAAAGGTCAGCAAAAGCTGAGCTCGGTTGTTGCTTTGTGCATGTCGTTGTCCCAAAACCGCTTCGAACTTTTGGGCGACATGCACTAGTCGGAATAAATAGCCATGTTTGAAGTCGGCTGGACCGAAATGCTGGTGATCGCGGTCGTCATGATCGTGGTCGTCGGGCCTAAGGATTTGCCCAACATGCTGCGCACCTTCGGCCGCACGACGTCGAAGTTGCGCGCCATGGCCGCCGATTTCCAGAAGCAGTTCAACGAGGCTTTGAAAGAAGCCGAACTCGACGACGTCAAGAAGTCGGTGGACACGTTGAGAGGCCTCAACCCGGCGACTGAGATCCGCAAGCAGCTCAATCCGTTCGAGCAGGCCGCGGCGGATGTTCGCGCCGGCGTCGACACGATGATGAAGCCCAAGCCCGCCGCGGATCCGGCACAGGAGGCCGCGGCGACGCCGGAAGCTGCGGAGCCGCTCAAGAACGGCGCGACCGAAATGCCCGGTATCAACGGAGCTGAGGTGACGCCGGCCACGCCAACCTTCCCGGTCATGACAGACGCTTCGGTGACCGCGCCGGTTTCGGAAATCGCCAAGCCCGCGGAGCCGGCCAAAAAGGCGGCGACATCCAAGGCGAAGACAGCTCCCGGCGTGGCGAAAGCGACAACGGCCAAGGCGCCGGTCGCGGCCGCCTCTGCAAAGGCCTCGCCGGCGGCAAAGGCTGCAACGCCAGCCAAGAAGGCAGCGCCCAAAGCAGAGCCCAAAGCGGTGGCCACGGTCAGGAAGCCAGCCGTGAAAAAGCCCTCTGATGCCAAGAAGACGGCGGGAGCCGCCAAGTGAGCGTTTCGGATCAGGAAAGAGATGAGATCGAGAAGTCCTCGGCGCCGCTGATCGAGCATCTCATCGAGCTGCGCCGCCGGCTGATCTGGTCACTCGGCGGCTTTTTCATCGCCTTTCTCGCGTGCTTCTTCTTCGCCAAGCGGCTCTTCAACCTACTGGTCATACCCTTCAAATGGGCGACACAATGGGCCGGGCTCGATCCGCATAAGGTCGAGCTGATCTACACCGCGCCGCAGGAGTTCTTCTTCACCCAGGTGAAGCTCGCCATGTTCGGCGGCATGGTCATCGCGTTCCCGCTGATCGCCACCCAAATCTACAAATTCATCGCGCCAGGCCTCTACAAGAATGAGCGCAGCGCCTTCCTGCCGTTCCTGATCGCATCGCCCATCTTGTTCCTGATGGGCGCCTCGCTGGTCTATTTCTTCTTCACCCCGATGGTGATGTGGTTCTTCCTCGCCATGCAGCAGGTCGGCACCAACGACCAGGTGCAGATTTCGCTGCTGCCGAAAGTGTCGGAATATCTCAGCCTGATCATGACGCTGATCTTCTCCTTCGGCCTGGTGTTCCAGCTGCCGGTAGTGACCAGCCTGCTGACGCGTGTCGGCCTGCTGTCGTCGAGGGGACTGGCGGAAAAGCGCAAATGGGCGATCGTCATCGCCTTCGTCGTCGCCGCGGTGCTGACCCCGCCCGATCCCATGAGCCAGATCGGCCTCGCGATTCCGACCATCCTGCTCTACGAGGTCGCCATCTTCTCCTCGCGCCTAATCGAGCGCAACCAGGAGCGCGACCGCTTGGCGCGTGAGCGGAAAGAGAGCGCAAGCACGGTCGCCGACAAGGCGCCGGACGCGTCCTCGAGCTGATCGCCACATCGGGAAAGCCGGAAAAACGCCGCAGCCGCGGCCGCCTGTCTTGCATCAATCAAGGATGCGGTTTACGCCCTCTGGCCTGAAATGCGTCGCCTCATGCGATGCGTTTCAGCTTTTGTTTTGAGCATGTCGCTGTCCCAAAATCGCAATGCATTTTTGGGCGGCATGCTTAGCCGAGGACCGACAAACCATGCTTGATATCAAATGGATTCGCGACAACCCGAAGGCTCTGGTCGAAGCGCTCGTGAAGCGCTCGTGGTCGGCCGGTGAGGCGCAGTCCACCGTCGACGAGCTGATCGCCAGGGACGAAGCGCGGCGTGCGCATCTGAGCGAATTGCAGGTCAAGCAGGAGCGTCGCAACGCCGCCTCGAAAGAGATCGGCAACGCGATGCGATCGGGCGATGCGGCGCTTGCAGAAAAGTTGAAGGCCGAAGTCAGCGAGATCAAGGCATTCATCCAGAATGGCGAGGCACGCGAGCGCGAGCTCGACAAGGCGCTGAACGACGGGCTAGCGGTGCTGCCCAACGTACCGCTCGACGACGTTCCCGTCGGCAAGGACGAGCACGACAATGTCGTCAAGCGCATCGTCGGCGAGGTGCCGCCGCGCCCGAACTGGGTGAAGGAGCATTTCGAGATCGGCGAAGCTCTCGGCATGATGGATTTCGAGCGGGCGGCGAAGCTATCCGGCTCGCGCTTCACGGTGCTGAAGAGTCAGCTCGCCCGCATGGAGCGCGCGCTCGGCCAGTTCATGCTCGACCTGCACACCGCCGAGCATGGGTATGAGGAAATCCAGCCGCCGCTGATGGTACGCGACGAGGTGCTTTTCGGCACCAACCAGCTGCCGAAGTTCGAACTGGACCTCTTCTTTACCCCGCATGGGGACGGGCGCCTGGGACTTATTCCGACGGCCGAAGTGCCGCTCACCAACCTCGTGCGCGAGGAGATCACGGCGCACGAAAGGCTGCCGCTGCGCTACACCGCGCTGACGCCATGCTTCCGCTCGGAGGCGGGCTCGGCGGGGCGCGACACGCGCGGCATGCTGCGTCAGCACCAGTTCTATAAGGTCGAGCTGGTCTCGATCACCGACCAGGAGAGCTCGCTTGCCGAGCACGAGCGCATGACCCAATGCGCCGAAGAGGTGCTAAAGCGGCTCCGCCTGCCGTTCCGCACGGTGACGCTCTGCACCGGCGACATGGGGTTCGGCGCACGCAAGACCTACGACATCGAGGTCTGGCTGCCGGGTCAGAACGCCTATCGCGAGATCTCGTCCTGCTCGGTGTGCGGCGACTTCCAGGCCCGGCGCATGGATGCCCGCTACAAGGACAAGGACGGCAAGGGCAACCGCTTCGTGCATACGCTCAACGGCTCGGGCACTGCGGTCGGCCGCGCGCTTATCGCGGTCATCGAAAACTACCAAAACGAGGACGGCAGCGTAACCATTCCTGAAGCGCTTCGGCCTTACATGGGTGGTCTCGCGAAGATCGAATCCAAATGAGCTCATGCGCATCCTGCTGACCAATGATGACGGCATCCATGCCGAAGGGCTGGCGTCGCTGGAGCGCATCGCCCGGACGCTGTCGGATGACGTCTGGGTGGTGGCACCGGAGCAGGACCAGTCCGGCTACGCCCATTCACTGTCGATCTCGGAGCCGCTCAGGCTGAGGAAGATCGGCGAAAAGCACTATGCCGTGCGCGGCACGCCGACCGACTGCGTCATCATGGGCGCGAAGAAGATACTGCCCGGGCCGCCGGATCTCATCCTGTCGGGCGTCAATTCCGGCGCCAACATCGCCGACGACGTCACTTATTCGGGCACCGTCGCGGGCGCCATGGAAGGCGCGCTGCTCGGCGTGCGCTCCATCGCCGTCAGCCAGGCTTATTCCTACGTCGGCGAGGACCGCGTTGTCCCCTACGAGACGACCGAAGCGCTGGCGCCGGCACTGCTGAAGAAGCTGATTGCGACGCCGTTGCCGGAAGGGGTGCTGCTCAACGTCAATTTTCCGAACTGCGCGCCCGACGAGATCGAAGGGACGGTCGTCACCTCGCAAGGCAAGCTGGTGCACAGCCTGTGGGTCGAAGAGCGGCGCGACGGGCGTGGCTTGCCTTATTACTGGCTGCGCTTCGGCCGCGAGCCGGTCGAAGGCAAGAAAGGCACCGACCTTCACGCGATGCGCAATCGGCTGGTGTCGGTGACGCCGCTGCAGCTTGACCTCACCGCCCATGAACTCCGCGACCAGCTGACCAAGGCGCTCTCATGAACATGGCCCTCGACGACCGCGAAGGATTTGCTGCTTTCCTGCTTCGCCTGCGCGGCCGGGGCACTGCGCCGAAGCCGCTGGTCGCCGCTTTCGAGGCGACGCCGCGGCGCGGCTTCCTGTCTGCGCAGTTCCATTCGATCGCCTGGTCGGAAGGCATGCTGCCGATCGACTGCGGCGAGGCGATCGAGGGCGCGGACCTGCAGGCGGCGGTGCTCGCGGCGCTGGCCATCGAGCCGGGAAACCGCGTGCTCGAGATCGGCACCGGATCGGGCTACACCGCTGCCGTGATGTCGCGGCTGGCCGCCCGCGTCGTCACCATCGACCGCTACAAGACCCTGACCGAACAGGCAAAGCAGCGCTTCGAGGCGCTGGGCATCAGCAACGCCATCGCGCGCCAGGCAGATGGCTCCAACGGCCTGGCCAATGAAGGGCCGTTCGACCGCATCCTCGCCTGGGCTGCTTTCGACAGCCTGCCGCGCTTTCTGCTCGACCAGTTGTCGAGCGGCGGCATCGTCATCGCGCCGATCGGCCCGGAAGAGGGCGAGCAGGTGCTGGCCAAGCTGACCAAGGTCGGCAGCCGTTTCGAACGCGAGGACATCGGCATGGTCAGGCTGCAGCCGATATTGCGAAGCGTCGCCGCGGTGATTTAGCCGGGTTGGATTCATGGGAGGCCAGCCGGCAACTGGCGGCTTCCACGCTTCCGATGCTCACGTCACGCTCCGCTCTCGTCTCCGGCTGACCTGAATCTCGGCCCACCGCCTCCGATCGAAAATGTTTTAAGAAAATTTTTGACGGATTCTAATGGGTTAACCGGCCAGTAACATTAACGCGCTTTAATCATGACCAGTTTGTACCGGGTCTGTGCGGGTTAGTGCGATGCAATTCAATGTTTTGAAGGCAAACGGACGGAATCTGGCGCGTGGCTGCGCCGTCCTCGTGATCGCCGGCGCCGCCGCCGGCTGCAGTTCCCAGGCCATGCGCTTCAACGGCGTCGACGACGTTTTCACCTCATCGACCAACAATCAGCGCGCCATCATCGACAAGCAAAATGTCGATCAGCCCTATCCGGGCGACACGGTCGCGCCGGCCCCCGTCGACGGCAGCCACACACAGTCGGTGAGTCGCTCGAGCCTCGAGCCGGTTACGGCACAGCAGTTGCCGCCACCCTCGGCGCCGGCCGCAGCGCCCGCCAAGCCGATGCGCACCGCCTCGGCGCCGACGCTCGCTCCTGCCGCGCCGCGTGTCGACAAGACGACCACCGGCACCGTCGCGCCGAAGCCGTTCAAGACCGCCGCCCCCGACGCCGTACGCAACGCAAGTGCGGCTTCGCACGCGACCGAGATTGTCGTCAGGGAAGGCGAGACCATTTCCGGTTTGGCGCGGCAATATCATGTACCGGCCGATGCGATCGTCAAGGTGAATGGCCTGGACGCCAAAAAGGGGCTGAGAATCGGTCAGAAGATCGTCATCCCCGCCTATGCCTATTCGAGAAAAGGTGAGCCCAGGGTTGCCGACGCCGCCAAGCCCGCCAACACGCCGAAGCCTGCCGGCGCGCCGGAGAAGGTCGCTGTGCTGCCGCAGCAGCCGAAGCTCAAGGATGGCAAGTCGGCTGCGCAGGTCGATGCATCCGCTGCGGCCAGCGGCTCGAAGAATGCCAAGCCCGCGCCACAGCTGGCCGACGCCAAGCCGGCCGGAGCCGGCGGCACCTATACCGTCCAGCAGGGCGACTCGCTGTCTTCGATCGCCCGCAAGACCGGTGTCGACGTCGCGGCGCTGAAGCAGGCCAACGGCATGGAGAACGGCCTGCTGAAGATCGGCCAGACCCTGAAAGTTCCTGCCGGAGGCACCGTCGCGATGGCCGCCGCCAAGCCGGCCGCGACGACCGGCGCGAAGCCGGCTGTCGATCCGGTGACGACGGCGACCACGCCGCCGCCGGCAAAGACCACGCCGTCTGAAACGCTCGCCTCCTACACACCGCCGAAAAAGGACAAGGTCATCCAGCAGGCCGAGGACGACGATGCCGTGGCGCCGGACGCGACCGGCATCGGCAAGATGCGCTGGCCGGTTCGGGGCCGCGTCATCTCCGGCTTCGGCGCCGGCAAAGACGGCGTCGACATCGCAGTGCCAGAGGGAACGCCGATCAAGGCGGCTGAGAACGGGGTGGTCATCTATGCCGGCGACGGTCTGAAGGAATTCGGCAACACCGTCCTGGTGCGCCACGAGAACGGCCTGGTCACCGTCTATGGTCATGCCAGCTCGATCGAGGTGCAGCGCGGCCAAAAGGTCAAGCGCGGCCAGGAGATCGCGGTTTCGGGCATGAGCGGCACGACGGACTCGCCGAAGCTGCACTTCGAGGTGCGCAAGAATTCGGCCCCGGTCGACCCATCGACCTATCTCGAATAGAACAAGAATAATTTGCGGGCCGCCTGACCTCCAGTCCGGCCCGCCGGCTTGCCCGTTCCGTCAGGGGCGGGCTTTTTCAATAGTTTTGCGCTGGACGAACCGTCCTTGCCGGATCAACGCTGGCCTTTCAGGCTTTCCTCGATCCGGTAAAGAAACCTTCCAGTTCGGCGAAGCCCATGGCTTCCTGCGAGAACCGGAAACTTCCCTCCGATCTCATCTCACGGGCGGCGCGGACGAAACTGCCAAAGCCAGACGTGCCAGCGCCGAGCCGACGCTGATCCGCTTGACGCCGGCATCGGCCAGTTCGCCCAGATCAAAGGTGGCGCCCGGCATGCCCATCACGATATTGACCGGTTTCGTCACGGCGCCGCAGACAGTGCGGATCACGCCGAGGTCATGCAGGCCGGGCGCATAGAGAACGTCGGCTCCAGCCTTCTCGAAAGCCTGCAATCGTCGAATGGTATCGTCCAGGTCGGGACGTCCCCACAAGAAGTTCTCGCAGCGTGCCGTCAACACGAAATCATCCGACAGCGTGCGGCATGCCTGTGCTGCCGCCTCGATCCGCTCGACCGCAAGGGTGAAGTCGTAGATCGGATCCTCGCGTCTTCCAGTATGATCTTCCAGGGAACATCCGGCCAGGCCGATGCCTGCCGCCGCCCGGATCGTTTCGGCAGCGCTCTCGGGACTGTCGCCGAAGCCTTTTTCGAGATCAGCGGAAACAGGGAGCGGCGTCGCAGCCACAATGGCCCGGCAGTGGTCCATCGTATCTTCTCTGGAAACCTGCCCTTCGGCGACGCCGAGGCAAAAAGGCCATGCCGGCGCTTGTGGTGGCCAGGGCGGTAAAACCCATGGCTGCCAGGATCCGCGCCGTGCCGGCATCCCAGGGGTTCGGGATGATGAACGCGCCTGGCTCGTGATGGAGCCTGCGAAACGCTGCGCCTTTGCTTTTCAATCGCGTTTCCCCCAACTCCTGAGTCCTGGGAAAATGGCACAATGGATGGAACAGATAAAGAACATTCAGCGCTCGACCCGGCAGGGCGGCTGCATGTTTCGATTTCTATCGGCAGCTAGTCCTTGAGCGCCTTGCCGAGTCGTCCCGCCAGGTCCTGCGTGAACTGCCAGGCGACACGGCCTGAGCGGCTGCCGCGCGTCGTCGCCCACTCGAGCGCCTCGGCGCGCAACGTTTCGGGGTGGACGGTCAGGCCGTGATAGCGGACATAGCCGTCGATCATGTCCAGATATTCGTCCTGCGAGCATTTGTGGAAGCCCAGCCACAGGCCAAAGCGGTCGGAGAGCGAAACCTTTTCCTCCACCGCTTCCGACGGGTTGATGGCGGTCGAGCGCTCATTGTCGATCATGTCGCGCGGCAACAGGTGCCGCCGGTTCGACGTGGCGTAGAAGATGACATTGGCCGGCCGCCCCTCGACGCCACCTTCGAGCGCCGCCTTCAGCGATTTGTAGGAGGTGTCGTCATGATCAAAGGAGAGGTCGTCGCAAAACAGGATGAAACGATAGGGCGCGGCCTTCAGCAGGCTCATCAGCTTCGGCAGCGTATCGATGTCCTCGCGATGGATCTCGATCAGCTTGAGCGCGCGGTCGAGCTTGTCGGAGGCATTGACTGCCGCGTGCACGGCCTTGACCAGCGACGACTTGCCCATGCCGCGCGCACCCCACAGCAGCACGTTGTTTGCCGCATAGCCGGAGGCGAAGCGTTGGGTGTTGTCGAGCAGGATGTCGCGGACCCGGTCGACGCCGCGGATCAGGCCAATGTCGACCCGATTGACCTTGCGGACCGGCTCCAGGTAGCCGGGATCGGCCTGCCAGACGAAGCAGTCGGCCGCGCCGAGGTCGGTCTGCGGCACAGGCGGAGCGGCAAGACGGGAGACTGCCTCGATCAAGCGTTCCAGCTTCTTGTTCAGGGCGTCCAGGCTGTCGGTCATCTGAGGTCTTTTTGTTCTCGCTTCTCGGGACGTGGGAGCAGCTTCCGTTGGGGCGCCGCAAGAACCAGCTTTCGGCAGCCTCCAAGGCGCTTCCCGCTGCGACGCTCTAGCACGCGGCAAACGGCTGGAAAAGCAACGGATTCGCCGGATCCCGCAGTTGCATTGGCAACTTTACCGACTATATTCCGGCCAAATTTCGCGGGGCCGCCCCGGCGGTTTGTCACCTTCCAGGAGTTTTCTTGATGTTCGTCACACCGGCATACGCCCAGGGCGTTGGCACCTCGCCAGACATGTTCGTCAGCATTTTGCCGTTTGTCCTGATTTTCGTGATCATGTATTTTCTGATCATCCGGCCGCAGCGCACGCAGCTGAAGAAGCGCCAGGAGATGCTGGCTGCGGTGCGCCGCGGCGATACGGTGGTGACCGGCGGCGGCTTCGTCGGCAAGGTGACCAAGGTGATCGACGACAATGAGCTGGAGATCGACCTTGGCGGTGGAACCAAGGTGACGGCGCTGCGCTCGACGCTCACGGACGTGCGCGTCAAGGGCGAGCCGGTGGCGAACCAGAACGCGAAGAAGTAATCCAGATCTCGCTGGCGCAACGCTGCCGCTTGTACGCCTGAACGGATAAGAACGAATGCTTTATTTCTCGCGCCTGAAGATGATCCTGATCTGGCTCGCCGTGGCCATAACAGTGATCCTCGCCGCGCCCAACCTGTTCCCGGCAAGCACGCTGGCGCAGCTGCCGAGCTGGGTGCCGAAGCGGCAGATGACGCTCGGCCTCGACCTTCAGGGCGGTTCGCACATCCTGCTCCAGATGGATCAGAACGACTTGATCAAAGATCAGCTGGAGACGACGCGCGACGAGATCAGGACCCTGCTGCGCGAAGCCAAGATCCAATATACCGGGCTTTCCGGCACCGGGCGCACCGTGCAGGTGCGCATCAACGACCAGAGCCAGCTCGATGCGGCCAAAGCTGCGCTGAAACCGATTACAAATCCGGTAAATGCCAGCCTATTCACCGGCGGTTCCGTTCAATCGATGGCACTGGATGATTCAGAGCCGGGGCTGTTGAGATTTACCGTTACGGATGCCGGTCTCAAGTACCGGACCTCGACGGCTTTGTCGCAGGCAATCGAAGTTGTCGAACGGCGCGTCAATGCGCTGGGTACTACCGAGCCGATCGTGCAGCGGCAGGGCGACGACCGCATCCTTGTCCAGGTGCCCGGTCTCCAGAACCCTCAGCGGCTTAAAGACATTATCGGCCAGACCGCCAAGCTGACGTTCCAAATGGTCGATACCTCGGTGCCGGTCCAGGATGCCATGAAAGGCCGGCCGCCGGCGGGCGATTCCATCCTGTATTCCCAGGACGATCCTCCAGTTCCCTATTTGGTGGAGAACCGCGTCATCGTGTCGGGCGAAGACCTGTCGCAGGCGACGCCGACTTATAATTCGCAAACAAACGAGCCGGTGGTTTCGTTCACATTCAATTCGCGGGGCGCCACCCGGTTCGGTCAAGCGACCCAGCAGAATGTCGGTAAACCTTTCGCCATCGTCCTCGACAATCAGGTCATTTCGGCGCCCGTCATCCGTGAGCCTATTCTCGGCGGCACGGGGCAGATTTCCGGCAACTTCACAGCAGAGAGCGCCAACGATCTCGCCGTGCTGCTGCGCGCCGGCGCCTTGCCGGCAAAGCTCACCATCATTGAAGAGCGCACGGTGGGTCCGGGCCTCGGCCAGGACTCCATCCACGCCGGCAAGATCGCGGGCGTGATCGGGTCGATCCTGGTCGTCGCCTTCATGTTCGTCGCTTACGGCTTCCTCGGTTTCCTCGCCAATGTGGCCTTGGCGGTGCACGTCGCGATGATCGTGGCGCTGCTGTCGCTGCTGGGAGCGACGCTCACCTTGCCCGGCATCGCCGGCATCGTGCTCACCATCGGCATGGCGGTCGACTCCAACGTTCTGATCTATGAACGCATCCGCGAGGAGCGGCGAAACGGCCGCTCAGTCATCCAATCGATCGACACCGGCTTCTCCAAGGCGCTGGCAACCATCGTCGATTCCAACGTCACCTCGCTGATCGCGACGGTGGTGCTGTTCTGGCTGGGCACCGGTCCGGTCAAGGGCTTCGCCATCACCTACGCGATTGGCATCCTGACCACTGTGTTCACCGCCTTCACCTTCACGCGCATGCTGGTGTCCATTTGGCTGCGTCGGGCTCGTCCGAAGGAATTGCCGCGCGCGCCGGTCACTTTCATTCCGCCGGGCACCAGGATTCCCTTCATGGGTATCCGACGCTGGACATTCGCTTTGTCCAGCCTGTTGTCGGTCCTGTCGGTCGTCGGGTTCCTGACCATCGACATCAACTACGGCATCGACTTCAGGGGCGGTTCGATAATCGAAGTGCAGTCCAAGCAGGGCGACGCCGATCTCGGCGATATCCGCAGCAGGCTGTCGGAACTCAACATCGGCGAAATCCAGGTACAGCAGTTCGGCGCGCCGAACGACGTGCTGATCCGGGTCGGCACGCAGGACGCCGGCGAGAACGCCGAGCAGACCGTCATCGACAAGGTGAGGGGCGAGCTCCAGGACCAGTACGACTTCCGCCGTGTCGAGGTGGTGGGGCCGACGGTTTCCGGAGAGCTCGCCAAACAGGGCACGATCGCCATGCTGATCGCGCTGGTCGGCATCCTGCTCTATGTCTGGTTCCGCTTCGAATGGCAGTTCGCGGTGGGCGCCATCATTGCGACGATCCACGACGTGGTGATGACGATCGGCTTCTTCGTCATAACAGGGCTGGAATTCAACCAGTCTTCATTGGCGGCGATCCTCACCATCATCGGCTATTCGCTGAACGACACCATCGTCGTCTATGACCGCGTCCGCGAGGACCTGCGCAAATACAAGAAGATGCCGCTGCCGCAGCTGTTGAACAACGCCATCAACGAGACGCTGTCGAGAACGACGCTGACGTCGGTGACCACGATCCTGGCGCTGCTGGCGCTCGTGCTGTTCGGCGGCGAGGTGATCCGATCCTTCACGCTGGCGATGCTGTTCGGCGTGGTGTTCGGCACCTATTCGTCGATCTTCATCGCCGCGCCGCTGCTGATCCTGTTCAAGTTGCGGCCGCAGGCCGCGAGCGCCGAAGGGGATAAGCCGGTGAACGGCAAGGCCGTGGCGACCTGACGCCGCAAGAGCCGGATGATTGCAGGTCTAGTCCTGACGCCGGCTCCAAATCAAAGAGATAGAGCATGATGTCGTCCGAAAACCGCACCACACTTTTCGGCATCATGCTCTAGACCCATGGTCAAAGGCATCATCATTCGCGAGGCGCATTTCCCGGGCAAGGCGCCGATCGAGGCTTATGGCAATGGCGGCTTCCGCTTTGCCGACATGTCGCATCGCGGCTCGCTTCTGTGCCTACCGTCCGGCATCCATGGCTGGGAGCCGGCCGATCCGCTGGCGCTGAAGGCGTCGGACTTCGACAAGCTTTTCGCCCAGGCCGACAGGATAGAGATCCTGCTGGTCGGCACCGGCAAGGATCTTCGGCCCTTGCCTGCCGCGTTGCGCGCAGCACTCAAGCAGGCGGGCATCTCGGCCGACCCGATGTCGACGGGAGCGGCCGTGCGGACCTACAACGTGCTGCTGGCCGAGGACCGTGCCGTGGCTGCAGCATTGATCGCCGTCGATTGAATGGCGGGCTCATCCAACCTCGTCATGGAGGCGGTACGTGCCGCTGACCATGACCGCTATCTTTCGGCTCTCTACGCGCCAGCCGACAAACGCGACGCGCTGCTCGCGCTCTATGCCTTCAACGCTGAGATCGCCGGCGTGCGCGACCGCATCCACGAGCCGTTGCCGGGCGAAGTCAGGCTGCAGTGGTGGCGCGACGTCATCGCGAGCGAAGATGGGGCTGATACCGGTCACCCGACCGCCGATGCGCTGAAGGCGACGATCACCGCCAACCGGCTGCCCAAGGCCGCCTTCGAGAACATGCTAGATGCGCGCATCTTCGATCTTTACGACGATCCGATGCCGTCGCGGACCGACCTCGAAGGTTACTGCGGGGAAACGGCCGCCGCACTCATCCAACTGGTGGCGATGGCGCTCGATCCGATAGCCGCGCCTGGCTTTGCCGAATTCGCGGGCAGGGCAGGCTGCGCACAGGCCATCACCGGCTTGCTGCTGTTGTTGCCGCTGCATCGTCGGCGTGGACAGTGCTACGTCCCGGCCGACATACTGGCGGCCGCCGGCTCTTCGCCGGAAGAGTTCGTCAAGGGGGAGGGCGGGGCCGCGGAGCAGCGAGCAGCGGCCGCGATGATCGCGCTGGCGCGGGACCACCTCAGCGCCTTTGAGAAGGGCGCGCCAGCGCTTCCCGTGTCACTGCGCCCCGCCTTCCTTCCGCTGGCGCTCACACGCGGCTATCTCGACAAGATGGAAAAGACCGGCCGGTCGCCACTCGACGGCGCTGTGGTGCTCTCGACCTTGCGGCGGCACTGGCTGCTCTTGCGTCACGCAATGCGAGGTTGGGCAGGTCTTTGACCCATCCCATCAGGACGGTTCGCCATTGCCACGCACCAGCGCTTCATAATCGCGGCCGCCATGGAGGACATTAACGATGCGTACGACGTCGCTATCGACGATTAGGCAATGACGGCGGAATGCTCGAACGGAACTGTCCTTAGTCCCGGCATGATATCGTCACGCGGCGTCCGCCGCGAGGCGCGTTGCTGATGCTCTGGCAGCGGTCCTCAATATGCAGGACTGTCCAACCGCAATCGAAAGGCCTATTCCGCCGCTTGCGCCCGCGGAGGCAGCCCCAGCCACTCACGGCAATCGGACAGAGCGCGCGCCGTGATCGCGCGGCGTTTGGTAACCGTCTTGTCCTTGCCGCGCAGGCGCTTGCCCTCGATCCTGGGTGCTTCCACCGGAGGGAACAGGCCGAAATTAATGTTCATCGGCTGGAAGGAACGCTTGCCCGGCTCGTCATCCGACACGAGGTGGCCGCCGATGATGTGGTTGAGCAGCGCGCCGAAAGCCGTTGTGAGGGGCGGCAGCGACAGTGCTTGGCCGAGCCGCTCGGCGGCGGCGAAACGGCCGGCGAGCAAGCCGATTGCCGCACTCTCGACATAGCCTTCGCAGCCGGTGATCTGACCGGCGAAGCGCAGGCCAGGACGCGATTTCAGTTGCAGCGACGGATCGAGCAGCGTCGGCGAGTTGATGTAGGTGTTGCGGTGCAAGCCGCCGAGACGCGCGAACTCGGCATTCTCGAGCCCCGGAATGGTGCGGAAGATGCGCACCTGCTCGGCATGCTTCAGTTTGGTCTGGAAGCCGACCATGTTGTAGAGCGTGCCCAGCGCATTGTCCTGGCGAAGCTGCACGACCGCATAGGCCTTGACCGAGGGATTGTGGACATTGGTCAGGCCCATCGGTTTCATCGGTCCATAGCGAAGCGTCTCGACGCCGCGCTCGGCCATCACTTCAATCGGCAGGCAGCCGTCGAAATAGGGTGTGCCTTCCCAATGCTTGAACTCGGTCTTTTGCCCCTCCAGCAGAGCCGCCACGAAGGCGAGATACTGCTCCTTGTCCATCGGGCAGTTGATGTAGTCCTTGCCGGTGCCGCCGGGGCCGACCTTGTCGTAGCGCGACTGGAACCAGCAGGTCGTCATGTCGATCGTATCGAAATGCACGATCGGCGCGATGGCGTCGAAGAAGGCGAGCGCGTCGGCGCCGGTGGCTTCGGCGATCGACTGCGCCAACGAAGGCGCCGTCAACGGACCGGTGGCGACGATCGCCTGGTCCCAGTCCTTGGGCGGCAGGCCGGGCACTTCCTCGCGCTGGATGGTGATCAGCGGATGCGCCTTGATTTTGGCAGTGACCGCATCGGAAAAGCCGTCCCGGTCTACGGCAAGCGCGCCACCCGCAGGCACCTGGTGCGCATCGCCGGCACTCATGATCAGCGAGCCGGCGAGCCTCATCTCGGCATGCAGCAGTCCGACGGCGTTGGCCTCGGCATCGTCGGAGCGGAAGGAGTTGGAACAGACGAGTTCGGCCAGCCCATCGGTCTTGTGCGCGTCGGTGCCGCGCACCGGCCGCATTTCATGCAGCACGACGGGGACTCCGGCCTCGGCGATCTGCCATGCCGCTTCGGAGCCGGCGAGGCCGCCGCCGATGACGTGGACGGGATTTTTCTCCATGAGCGCCGCAATAGTCGCTTAGCGCAGCGATTGCAATTGCCGGCCGCGAGAAGTGGATCTGGGAAAACGCGCCAAAAAACACAACACCCGCCGGGGGAGGAGGTCCGGCGGGTGTCGTTTTGTTGGTCGATCCTCGGGAGGAGGTGAAGATCGGCCTATTCGTCATTGCCGGGGAGGAGGTCGGCTTTGACGAAATTCCTTTTTGCCTGGAAGACGAACTGCGTTCGCTTCGGGAACAACGCCCGCCGGGGGAGGAGGTCCGGCGGGCGCCGTTTCGATGGTCAGCCCCTGGGAGGAGGTAGGGGTTGACCGTATCCGTCAGGGTCGGGGAGGAGGTCGACCCTGGCGAAATTCCTCTTAGACCGCCTTGCGGGCGATCATCTTGATCTCGTCGCGAACGATGCCGAGATCATTGAGCTGGCGGTTCGAAAGCCGACCCAACTCGGTAACCGTGTCGCGATAAACGCGCCAGTTGCGGTAGCTGCGGATCAGGTTCATGGTCTTGTCACTCTTCAAAACTGGTTCGGACCATTCGCGGTCCGAAGCGGATTAGACCGCCTTGCGGGCGACGTAATGAATGTCGCTGCGGCTGATGCCGAGGTCGGTCAGTTCACGGTTCGACAGGCGGCTCAGTTCCGAGACGGTGTCCCGGTAACGGCGCCAGTTGCGGTAGTTGCGGATCAGGTTCATGGTAGTGCTCGTTTCGTCTTTCGTTCGGATTATTCCGTCTGCGTACGAACAGGAAATAAGTGGGGTCATATCGGTTTAAAAGTGCCATTGGCGCATGGCAGCAATGCAAATTGTGCATTGCACCATTAACGGCCATTCACGCTTGGGACACAAAGAAGACAGAATCGGAAAATGCCGCAACGTCAACGGCTTGAGACACGCGGCTGAAAAAAAGACCGAGCTTGGGGGAAACGCATGGCGGGCTATGCGGCTAGGGTGAGGGCGGATATCGTCCGATGGCAGGAAGCGGGCCTGCTCGATGGGGCGACGGCCGACGCATTGACGCGCGACATTGCCGCCAAGGAGCGGGGCTCGCTCAGTTTCGGCTCGATCCTTGCGATGATGGCGGCACTTCTGTTCGGCGCCGCCGTCCTGATCTTCGTCGCCGCCAACTGGGAAGCCATTCCGCGTCTCGCACGGGTGGTGGCGCTGTTTGCCGTCATCCTCGGCGGCTATGTCGGCGGCGCGATGTTGAAGACACGCGATCATCCGGCAATCGGCGAGGCGCTGTGGATCGTTGCCGCGGCGGCCTTCGGCGGCTCGATCGCGCTGATCGGCCAAATGTATCATCTGTCGGGCGACGAGGCGTCGGCACTGGTCACCTGGTGCGGCGGCACGGCCCTGGCGGCGATCGCATTGCGTTCGAACCCGCTCACCGTGGCCGCAGTCGGCCTTGCCGACGCCTGGCTGGTCCTCAAGGGATTCGGGTTTTACTGGCGTGCGGGCTTTCCGCATTTCTTCATCGCCATGGCGATCGTTCTGTTCGCAATCTCATTCTGGACGCGCAGCCGGGCGGCGCGCCACCTGATCATCCTGTCGACCATACTTTATCTCCTGCTCCTCGGGATGGAGCATGACGTGTTGCGGGTTTCCGTGCCGCTGGCGATCGTCTCGGCGGGGGTGTTCGCGGCATCAGTCTATGCGGCCGATCCCGTCGACCGGATCGTACAGCTTGGCGGCCGGCTACCCTTGCACGCCTTGGCCGGCTTCCTCGCCGGCATCGCCATGGTCCAGTTCGAGGTCGCCGACGAAAGCACTTACAACAGCGGCTTCGGTGTGGCTTCCATCATAGCCTTGGCCGGCATCGTAGCGGCGATCATGCTGGGCGGCGCCAAGAGCCGCGGACTGCGCTGGCTGGCCTATGCCGGCTTCGCCTTCGAACTCGCCATCATCTATGTGGTGATGCTGCAATCGATGCTCGGCACCGCCGGCTTCTTCCTGGCGGCGGCCGTGCTGCTCGGCGTGCTGGCGCTCGCAATCATCCGCATCGAGAAGCGCATGAGAGCACCAGCCGGGGGAGGAGCAGCGGCATGAGCGGCAAAAGACTGATCATCTCCGCGCTGGTGCTGGCGCTTGTCCAGACCGGCTTCCTCAGTTGGATCATCGCCGGCCGCGCGGCGATGCTACGCCATGGCAAGGAAGTGGTCTTGAAGGTCGAGCCGGTGGACCCGCGCGATCTGCTGCGCGGCGACTACATATCGCTCGGCTATGACATATCGCGGATCCCGGTAAAGCTCATCGCCAACATTCCGCAAGGCAAGTTCTCGAGTGACGACACCTCGATCGTGGTGCGGCTGAAGAAGGGTGCCGACGCCTATTGGCAGCCGGCGGCGGCATGGTTCGGCCAGGCACCGACGCCGGCGGCTCCGGACGAGGCCGACATAAGAGGACACGTCGCCGAGGGGTGGGATCTGCGTTCGCCCGACATGACGATCACGCCGGAATACGGGATCGAGCGGTTCTATCTGCCGGAAGGCGAGGGCATGGCGATCCAGAACGACATGCGCGTGCGGCCGTTTGGCATCAAGCTGGCGCTCTCGGCCAACGGCACGGCGCAGATCAAGGCGCTGATGGATGGCGACAGGATTCTGTTCGAGGAGCCGCTCTATTAGAGTATAGGGTTAGAGTATAGGGTCTCGGCGTCGGCGCAACGGTCGGCGTTAACGGTGGTCCCGGTTATCGCTGAACACTGCTGTCTCTGCGATAATTTTTGGATAAGCACCGATCGAAATCGTGTAGCTGAAGTTTGCTGCGCCTTTTTCCTGCTTGTGTATCGAGGGGCTGCGCACAACCCAGTCATAGACGCCCGAGACCTTGCAGCGATCGTCAGCGCAGGTGACCACAATGCTGTCATTGCGGACGCTATATCCGCGTTCAGGCCAACGCCGGTAGTAGCTCCTCTTGCCCTGAATGATCGAACCCAGATTCGTCAACTTGCCATAATACTCAACCGTGGGAGCGTAGGACGCCTGGGCTTGAGCAAGAGCGAAATCGTCGTTGTCGCCATGATGCTCGATGAGATCCCTGATGAAGGCGACCGCAACGCTTTCCGGCTGTTGCACGGCATCTGGTGCGCGAGCAGGCGCGGGCGCCGGGTTTACCCTCGTAGACAGCTGCGATGTATCTGCGGGCGATTGGTCCGCTGTGGCATTGGTCACCCGCAACTCAGCCATTTCGCTGGCCGACAGGTATCTTATGTCATGCTGGTCATAGCTCGAAGCCAATTCCATCAGGCTGGGATCCACTCCCATCTCGATGACATAGGATATGATTGCGGCCGTTCCGAGCTGGACACGGGCCGCCGCTTCTTCGATGGACATCCCGTCCGCCGGTTTCAAAAAAGCCCGATGAACGCCGATAGAACCCGGTTCTGCAACCCGGTGGACGCCGCCCAAGAAAGCCAGTGAACAGGCCGAAGCGCACTGCAATTGGTGAACCTGAAGGATCCAACCCTGCCGCGCGGATCATACGCCCTAGACGCATCGCACTGCCGACGTTGCCGCCGGGGGAGTTGAATACAATTACCCTGGCCCCGCTGCTCGCAACCGCGTTGCCAAAGGCGTTCACGGGCTCATTGGCGCCAAATTCACCGGAGACAACAAGCATGGGCTGCCCGCCTGGAGAGGTAGCCGGAGTGAACTCCAGAGCCTCACCCTGACACGTCGCTGCCAAGACAACTGACCCAATCCCCAGAACCAGAGAAACTGCGCGCACAACCTGACAGAGCCCCAACCCGCCTGTTGCAACTAAGAACCTGTTATCGGACTATTTCAAGTGTATCGGAAACGCAAAAGCGAATTGTCTTCGCGAACGTAAGGACTTGCTTGCGCCGCCAGGAGTTGATGGCTCCGATCTTTCCCAAGGCTTCGGCGAGGCCCCTTCGTCCATCCATCTTCAGGTGGCCTGCCACCCGAAGCTCGAAGAGCGAAGGGTGGTGCGGATGAAGGGACTCGAACCCCCACGCCTTTCGGCACTGGAACCTAAATCCAGGGCGTCTACCAATTCCGCCACATCCGCGTTCCCCCGGCAATCCCATGTAGTCATCATTCTGTCAATGTCGGGGTCCAAATGGCCGACATTCGGCTAATCGCGAAGATGGTTGAAAATTAGGCTCGCCTGTGACAAAAGGCGTGTCGAATGTGACGGGACGCGACGATCCGCTTCTGTAGAATGTGAAAAGAAGTAGGAAAAACAAAGACTTATTCACATTTTGGATGCGTAGTTCAGGAGAGTTTGAGCCGCTCGGCGGTCAAATCACCCGGTTCCGTACCAAAAGCCATTTCCGGCAAGATTGTACCGGCAGGCTGTAAACGGGTGAGCCCGTTTGGCAGCCTCATTGGTGAAAACAAAGGTTTTAGGATGCAGGTCACCGAAACGCTCAACTCCGGTCTCAAGCGCGAGATCAAGATCACCGTGCCGGCCGGTGACATGGAAGCCAAGCTGATGGCCCGGCTCAACGATGCGCGCGGCAAGGTGCGGATCAACGGCTTCCGCCCCGGCAAGGTCCCGGTGCAGCACCTGCGCAAAGTCTACGGCAAGTCGTTCATGGCCGAGGTCGTCAACGAGATCCTCAATGACTCGACCCGCTCGATCATCTCGGGCCGCGGCGAGAAGGCCGCCATGCAGCCCGAAGTGATCATGACCGAGGACGAGAAGGAGGCCGAGAAGATCCTGGCGGGCGGCGCCGACTTCGAATTCAGCCTCAATTACGAAATCATCCCGGCAATCGAAATCAAGGATTTTTCCGACATCAAGGTGACGCGTCAGGTCTACGACGTGCCGGAGTCGGAGATCGACGAGCAGGTCAAGCGCGTGGCGGAGTCGGCCCGCGGCTACGAGCCGAAGACCGGCAAGGCCGCCGAAGGCGACCGCGTGACCATCGATTATGTCGGCAAGATCGGCGGCGAGGCTTTTGCTGGCGGCGCCGGCACCGACCAGCCGCTGGTGCTCGGCTCCAAGGAGTTCATTCCGGGCTTCGAGGACCAGTTGATTGGTGCCAAGGCCGGCGACGAGAAGCTGGTCACGGTCACGTTCCCGGAAAACTACCAGGCCGCGCATCTCGCCGGCAAGGAAGCCACCTTCGACGTGACCGTCAAGGAAGTGGCGAAGCCGGGCGAACTCGAGATCAATGATGAGACGGCCAAGAATCTCGGCCTGGAATCGCTCGAGCGACTGCGCGAGATTGTGCGCGGCCAGATCGAAAACCAGTTCGGCTCAATGACCCGTCAGAAGGTGAAGCGTCAACTGCTCGACCAACTCGACGCGTCTTATTCGTTCGAGGCGCCGTCGAAGCTCGTCGAGGCCGAGTTCAACAACATCTGGGCCCAGGTCAATCGCGACCTCGAGGCGGCCGGACGCAGTTTTGCCGACGAAGAGACGACGGAAGAAGAGGCGCGTGCCGAATATATGCGCCTGGCCGAACGCCGCGTGCGCCTCGGCCTCGTGCTTGCCGAGATCGGCGAGAAGGCCGGCGTGAGTGTGTCCGATGAGGAATTGCAGCGTGGCCTCTTCGAACAGATCCGCCGCGTCCCGGCCAACCAGCAACAGGAAGCCTTCGAGTTTTACCGCAACAATCCAGATGCGCTGAATTCGTTGCGCGCGCCGATGTTCGAAGAGAAGGTCGTCGATCACCTGCTCGGCCAGATCTCGGTCACCGACCTCAAGGTCAGCAAGGAAGAGCTGATGGCTGACGACGAGGAAGCAGAAAGCAAGTCCAAGGCAAAGCCGGCCAAAAAGGCTGCGTCGAAGAAGGCCGAGGCCAAGGCAAGTGAAGCGGCCGAGGAGACAGAGGAGCCCAAGAAGAAGGCCGCTCCGAAGAAGAAGGCCGCCAAGGACGCCGAGTAAAGGTTCAGCAAGCTGATTTCAAAAGGCCGCCCAAGAGGCGGCCTTTTTTGTTGCCAGCTGCTATCATTGTGGCAAGGCGGCAACACGACCAAGTTCAGATGCTTGCCCGCCGCTGGAGATACCGGACGTTGATGATTATCTGCGCGATAATGCGTTTCGCAGGTCGTTGGAGGCACCGGTGGGGCTGGCATTCAATATGAGGGGCGTGGTCGCGGCCGCAGCGTTCTTGGTTGCCACCGCGGCCCAGGCCGGGCCCGATCTCGGCGATTGGCGCATCGATACCGGCAGCGACGGCCAGGTCACGGCTTCGCTCCATGCTACCAACAAGCTGCTCACCGGCGGCGGTGCGCTGGGCTACAGCCCTGTGCTGACGCTGGCCTGCCGCACTGAGGGCGAGCCGCGCTGGAGCGAATGGCTGCAGCTTAGCGACGCCGTATCGGCCAGCCGCAAGATTACCATGTCGGTCATGGTCGACGACGGCAGGAAGTTCGATGAAAGCTGGTCAGTAGGGCCGCGCGGCAGGATGCTGGTCCGGGAGGGAGCCGACGGCATCAGACGGCTGGCATCGGCGAGCCGGCTTTCACTTTCGTGGCGCTTTGGCCTGCTTTCGGGGCGGGGCGAGGCCGATTTCGAGCTGGCCGGACTGTCCGAGGCGGTCGGCCGGATGGCTGCGAGTTGCAACACCGATCCGCCCTGAGCCGGTCGGGCTTCGCGTTGCGCGGAGCGGGCTCAGGCTACCCAACAAGCTTTTGTTTGATGCACGTCGTCCCAGAACCGCTGCACACCTCTGGGTCAGAAGCATTAAACCTCGGCAAATCTTGGCTTTTCCTACCCGGGCGCCAAATTCCATGGTATGTAGGTAACGCAGTTCCACTGGGGAGATGCGGATATTCCGCTCTGCTGTGAAGGGCGCATGCCACCGCGATTGGCACGCGCACCAACGGCGATCAGAAAAGGAAATGCCATGCGCTCGATCGCGTTCTTTGCCATCATCCCTGCTGTCGTCTTCATTGTGCATCCGTCACAGGCACAGGATGCTGCGGCAGGTGAGAAGGTCTTTGTAAAATGCAAAGTCTGCCACGTTGCGGACGAGGACAAGAACAAGGTCGGGCCATCGCTGCATGGCGTGATCGGCCGGACCGCCGGCACACATCCGGATTTCAAATATTCCGAGGCGATGATCGCAGCCGGCAAATCCGGCGTGAAATGGGACGAAGCCACGCTGGCCACCTATCTTCATGATCCCAAGGCGATGGTCAAAGGGACGAAAATGGCGTTTCCAGGCCTCAAGCAGGATGAAGACGTGGCCAACGTCATTGCCTATCTGAAGCAATTCTCCAACTAGTCGACTGTTCCTGCCTCATCGTTGGTAGCGCAATGTCGGTGAAGGAAAGCGACCTTAGAGACACGCGCGTCGGCCTTTCGGAAGCGACGGCTGCCGATTTCTTCGCGCTGCTGAAACCGCGCGTCATGGCCCTGGCCGTTTTCACCGCTTTCGTCGGTCTCATGGTGGCGCCTGCTGGGATCAATCCGATCATCGCCATTATCGCGATCGGTGCGATCGCCGTGGGCGCCGGGGCGGCCGGCGCCCTCAACATGTGGTACGACGCGGACATCGACGCCTTGATGTCGCGCACGTCCAAGCGGCCGGTGCCGTCCGGCCGCGTCGCGCCAGGCGAGGCGCTCGGCTTTGGGCTGGTGCTTTCGGCGCTTTCGGTCATGACGCTTGGCGTGCTCGTGGATTGGCTTGCCGCGTCGCTCCTGGCTTTCACCATCTTCTTCTATGTCGTGATCTACACGATGTGGCTGAAGCGCTCGACGCCGCAGAACATCGTGATTGGCGGAGCGGCGGGGGCGCTGCCACCCGTCATCGGCTGGGCGGCTGCCACCGGCGAGGTCGGCAGCGAAAGCCTCATCCTTTTCCTGATCGTGTTCCTCTGGACGCCTCCACATTTCTGGGCGTTGGCGTTGTTCAAGATTGGCGACTACGCCGCCGCCGGTGTCCCCATGATGCCGAACGTAGCCGGCCAGGCTTCGACGAAAAGACAGATCCTGGTTTATGCGCTGCTTCTTGCGCCGGTCGGCGTGCTGCCGTGGCCATTTGGATTTGCCAGCGGGTTTTACGCAATCGCCTCGGCTGTATTGGGCGGCGGCTTCATCTGGCGTGCCTGGAAGGTTCTGGCCGCTCCGGACCAGGACATGAGGCCGGCGAAAGCGCTGTTTGCCTATTCGATCGTCTACCTTTTCGCGCTGTTCGCGATGCTGCTCGCGGACACGATCGTTATGCGGCTGGCAGCGAACTGACGGCCTGCGCGAGGTCGCCCGGAACTCAGGCCGGCAATTTTCGCGCCATGCCGTCGACCTAGGCCGGCAGCGAATAGAAGCCCAGCACCAGCAGGGCGATTATGCCGATCCCCAGTATGAGAAGCGTCCTTGAGTCCATGACCTTCTCCTTCGGCTTCAAATAATATCCAAGAAAGGCCTTGCCTGCCAGCATCCCTGCGAGCCATGCGTGCTTTGCGCAGCTCGTCGACAACGCGCGACAAATGCCATGCAGAAGCGTATATTGGCACCGGTGCAGGTCGCGGTTTGCGTGGCCACCCATGCCAAACGGCAGCACCATCGGCCGCGACCTTTGCCGGACCTGGTCTGGAGGAATGGTCATGGCTAATTTCCATGTGATTGCAGGTGCCAGCGAGACGCTGGAGCACACGAAAGTCCGGAAAATCGGTGTGTCCGATCTTTTCGACGCACTCAGGCGCGGTGTGGACGATTTCATGGTGAAGCCGTCCCATATCGTGTTTCTATGCCTGATCTACCCCCTTGTCGGGGTGGTGCTTGCGGTGTGGACTTCCGGCGCCAATGCGTTGCCGCTGCTGTTTCCGCTTGTATCGGGCTTTGCGCTGATCGGTCCCTTCGCGGCGATCGGCCTCTACGAGATCAGCCGCAGACGCGAAGCCGGACTGGACGCATCCTGGCGCCACGCATTCGAAGTCCGGAACTCCCCGGCGCTGCCAGCAATCGCCGCGGTCGGGATCATGCTGTTTGCCATCTTCATCACGTGGCTTTTGACGGCCAAGCTTTTCTACGAGCAGTTGTTCGGGCCCGAGCCTCCGGCGTCACTGTCCAGCTTCATCGACCAGATATTCGCGACCGGACGCGGCTGGACGCTGATCATCCTCGGACATGCCATCGGCTTCGTCTTCGCCGTGGTGGTGCTATGCACAACCGTCGTGGCTTTCCCGCTGCTGCTCGATCGTGACGTAGGTGCCTACGAAGCCATTCACACCTCTGTGCGCGTGGTGCTGGCGAACCCGATCGTCATGGCGGTCTGGGGCTTGATCGTCGCTGTCGGATTGATCATCGGCTCGCTGCCGGTGTTCGCGGGGCTGGCGGTTGTTCTGCCTGTCCTCGGTCACGCAACCTGGCATGTCTACCGCAAGGTGGTGGAGCCGCCGGCCGCCCCCAGACCGGCGAGCTGAGCGGTCCCTGCCTCGAACGCATCGGCGGGTGGGCCGGTGCGTTCAGTAGGCCGGGTGACTGAACCGCGCCTGGCGCGCGCCGGTGGTCAGGTTGTGGAAATCCTTGCCGCTGACATGCACCAGCGTCTTGTGATCGCCGCCCTCGAAATAGATATCGGCCGCATTGCCCAGGCTTTCGTCCAGAATCACTGGCACGTCATAGGCCGCGCCGATCGGCGGAATGGCACCGACGTCGCAATCATCGAAGAGCGAGACCACCTCGTCTTCGGAAGCCAGCCCGAGGCGCTTGTCCATGACATCCTGCAGCTTGCCGAGCTCGATCCTGTGGGTGCTTGGGACAACCGCCAGCGCATAGCCAAGCTCGTGGTGAACGACCACCGACTTGGCCATCATGCTGCCCGGCACATGCGCGGCAATGGCGGCCTGCCTGCTGGTGGACGTGCGGTGATGCGCGACGGTGTCGTACGGGATGCCCTTGCCGTCGATAAAATCCCTCAGTCTGTTTGCTATCGTCATTTTTCGCGTCCTTTTGCTTGGGTTCACGACGCATGCGCAAACGAGGGCGATCACTCTCGTGCCCCGGTTGCCACACCAGGAAAACTGGATCGACTGCCTATCGTTTCAAGGCGCCGGCATTCGCGGTCCCGGCCGCCGCGAACGGATTCGAACCGCGGTCAGGGGCCCGGCCCGAAAAACGCTATACGGGTCAGAAGCGTGTAGTCGGCTTCGAAGACCATCATCGTCACGAAAACCAGCACCAGTATCGGCGGCAGGATGATCGCATACATCATTGCCAGCCGCTCCCAGGCCATGTGCATGAAGACGGCGACGATCAGGCCCGCCTTGAGCATCATGAAGATCAGGATCAGCGACCATCTCAGATAGCCATGGAGGCCGAAATAGTCGACCAAGTAGGAGCAGGTGCTGAGAATGAACAGCCATGCCCAGACCACAAGATAGAGCTTGATCGGGTGCTCCTGATGCGTGTCGGACTTGGAGACGGCCACTGCATCATGGGTGGTGTGCAGCGTGTGTTGTCCCAGACCGTTTGCGGTTGCTTCAGCCATGTCTGCCTCTCACCAAAGATAGAAGAAGGCGAAGATGAACACCCAGACCAGGTCGACGAAGTGCCAGTAGAGTCCCATGATCTCGACATTCTCGTAGCGGCCCCGGCGGCTGGTGAAAAAACCAGGCCGGCCGACGTCGAAGTCGCCGCGCCAGACCTTTCGCGCCACGATGATCAGAAAGATGACGCCAATCGTGACGTGGGTGCCGTGGAAGCCGGTGATCATGAAGAAGCACGAACCGAATTGCGCGGCGCCCCAGGGATTGCCCCATGGCCGTACCCCTTCGGTGATCAGCTTGGTCCATTCGAAGGCCTGCATGCCGACGAACGTCGCGCCGAGCGCTGCGGTCAAGAGCATCAGGATCGCGGTCTTGCGGCGGTCGCGGCGGTAGCCGAAATTGACCGCCATGGCCATGGTTCCGCTGCTCGAGATCAGCACGAAGGTCATGATGGCGATCAGGATCAGCGGGATCTCCGAACCGCCAATGCGCAGCGCGAAGACCTCGCTCGGGTTGGGCCAGGGCACGCGCGTGGACATGCGGGCGGTCATGTAGGAGAGCAGGAAGCAGCCGAAGATGAAGGTGTCGCTGAGCAGAAAGATCCACATCATGGCCTTGCCCCAGGACACGTTCTTGAATGCTCTCTGATCCGACGCCCAGTCGGCGACGATGCCGTGCCAGCCCTCGGGCCGATCCATCTGGCCGCTATGCGTCACTGTCGTCTCAGCCATCGCCGGTCTCCTAGGTCAGCAGCTGTCGGCAAATGTCGATGAAGGTCGCGGCCCAGCCGGCGAGCAGGGCAAAGATGGCCAGCCAGACGAAAAGCAGGAAATGCCAATACATGGCGCAGAGCTCGACGCTGAGGCGGAGCCTCTCGGGCCGTGCTCCGTTCCACGCGCCGATGCTCGTCCTGCCCAGGCCGACCAGACCGCCCACGATGTGCAGGCCATGCATTCCGGTGATCAGGTAGAAGAAGCTGTTGGCCGGGTTGGAGGCCAGCCAGTAGCCGTCTGCGGTCAGCTGCCGCCAGGCCATCAGCTGGCCGGCCAGGAAGGCGAGCGCCGTCAGCCCGGCGGTTGCCAGCCCGAGCCTGACCATATCCAACTGACCTTTGCGCGCGGCGACCACCGCGCATTGGAGAGCGATGCTGCTCAGCACCAGGACGCCGGTGTTGAGCCAAAGCAGGCGCGGCAGCGGCAGCGGCCGCCAGTCCGACAGGCCCATCCGCATGAAATAGGCACTGGTGAACAGCGAGAACAGGCAGCCGACGACGGCGAGGAAGACCCCGAGCCCGATTTTGGCGGTGGGCAGGGCGGACCGCTCGAGGCCGACGTAGTCCCCGGCCAGGCCTTGCTCCAGCCACGGCTTGGCCGTCAGCCGCTGGTGCGAAAGCCACCAGCCGGCAAAGCCGGCGATCACCAGCAGGAAGACCAGGATGACGCTCATGCCGGTTCCTTGGTCGGGCCGAAGTCGCCCGGGACGTTTTGTGGAATGAAGTCCTCCTTGGCGCCCGGCACGCTGTAGTCGTAGGCCCAGCGGTAGACGATCGGCAGTTCCTTGCCGAAATTGCCGTGAGCCGGCGGCGTCTGCGGCGTCTGCCACTCGAGCGTCGTGGCCCGCCAAGGATTGCCGCCTGCCTCGCGCCCGTGGCGGATGCTCCAGATCAGGTTGAACAGGAAGACCATCTGGGCGAAGCCGACCATGAAGGCCATGATGCTGATGAACGAGTTCAGATGGTGGGCTGACTCCGTCATTATCGTCATGTCCGTCAGTTCGGCGTAGCGCCGCGGCACACCCATCAGGCCGATATAGTGCATGGGGAAGAAGATCAGGTAAGCGCCGAGGAATGTGACCCAGAAGTGGAACCTGCCGAGCGTCTCGTCCAGCATCCGTCCGGTGACCTTTGGATACCAGTGGTAGATTGCGCCGAAGATCACCAGGATCGGCGCGACACCCATCACCATGTGGAAATGGGCGACGACGAACATCGTGTCCGATAGGGGGACGTCGACGACGACATTGCCGAGGAACAGCCCGGTCAAGCCGCCATTGACGAAGGTGACGATGAAGGCGAGCGCGAAAAGCATCGGGATGGTGAGGTGGATGTCGCCGCGCCACAGCGTCAGCACCCAGTTGTAGACCTTGATGGCGGTGGGAACGGCTATGATCAACGTCGTGGTGGCGAAGAAGAAGCCGAAATAAGGATGCATGCCGCTGACATACATGTGGTGCGCCCAGACCACGAAGCTCAGGGCGCCGATGGCGATGATCGCCCACACCATCATCCGGTAGCCGAAGATGTTCTTGCGCGCATGCGTGCTGATCAGGTCTGACACGATGCCGAAGGCCGGAAGGGCGACGATGTAGACTTCCGGGTGACCGAAGAACCAGAACAGATGCTGGAACAGGATCGGGCTGCCGCCATTGTGCTGCAACTGCTCGCCCATCTCGACGATCGCCGGCATGAAGAAGGAGGTGCCGAGCAGGCGGTCAAGCAGCATCATGACACAGGCGACAAACAGGGCCGGGAAGGCAAGCAGCGCCATGACCGTGGCGGTGAAGATGCCCCAGACGGTGAGCGGCAGGCGCATCAGGGTCATGCCGCGGGTGCGGCCCTGCAGCACCGTCACCACATAGTTCAGGCCGCCCATGGTGAAGCCGATGATGAACAGGATGAGGGAAGAGAGCATCAGGATGATGCCCCAGTCCTGGCCTCCCGGCGTTCCGGTCATGATCGCCTGCGGCGGATAGAGCGTCCAGCCGGCGCCGGTCGGACCGCCCGGCGCGAAGAAGCTCGCCACCAGAACGAGCACGGCGAGCAGATAGACCCAGTAGCTCAGCATGTTGACATAGGGAAAGACCATGTCGCGGGCGCCCACCATCAGCGGAATGAGGTAGTTGCCGAAGCCACCGAGGAAGAGGGCGGTGAGCAGGTAGATCACCATGATCATGCCGTGCATGGTGATGAACTGGTAATAGGCCTCCGGGGTGATGAAGTCGAAAGTGCCGGGAAAGCCGAGTTGCAGGCGCATCAGCCAGGACAGGACCAGGGCCACAAGGCCGATTGCCGTCGCCGTTGCCGAATACTGCACCGCGATGACCTTGGCGTCCTGTGAAAAGACGTATTTCGTCCACCAGCTGTGCGGATGGTAGAGTTCCATCTCGCCCACTTCGGCGGGTGGAACGGCATCGGCGGGTGTGACGTCGACCATGGGAGCACCTCCGTGCCCTGTTCAGCGGGCCTCGACAGATTCGACTTTTGCCGCGACGTCCAAACCGGACGCCACCTTCTTTCCCGGCAACTGGTTCGCCGAGCCTGTTTGCTGCGGCGCCGACAATTGCGCAAAAGTCTGCTGCTGGCCGAGCCAGGCCAGATAATCCTGCTCGCTGTCGACCATGACCACGCCATGCATCAGCGGATGTCCCTGGCCGCAGAGCTCGGCGCACAAGACTTGGAAGGTTCCGGTTCTGGTTGGAGTGAACCAGAAATAAGTGACGGATCCCGGGATCATATCCATCTTGGCGCGGAATTCCGGGATGTAGAAGTCATGCAGCACGTCGATCGAACGCAGCAGCACCTTGACCGGCTTGCCGACCGGCAGGTGCAGGTCGGCGGCCTCGACCACGACGTCGTCCTGGCCGTTGGGATCCTTGGGCGCGATGCCTAACGGGTTCTCAGCCGTCACGTCGCGCGTGTCCGAAGTGCCGAGCTTGCCGTCCTTGCCTGGCAAGCGGTAGCTCCACTGCCATTGCTGGGCGATGACCTCAATTTCTGTCGCATCGGTTGGAACGTTGACGAAGCGGCTCCAGACAAACAGACCTGGAACCAGCAAGGCGGTGACACCGACCGCGGTGACGATCGTCAGCCACGATTCGAGCCGCTTGTTTTCCGGCTCGTATACAGCGCGATTGCCTTCCCGATGGCGGAAGCGGAAGACGCAATAGGCCATAAAGAGCACGACAGCCGAAAAGACGACGCCGGTGATCCAGAAGCTGATGATGATGGTGTGGTCGATATAGTCCCAATTCGAGGCAATGGGCGTCCACCACCATGGGCTCAGGAAGTGGAACAACACCGAGCCCACGACGACCAAAACGAGTACAAGCGCAACGGCCATGTCCCGTTCCTCCGGGCATTCGCGACGCACGAAACATCCGCGAAAGCCAGAGCGCATCATGCTCGATTTCCAGTTGAAATTCCAGAGCCGACTGTCTGAAGGGGAAAACGTTGCTGCGGCGCTGCTGTATCGCCTGCAGCAGCTATGAGATGTCCAGCCGCAATATTGGGCGCAAGGCTTTCAACTCGGCTTGCATCTCGGCGATCATCCAGGCGCAGATATCGGAGACGACGGGCCGTACCGGCCGCGAGCGCGGCGCAACCAGTTGATGGATCCGACCCGTATTGATCTGTCGGTCCGACGCCGGGACAAGTGTTCCCTGGAGCAATGCTCTCGAAACGTTGCTCAGCCAGCCGAGCGCGACGCCTTCGCCGTTCATCGCCGCTTGGAGGACGACAGCATAATCAGAGAATTCGAGCCGCTTTGCCTTGCTGATCTTGCGATCGGCAACGCTGCCCCAGGCGTCCAGCCACTGCAACCTGGCGTCTGTGAGATGAAGCAGGACATGACCCTGGCCGTCCGATTCATGCATCAGCCGACCGTGGGCCGACAAATAGGACGGGCTGCACACCGGAACGATGATTTCCGGTGAGAACGGCCAGCTGTGATAGTGCATGTCGTCATCGGCCAGAATTCTTGTAGCAAGGTCGACATTCTCGGCAGGTCCTCGCAAAACGCCCGCAATGAGTTCGAACCTCAGGTCCACATCTGGAAACCTCGTGTTGAACACACCCAATCGCGGAACGAACCAATGCGTTACCAGCGAACTCGAAAGTGAGAGTGTAACCACCGGTCTTGCAGCGCTGTTCTGCTTGAATCTCCGGATCACTTCCGCGATGCCGTCGAATCCTTCCCGTACAGCCGAATAGAGCGCACGGCCGTCGGCGGTCACGGTCAATCCAGTCGGCCCTCGGGCGAAAAGAGCGACACCAAAATCAGCCTCGAGCTGGGCAATGCTGCGGCTGATGGAAGGTTGCGTGACGTTGAATTCTCGGGCGGCGGCCGTAAAGCTTCCCAGACGGACAGCCGCCTCAAACACAAGAAGTCCGCGCGCGCAGGGAACGAGTTTCGCGAAACCAGCCATACGTCCAGCGTATAGCTACCCCAAGAATTTTCAAGCTTTCTCAATCTTTCAAAATGGCGGACCATAACTCCCATGAATGGCTCGGAGTGGACATGAACATCACGTCGCCTCAGGCAGGGGAGACAAGCACTGATCCGATACTCCAGCCGTTTCACCTAAAAGGTCTGATGCTGCGCAACCGCATCGTCAGCACCAGCCACGCTTCGATGCTCGACGATGGTGGCCTGCCGCTCGAACGCTATCAGCGCTACCATGAGGAGAAGGCGCGCGGCGGCCTGGCCATGACGATGGCGGGCGGCTCAGCGATGACGTCAGCTGACTCGAGTTGGGGCGGCGGTCAGCTGGACATTTCGAGCGATCGCATCGTGCCGCATCTGCAATCGCTGTCGCAGCGGGTCCATCGCCACGGCGCGGCCGTCATGTGCCAGGTGTCGCATCTCGGCCGGCGCGCAACTGCCTATGCCGGCAATTGGCTTGCACCGGTCGCGCCATCGCGCGTTCGCGAGACGCGAAACCGGAATTTTCCGAAGGAGATGGATGCGGCGGACATCAGCAGGATCGTCAACGATTATGCAAATGCTGCCAGACGCTGCCGTGAGGGCGATCTCGACGGCATCGAAACGGTCACCGGCGGGCATCTGATCGGTCAATTCCTTTCGCGCAGGACCAACAGGCGGACGGATGGCTTCGGTGGGTCGCTCGAAAACCGCGCGCGCTTCGGCCTCATGGTGCACGAGGCGATCCGTCGCGCGGTGGGTGACGACTTCGCTGTCGGCATCCGGTTCGTCATCGACGAGGCGGTCGACGACGGTTCGGATTTCGAGGAATGCCTAGCCTTCGCCAGACTGTTCGAGCGGGAAGGCCATATCGATTTCTTCAATTGCATTTTTGGCCGCATGGACACCGACCTGGCGCTGGCCGAGGAGAACATGCCCGGCATGTTCAGCCGGAGCGCGCCGTTTCTGCCGCTGGTCGGCCAGTTCAAGCGGGAAATCAGGCTGCCCGTCATCCACGCCGGGGGCATTCGCGACATTGCCACCGCGCGGCATGCCATCCGCGAGAACCTTGTCGACCTGGTCGGCATGACGCGGGCGCATATTGCCGACCCGCATATCGTCAACAAGGTGATGCGGGGAGAAGAAGACCGCATCCGCCCATGCGTCGGCGCCTCCTACTGCCTCTACAAGAAGGTGCATTGCATTCACAACCCGGCCAGCGGCCACGAAACGACCGTCAGCCACGTCATCAGCCGAGCCGAAACGCCAAGACGCGTGGTTGTGGTCGGCGGTGGCCCGGGCGGAATGGAAGCGGCCAGGGTCGCCGCCGAGCGCGGGCACCACGTGACCCTGCTCGAAGCCGGCGCGCGGCTTGGCGGCCAGGTGCTCGTCGCGGCCTCGGCCTCCGATCGCAAGGATCTGATCGGCATCGTGGACTGGCGCAGCGATGAACTCGCCCGCCTTGGCGTCGATATCCGCCTCAACGCCTATGCGGATGCGGAAGTCGTGCTAGCCGCGAAACCTGAAGCGGTGATCGTCGCCACCGGAGGCATTCCCGATCTGGAATGGCTGGATGGCGCCGAACACTGCGACAGCGTCTGGGACGTGCTGACGGGCGTCGTGCCGGCGAAGGACGATGTGCTTGTCTATGACGAGACCGGACGCCAGGCCGCCGTTTCCTGCGCCCTGCATTTGGCCAGACTGGGCCATGCGGTCAGCCTGGCCATCGTGGACGATACGCTGGCGGTCGAGACTCCCTATCCAGATCGGGTAAGTTTCCGCAAGCGCATATCGGAACTCGGCATCCGGATCGTCAGCGATGTCCGCCTGGTTCGGGCGGTGCGCCAATCAAGCGGAATCGTCGCCAGATTTCGCCATGAGCTCACCGGCAGGGAAATTGAGATGAGCACGGCCCAACTCATCGTCGAGCGTGGCACGGCACCGGTAGAGGACGTCTATCAGGAATTGCGCCCCCGCTCCTCCAATGACGGCGTCACCGACATCGCGCTCATGACGGGAGCAAGCACGGAGGGCGGCGAAAATCCCCCAGCTGCAGGATCGTTCATACTGCACCGCATAGGAGACGCGGTCGCGAGCAGAGATATCTACTCGTCAATCTATGAGGCCTATCGACTCTGCTCGCGCTTGTAGACAGCACAGGGCCTCCGCATCTCTTCTCGGGCTTTGGCCTACGAGGGCGGTCGATGGAGCCTTTGAATTAGATCAGGAGCAGGCCCTTCATCGACGCATTGCCTTTGCGGCCGATAATGATGTGGTCATGCACGGCAATGCCGAGCGGCTTGGCCGTATCGATGATCTGCTTGGTCATCTCGATGTCCGCGCGGGAAGGGGTGGGATCCCCAGACGGATGGTTGTGCACCAGGATGATCGCGCTGGCGGAGAGTTCGAGCGCGCGCTTGACGACCTCGCGCGGATAGACCGGCGTGTGGTCGACGGTGCCGGTCTGCTGCACCTCGTCGGCGATCAGCCCGTTCTTCTTGTCGAGGAACAGGATGCGAAATTGCTCGCGGGCCTCGAACGCCATGGCCGAGCGGCAATAGTCGAGAAGTTGCGGCCAGTTGGACAGCACCTCGCGGCCGCGCACTTCGCCGCGCGCCATGCGCTGCGCGGTGGCCGCGATCACCTTGAGATCGGTCGCCACCGCCGGGCCGATGCCTTTCACCTCCTCGAGCAGGGATGCCGGCGCGCCGAGCACCTCGGCGAGCGAGCCGAAGCGGGCGATCAGCGCCTTGGCGATCGGCTTGGTGTCGACGCGCGGGATCAGCCGGAAAAGCAGGAGCTCGAGCAGCTCGTAGTCGGGCAGAGCATCCGGGCCGGCCGAAACGAAGCGTTCGCGCAGGCGATCGCGGTGGCCGTGATAATGCGGCTTCTCCGCCTCTGCAGTGCTTTTCTGTGATTTCTGCGGTGGCGAGCTCCAGGCCTCGGAAAAGAACGCCCGCTCGTTATCGGTCTTTCCCATTGCCGCCTGTCCCTCCGAGCTTCCGTTGAAGCCTAGGCCGGCAGGCCAGGACGGTCGAGCTTTTTCGGCGACAGCGTGAATATCTCGCAGCCGGTGTCGGTGACGCCGATGGTGTGCTCGTATTGCGCCGACAGCGAGCGGTCGCGCGTCACCGCCGTCCAGCCGTCCGACAGCACCTTCACATGCGGCCGGCCGAGATTGATCATCGGCTCGACGGTGAAGATCATGCCGGGCCGCATCTCGACGCCTTCGGCGGCGGTGCCGTAGTGCAGGATGTTTGGGGCGTCATGGAATAGCTGGCCGACGCCGTGGCCGCAGAAGTCGCGGACCACCGAGCAGCGCTCGGCCTCGGCATAGGTCTGGATCGCCGCGCCGATGACGCCGGTACGGGCGCCGGGCCTGATCGCGGCAATGCCGCGCATCAAACATTCGTAAGTCACTTCGAGCAGGCGTTCGGCGGCGCGCTTGATCGTGCCAACCGGGTACATGCGCGAGGAATCGCCGTGCCAGCCGTCGAGGATGAAGGTCACGTCGATGTTGACGATGTCTCCGTCCTTCAACGGCTTGTTATCGGGAATGCCGTGGCAGACGACATGATTGATCGAGGTGCAGGACGACTTGGTGTAGCCGCGATAGTTGAGCGTGGCGGGCAGGGCGCCATGATCCATGCCGAACTCGAAGACGAAGCGGTCGATGGCCTCGGTGGTGACGCCGGGCTTCA
Organism: Mesorhizobium sp. M3A.F.Ca.ET.175.01.1.1; assembly: GCF_004791945.1. NCBI lineage: Bacteria > Pseudomonadati > Pseudomonadota > Alphaproteobacteria > Hyphomicrobiales > Phyllobacteriaceae > Mesorhizobium > Mesorhizobium sp. M3A.F.Ca.ET.175.01.1.1. Next base: position 3,379 of record NZ_SRTP01000011.1, on the reverse strand, counting down.
CCATCGGCACAAGCTCGTCGAGACAGCGCGCAGTGAGGTCGCAAGCCTTGCGCATGCCAGCAAAGCCGTCCTCGCCATAGAGGCGGATCTGGCCGGTGTTTCTCAGGGGAGCCGTAGCGGCGTCGAGGTAAGTGACCATTTGTCCGTTTTTGCCGGGTGTGGCTGCTGAAGCGAGCCGATGCTGAAATCTCCCCAGATTTGGCACCGGAAGCCGCAACGTTCAAGGACGAAGTGCCCGCAGAACGGAATGCCGCGACTTTCTTCAGTCCATCGCCTGGGCGAGTCCCCGTACCCGCGCGATATCGGCCGCGCATGGCAAGGACGGCCGCGCTCATTCTGGGCGCGGGCTTTGCCCGGCCGTCGGCCCATGTGCTGATGCGCCGCATGGCCTTTCAAGCCGTGGAAGCCGGGCTCCGGTTGATCGCACTGACGTCACATTCCTGGGTCAGAAACCCAAAGCGTCGCGCTGAAACGGGGTTCAGGCGACGCGCTTTGGTTTTGTGGATGCATATGCCGCCCCAGAACCGCCGCACGCCTCCGGATGCCATGCATTGCAAGTTTTCAGAATGAATGACGTTCTCACGCGACGATCGTTCGGGAGACAGGGAATGGACAGACTGCAATTTCAGGTGCCGGTGCGCATTACGTCCACGCCCGGCCTGCCTGTCGAGGAAATCTACAGCGTCGAGCAGGCGCTTGATTTCCTGCAGAACTGGCCGGCGCGCCGGCAAGGCAAGGTCCACGAAGCCGCCTTCAACGCCTGCTTCGGGGCGACGGTCGACGTCGTCAGCACAGAGGACGCCTGCCGCGCATTCATGGCTTTCTGCCGTGTCAGCGGCCTGCTCGCCAGGGACATGATGATTCCCGGCAAGCGCGGCGGCGGCAAGGCATTTCGCCAAGCGCGCGCCATGCATTCAAGCTGAACTTGGTATTCCATCCTTGGCTGCATTCTGCGAGCTAGGCGTGGCCCGCCACGTGGCCTAGCTGCTGCCGGCATCTAGCCCGTGGCGCGTGGCGCCCGCGCGATAGCAAGGATGACGCGTGCGACGGCAATCCCGATGACGCCCGCTGCCGCTTTGAGAAGCGCATCAGTGAGGCGCGCATGCCGGCCTGGATCAAAGGCTTGGAGGAATTCCAATACGCCGGCGACGGCGCAGACAAACAGCAATGTCTGCAGCAATCGGGCGGGGAACCCGAAGGCTAGGGCGATCCCCAAGAGGACGTAAGCCAAGCCACGTTCGACATTCGCATCACCGAGGTGAGGCCGCATCTGGATCGGTGAGAGCGTCGCGAAGGTGATCGCCACCAACAGCATAAGCGCGACAAAACGGGAGATCGAGGTCATGCCCGCTCATACAGGAGCGCGAGATGTTTGTCGAAGACCTTGAAAAGACTGGTACGCCCAAGGGGAATCGAACCCCTGTTACCGCCGTGAAAGGGCTTCTAAGCCGTCTAGCGCCGTCCAGCCGAATTTTCTGAAAGCCTTGCACCATAAGGGTTTGCGTCCTGTTATGTTTGTGCTTGTCCAATAGCATCTAAGCCGGTATATTGGACAAATAGTTGGACACGACAGGCGGGAACATCATGGCCAAACGAGTTCGGGACGCAACGTTAGACAGCAAGGATGCGCGCAAGAAGCTCAAGCCGCGCGGCAAGCCCTATTACCGCAGCATCGGGCCCGGCCTTCATGTCGGCTATCGCAAGGGCAAAGACGCCGGCCGCTGGGTGGTGCGGATGTATGTCGGAAACCAGGACTACCGCGTCGAGACGATCGCTGATGCGGACGACCAGTTGGACGCGAATGGCTCGACCACCCTGACGTTCTGGCAGGCGCAGGACAAGGCGAGGGAAGTCCACAAGGCCATGTCTGGCGACGGCGGCAAGGTGGCTGGCGTCTACACGGTCAAGGATGCGATCGACGATTACCTCCTGTGGATGGAAGGCAACCGCAAATCATCTAGGGATGCTCGCTGGCGCGCCGAGGCGCTGATCCTTCCCGAACTTGGCGAAATCGATCTTGCCAAGCTCGACGCCAAGCGGATTAGGAAATGGCATAGCGGGGTCGCAACAACCGCGCCGCGTGTACGTACAAAGGCCGGGAAGGAACAAAGGTTCAGAGAACTCGGGGAGGACTCGGAATCGGTTAGGCAGCGTCGTGCAACGGCCAATCGCGTTCTCACGACGCTTAAGGCCGCGCTCAATTATGCCTGGAGGGAAGGGAAGGCGGCTTCCGATCGGGAATGGCGGCGCGTCGAGCCGTTCGAAGACGTCGAGAGCGCCCGCGTCCATTATCTCTCGATCGCCGAGGCTCAGCGGCTTGTGAACGCCGCATCGGGCAAGTTCCGGGATCTCGTACAAGCCGCGCTGCAGACAGGTGCTCGCTATAGCGAACTCGCTCGCCTTAAGCGCGAAGACTTCAACGCCGACGTGTCAACGTTGACGATCCGCGAGAGTAAATCTGGGAAGGCGCGTCACATCATCCTGACCGACGAGGGCGCCGACCTGTTCACACAACTGGTGCGCGGCAAGAATCGCGGCGATTTGATCCTGACGACGGAGGCCGGCGGCATTTGGGAGAAGTCTCACCAGTTCCGGCCGATGAAAGAGGCCTGCAAGAACGCCAAGATATCGCCGGCCATCGGCTTCCATGGCTTGCGTCATACCTGGGCGAGCCTCTCGGTCATGAATGGAATGCCGCTAATGGTGGTGGCGAAGAATCTGGGGCACACAGACACTCGGATGGTGGAGAAGCATTACGGGCACCTGTCGCCGTCCTACATTGCCGAAGCGGTGAGGGCTGGTGCGCCGAGGTTCGGCACCGTCAAGGCTGACAACGTGGCTCAGATGGGAGGCGCATGATGGTGAACTTTGTCCCACCCGGGCATGTGGAACTGCGAACCGTCATCCAGGAGCACGGCGGCGACGTTGAGGCCGTTCGGAGGAAGCTTTTCAGCGGTGAGCTGGAGGCTGTGCGATATGATGAGTACGCCGGACGCCGCTATCAGATATTCCCCGACGACTGGTCACAACTCGCCGCGACGTACTGGCTGGAGACGGGACGATGGAGCACTTCGGCACTCGATCATGTCCGTGAACCGATCTTGGTTGTCAAACCGAAGGAAGAGGCACAAGCGGCGGTGCCATCGCTGGATGGCATCTATCTATCCCCCTTTATGGTGGTGATGATCGAGGCCATCAAAAAATTTGACATCCAACCAGATCGGCCGCCGCCCCTAGTGAAAACGCTTGAGCGGGACTGTCAGGAATTCTGTGCGCGAGGCCGGTTTCGTCACTGGCCGACGAACCTTTCGCCGAAGACGACGGCGAACTGGGTCTTGGCCTCGAACCACTCGCGCGGCGGTCGTTTCCATTCCTCGGC
>NZ_SRTP01000117.1:0-387 GCF_004791945.1 Mesorhizobium sp. M3A.F.Ca.ET.175.01.1.1 | reverse complement strand
CTGCGGCTGAAGGCAAGCCGTTCCTCGAACAGCGAACTGCTCTCGACATATCTGCCCGGTACGAAGGTGCCGAGCCGCCAGCGCACGATCGGGTTGGTGTTCGGAAGCGCATGGGCATAGAGCACGATCTTGACCACCGTGGCGCTGGCGTAGTCGGTGATCCTGGCCCAGCGCCAGACGCCGTCGGAACCGAGCAGCCGGATCGCGCGGCCGACATCCGTGGACTGGAACCCGGCGCCGTCGTTGATGCCGGCGGTGCCGGATGCGGTGAGGTCGAACGGCGTCTGGTCGGAGGCGGCCATGTGCAGGGCAAGCTCGGCCGACCGGCTTGGAGCGGCGTCGGCGCCGCCGCCGCCGGTGAACGAGAGCTGGTGATACTCATAGGCC
>NZ_SRTP01000116.1:0-391 GCF_004791945.1 Mesorhizobium sp. M3A.F.Ca.ET.175.01.1.1 | reverse complement strand
CACCGCTACAAGATAGAAGCTTTTGATCTGGTCAAAGGTCATGCAGCTTTATCGGTCGGCGTCGGCGGTTCTGCAAGCGCCTTGGCGAGCCGGCCAGCCCCGTGATGGCACGCGGACCCTCGCGTGGGACTGATGATGCCGGTGGCAAACGACTACTACTCGGACCTAAACGACGAAAGGCGCCACTTCGATCTCGCCGACGCCTGCGCCGGCTACAGTGATCAGCTGGAGCTGCAAGCTGTTTCCCTCCTTGTCTTCCCGAATTCCGTCGCCGTTAGTACGCCGATATCCAACGGCATCGAAGCTGCCCGCGCACGAATTGAGCAAAAAATCAGAATGTTGGAGGAGCACATTCTCGGGTTCGCCACACAGGGATCCGTGCCGCCGTGAT
>NZ_SRTP01000115.1:0-391 GCF_004791945.1 Mesorhizobium sp. M3A.F.Ca.ET.175.01.1.1 | reverse complement strand
ATATAGTCGCGCCTCTCAGATTGCGAGGATTTCAGCTGTTCCGGCGGCCTCCGGATTGAGGCCCATCAGGACCTTGGCGTGAAGGGCGGCCATGAGCGGGTCGATCTTGGCGGAACCGGATTCCTGCTTGTCGATCGAGATCGCGTTGCCGCGCGGCACCACCTTGGCGTTCCCGACGGCAAATCTCATCAACGCGCCGCCGTCATGTTCGATGACGCCGCCGGCGAGATCCCGCTCGGTGTCCTTGATTGCGCCGTTGAGCTTCCAGCCCTGCGAGATCCCGACGATGCGGTCCTTCTCGATCGGGCTTTCCTCGCCAGTAAGGGCCTTGGTGATCGCGGCGAAACCGAAGGAATCGACGCCGATGGAGTTCTCCGCGGCAAGCTTGCCG
>NZ_SRTP01000114.1:0-392 GCF_004791945.1 Mesorhizobium sp. M3A.F.Ca.ET.175.01.1.1 | reverse complement strand
GCGGTGACCACCCTGACCCTGTCGGCGTTAACGGTCACCGGGACGCCAAGATCGATTGTCACCCTGCCCTCATCGATATGGGTGACATCGCCGGTCAACTCAACCGGCTGGCCCCGCTTCACCTTCGAAGTTCGGTCGACGATCGAATGCGGGAAGCCGTAGGTCGGGATCGAGACGCTGACACGGTCTTCGGTGACGCGCCGACGCACCGTCGCGGTGATCGCGACCTCGTCGCCGACCTTGATGCCCCTTGCCATCTCCCGATTCTGGCGCGCTGTTGGCGGCCGTCAAGCCGCTGCTTATATGCGCTTGATGTTCAGGCTGCCCGAGATCACCTACCCTCTGACGATCGACACCATCGGCAAGATGCTGGCGTTGGGTCACGAAATGAC
>NZ_SRTP01000113.1:0-393 GCF_004791945.1 Mesorhizobium sp. M3A.F.Ca.ET.175.01.1.1 | reverse complement strand
GCAAGCGCCGGGATCTCGCCCGGGCCGCTGTACGTGGGCGCCCGCAACTCCGGTGGCAGCCAGCCGGTCGGAGGGACGTTCTTGACCGCGAACTCGACGAGCTCCTTCTTTTTCAGCTTGTCAGCCTTGCGGGCTTCATCCTCGTTGATGGCCTCACGGATCGCGGTGATGACGAACGGCTTCGCGATGCTTTTGAAGTAGTCCTCGGCATCGAAGGCCTCGCCGAGCGCCTTCGCTAGCCGGCCGGCGTCGATCGCAGCGGCCAGTGGTGACGAGTTGGTGTCGAAAGGCGGCTTGCCAGCATATGGCCGCTCCATGTGCACTGCTTCAGCCGCGCAGCCAGCGGCGGCTGCGAATAGTTCCTGGTCCGACATTGCGGACAGCCGCGCGAAG
>NZ_SRTP01000112.1:0-394 GCF_004791945.1 Mesorhizobium sp. M3A.F.Ca.ET.175.01.1.1 | reverse complement strand
GTCGCCGAGCGCGTCGATGGTGTCGACCGCATCGGACACGCCAGAGATCGGGTCGGCCAGCGTGTTTGCGTTGTCCGAAACGACGATGATGACCTGCGTCTTCTTCGGGTCGGTGCCTTCGAAGAAGGCCTCGGCCTGCGAGAGCGCGGCGCCGAAGTTCGTCGACAATCCACCGGACGTAAGATCGCCGATCCACACCTCGAGCGAATCGATGTTGTCGGACGTGACCTTGCGATACTGCTTGCTCGACTTGACCGAGTCGGACCAAGAGACGAAGCGCACGTCATACTTGACGTCGGTGTTGGTGCGCATCCAGTCGGTGATGAAGAGCGCTGCGGCCTTGACCGCCTGCAAACGCGAGCCGACGATGGAGGACGAGGTATCGAGAGCCACA
>NZ_SRTP01000111.1:0-395 GCF_004791945.1 Mesorhizobium sp. M3A.F.Ca.ET.175.01.1.1 | reverse complement strand
CAGGCGTATGCCGAGGAAGGGCAGCGCGTAGTAGATCAGGATCAGCACCACCAGCACCGGCAGGGCGCGGAAGATGTCGGTATAGCCGATGGCGAGCCAGCGCAGCGGCTTCGGGGCGTAGAGCCGCAGCAGGCTGATCGCCAGTCCGACGATGATGCCGATGACGATGCTCATGATCCCGAGCAGCAGCGTGTTGAGGAAGCCTCGCAGCAGCGCCGGCAGGCTCGACGCAATGACCTCGGGATTGAAGAAAGTGTCGATCAGCGACATGGGAGCATTCCCGGACCGTGTTGCGTCATGCGATGCCCTGACAGGACCCGGACGATCGAAATCGGATTGGCCGAAAGCATGGTGTTCCGGGGACGTCACGCATCAAACAAGACGTGCCGGCCTTT
>NZ_SRTP01000110.1:0-397 GCF_004791945.1 Mesorhizobium sp. M3A.F.Ca.ET.175.01.1.1 | reverse complement strand
CGCTCAGCGCCATGGCGGTCGGCATACTGTTCTGCTCGTCCGGCATCGGCCTTGGCCTGCAATTGCATCCCGACTGGCTGATGGTGCCGGTGTCGCCCGCCATCGCGCTTGCCGTTGGCGCCGTCATCGGCGTCATCAACGGCTTCCTCATCGTCAGATTGAAGATGAGCGCCTTCATCATCACGCTCGCCTCCTACATCTGGGTGCGCGGCCTGGTGCTCGTCGTTTCCGGCGGACGCTCGGCGCAGGACCTGGCGCCGGCCATCCGCTGGTTCGGCATCCAGCGCCTCACCGGTCTGCCGCTCACCGCATGTATCGCCATCGGCTGCTTCGGGGCCTTCTCGCTGATTCTGGCCAAGACGCCGTTCGGCCGGCATCTGGTGATGATCGGCGGCAA
>NZ_SRTP01000109.1:0-397 GCF_004791945.1 Mesorhizobium sp. M3A.F.Ca.ET.175.01.1.1 | reverse complement strand
ACCGACGGCACCGACGACGTGCTCGGCGCCGACGGCGCGGCGCCCGGCGGCGCGGTGACGGGCGTGGCCACCGGCTCGAACGTCGCCAACCCGGTGAGCGGCAACCTCGGCGGCGCCGGCATCGCGGGCCAGTACGGCACGCTGGTGCTCAACGCCGACGGCACCTACACCTACACGCTGACCAAGACCTTTGACGGCGCCACCGCCGACAACGGCATCACCACCGAGCAGGACAAGGACAGCTTCACCTACACGGTGACCGACGCACACGGCAACACCACCACCGGCACCATCCTGGTCGACATCGTCGACGACGTGCCGACGGCGCATGCCGACACCAACAGCGTCGCGGAAGGCGCGCAGGTCTCGGGCAATGTGCTGACCGACGGCACCGACG
>NZ_SRTP01000108.1:0-398 GCF_004791945.1 Mesorhizobium sp. M3A.F.Ca.ET.175.01.1.1 | reverse complement strand
CCGGTCCCTTCCCACCGGTGAACCATCAACCTGAACAGTTGCACGGGGCTGTTCGAAGCAGACCCCGCACCACAGGAAGAGGCGTGGCCATGATAGTGCAGAACTATGTCGGCTGCGACATCTCCAAAGCGAGGCTCGACCTTTTTGACGAGGCAAGCGGCCGTTACCAGCGCATCCCCAACCAGGCTGAGGCGATAGAAGCCTATGTGGCAGGCCTTTGCGCCGGTCGTGACTTCGTCGTCATGGAGGCGACAGGGGTGCATGACCGGCTGCTGCGCCATGCGCTGGCCAAGGCCGGCGTGCCGTTCTCGCGGCACAACCCCGCCCACACCCACCACTATGCGAAGTCGACGCGACGGCGGGCCAAGACCGATCCTCTCGATGCCAGGATGCTGAGC
>NZ_SRTP01000010.1:0-230882 GCF_004791945.1 Mesorhizobium sp. M3A.F.Ca.ET.175.01.1.1 | reverse complement strand
TGGATTTCCATGGGCCAGCCACCCAGTGCGATCGTATCAGTCGGCATCGCGGCATCGATAATATCGCGTGCCTTGACCTTAACGATCGTTTGCGGATGTCGGCTCTCCCTTACTCCAATCTGCGGGCCAGATGAGGCGAGATAGCAGTCTCCAAGGATGGGATTGGCACCCTTCAAACATTCTACCAAACGCCAGGCGCACTCGCGTGATGCGACCTCGGCTAGGCTGAAGTGGAGACCGTCGCAGGGGTTGGTTTCCAAGTCGAGGGCCATCCACCAGAGGTCGGACGCCCCCGGAACGCGGAGGACGACCCCGCCATTCTCGCGAGCTCGGAGTTCGGGATTCGATGCGTTGTAGGTTTGTGTCGCCGCTTTGAAAAGACTGCGGTCGAGCGCCCAATCGGCGGATACCCCGCCAATGCGCAGAGGATAAGAGGCTGGCTGGATGTTGGCGTTCTCGGAGAAGGCGTTTCGATCTACAAAAAAGCAAAGGTCGCCCTCTCCCGAGGCGTCGACGAATGCGGTGGCCGAAATGCGCAGTTTGCCGAAATGGCCACATACCTCGACAGCGTTGAGTCTCCTGTTAGCCATTTCGGCGCCGGTGACAAACGAGTGATAATACACCATTACGCCGGCATTAATTAATGTCCGATCCAGCGCTACTTTGACGGCCTCCGGATTTAGCGGGACGATCCAATTGCCTGTCGCCCTGAGACGAACCGGGGCAACAGGGAGGCCCAATTTCCCAAGCTCGCTGAGCACCTCCATTGCGACGCCGCCGACTACGGGACAAGGCTCTTCGGTGTTGGCGTACAATCCGCAGTATGCCAGTACGGACGATGTAGTGGCTGCCCCGCCTGCGAAGCCATAGCGCTCAATCAGAATGGTTCGCGCGCCCGCCCTTGATGCCGATGCCGCCGCCGCAACCCCTGCAGAACCGCCGCCTACGACAACGACATCAAACTCCAGCTCTGAAATAGTAGTCGATCCATCCATCACTTAGCACCGAGAAGAGGGTGCACGCGCACCTCACGAAGCTCTTTTGCTTCACCTGAGGCGGGATCCCTAATTTGGAAAGCTTCAGTAGGAATGTCTTTAAGCTAATCGACAGGTATGAACCACGTCCGATCACCGATCGAGTTTCTCCCCGCAGGCGAAATCACTCAACGAGCTCGGCTTCGACGCCCGCAGGGACCCACACTTCAGCTAAACCGCAAGGCACTCTCTATAATTTGCAGAGTGTCGTTTGCCTCAGATCGTATGTTCTTGGGGTGAAGGCGGCTCACCCTCGCAGTAAGCTGAATCGGAGGTTGCTTCGGAATGGCCGAGGCCGAGCCCAAGCTTAGCGAGGATGAACCGTGGATCAGAATAGCAGACTTTTCGACTTTTCATCGGACTGGACGTGTCAAAATTGAAGATTTCGGTTGCCGTGGAGCGGGGCGTGTGCGTAGTGGTCGCGCCGTCCATGATACCAAAGCGCCCTGGTTATCGGGTGAAGACGAACCGCGACGCGGTCAGCCTGGCAAGGTTGCATCGTGCAGGCGAACTGGTGGCAGTCTGGGTTCCAGATCGCGGACACGAACCATGACGATCTCGTGCGGGCTCGAGAAGTAGCCCAGGAGACTCAGAAGCGGGCGCGTCAGCAGCTTTCAGTCGTTCCTGCTTCGACATGGCCGCATCTATTCGGGCCGCTCATCCTAGTCGCTTGATCGACTCTGAAGTTCGAGCATCCGGCGCACTTCATCGTGCTCAAGGAATATTGCCAGGCGATCGAGGATGCCGAGGTGCGCTTGAAGAGTCTGACCGATCTGATCTCGGAGACCGTCAAATCCTGGACGATGGCTCCTGTTGTCGAAGCCTATTAGGCGTTGCGGGCCTCGTTCCGTCAGAGAGCTCGACAGGTGAACATGTCAAACATGGTGGGATCACTAAGGCCGGGAACTCTCGAGCCCGTCGCATGCTGATCGACGGCGCATGGGCTTACCGTTCCCCGCGCGGCTAAGTCGATCCAAGCAAGTGCAGTTGGAACGCCTGCCGAGAAGCGTTCGCGAACAGCGTGTAAAGGTCACCTCCGCCTCTGCTCACGCTATTGAAAAATGATCCTCGCGGGCAAGCATAAGGCCGTCGCGATCACTGCAATCGCGCGAGAAATGGCGGCATTCCTCTGGGCTACTGGCCGGGAAGTGCAACCAGTTCATCAAGCTTAGCCAAGCGCCCCGCATAGCAGCGCGCATCAGAAGGGGCAAACATCGATCATCTGCTGATGCCCAACGTTGGAGGCAGGGCTCTAGTCGAGGAATCTTCGATGGAATTGAGTGGCCGACGACGTCGATGCCCGTGCTCAGAGAGAAGTAGCCCCAGGCGTGCACACGGAAATGCGGTATTCAACCCGCGGATAAGAGTTTGCAAACCATTGTCTCGACGCCAGGTCTTCCTACATTGCTTCCCTGCAGCACTTCGTGTCAATCTTTTCCACCGTCCCCAATCTCTTCGTTCCTGACGGTTCAACCAGATCCGCAGCCCAGATCCGGAACCCCCGCCTACGCGCGAAGGCGAGTGGAACGCTATCGCCGCTCAAATTGACTTGATTATCTTGTCCTTTTCTCCGCTCGCCCGCGCCAAAACAATGTGACAGCACCAGGAGCGACTTAACCATCAAGACGATTCGGGAAAGGTGCCTCGACGCATCGCTGCCCTCGAGGCGTACTCTTCCGCCCGAGCACGACATCCTCCCAAGCTTCGCGTTCGGCGCCGTACGATGTCCGACAATGTCGGATACGCAACTTAGCTGAGCAAGATCTATCCCGTGCCTCGAAACGGTTTCTCATTTTGGCATGGCACCTGCATCTCATCGGCAAACCACGTTATGGACTGGACGGTTACCCAAGGCAAGGAGCCAAAATATGTGCGGCATCTGTGGATGGATTGATTTCGATCGTGACCTAGGAAGTCCCCAAGCGCGCAGGGAGCTTGCCGACATGACGGCCAGCATGGCGAACCGCGGTCCGGACGACGAGGGGACTTGGATCGACGGGCCTGCGGCACTGGGACACCGCCGCCTGGCGATCATCGACATCGAGGGCGGTCGTCAGCCGATGACGCACCAGGAAGACGGCCGACCGGCGTTGGTGCTCGTCTACACGGGCGAGACTTACAACTACCGCGAGCTGCGTCAACGGCTTGCCGCCTCGGGCCATCGGTTCGACACGAGCAGTGACACCGAGGTGGTGCTGCGCGCCCATCGCGAGTGGGGCCACCGCGACCCCCGCAGCGCCGTGAGCGAACTCAACGGGATGTTTGCCTACGCACTCTGGGACACCGCCAAGCGCGAACTGCTTCTCATACGCGACCGGCTCGGCATCAAGCCGCTTTACTACTACCCGACCGAGCACGGAGTGTTATTTGGCTCCGAGCCAAAGGCGATCCTCGCCAATAGTCTCGTGGAACCGGCCATGGACGCCGACGGGCTTCGTCGCACCCTATGCTCCATCCCCGACCCGGACAGCACCGTGTTCCGCGGCATGCGTGAGGTACGGCCCGGCCACATAGTCCGCGTAACCCGCGACGGCGTCAAGGAGATGAGCTACTGGCATCTCACCGACAGCGGGCACACCGACGACGTGCCTACCACCATTCGGCGCGTCCGCGAGTTGCTCGAGGATACGATCCAGCGGCAGCTCATCGCCGATGTGCCGCTGTGCACACTCTTGTCCGGCGGGCTTGATTCCTCGGCCATGACTGCACTGGCCGCGCGCTTCAGCGACGAAAGGATCCGGTCCTTCGCCGTCGACTTCGTCGGCTACACCGACAACTTTATCCCCGGCCCGGGGCGCCCCACTCCCGACGGGCCGTACGTGCAGGAGGTCGCAAAGTTCGTTGGTACCGACCACACGGACATCACGTTGTCCGCGCACGAACTCATGGACCCGGACGTGCGGGCCGCCACTCTCCACGCCCGCGACTTGCCGTTCACTTGGGGCGACGCGGACAGCTCGCTCTACCTGCTGTTCCGGGCCATACGGCAACACTCGACGGTGGCCCTGTCTGGGGAGGCGGCGGACGAGCTTTTTGGCGGCTACTCTAGGTTCCACGATCCCGCGCACATTCAAGCCGACACGTTTCCGTGGCCAGAATCGGATATTGCCCGGCAGTCCCTAGACCCCGGCCTGGTCGAGAAACTCGACCTCCCCGGCTACCTCGACGCGCAGTATCGCAGGGCACTTGCGGAAGTACCCGCCCTGACCGGGCCGGCCTCGGCCGATCCGCACGAGCGTCGTATGCGCGAGGTCTGCTACCTTTTTCTCACGCGTGAGCTGCCGATGCTGCTCGACCGCAAGGACCGGATGAGCATGGCGTGGGGTCTCGAGGTGCGAGTCCCTTTCTGTGACCACCGCCTTGTTGAGTACGTGTTCGGCGCCCCATGGGCCCACAAGACATTCGACGGGCGCGAGAAGAGTCTTCTTCGGGCCGCCACCGCGGACCTGCTCCCGCTATCGGTGGTCCAACGAGTGAAGAGCGCGTATCCGGTTATCCAGGATGCCACCTACGACAAAATGCTGCGCACGCGGTTCGCCGCGCTGCTGAATGACCGCAATGCGGCAGTTGCACCGCTGTTGTCCGTCGACAAATCCCGCGCGTGGCTCAATGCGACCGACAACCTCGAGGGGGTAGAGCATATCCTGACCCTGCAGGATTTCCTGACCGATTACAACGTGAGCCTCACGATCTGAAACGACAGAGGGGCTGCCGCCCGATCACATGGGCGACGTATAGCGGCCAATCCGATGATGGTGCGCAGTGGCAATTCGGCCAGCCGATGACGGAAACCCGATGAAGGAATGCTCACAACCCGCACGCGATATCTATTTTCCCAACGTTTGCGATTGAGGTCGAGGTGTTGTCGCCGTTCCAGTGGGTAAGATGGGATACGCTATCTCCGATAGCTTTCCGGTCAGCGCATTAATGAAGGCAACGAGCAGGTCGACTTCGTTTTGCGTTAACTCTTCGCCAAGTTGGGTGGTCCCCATCATGGCGACGGCCTGTCTCAGGTCCCAAACCTTGCCCGAATGAAAGTACGGCGCGGTGATTGCCACGTTGCGCAGCGGTGCCACGCGGAAAACATACGAATCGTCGGCTGCATTTGTGACGGCAAATCGGCCCTTGTCGTTCTCCGGCAGAACGTCGGCGCTAGGCTTCTCGGTGCGCATTTCGCTGATTGTGAGAAGCCGTTACAGGCGATGGTGAGCGCTCGTTTCATTCGATCGTGGTATTTCGCGCGATCATGAGCGGCCGTTTCGACCGACGTGTTGATTGATTCAGGTGTTTGAGGCGCCGTCAAGAGGGCGGGCGCAGGCATTGTGTTTTCGCATGCTTTCTCGGTGAGCTGAAGGCGGTGAGCATTGTGAATGAGGCGATCCAGGATGGCATCGCCAACAGTGGGATCCGCGAATGCTTCATGATGTACCTTTCCTTGATCGCCTGGTCCGTTGCAGTCGGCGTTGAAGTTGATCGATCTGGTCGCTGGAAAGGCTGATCTGCCAAGGCTGGCCTTTCGTGCTTTGCCGACCGCGGATAAGGCCCTGGGCGAGGTAGTCGAAGATGGTTTGAGCCGTCACGCCGATCGCGGTGGCTGCGCCCTGTACAGAGTAGGTCCCATCAGGCCAGCGTGTCGGATTGGCTGCGACACCGTTAATCTTGGCTGTCGGGATTCCCAGCGGTGGCGCAGAAGCCAGACGTTCTCGTAGGTGAATGGTCTGCCTCGGGCTGAACGAATGCCCTCGTCGTTCAATTTTTTGGCGATTTGCCTGTCCATATCGCCCGCAGCATTGAGTTGCGTGATCCGCTCACGCACAAGCTCGAGTTCGCCATAGTCTCGATCGTAAGATTGAACTCGGCGTTGGATTTGATGTTGGCTGGTTGCGCCGGTCTGCCAAAGAATCCTGATGGCGACCTGGCCGCGTATCTTCTTCTGGTCGAGAACGACCTCCTGCACGATAAAGCGCAAGATACGTTTGCGGTCTTCTGGTTGGGTGGTTTCTGAGTGCCAGATAGCCGGCAAATTCTCGGCGAGTTGCTGAAGCGCCCGCGTGATCCTGTGTCTGTACCACCAAGGGCTCTCGGTCTCTCCACCGACGATATTCCTGCTCGATCTCATCGACCCACCGCAGCTTGTCTTCCCATGCCTTTTCGAGGGTTCTGGCGACGAGACGATTTTCCGGTTCCACGGTGTCGTATTGTCGTCGAGCCCGCTCGGCGTCATACCGCGCACATTCCCGCCGTAGCGTCCATTGTTTCTCGAGGCTCCGCGTTTCCTCCGCAATCTCGTCGAGCGCAGCGATGGCGATGGCGATTTGGTCAGGTTCCAACGCCTTCAGGAGGGTTTGGGCGACCAACTCATCTACTGCGGGCGCCCGAACCTCCTGACAGAGTGAGCTGCCGGTCTGGTTGCGGTCCGCCAGGCAGCAGTAAACGGGGCATGCACTGTCCGGGCCGCTGTAGCGCACGGTCATCCGCCGCCCGCATTGGCCGCAAACCGCCAAGCCCTGCAGCAAAGCAATGCCCTTGCGCGGCGAGCCGCGGTGGCCGGCCTCGTATCGATTGGTGTTATCGGCGAGGCGTCGCTGATTGGTCATGAACTCCTCCCAGTTAATATAACCAGGGTGTGCGTCTTTGATCAACATCCCAGTCGTCAATGGCCACCTTCGAGGTTGCGCGGTGCGAACGCGGACCTTGGCGGACCGCATTTATTCGGCGCCAGCCGTAGACATATGCGCCGGCATAGGCCCGGGTTGTGCAAAATATGATGGACGTGGGCGATGGTGGCGTCTGGCCACACCAGCTCATGGGGTCCCGGCCCGCGGAGCGGCCGCACAGGTATGCGTAGGTCGTGCGTGCGCAGGTAACGCATAACGCGTCGCGCGGTCTGAAACTCTTTAAATTTGTCGAAGATCAGACTTAGCCTAGCCTGAACCTCTTCATCAGGGTTGAACACGATCTGGCCGGAGCGGTTGTAGGTCAAGCCACCTGGCAGCGGTATGCGAAGCTCGCCCCGCGCAGCCTTCTGCCGCTCCCCTTGATGCAGGCGGATGCGGATCTGGTGCAACTCCGCTTCGCTCATGATCCCCGAGAGCCCTAACAGCAGCCGGTCGTGATAAGCGCAGGGATCGTAGAGACGTTCACCATCGGCGATGATAACGCCGAACAATGAACACAACTCGAGGAGTTGATGCCAGTCCCGGTTGTTGCGCGCCAATCGAGATGCATCGAGGCTGATCACCAGACCCGCGTTGCCGAGCCCGATCTCGGCGATGAGCCGTTGGAAGCCGCCGCGCTCGACTTGGCCGTTTCCTGATTTTCCAAGATCCTCGTCGATGACGACGACCCCGGCGGCCAGCCCAATCTGACGGCGCGGTCCACCAAACTACTGAAGTTCGGTGCTTTCCTGGTGGTGGGGCACCTGGTTTATTGAGGATTGGCGCACATACACGTAAGCGAACTTTGAACGTCGGACGGCCATGACCGCTCGTCAGGACTGCTCGGAATAGCCGTTTGGTGTCGCGCGCATCTACTACTACGACGCTCCTCCGTCCCTTGGAGACGGCAAGATGCCGGTAAGCGGAGAGGAACATCCGTTAGCTGTGACCGACCGAGCGCGGCACGCCCAAAGTCTTTACGATCAGCTGGAACTCACGGACGATATGCACTTCGCATGGGCGAGACACGCCTGTCGCGCTTTCAGTGGAAGCTGAAACCCGCCAAAGCCGCACAGCTGATCAAGAAGCCACGCGAACTGGTGGACGGAGACTTTAGCCTGGACATCAATCAGAAGGGTGTCGATATCCGAATCGGCCTCGATATGGCGCGGCTGGCGTTGCGGACATGTGTTCGAGCATTGGTCGTGGTCACCGCAGACAGCGACTTTGTCCCAGCCTTTAAATTCGTGCGTCGCGAGGGTGTCAAGGTAATGCTGTGCACCCTTGGGCACAAAGGAGCGCCGCGGACTGTCAGGAATCTTGTGCGTGAGGCCATGATGATGGAAAGGAGAATCATCGCATAGACCATTGAGAAGGAACTTCTGGGCCGGTTGCTTGCTGGACGCGACCCACAGGAGCTGTTTGCCAGGGACGGTTTATTCGACGTCTGAAGAAGGCGCTTTCGGAGCGGATACTGAACGCCGAACTGGATGATCATCTTGACGAGGAGCAAGCCGAAGGGCTGGCGAACCGCCGCAACGGACATTCGAAGAAGACGGTTTGACGGGCACGTCGAAGCTCGAACTTTCGATCCCGCGTGACCGTGCCGGCTCCTCCGACCCGAAGTTGATCGCCAAGTATCAACGCCGCTTTCCCGATTTTCGACGCCAAGATCGTATCCATGTATGCGCGCGGCATGAGCGTGCGCGAGATCCGCGGCCACCTGGAGGAACTCTATGGCATCGACGTCTCGCCGGACCTGATCTCGGCCGTCACCGACGCCGTGCTCGAGGAAGTCGCCGAATGGCAGAACAGGCCGTTGGACGCCTGCTTTCCCTTGGTCTTTTTCGACGCCATCCGGGTCAAGGTCCGCGACGAGGGCTTCGTCCGCAACAAGGCGATCTACATTGCGCTCGGCATCCTGCCCGACGGTGGCAAAGAGATATTGGGTATCTGGATTGAGCAGACGGAAGGCGCCAAATTTTGGCTGCGCGTCATGAACGAGTTGAAGAGCCGAGGTGTCGCCGACATCCTGATCGCCGTCGTCGACGGCCTGAAGGGCTTTCCAGAAGCCGTATTCCCGCAAACGGTCGTGCAGACCTGCATCGTGCATCTGATCCGCCACTCGCTGGAGTTCGTATCTTGGAAGGATCGCAAGCCTGTCGTGCCGGCGCGCGGGCGATTTCGTTATTTCGTAGCCTTCAGCTTCTGTATCCGACGCAACTGGGTCGAATTTCAGTTCCATGCGGCGACCGAACGGCGCAATAGCTGTTTCGCCACCGCTCCTCGCTAAGTTCGGGGTCCGAAGACACCAAAATGGGGGCGCTACTACAGTAACGGCTCCTTAGCTATGAGCGGGCATTGTGAGCGTGGGCGTTGCCTCGCGCCTACCTGACCCTCCGCCTTTGACGGCGCAGCCTTCGCCTGGTGCCGGCGACCGACGCTTTCATGTATCCCACCCCCCAACTGTTTGCGTCGCGGCCGCCGGCCGGCTGCGGATTACTGTTGGGTACGGTGGTAGGTTCAGCCAATCCGAATAGTCTGGACCTCCAGGCCTTTCTTGCCCGGCCCCTGCTCAAACAGCACCTTCTGTCCCTCGGCCAGCGCGCTGAGCCCAGAGCGGGATAGCGCCGAGGCATGAACGAAGACGTCTTTACCTCCGCCTTCAGGCGCAATGAAACCGAAGCCCTTTTCGGCATTGTACCACTTCACGGTGCCTCTGGTTGCGAACTGCGTTTGCGGCCGAACGATGGCTGTCCCACCGGCAGGCGCATTTGCAGAACTTTTCGGAATTTCCTCTCCGATCTCCAGTACTTGCGCTACCTGATGTCCCTTTTTCGTTTCCTCCAACGTGACCTTCAGATGCGCTCCTTCGGCGACACCGTGGCTTCCAATCGCCTCCAACACGCGCGAGGGCAAATAGGCCTCTGTGCCGTCTGAGGCTTTGACGAACCCAAACCCCTTGCCTGCGTTGAACCACTTTACCTGGGCGTCGACAGGTGCCGCGACCGCCGACGGTGGCCGCTGAAAGAAGTTGGGTACGATAGGCTTCTCCGGAAAAGAAAACGGCTCGTCGTCATCTCGATGCCGACGCGGCCTGCAATGGTCTTTGTACCTGCTCATGTTCTCTCGGCTGGCGTAGAAGGAGGCGTTGAGCGCCTATGAATAAGCTGGGACGGCTGGCCGATCAACAATCGGGGTTGTTTTCGCAGCAGCGTTTCCCTACCCGCGAAATGTCGTGGCACCCGTCGCCACTTCGTCGCGCGCCGTAATTGCCGCCCCCTTGCCCACGCCATTCACGCGCGGCATGCTTGCCACATGCTCGACCCTTTTGCTCCCGACAGCTACATCGTGCGCGCAGAGGCCCGCATTTATCGGAATTGAGCCGGAGATTAGGCGCACCCTCGAGCTGCCGATGGCGCTCAACCTTGCCCAACTCCACGAGGTGCCCCAGGCCTCCTTTGCTTGGACCGATAGCCATTTGCACCAGTTCAACATCGGCGGCATCATCTATGGCGCGCCGGAGTTCGACGACGACGGCTTCACCGCCAATCGTAACTTCGAGGCAACCGAGTTACGGATGGTCGATTTCGTTTTTTCCTGCGATCCCGACGAACAGCCCATCACGATCCTCTATGAGTACGACTTCGGCGACAACTGGCGCCATCTGCTCCGTCTGGAACGCCTTCCGCGCGACGCAGGCGTCAATTATCCTGGCTGCAATCCAGCTGGCCGGTCAGGGCCGCCAGAGGACGTCGGCGGCCCGCACGGCTATGCCGAGTTCCTCGAAGCATGGCGCGACAGCAGTCACGAAGAGCACAAGGCCAGGCGCCGGTGAGCCGGCCGCAAATTTCATCCCGAAAACTGCGACCTCGACGCCATATGCAAGGCGATCGCCAAGGCAGTGCGCGCCGCACGAGGAAACTACCGCTTCCGCCGCCAACCCAGGGCAGAGTTGTCCGCACGCGACAGAAACCGATTCAAGCTCAAACCCGCCAGCAAAATGTAAGGCAGCATGGCGAGCGAATAGTGACCACAGTTCAATTCCAAAACAGTCGGCCTGGCTCCAGCGTCCTTGAGCCTCTGCATGAACCTCGCCGAGAGCTCCGGCAACACCACTTTGTCTCTCTTGGCCAACACAACGTGAAGATCGAGATCAGGCCGTGCCAGACTATGTGCGTAATTCTCCAGGTTAAGTGGAGCCCAGGCCCTTCCGAGATCGGTCAGCTCAATCTCGGCCTCAAGGCTATCGCGTATCGATCGTGTCGCGCGGCCCGTCCAGACCATGTCCGCCAGACTCCCCGCTGTCAGATACAACGAGGCTTTTGACACGGCGGCATCGCGCGCAGCAATCAACCCCGCGACCCAGGAACCTAAGCTCATACCAAGAACCGAAATCTCTCTGTAGCCTTCGCTCTTCAACCAACGTATGAGCTTTCGCCCGTCCAATACCCCCTGCCTCATTGACTGGACCGTTCGCCCAAGGTTGGGGCTAAGCATATAGTCGGCGTAGGCGGAGCCGGGACGGCTGCGCTCGAAGTGATAAGGCATGGCAATCTCGACAACGGTGATACCACGCCGCGAGAAAAAACTGGCAATCTGACGGTTCCGCGCGCCGGCATTCCAATGGTGAAAGATCACCATCGCCCGATCGAACGACCCGCTTTCCGTGATTTTCGCCCACACAACATTGTTCGCCGCGATATCAGTCGCAATGTCCGATGGAAATCTTAGCCACTCATCTTTCCGGTCGAAACGCTGATCGCTCTCGCTCGGCTCATCGAAAAAGGCTGGATCGGCCACGGCCTGGTCGGCAAGGACACAAAACTCTTCGATGCTTGCAATCTTCCCCGCGCCTGGAAAGGCACGGTCCGCGTCAAGGATGAAATCCGTTGTCTTCTTCCCTTCCTCACCGCGTCGCGCACGCCGCTCATCCCAACGATCAAGCCAGCTATGATACACTGTGATTTTTTCCTAATTCGCTTGCTCGCCATCGCCCAAATCCGGGATCACATAGGCCGTATATCGCGAGCAGCACTCCAAAGCCCAGCAGGATCGAAAAGCCAGCAAATGCATCGATCAGCAAGTAGCCCGAAACGAGTAACGCCATGACCGCGGACATCTTCCACAAAGGAACCTGAACCCGATTTCCGACGCCTAAACGGGTGATCCCGTACACAAACACAACGCAGGTCGAAATAGCGATAAGCAAGCTGCTGTAGTGCGTCGGCATCCTATAGGCGACCCCGTCGCTCACGTCGTTGCCGCCATACCAGGCTGAAGACAGATCGCCGACCAACCAAGCCACGATATTTTCTCCACGCGATGTCAGGTATGCGCTTTGGACCTTCATGCACATGGCGATCAGAACGCCCAAAACAGTACATCGAAAAATCCCGCGCATCACCCTGAGGCCGACTTCATTGGCCCTATGGCGATGGTCCGCCTCCGGTCCACTTTTCGACGCTCCGCCAATTCTCCAAAGGTCATGGACAATCGTGTAAAGCAAAATGAGGCCGACAAAGAAAAGGTAAAAGCACAGGCACATATAGAGGTAAGCGAGCCCGGTGAACACGACCTCTTCCGGCACCGATATGAGCTCAGGGCGCACAATCGCCAACTTGCCCCAATCGGTCGCATAATTGCCACCGCCTTTCATCAGCGGGAGCAAACACACGCCGATCCACTGAAAAAGACCGGCGAACACCACACAAATCAAAAAAACAGCCCAATATGAATACGAAGACGCTTCGACGCTGTGCGCCCAAGCATCGTCGCTTTTCACCTGGTCGCCCTCCGCGACCAGCTTCAAGCGCCCGTCATTTTTCCAAAAGACAAGCAGCTCTGTCACGAATGCAAAAAACAGGGGCAAAAGCACCATGAAGAGGAACGTCCAATTCGGCGCCCAGAGAAACCCAACCTGCTTAACTAGGCCATCCGCCCGGACGTAGGTAGCGTCGTGAATCCCAGTAATATACGACAAAAACCCGAGAGCGGCGGCACCCGCAAACACCGAGGCCGGTAAATTCAAGGGAGATCCGCGACTGAAAAGCGCCTCCGATCTCCTCGCCAAGCTGAAACGCTGCCTCGGCCGCTTGGCGTCGGTATCCCGCACCAGCTCCGCCGGGAACCCTGACTCGTCATCGAAGGTCGTGGGCCGAGCCATATCTGGAACCGCCAGCGCGACGTCGCTTGCAGCGCTCTTCCGTACCCGTCTCTTGGCCGCTAGTCGCGATTGCGCCGCACTCAGCTCCATCTGCCATTCGCTGGTAGCCGCCGGATCACCGCAGCCAAAAACCCTCGCCAGCCAACGAATGTTGGCAGCGCTAATTCCCTTGTCGTTGTCTTGAAACCAAAGCTGCACCGTTCTGAGATCGACCCCGATCCGGTTCGAATCAATCTGCGAAATCGCCTCTGCAAGAAGCTCGGGCGTCCATGGGCCTGCTGGAAACCCATCTTTGCCCAGTGGCCGACCGGCACCTGCTGCCGCTAATCGTTTGAATAGTTCCTTGAGGTCGCTCCCGTCTCTCGGTGGCGGAAGAAATAACTTTCCATTCTTAAACAACAACTTGCAGGCTCTGATTTCGCTTCGTTTCGTATCCTATCGTGCCATCGTTCCTGATCAACGTATTTTTCGACTCGCTGCAACGGGCGAGGGGCGGCCGTGAATCACTCGGAGCAGGACAATGGCTGTTGAACTGGCGTGCAGAAACGGAGAGGTGCAGGAGGCGGACGCAGTCGTCGATCTGATCGCGGCGCACCGCCGCGCCATTTCAGAGCTGGAGTGTCTCGGAAAACGTATGATGCACGCCGGAGAGGCCGAGGCGGCGCTGATCGGGCCACGGCTTGACGCCGTTTTGGCGAACGAAACGGTTATTCGACGGCGGGCACCGATGGCGCCGGTGGCCGATGTTGGCGAGCTCAAAATGAAGGCCGCATATTTCGCGCGGCTCATCTTCCTTCGGACATAGCTGGCAAGAGGATGGCGGCCCTTGAGAATAAGGGGATACAGCCTGACTAGATCAGCGGGGAATGTGATTTCGTCGCCATGACGCGCACAAGAAACTTCCACTGGCTACGCATGGTAAGTGACCGCGGACTCGCCCCATCGAGGGCGATTGCGGAGCTCGACCGGATAGGCGCTGCCAATCGGAGACTTCAGCGAATCTTGCGCTTGCGCTGGCAACCGATCAGATTGCCGCTGACTTGGATTATCAGACGAGATATGCGACGGGCGGTTGCCAAGTTGATTGCAGCTGAGCCCACGAATGCGCCGGACGCTTGCGATAAGATACTTGGTGTCGCGGCCGTCTTGATCGCCACTGGCACCGACATCGGTGACGGACAACAAGCCCGGCTTCTTGCGTCCACGGCACGCTTCCGGGACGAAGTCGCGGAACTGCTTTGCTCGAAGCAACCGAAACCGAAATCCGAAGCCAGGTTCGCCAGGCGGATCAGGCGCTAACGCCGCAGATTGAACCAGTGCCGGGACACAGACCCGTCTTTGGCAGAAATATCGAAGTAATACGGCTCCCCGCGCGACGGACGTGGCATCGAAATCGTATCACTGCATCCGTCGCGTCGGCTGCAAATTCTGCCGCCCCTCTGGACGCAAAGATTCGGTTCACTGCTCGGCCCGTGACCAACCTCGGAATATCCAACCGTCCAGCCCGCCGGACAATCGGCGTATCTTTCGTAGCCGGGCGAGCCGGTGCCTGCTTCGGGGCAGGTGGGCCACGAGAAACCCCAGCTGCTCATGGCCGAGATCAATCGATCCATGGGCGGCTGGCAGGCAGGCACGCTATGCCAGGATGGGTTTGATGACGACGCGCATAAAAGCACTTCGCAACCCCACTCGCTGGCCTGCGTGTCAACAACCGCGGCTGCTAGCGAAGCCAATGCGCTCGACGCGAGGACAATGGTGGACCTGATGAGCCGCATGTTCATTTCTCCTGAGCATCCAAATTCAGCGGTCTGATCGGCGCGGCCGTTTGCGCGCGTCGGCGAATGGCGGAGAGATTTCTCGCGCTCGCTCAGCCAGTAGATTGAAGTCGGCGACCGGTTGTCTCTGCAGCGTTCGATCGACGGCCCTTCCGCGCCACTCGTCCATGTCGAGCACGTAGGTGGCCCACATCCCGTATCGGGCCGTCATGGCGTGGCGTTGCCACGCGTCGTACCCTGGAAGGGCAGGGGAGGTGACCAGCGCCCAGCCGACCCGCAGCATCTCGACAGCGAGGTCGCGTCCCCTCGTGGAACAGGCACCGACATAGGCGCCGTCTGAATTAAACGCGGTCGCCCGACACGTCACGTGATCGTCGCCGACCACCCTCTTGAGCCAAGCCTTGGCAAGGGGGCCGCACGGCACGGGTTTCAGCACAGTGTTCTTGCCGTATCGGGTTGGATCGAAGGCCCATTGGGACAGTTCGCACACATCTATACCTGCAAGACGGACTTTCTCGGCCGATCGCGGAAACCAGAGTGTCCGTCCATCGATGACCGCTACCCGGCCGACGATTGCCTTAGAGATAGTTTGGCTCGAAGACGGCCCCGCTCCCGGCCCGATGGCGTCGGCCGGCCAGCTAGGGGAGACGGCAACCGACAGCGCCAGAAGAGCAGCAAAACAGGTCGCTCGCATTCTCATTGGATCGTCGGGCTCCGGGCCGCGGCACGACCGAGCAGGATCGCCGGATGCTGCACGTCCTTGAACTGCCACAGGCCAGCGTGCTTTTCGCGCGCAACCTGTTCAGCTACGGCATATGCGGGCGAGTAAGGAAGGCCGTCCGCCTGCAGAGCGGCGAAGGCGTAGCCAGACGTGATTATCAGATTGCCAAGATCCAACTGATCGGCGCCGACTGTCGCATAGCAAACGACATGAGTAACTTTGGCAATCGTCGCTATCGGCGAGCAGACCGGCTTGGTGTCAGCAATGAATGCCGCCATGACAGCAAGGGAGGCTTCGCCGCACGCCTCTCGGTGGCCGGAGCTGTCGGCATAGTACGTGCCGCGGAGGCAAGACTGGACACCGTAGAGGTGATACCTCGCACCGGCGTCTGTCCAGCTGTCGCCGCTCTCGAGCGCCACGCCGGGCCGGAGGTTGAAATAGCCTGCGGGGGCGGCGGCCACAGACCCCGAAATCACGGCGGCCAAGACGACAGCGAGCAATCTCATTTCGTCTTCATCCGGGGATCTGCCCACATGCCGTAGCCGCCACCCCGGCCAGTCTTTTCTGCCTGCTCAAGATCGGGCCGTGCGAGGCCTCCGCCCGGCTTCTTGGCAAGTCGATGCGTGCCGAGCGATACCAATTGCTCCTCGAACATGTCGACCGTGTCGAGACTGCCGGGGTAGTTGTAGTAGCCGTAACAGGTCGCGTCCTGGATAGGCGCGTTGGCTTCGCTGACGAAGGCACGGCAATAAATCACCTTTGGCGACTTCAACAGTGTCTTGAGCCCTTGCTCGGCATAGTCGGCGCAGCTGCCGGCGAAGTTCTCGCGACGGTTCACCATGTCGCCCTCGCAGGGCTCGATACCGAAGAGGTGGACGGTGACCTTGTCGTCGACCGCGAAATCGGTCGGCGAAACCGTTTTGAAGCCACTGGCTGAGGCGAAGCCTTTACGATCCGTGACGCCGCCCTTGCCGTCGTAATATTCGACGACCAGCACGGTTTTCCCGGGTGCGGCGAGCGAACGGATATAGGCCTGGTCGACGGGACCCGCGGCAAGCGCTGGCATGGCCATCAAAAGGGACAGACCAAGGCTGCTGAGGCAACGTTTCATAGGGGCCGTTTTCCTCGGTTGCGGGCGGTGGGGCGAATTGCAATGTGCTCTTTTCGCATTCTCGACGCAAGAAAAAATCATAGGCAAATTGACATTCTTTTTTATCTGACATACCGATTCCTGCATTCGACGTTCCGCCTCGGATGATCTGGAATGGCCTTGTCACGTTTTCACTCGCAAGTTTTGCACTACGTCGCGCCAGTCCTGCTCGCGACCATAGGAATGCATTCCGTCGGCTCGGCACTCTCGGCAGAACAAAGGCGTGAGACTGCGCAATCTACCGTCAGTTCCACTCAAACTGCGGGTCCAGAGACCGATTCCGACGCAGTGGACAGCGTCTTTCGCAATCGTTGGCTCGATGGTGCCCGGCAATACGTTGTTTCCGCAGACGGCAAGCTTCAAACGGCCGACGGTCCATTTGGCGACGTCGATGCGAAAAGAGCAAGCAGCGTCGAGTCTGCCAACCATGGCTCTGACCAGAAGAGTCAAATTGACCCTTCTGCGGTCAAGACTGTATTCCCGTGTGGCCCATCACCTTTAACGGCAGCGGAAATTGCTCGTCTGGTGGTCGATGCGGCACAAAAGTACCGGGTCGATCCCGCTTTCGCGCTCGCAGTCTCGGCAGCCGAGAGCCGTCTGGACCGCGATCGCAACTCGCCCAAGGGCGCTCGCGGGCCGATGCAGCTCATGCCTTCGACCGCAGATTTTCTTGGGGTCGCCGACATTTGCGATCCAGCCGAGAACATCGACGCTGGAGTCAGGTTGCTGAAGTCGCTGTTCGAGACCTACCGCAATCCGCTGATCGTAGCGGCCGCCTACAACGCCGGCGAGACCAACGTCCAGAAGTATGGGGGCGTCCCGCCATTCCCGGAAACCGTCCGCTTCGTCGCCGAGGTGATCAATCGCCAGATCGGACAGCCCCTGCCAAGGGCGGAGGGCGAGGGCACGAGAAGGACGGGCTCGGGAGCCAACGACAACGTTGTGGCCGGCGTGCTGGCCAACAGCAAACCGCGCCAGTGGGTTGGCGGCGTCATGCAATTCTAGAAGGAGGCCGACATGAAGAACTACATCCTCTCGCATTTAGGGTCGCCCGCCGCGCGGCCCGCATTGCTCTTGCTGATCGTTGCGGCGCTGGCGGTCACGGCCGCTGAACCGGCCCTCGCCCAGCAGACTTCGGGCGCATTCGCACCGCTTGAAACGGCCGTCCAGATGATCGTCGATTTCATCACCGGGCCTTTCGGGCGGCTGCTGGCGATCATCGCGGTGATCGGCCTGGGCTTCCTCGCCTTTGCCGGACGGCTTTCCTGGTTTACGGCCGGCGCCGTGGTTATCGGCATTGGCCTTGTCTTTGGCGCCCCGGCGATCGTCGACCAGATGATCGCGGCGGTCGGGAAGTGAGCCATGAGCGAGATCTCCGACGACAAGCCCCATCTGACGCCGCTGGTGATCGGCCTGACGCGGCCGCCGATGATGTGGGGTATTCCGCTCACCGCGTTCTATCTGATCATTGGCGTCACGCTGATCGCTTTCCTGGTCACGACCAGCTTCTGGGCCGCGACGATAGCGCCCGTTGCATACCTGGCGCTCTTCGCGCTCACCAGCCGAGATATTCGCATCCTTGACCTCGCCCAGGTCGCCGGTCGCCGCACGCCGCGGACGCCGAACAAGCTGTTCTGGGGCACAGACTCTTATGGGCCATGACCATGCTCAATGTCGTTGCTGATGAGCTAGGCTTTGGACGCGAGCGCCGGCGCGAACGGTCGATCGCCTCGCATATCCCTTACATGCGCCACCTTTCTGATACCGTCATCGGTCTCGAAAGCGGCGCTGTGCTCAGCGTCATCAAGCTCGATGGCCTGTTCTTCCAGACCGAGGACCAGGCCGAGCTCAACATGCGCGCCAGCGTACAGAACACGTTGATCCGCGCGCTTGGATCAAGCCGCTATTCGCTGTGGTCGACGGTGATCCGCAGACAGGTCAAGCCGGAGCTCGGCGGCTCGTTTTCCGATCGCTTCTGCGACCTTCTGAACGGACGCTACATGACGGCGCTTCGCGAGAAGCGCATGTTCACCAACGAGCTCTACTTGACAATCGTGCGGTCCGGCATGCGCGGTCCCTTGGGAACCGCCGAGACGATCTCACGAGTGTTCGATCGATCCGCACGGCCGGGCGTGCGTCAACAGCGAACCCATGAACGCATCAGCGAGCTGGAAGAAGTCGTCGGCAACGTCACACCCGAGCTGCAGAAATACGGCGCGCGTGCCCTCGGCATTACCTACCGCGACGGCGACCCCTATTCCGAACCATGCGCCTTCTTCAACGCCATACTGACCTGCGGCCTGTCGCGGGACATGCGGCTGCCTCGCATGGGTATCCGCGGCTATGTCGGGACCTCGCGGCTGCACTTCTCACGGCGCACTCTGCAGGCGCAGGGTCCCACGGAAGTCGACAATCGCTTTGGCGCGATGCTGTCGATCAAGGAGTACCCGCCGTTCTCGGGCCCGGGCATGCTCGACGGCCTGCTCCAGATCAACCACGAGTTCATCCTTACCCAGTCCTTCACGCTTGCCGACAAGCCGGTCGCGCAAGAAAGGATCTCGCGTCTGCAACGGCAGATACGCGCTTCCGACGAAGCCGGCAGCACGGTCGAGACGGACATCGACTTTGCGCTCAACAGCCTGGTCAATCAGGAAGCCGTGTTCGGCTACCACCATTTCAGCCTGCTTTGCCTGTCGCGCGACCTGGCTGGTCTCGACAGGGCGGTCTCGGAACTCGGCGCCTGCCTCACCGACATGAACGTCAACTGGCTGCGTGAAGACCTCAACATGGAAGCCTCGTTCTGGGCGCAGCTTCCCGGCAACCATGCCTACATCGCGCGCTCCTGCATGTTGTCGAGCGCCAACTTCGCAGGCTTCTCTTCCATGCACAATTTCGCAACAGGACAGTCATTGGGTGTGCATTGGGGTCTGCCGATTTCGATTCTTGAGACGACGTCGCAGACGCCCTACTGGTTCAATTTTCACCAGCGTGACGTCGGGCATTTTCTGGTCACGGGGCCGACGGGGTCCGGCAAGACCGTCGCGCTTACCTTCCTGCTTGCGCAAGCGTTTCGCGTTGCGCCCGAGCCTCGGGCCGTTTTCTTCGACAAGGACGAAGGTGCATCGATCTTCATTCGAGCCGTGAACGGCAACTACGAGGTTCTTCAGCCAGGGCAGGCGACCGGCTTCAATCCGCTGCAGCTGGAAAACACGCCTGCGAATCGAGAATTCCTGGTCCGCCTTCTGAAGGCCATGCTGTCGCCCGCCGGCGGTCACGGCTTTTCCCAGGAAGAAGAAGACACGCTCGAGCGAGCAATCAGGCGCATCTGCGAGGAGCCGGTCGAGCAGCGGACGCTCGTCAATCTGTCGGGACTTCTCATGGGGCGTTCGCGCTCGGACGCCAACGACCTGCAGTCGCGGTTGAGGCCATGGTTCGAAGGCGAGAAAGCATGGCTCTTCAACGCGCCACGCGACGCGCTCTCCTTTTCCGGCCGGCGCATCTTCGGTTTCGACATGACGCACGTCCTCGACAATGAAGACGTGCGCACGCCGGCGCTGATGTATCTATTCCATCGCATCGAAGAGCTGCTCACTGGCGATCCCGTCCTGATCTTCATGGACGAGGGCTGGAAGCTGCTGCAGGACCCAGCGTTTTCCAGCTATATCGTCGACAAGATGAAGACGATCCGCAAGCTGAACGGGATCGTCGGCTTCGGCACCCAGTCGGCCGCGGATATAGCCCGGGCGCCGCAATCGCATACGCTGATCGAGCAGTCGGCGACGAACCTGCATTTCCCGAACCCGCGCGCGGATGAGGAAAGCTACATCCGCCGCTTCGGTCTGACGGCCAAAGAATTCGCCTTCATCCGCAACACGCCGCCGGAGCGGCGGACCTTCCTCGTCAAGCATGGCAACGATTCCGTCATTGCCCGGCTGGACCTTTCAGCGATGCCGGAAATCGTCAAGGTGCTGTCCGGCCGCAAGGACACGATCGAGGCCTGCGCGGCGCTGCGTGCCCGCCTTGGTGAGGACCCGGCGGCGTGGCTGAACGAATTCTGCGGCTGGGGGAGGACGGCATGATCCGACGAATTCCCCTATTGCTCGTCCTTCTCGCGACGCCGGCCGCAGCCGATATTCCGACCGTCGATGGAACCACCCTGGATGAGCGCCAGGACCGGAACGACAAGATCACCGAAATCGATCATGTTGACCGCGATCGCTACACGACCAACGAAAGCGTCACCTGCGCGGTTTATCGACCGGGCCGCAGGGATGATCCGGTCGCCGCGGCCAACGCAAATCCATCGATCGCAGGCATGGTGCGGCGTGTCGCGCGCGAGGAAGGGATCGATGAGAACCAGTTCCTGGCGCTCGTCTATCAGGAGAGCCGGTTCAATCCTTGCGCCAAGTCCGGCGCCGGCGCCATCGGGCTCGGCCAGCTCATGCCGGGCACGGCCTCGGACCTCGGCGTCAATCCTTATAACATCGAGCAGAACTTGCGGGGTGGCGCCCGCTATTTCAAGCAGCAGCTCAAGCGCTTCGACGGAAACGTCTCGCTGGCGCTCGCCGCCTACAATTCCGGTTCGGGAAATGTCGAAAGCTATGGCGGCATTCCGCCGTTCCGCGAAACGCAAGATTACGTCCGCATTATCACGCAGAAATGGCTGCCGGCGTTTGGCGGATCGGACAAGTCGGGCATTCCGCTGAACTATGGCGGCACGAGCACCGCCTACGAGGGCATGCGTGCCAGCACCGTCAATGCGATGGGTCGAACCAGCGCCACGGGCGACGGGTCAGGCGATGTCGCATCCTGGTTCGAGCAGTTCGGTTCTGTCGCGACCGGCACGGTGCAGGACAGCTGGGACCAGAATTCCGGCGCTCGCAACGCCAACATCGATATGCTGAACCGCATGATCGGGCTCAGCGCCAGCTTTGCCGATCTCGTCAATTCCAGGAACGCGGTCACGCTGAGCGACATTTCGGGCGCCAGCCGCTCCGGCCGCTACCAGGACGGTGACGAAGGCGACCCTCAATCCGTTACCGGCTTCTGCGACGACCGCACCGGCCTTGTCGGGGATGTCGAGGCGAAGACCTGCGCCCGAAAACCCGACCAGAAGACCGAACTGCTCCTCGTTCCTCAATGATTGGAGGTTCCTCATGAGACGCATCCTCTTGCTTGCTGGCGTGATCTCCATTGGTGCGACGGCGGCGCGCGCCGACATTCCGGTGATCGACAAAACCAACTACGCCGTCGCCAAGGATACGGCGGAAAAGACCTCCAAGATCCTCGACACCAACAAAGATATCCTGACGACGGTCGAAAAGACGCTGCAGGCGGTTACCGGCGACCGCGGCAGCGATGCCGGATCGCTGAAGGACCTCGCCGTCGGCAACGGCTTCAGCGTCACCTCGGTTCCGTCCTTCGACAGTCTTCTGCAGAGCGGCATGCCGAACTTCGGCTCGATGGGGCCGGAGATCGCCAAGGCGGCAACGCTTTTCGTCAACGGCCTTCAGCTGGTGAAATCCCTCTCCGGCAAGGACGACAGCTCGCTCGCCAGCGACAAATCCTACGAGGAGCTGGTCAAGACCGTGCTTGGGGTTTCGGCCCTGATCAACGGCTCGCAGCAGGCCGTCGAGACCCGACGGACTGCCCTCGAGGGCGCGGGGCAGGGGATCGGAACCTCTAAGGATATCAAGGGCTCGATCGATCAGAACACGCAGCTTCAGGTGCAGACCGGGCTTACCTTGAACGAGATGATCGGCACCATGAACGGCGCCGTGCAGTCGCTGCAGGCCGACAACCAGCGCAAGCTCACCGACATCTCCAACACCAGAAAAGCGCTCACCTACGAATGAGCGCAGTGAAGGTTTCAACGGTTATGACCATTGTCGCGATCATACTCCTCACGACCGGCTGCGGCACGCCGAAGGAGAAGACCGCGCCCTGCAAGCGGCCTGCCAATGTCACCAGCTACGCTGAGGATCCGCGTGTCAAGTGCGGACCAATGCGACTGGTCAATCCGGACCGCAGGGCGGCATTGGCGGCAATCAATGATCTGACCGGGCAAGCGGAGTAGGGCAGGGCGGTGGAGGATTTCATTGGCGAGCTGCTGCAGCGTATCGACGCGTCGGGCCAGAATTTCTCGCAGCGTGCATACGAAGCGCTGAGCGCAGATCTCGAGCCGCTGCTTCGGGTGCTCTTCGTTCTGGTCGTATTGTTCTACGGAACGCAGCTCTTCCTCGGCACGTCGCGGCTGAGCGTTGCCGAGATCGTCAGCCGTCTTGCCCGCGTCATCATTATATTCATCCTCGTCGGCACCTGGTCCAATTTCGACGCGCTTGTCTATGACTGGCTGACCAAGGTGCCGGAGGCCGCCGGCCGAGCCGTGCTCTCCGCGTCGGGAACTGGCGTGACCGAGCCGACAAACGGCCTTTCCCAAATCTGGAAGACAGCCAATGTGGCGGCCTCGACCTTTTCCGAGCAGGCCGGTTATTTCTCGGTGCTGCCGGCGCTGATCGGCATGGTCATCATGGTCTTTGCCGGCCTCTTCGTCGCGATCGCGCTTGGCATCCTGGTGCTCGCCAAGGTGATCCTCTGGGTGCTGCTGGGCACCGCGCCGATCTTCATTTCCTGCATGCTCTTCAATCCGACCCGCAACTACGCCATCGGCTGGCTGAACCAGTCGCTGCTTTACGCGCTGATCCCGCTCTTCGTCTACGTCATCGCCGCCTTCCTGATTGCGGCCATGGCTCCTGAACTCACCAAGATCAACCAAATCTCCGGCAACCGGGAGCTGAAGCTCAGCGACTTCGCCGCCTTCATCATGCTTTGCCTCGCCGGCTCGTTCGTTCTGATCCAGATCCAGTCGCTTGCCCAAGGCATTGTCGGCGGCCTGGCGACGCCGATCGGGCAGCGATCCCGCTCCTTCACCGACCGCGGCATCATGTTCGGTCGCATGGCGATCGGCACATCGTCACGGCAAATGCAGGCCGCGGTTCATCGCGTGCAGGCGCAGCTTCATCCGCCGCGCAACGTGGCCCGCGAGGCCATGCAGCGCGCCATCACAGCCAATGGAACGCCCGGATAGGCGCTCGAGCCCAACCAATGAATGTCCATACCAACCTCGACGGAAAGCATGGCAGACAGCACCGACGACAGACTGCGATCGTACTTCCAGCAAGGCGATATCTGGGAAGCAGAGATCATCAAGCGGGCGAAACGCTCGAGCCGCATCGCCTGGTTCTTCGCTCTGGTGTTTGCCAGCATTGCCGCACTCAGCCTTCTGGCGGTCGTTCTGATGCTGCCGCTCAAGAGCTTCGAACCGTACCTGGTCGAGGTCGACAGGAACACCGGCTACATCGAGTTGAAGTCGGGTCTCACCCGGCCAGCCAATCTAACCGAACAGGAGGCGGTAACGCAGGCCAATGTGGTGCGCTATGTCCGCAATCGCGAGGGCTACGATCCATATTCGATCGACGAATATTTCGGGATCGCAGCACTTCTTTCTACAGGCGATGCCGCCCGCGAATTGCAGGCGCTCTACAGCGCCGTCAATCCGCAAAACCCCGCCAAAGTCTATGGCAAGCTGAAGCGGGTCCTGGTCGACGTCAAGTCGGTCAGCTTTCCAAACAATTCGACGGCGATCGTGCGTTTCTCAACCACGGAGAAAAGCGAGACCGAGGCCGTCGACCGTCATTGGATCTCCGTCGTGCGCTACCGCTACACCGACACGCCGATCAAGAACGAATGGCGTTTCGAGAACCCGCTCGGCTTCCAGGTCTACGACTATCGCCGCGACCAGGAGACCGTGACGCCGGGGAGCCCGTGATGAGGAAGGGAATGGTCCTCACCACGGCATTATGCCTCGTCGTCTTCGGCTCCGCCGCCATCGCGGCGCAAACGCCAAAAGGCGGGTCTCTCGATCGACGCATCACCAGCGTGGTCTATCAGGAGAACAATGTCGTCCAGGTCTTCGCCACCTACGGCATCTCGACCATGATCATTTTCGATGAGGACGAGAAATTCCAGACGATCTCGCTCGGCGACACCGAAAGCTGGCAGGTCGTCCCGGCCGATAAGGGCAACATCCTCTTCGTGAAGCCGATCGCCAAGAACGTGACCACCAACATGAACGTCGTCACGGACAAGCGCATCTACTATCTGGAACTGCGCGACAACGCTCCGGAGGCGGGCAGGGAAGTCTTCGGCATCCGCTTCGTCTACCCTGAAAAGAATCTTAATGCGGCCCTGCGCAAGGAGGCCGAGCAACGCGCTGCCTGGCCGAATATTGCCGGCATCGACAAGGCCAACGTCAATATCGATTATTCATTTTCCGGCGATGCGCGACTGAAGCCGCTCATGATCTTCGATGATGGCGCCAAGACCTTCTTCAAATTCGACCGTCGTGTGCCAGCGATCTTCACCGTCAACCCCGATTTCTCCGAGACATTGGAGAATTTCCGCAGGGAGGGCGACTATATCGTCGTCGACGGGACCGCCACGCAGTTCACCCTGCGCGACGGCGACCAATGGGTCTGCATCTTCAATCTCAGAAAACCCGATTTCGGCGCGCCTGATCCTGGTGTCCTTGGACCGGTCGAGGATCCTTATGCGACGAAGCGCAGGAGGAGCGGCAATTGATCCAGCGTAGCCCCGAGCTCGAGGTCCTGGCGAGCCGCGACGAGCCGGCGATCGCGGACAGAAGCGTTCGGCGCAAGCAGGTCATCGGCGGCGGCGTGCTCATCCTGATTGGCATGGTCGCGGGCTATTTCGTCGTTGCCGACGGGCGGCCTCAGCAGCGTGATATGCTCACCGGCGACGAAGAGTTCTCAACCACCACGTTTCGGCCGCCATCCTTTGCGCGCGACGGAGAGCCGCAGCCGAAACCGGCAGAGCCGGAAGTCCTTCAAATCCCGCCACCACCCCCACCACCGCCGAAGGAGGAAGAGCGTTCCGACACGACGGAGTTCAACGTCCCGCCTCCGCCACCGCCGGCGGCGGCGCCCGCACCTGATACAGCAGCACCATCGCCTGAGGATGAATTCCCGAAGCGCTATCGTTCGAACATGGTGGTCTTCGACAACAAAGGCTCAAGTGGTGAGCGACTCGGATCGGCCGCCGGGGAAGGGCAGGGCGCGACCGTCGCCGGCGAGGACCGCAACAGCAAGTTCCTGGCGTCGGCAATCAGTCTGGGCGACCGCACGGCAAGGGCCAGAAAGATTGACCGCATCGATGCCCTGGTGCCGGAAGGAACGCTGATCCCCGGCATTTTGGAGACCGCCATCGTCAGCGACCTGCCCGGCCAAATCCGCGCCATCGTTTCACAGGACGTCTATTCGTTCGATGGGCGGCGCGTTCTCATTCCGACAGGCACGCGCCTCATCGGCGAATATCAGTCCGACATTGTACGCGGTCAGAAGCGCATTTTCGTAATCTGGACACGGATGCTGCGCGATGACGGCGTCAGCGTCCGTCTCGATTCCATCGGCGCCGATAGCCTTGGCCGCTCCGGCCTGACTGGCCATGTCGACAACAAGTTCCGGGAACGCTTTGGCGCGGCGATCCTTCTCTCGATCGTCGGCGGTGGCGCGAGCTACCTGACCGGCTACGGCAGCCAATCCGTGAGCAACAACAGCGACAACAGTCAGCGCGCAGAGGACATCGCCCGCACCACGCTCGCGCAGACCTTCTCCGACATGGCCAACCAGGCCCTCGGCGACAGCCTCAAGATTCCGCCGACCATCAGCGTAGCGCAGGGCGAACGTATCTTTGTTTTCGTACGGCAGGATCTCGACTTTTCCGCGCTCTACGATGATCCGGTATCCGAGGCGCTTAAGGAGATCCGTCATGAACGTGGTCTCAACTGAATTCGGCCGCAGCGATCGCCACTATTTTCTCTACCGCGCGCTGGACCCGCTCAAGCCATTTCTCGATGATCCGCGTGTCGTCGAAATCTCGATCAACCGGCCAGGCCAGGTCTATGTCGAGCGGCTGGGTGACGAGCATATGGCGTCCTTTTCCGTGCCGGAGCTGACGACGGCAGAGATCGTCAACATCGGCGAGCGTGTAGCGGCCTCGACGAACCAGTTCATCAGTCCGGCCAGCCCGGTCCTAAGCGCCGCCTTGCCGACCGGAGAGCGCATCCAGGTCGTTCTGCCGCCGGCGGCGCCCGATGGAGGCGTCGTCTCGCTGCGCAAGCAGGTCGTCAGCGATTTCAGCCTCGACGACTATCGCGACAAGGGCGCCTTCGACCATGTTTCCGTAGCCGTTGGCGGCATGAGCGATGTCGACCGCGAGCTGATCGAGCTTCTGCGCAAGGAGGATTCCTACAACTTCATACGGTCCGCCATCGCGAACCGCGTCTCGGTCCTCATTAGTGGCGGCACCTCGAGCGGCAAGACGACCTTCCTCAATGCCTGCCTCAAATCGGTCGACGAGCGTGAGCGCATCATCACGCTCGAGGATACGCGAGAGCTGTTCCCATCGCAGCCGAATGCCGTGCATCTCCTGGCCTCGAAAGGTGACCAGGGCACTGCCAGCGTGACGATCCAGAGGCTGCTCGAAGCCTCGCTTCGCATGCGGCCCGATCGCCTGTTCGTCGGCGAGGTGAGGGGATCGGAGGCTTTCTCTTTCCTGCGCGCCATCAACACCGGGCATCCCGGCTCGATGACGACGGTGCATGCCGAC
Source organism: Mesorhizobium sp. M3A.F.Ca.ET.175.01.1.1 (assembly GCF_004791945.1). Classification (NCBI taxonomy): domain Bacteria; kingdom Pseudomonadati; phylum Pseudomonadota; class Alphaproteobacteria; order Hyphomicrobiales; family Phyllobacteriaceae; genus Mesorhizobium; species Mesorhizobium sp. M3A.F.Ca.ET.175.01.1.1. Next base: position 203,693 of record NZ_SRTP01000010.1, on the reverse strand, counting down.
ACGCCGCTCGGCGCTTATGAGCAGCTTGCAATGATGGTCATGCAGTCGGGTCTTTCAGCTGCTTACCCGAAGGCAGACCTGATCTCCTACATCCGCAGCGTCATCCCGATCGTCATTCAGCTTCGCCGCGACGGCGGCCGTCGCGGCGTTTCCGAGATCTTCTTCGCGCGTGGGAAATGATCATGATTGGCTCCCTACGACTCGTCTACATCGCGTTCTGTCTGGCGATTGCCTTCGCCACTTGGCTGCTTGGCTATGGCCTGGCGCTGAAGCTTCTTTACGGTGACGGCCGCATCATTCAGGCAACGATCACCACAAACCCGTGGGCGCCTCTCCAGCAGCTCGCTCTTTATGCTAACAATCCTGTACTGCGAAGAATCGGTCTCGGCGCCGCGATCCCCGCGCTCCTCGTCGCCGGCATAGTCGCCTATGTCGGTCTGCGGCCCGTATCCAATCCCCTTGGCGACGCACACTTCCAGAACGCCATGTCACTTCGCCGCGGTAAATGGTTTCGACGCAAGGGGCACATTCTCGGGCGTTTCGGCCGCCAGATCCTGCGCGTCGATGACGAGCGTCATCATCTGGTCATCGGACCGACACGATCAGGGAAGGGGGCTTGCTACGTCATTCCGAACGCGCTCGCGCATGAAGGCTCAATGATCGTTACCGATCTCAAGGGCGAGATCTTCCGGTCGACCGCTGGCTATCGCAAATCGAAGGGCAACCAGGTTTTCCTCTTCGCGCCCGGATCGGACCGGACCCACCGCTACAACCCACTGGACTTCATTCGCACCGACCGCGGGGACCGCACGACCGACATCCAGAACATCGCCAGCATCCTCGTTCCCGAAAGCATCGATTCCGAAAACTCGATCTGGCAGGCGACGGCACAGCAGGTGATGGCCGGCGCGATCAGCTACATTAACGAGAGCGTCTTTTATCGCGGTCGCCGCAATCTCGGCGAGGTCACAGCCTTCTTCAACAGCGGCGTCAACCTGCAGGCGCTGATGGAATTCATCAAGGAGAAGGAGCCTGGCCTGTCGCGCTTCACCGTCGAGAGCTTCAACGCCTACATCGCGCTTTCCGAGCGCGCCGCGGCCTCCGCGCTGCTGGACATCCAGAAGGCACTGCGGCCTTTCCGCAACGAGCGCGTGGTCGCGGCGACGTCGGCCACCGACATGGATCTGCGTTCCCTGAAATACAGGCCGATCTCGATTTATCTGGCGCCGAACATTACCGACATCACGCTGCTGAAGCCGCTGCTGGCGCTGTTCGTCCAGCAGACGCTCGACACGCTCCTGCTCGAGCATGATCGCCGGTCGCTATCGGTTTATTTTCTTCTGGATGAGTTCCGGCAGCTGAAGAAACTCAGCGAGATCACCAGCAAGCTGCCCTATGTCGCTGGCTACAACATCAAGATGGCCTTCATCGTCCAGGATCTGAAAAACCTCGATGAGATCTATGGCGAAACCGCACGGCAATCCTTGATGGGAAACTGTGGCTATCAGCTCGTCCTCGGCGCCAACGACCAGGCGACCGCCGAGTCGGTCTCAAAAAGCCTTGGCCGTCGTACCGTCCGGTATAAGACAGAATCTCGGACGATCGAACTGATGGGGTTGCATCGCCGCACCAAGGTGGAGCAACTGAGGGAACGCGATCTGATGATGCCGCAGGAAATCCGCCAGCTCCCGCCTGAAAAAATGCTCGTACTGGTCGAAGGACAGAGCCCAATCCTCGCCGACAAGCTGCGCTTCTTCGCCACGAAGCCGTTTCTCGAGCGGGAGGCTTTCTCACGCAACCACGTCCCCTCGGTGCCAGCGATGGAATTCTTCCCGCCGATGGCCGTGCCAGCGACCACGGGGAGCTACGCCAGTTCGGGTGAGGAGCATGAAATTCTCTCCCATTTGCCGCCTACGGTTGGGTCATTTGACCCATCGCAGGAAAATGACAGCAAAAAGTCCATTGTGAAAGGCAACACGGCTGTCGCCTCTCAAAGCTCTCGGCGTCGCGAACCGCATTTCGAGGCGCTGGAATCGCGCTTCGATTCAGCTACGGCGAAATTGAAGAAACTGGTGATGGCGAAATCGACAGGAGGCCCGAGAGATTGGTCGATGGTATTTGATGAGACCGTTCCAGACGCTGACTTGGAACGCGGGCTGGAAACGGCGTGAGCCAACCATATCGGATGGATACCTGCACTCAGGATTCGGTGAGCCAGTTTTCGACCACCAGCCCAGGCACACGGGAGAATTCGCGCTCATTGTCTGTGACCAAGACAGCGTTGATGGCGAGAGCTTGTGCTGCGATCCAGGTGTCGTTTGCACCAATGGGTGTACCGTGACGCTCAAGGAGGGCACGGATTTTTGCATAATGCCGTATTGTGTCCTGGTCGATGCCGACCAGCGGTAGGCGCTGCGTCAAGGTGGCCAGACGGGCGCGATTGCGGTCACCATAGGCACTTTTCTCCGCGCCGAACTCCAATTCGCCCATTACGATCGCAGAGAGCCGGATAGCGCTTATTTGCTGGGCCTCCAGCCGTTTTCGCACCTCCGGACGGCCTTTCATGGCTGCAATGAGAATATTCGTGTCCAAAAGATAGAGCGACGCCACGATCTAGTCGTCCAGCGAGGCCACATCCTCCGCAGGCTTGTCCTCTGGTGCAACCAGATCGAACTCGTCGGCATCCGCCCAAAAATCACGAAAGGCGTCGGCGGCAACACGGCGATGATCAGGCACCATGCGCGCGATGACCTTGCCATGTCGGGTGACAGCAATTTCCTCGCCCGCCTCGACTTCGGCGAGGAGCCCGGAAAAATTCGCTTTTGCCTCAACGACGGAGATACTCTTCATCGGCCGCAAGTCCATTATATGGCCACATGGCCAGAATATAGAGGCTAGGGTAGTTTTCGTCAAATGCTTGACCGGCCTTGTAACTTGAGATTGCTTGATGCTGGATTGCCATTTTAAGTTGCATAATCTATCTTATGGAACAACCTAACGCGTTGAAATAAAAAGGTCATTTCCCATCTCATTCCCTTAACAGCCGGATGTCCAGCTCGATTCGCTCGACGCGCGCGATCTGAACCGCTGCGGCCGCAAAGTGGCGTGGATTGATAAGGACATTGCGGTCAGGGCTATCCGCGATCGGTACGATTGCCGACGGAACAAAGAGCAGCGCGGTATCATTTGCGGTGAGCCATCCGTCGCCAAGACGCTGCGTCATGGCTTCCTGCTGGCGCCAATCTGCAGGAAGGTCACCGACGGATCGATGCGATGCCGGTATCTCATCCGGGATATCGTATGCCACCATGGCGAGCGCCGGCAGTAGCGCGGGGTCTTCAATGTGGACAAGCTTCTCCAGGATGCAGAGCGAGGGCGACGTGGCGGCGTAGGTGACTGGATGCCCGACCGTATTCCAGCGGCCATCGAACAGCAGGCCGTAGCCGCCGTCCATCGCATTCGCATACTGGAGGCTCGAAAGCCGCCACAACCGCATCAGGCGGCGGCGCCCCAGGCGATCTTCCCGAGGATGGTTTCCACGACGCGGGCGCCGGCCTCGGTCTGGGCGACGCTCAAAGGCGTCTCGCCACCCAATTCGCCGAGCTCCTTACGCAGCCACCGATTGGCCTTTGCTGCATCCCCAAAGGTCTCTTCCGCCAGCGCCTGGATGCGAACCAGTCTCACGGCGCGGTCGGACTCTTCCACAGTCAGCGGCTGGTTCTTCTCGGCCCGATGGCGACGGGTGCGCTGCGGGATGACGAAGCGCTCGATCTCCTGCTCACTGAGGCCGGCAAGCGACAATCCCTTCAAGGCGGCCAAGGGCAATCTGCGACGGACGATCATAGCGAGATCTGCCTGAGAACGAACATCTGTTCCCAGCACGCTCGGTCCCCCGAGCTTGCGTGAAACCTCTTCAATGACAGCAATGGCAGTGGCCATAGTTCAACTCCGGCAATGTGCCTACAAATTTAGGGCATATTGCCGGAAAATACAATGGCCGGAATGCTGATGCACGCCACTAGCCCAAAAACCAATCCCGAACGGGTAAAAGCCAGCTTTCGACCGCTTTGTAGACGTCGACCAGCCACGTCTCCATAGCACCCAGCTCATGCCCGAACAAAATCAATGGGCCGATGACAATCAGAGCCAACAGCGCAAATCCCACAAAGCCATCCGGACGATCAGCACTGTCGTCGGGCGGTGGAAGCGGTTTGATGTGCCAATGCTGCCTCATTGTCCTGACCTAGCGTTCCTGCTCGCTACGCTCGCGGTCGTGCCGCTGCTCGACTTCACGCTCCAACTCGCGCAAGCGCGGAACCTGCTGCTGTGGCGGATCCGCCCGGTACTCCTCATTCAACCTCGCCGCACGGCTGCCCGGTTCAGACCGTCCAGATGTAACCCGTACGTTATCGTCACGTTCCTGTTCAGCTTCCGCTCTGCGCCGGCTCTCCATGTGGATTTCGTTGTTCAGATCGTGTCTGATCGTTGCCATATCGCGGATGTAGCCGTTGCCGTCGAGAGCGGCTCGGGCAGCCTCCCGCAACAGATCGGCGTATCGGGTCTCCGCCTCGCTCAATTTTGCGATCCGGGCGTCACGCTCGGTTTCTGTTTCGGCAAGGCTCGAAGCGGGTGATCGGCCGTCGCGATTTTCCGGGTCGTAAAGGCGATGAGCGGCGATCCTTGCGGCGTCGATGCGGGCGAACAACTCGTCACCGGCTCGCACCATCTGCTCGTCATGCTGTCGTGCAGGGAGATTCCTTATAGGATCGTACATGTCGATCGCCTGCTGGGAAGCACGATGCTGAGCCTCCTCCTTCAGCGCCTCCTGCAGGTTTTCCTCTCCCTTCGATTGTTCGTAGAGATAGGTGTTCCCGTCGAGTGCTTCCCGCGCGTAGCGTTGAAGCACGGCGTCATATCGACTTGACGCCGCAAGATAGTCAGCGCGAATGGTTGCACGCTCGTCATCGGATAGGTCACTGCGGGAATACTCATTAGAGAACCTTGTCGTGGCGCGCTCAAGTGATTGGGTGGCAGCATCATACCCGGCCAAGATCTCATCTCCTTCACGCACAGCCCTTTCGCCATGGCGAGCGATGGCACTGTCGAAGAGATCGTCCCGCGAGACGCGCGCCTCGCCATCGAAGCGCCCTCGATCCGGGTTATCTTTCACCTTTCCATCTACTGTGCCGTCAGCACTGGCCCGCTCCGCCATCTGGAACTTGACCGCATCCTGCGGAGGCCGCGGCGCGTCCCGTTCGCCTTGACCCTGTGGAGCAGCCTCGAGACGCTCGGCCTGAGCCTGTTGCTCCGAAAGCTCCAGATACTCGCGACGGATATCCACCACCTCGCGTGCCGTCGCGGCGATCTCGTCGAAATCCTTTTTCTCGACCGGCTCGATCGCGGCCTCGACGGTTGCGAGCACTGCTTCGACGCGCTTTTCATAGGCTTCGAATTCAGTTCGTGTCATCGAACGCATGGGTAGGCCTCCAGCTGCGACCAATTTCTCCAACTCTACCATATTGGCATTCATATTTGTAACATTGTGCGAATTCTCAAATTTATCGATGTCGATGTGACTTTCTCTCAATGCCATCTGAAGGCGATCTATCTGTGCGGTCGCAAAGTCGGCGACGGCCTTGTCTGGATCGGCATGCTTGATCTCGCTCCAAGCCTGGACCGCTTCGACAGCATAGCCGGCGCTGCGCACTGATCGGGCCGCAGAGTGCCGGTTGGTACGCTTGGCATCGTAGCGGACCTGTGTAGCCCTGCTCGTGCCTTCATGCTCGGTCCGCCCGGCATAACTCACCGGCCGCACCTGGTTCCGCCCATAGGCTGGCGGATTGCCAAATTCGCGGCGGTCGGTCATCTCCATGTCGATGCCGTGCTCCCTAGCCTTCTCGGCCATCAGCGCACGCCATTGCCGGAATATTTGCGGGCTGGTCACGATCCGATCACCCGTCTCGGAGCGCATGGTGACGATGACGTGGGCGTGAATATGCGGCCGCCGTCCGCCCTGCTCCGTTTCCTTCGGATCGTCGGCCGGATCATGCAGTGCGAACACGTATCGGTGACCGCCGAACTGCTCACCAAGAAAATCGCGCACCGCGGCCTGGAATGCCGTTACATCTGTGCCGGCGCGTGCCGAGACGATGAGATGCATGACGTCCCTGCCCTTGCGGCTGTGCAGCTCCCGCCGCCATTCCTTTTGGACCAGGTCGCCGGCTTTTTCGAAGTCTCCGATGATGCGGGCCGTCTCATCGCGCACGACACCCTGTTGCATGCGCTCGACCAGATCTCGTACCCGCGCCGTCGCGAATTCCACGCCATTGCCGTAACCGCGAAACCAGAAACGGACTTCCGCTTCTCGTCCGACATCGGAATTGTCTACCCTCTCCTGGACGATCGCCGTTGCCTTGGCGTCAGCGGTCAGGCGCTCGCCGCCTGGGTCGCGCAGCACCACGACGCCCCGCACCTCGAGCTCGCCAGCGTTCTTCTCCTCGACAGCATAGACAAAGCGCCGGTCACCAAGCCCTGCCTTCAGGATCTCACGAGCAAATTCTTCCCGATCGTCCATGCCCGCGACTGATGCCAGGGTAATAGACGCATGAAACATGCCGACATCGCGGCTGGCGGTGCGGTTGTCGAAGAGATGCTCCCAGTCCCCGCGCAATTCGGCGAGCGCTTGCTTGCCGATGATGCGCTCGCCCTTTTCGTTCTCGACCGGGAGTTCACCGGAACGCGAGGCGTAGCTCATCATGGCTGCCGCGCGGATGCCGCCGCCATAGGAGGCAAGCTTGACCACCGCCGGCTGGCTTCCGCGGGCGAGCGCCGCAAACCGAGCATGCATTGGCCGGCCACCACCGGTTCCGCGGAAAGCAACGACGCGGCCTTGCCGCCGCGCGCCGCCCCAACCACCAACACCCGCCGGCAGATGGGCAACCCCTCCCCTTCGCGGCCGGTCCCAGTCGAGATCCTCGTGCTCGCCCATCTGCAATTCATGCAGCAGCGCCGCGCGCCGGCGCTCCCAATCCCGCTCGAAGGCGCCCAGGAAGAATTCCATCACGTCGCCTCACCGCGCCGGCCAGCGCCGGCACGCTTGGTCATCGCAGCGAGCTCGGCCGCGACCGTGGTTGCGATCGCGCGGGCATCGTCGATTGCTCCTTTGAGATCCGAGCCAGCCACAGACCGACTTCTATTAAGGGCGCGAGCAATCTGATTGAGGTTGCCGCCAACGGCCCGCATGTCCTGGATGAGCATCTCGAGGACCGCCCGATCTTCCCTGTTCATGAACGGCCGGACGCCAGCGCCCTCGAGCGAGAGCGACCGGATAAAAGCCGAAACGGAAAGACCGGCTTGCTCCGCCGCGGTTTCTACAGCTGATATCTCATCCTCCGCAAAGCGGATGTGGGCGACCTTCTCCCGCCTAGCGGCCCGTCGTGAACGCAATGCGTCCGGCGCTTTCATCGGCGATCTTTCCTGCCTTTGCGGCCGCAGGCCGCGGATCGAGGGCTTGTCCCTCGATTGTCAGGAAAAATGTATCACATTTTTCCGTATCCTGCCAACTCAAAAAGACATTGATTTGACGCCAACATCGCCATCACTCCATTTTTCTATGGTCAATACGACCCTATATTTCTATACTCGTGTAAGCGTGGAGTCATACGAATCCACATCTCCACGGACATGGATTCGTGTGTGAGTAGAAACACATATTTGTAGGAGAACGCAGGATGCCGACCGTGATCTCCGCCATCAACGGCAAGGGTGGCGCAGGCAAGACCACCGCGCTCATGAACATTGCCGGCGAGTATGCCTTGCGGGGCCTGACCGTCGCGATGGTCGACATGGATGCCCGCAGCAATTTGACCAAGTGGTGGAGCGACTGCCGGGAAAAGGAAGCGCAGGCAGAGGGGATCGATGTCCTTGGCCATAAGACCGCCAAAGCAGTTAGCGCCTTTCTGGATCGTGCAGCCGACAGTTTTGACTACGTTCTGATCGACACGCCGGGAGAGGACACCGCGATCATCGATCCGGTGATCGGATGGTCCGACCTGGTGATCTCGCCGATCCAGGCATCGAAGCGGGAGGTGCTCGGGGCGATCGATTGTTTCGAGTCCGTCCTGCGCGTCAACGACGCGTTCGGTCGCGATTGCCGGCATGGCGTGCTGCGGACGCGCGTCTCGCTGACCGTTCGTCATACCGAGCTTTATCGCAAGATTCGTCCGATCATCGCGGACAAGGTCGGCACCTATCTGTTTCGGACCGAGGTGATGGAGCGCAACGTCTACAAGGACATCCAGAACGGCATCGGCACGCTGCAGATGCAGGATTTGACCGAGGCAGTCGCCAAGGCGCGCCGCGAGACGCGGAGCGTCGTCGAAGAGATCGATACGCTTCTCAACCTTGGCGGCGAAAATGGGGAAGTGGAATGAGCCGCCGGGAAAACCTGTCGCTTGATGAGTTCGCGACAGCGCCTCGAAAGCAGATCGCCGCTGGCCCCGTCAACGTGCGCCAACAAGACATAGCGACCAGATCGCCGGAACCGCCAAGCAGCAAGCCGGAGGTCGAAATCGACATCCGGCAGCAGGCAAGAAAGGCACTGCGGCGGGTGAAGCGCGAACGGGTGAAGGGAGAAAACTTCTTCGTCAATGTAAGTCTCGACCGGCAGACGAAGCGCCGGTTGAAGCTGGCATCGTTCACTGCAGAAACCTCGATGCAGGCGATTATCGAAGCGGCGATCGTCAAATATCTCGATGAGATCGGGGCTTGACGAAAGAGGAGATTTGATCCGCGGCTAATTTTCCTGCTAGTTATGTCAAATTGGCTCTACTTTCTATTGAATTAGGGCCGATCGGGGCGAACGCGTAGGTCAGACCGACGCGCATTTTTGGGCAACAGAGAACGGGCAGAAGCCGCCGCCATGGCGATCAAGGATGTTCAAAAATACATCGAGGAGCAGGGGCTCGTCGAAACGACCGATGAAGAATCGGAAAAGCCGATCTACAGGAAGCCCGGCTTTGAGGGTATTCTAAGCTTTGGCGAAATGGAGCAAATATTCAGCCAGTTCATCCGCGAGCACCGCGACGCCAAGCGGCTGAACCGCGCGCAGATGGGTACAATGGTCGGCCTGCACGAGACCATCTTCGCGCGCTATGAGCGGGCCTTCTCCAAGCTCCAGGCGACGCGGCTGATCCATCTTTGCGAAATTCTCGACTGTTCGCCGGTGGAGATGATTCACGCAGCAGCCCCTCACCTGTTCGGGGAAACCCGGAAGGAAGCCGACGACAAATTGAAGCTGATGTTGCGTATCTTGGACATGCCGGCATCGACGGCATCCAGCCTGCTCGGCATGATCGAAGGATTGGTGGGCGAACGCGACCGCTCAGGTCAGTCATAAGGGAAAAAGAGGCAAATCCCGGCGTGCGCAGTGTCCGCCCGCCCGCGACCTGCCGGTCACGCGCCCGCTTCGCGCTGCAGTCGTCGGGGATGCGCGCCGGCGGGCCGACCTTCGCGAGAGGATCGTCACGCGAATGCGCGGAGACCGCTTGCGGGCTCGGGGAGCGCCATTTGGGGCGCGAGTAGAGCCGTGCCCGAAGGGCCTCGCCCAACGCTTCCTTACCGAAGACAAGCCAACCATGCGTCGGCCGACGCTGCGATCCATCATCTCCACGAATCGGTCCTGCGGGATCGATTCAGCAATGTCGTTGGACGCCACTTCCGCAGGAAGCGAGACTCCGGCCATGGATCACGAGAAAACAGTGCCAGTTCATCTTCACCGCATCGACCCGTCACGGAACATGCGGCGTTTCTATATGCTCGCCATCCAGCCGACCCTGTTCGGCGGCGCCTCCGTCATCCGCAACTGGGGAAGGATCGGCACCCACGGCCAGTCTATGATGGAGACGTTCGACAGTGAGGATGACGCGGCGAGCGCTTCGATGCGACTCGAACGTACGAAGCGTCGCAAGGGATATCGCGACAGCAGCGCCGCGTGAAATCTGAGTCGCAGAGTAGGACGAAATAGCCAAGAATCCCGCGATTTTCGGTGGATGCGGGCGTTACTCGAACGCCTGCCCTACCCTTACGGCGAATTGGTTGCCATAGGGGAGGGATTGATCCACCAGCGAGGAGAGTTCTCGACATGACTACAGCGACCGAGATTGCCGACAAGATTGCCGCAACTCAGAACCTGACCATGGCGCAGGCCAAGGCCATTGTTGACGGCGTCTTTAAGGAGATTGCGTCCGCGGCGGCGAGCGGGGCCGAGACGAACATCCCCGGCTTCGGAAAATTCAAGGTGAAGGCGACGCCGGCCCGTGAAGGCCGCAATCCGGCTACCGGCGGAACGATCAAGATCGCGGCCTCGAAGAAGTTGGCCTTCGTGCCGGCGAAGGCCGTGAAGGACGCGCTCAACGGCTGAGGCCGACAAGCGCGTCCAATGCGCGACACCCCTAGAAGGGCGGATCGCTGCTGAAGAGGCTTTCCTGCTCGGCCCAGATCGCCTCGCGCTCGGCCAGCGCCATCGCCAGCTCCTCCTTGATCCAGCGCCGCTCGTCGGCGTCGACGGCGTTCCGCAGCTCGGCCCGAAGCTCTTCAATGTGTTGATCGATCGACATCGTCATCTCCTTGATGTTTGTGAAGGACGACGCCGGCGGCGATGGCGGGCCGGAGGGGTCAAGGATCGCGCAGCGACCGCCGGAGGCGGCGAGTGGGGGAGCCGAAATGCGCAAGCATTTTGGGGGACCGCTCGTCCTTGAGGCCTTCGGAGCGCCATGGCACCATGGGACGACCTGAGCAGACACCCCGTGCCCGGATATGCGACCGGAAACCGAGAAGCACGCGCGGCACCGTCCCGTGTGAGGCGCCAACGTGACCACCGTGACAGGTCAGCGTTGTGATGACGTTCGACGGAGGCGGCCCGGGTTGGCAAAAAAAGAGGCCCGTGCCGGACGCTTGCCCGGCACGGGCCTCTTTCGTGGCTACTTCGATCGCAGATGCCGCAAGAATGCTGCGAGCGGGCCGTCATGCGGCTGTCCGTCAGCGCCCTTGGCGAGATGTTCTACAAGCAGCAGTGCGACATCGTCGGGAAGCGGCATGAAGTCGAACCCGCGTGATCGCGCTGCCGCGTGCAGCGCGTCGAGCGTTTCGTACTCGCAGTCGCTGGTGCCGAGCCACAAAGCGAGATCGTCGCCGCTCTCTTCGGGGAACGCCTGCAGGAACAAGGTGCGAAGCGGCGGATCATAGCCGATGACGGCGTTGGGATCGGAGCGGTGGTCGCTGGTGACGGTGATGGTGTAGCGGCTCATTGAAGCCTCCTGATCGGGTGGAGCGAAAAGAGAGCCGGCCCCTTGCGGAGCCGGCTCGCTGCGGTTCACTGGGGGTTGTTCCAGAGGATGACCTTCTTGTTTTCCTCGCCGCCCGGGGCGGGAGCGAGATTGCCAAAGATGACGCCGATCTCGGGGGCTTCGAGCTTGACCGAGAGGTATTCCTCGCCCGAACGCTGGGAGATGCGGTGCCAGCCGGCTCCGATCTCGAAGCCCGTGCGCTTGTTGACGATGCGGTAGTCGGGGGCGTCCTCGCGCGACTTGTTGGTGTTTGGGATGAGGGTGATCGGGGCGTTGACCCGGAGCGTGGCAAAGACGCCTTCCATCGAGCCGTCGGCCTTGGTGGTGAGATTTGCGATCGTGGTGGCCATGGTAGTTCTCCTTCGGTTGCATCGGGACCATTCCCGATGGCGCCAAAGGAGAGGGCCGTCCTGCTGCGGTCATCTCGGCGAAAATTCTGGAAAATTCTATTTGCCGAAAAATAGCGGGCAGGCCCTTCGCCTGTCCGCAGACAAAAACAGAAATCGAATTTTCCTGAATATTCGCCGAGTGTACCCCCAACGGGGGTTGACCGCACAAAGCAGGCGGTCGTCTACAAAGGCGACATGAAACGGGAATGGCCCCGGATGCAGCAGATGGACAAGAACTCAGGCCGCCATCGCTTGGCCGCACACGCTGCCGGATCGCCGGAACATGTTTGTCGCGCACCTCTCGGGTCATGTCGTCTGCGTTGTCACATCTCGAACAGCAGCCTGGCGCGTGAACTGCCCTGTGCGTTCGGTATGGCGGCACAGCGGTTTTGAGATCGGAGCCGACTGGCCACGAAATTCAAGCCATCGCTGGTGATGCCTCGCTGCCATGACGGATGACCGCGCAGGCCAGGATGTTCGGCAATCTCGCTGCCTCCCCCGGGTGGCGAGGCGGGCAAGATGATTGTCCTGCACAACGCCCTGCGGCTCTGCGCGTGGGCCGGTTTCGAAAGGGGCCGGCTCCGGCCACTCATACAAATGGAGTTGGGGGCTCGGGCCGGATCAAGCATCGGATCGCACCCGCCTGGCTGTCGGCGGGACCGCACCTACATCATCCTGGCAACGCCAGACGCTCGTCCGGCGTCATGCGGGCTTCGGCTTGGCGGCGAATGTCGGGATCGGCATGGCGGAGCATGGCGCACCAATCTTCCACATTGTACGTGGTCGCCATGCTGCCCCTGGCCAGATCGTAAATAACGCACGGCTTGTTCGAGATGGCGAGCCGAAGCACGTTGACGGCCGTGCCGGCTGATGAGCCGTCCCAGACCATCATGCCAAAGTCGGCCCGCCGCGCCATCTCCCGGTCTTTGACGGCGTGGACCCAGCACCCTCTGGCATCCTCAGGAGAAGGAACATGGTAGGCGGCCCAGTCGCCCAGATTGATGGTGTGGAACGGCCCCGCTACCGACAGCATCTAAGTGCTAGAACGTGGTCGTTGCAAGCAACGCCACAAGGAAGGGAGCCGTTCCGTGAAGCAGGTTAACACCATCGGCCTGGATTTGGCCAAGAACGTTTTTCAAATTCATGGCGCCGACGCCGAGGGCGCGCCGATTTTCAATCGCAAACTGCGTCGAGCCGAGCTGCTGGTTTTTTTCCAAAAGCTTCCGCGGTGTCTGGTTGGTTTGGAAGCGTGCGGCGGTTCGCATTATTGGGCGCGCGAGATTGCGGCGCTCGGTCACGACGTGCGGTTGATCCCGCCGATTTATGTGAAGCCCTTCGTGAAACGAGGCAAGACGGACGCCGCCGACGCCGAAGCGATCAGCGAAGCCGTCACCCGCAAGACCATGCGTTTCGTTCCGATCAAATCGGCTGATCAACAAGCGGCGGCCATGGTGCTGAGGACGCGCGCCCTTTTGATCCGCCAGCAAACTCAGGCGATCAACGCGCTTCGCGGGCATTTGTCGGAGTTGGGCGTTGTTGCCGCCCTCGGCACGGCTAAAGTGGCTGCGTTGATCGAGATCGTGCGGGACGAGGAGGACGTTTGCCTGCCAAAAGCCGCTCGATTGGCTTTGGCTGAAATCGCCGATCAGATCGAGGCGCTGACGCGTCAAATCGACAAGCTCGAACGAGGGATCGTCGGCGAGGCGAAGCGCGACGAGGACATGCGACGGCTGACGACAATTCCGGGCGTCGGAGCGATCACGGCTGCTACCGTCAAAGCGCTGATCCCGGATCCCGACGGGTTCAAATCCGCCCGTCACTTCGCCGCCTGGCTAGGACTGACGCCAAAGCCCCATTCGAGCGGTGGCAAGGAGCGGCTCGGCGGCATATCGAAAATGGGCAACCCGACGCTCCGCTCGCTGCTTGTTTGTGGCGCGACGTCGGTCTTGCGACGCGTGAAGGGCAACGACAAAGCGCCGCGATGGCTAGTCGCGCTTTTAGCGCGACGGCCTTTCAAGGTCGTCGCAATCGCGCTCGCCAACAAGATGGCGAGGATCATCTGGGCGCTGCTCACCAGGGGCGGGACATACCGAAATACTGGCGCGGCGAGCGGCGCGGCACACGCCTGAGCCGAACGACGACCAGGACGGACTGGCCGGCGCGACGCCGGACAGAGGCGAGGTGCAAAATTAGACGATGATCCACGGGACGAAATCCCGAGGCGAGAGAGGCCGGCGCGACAATGCGCTTAAAGCGCGTCAGATTGATCAGCCCCTCGCATCGCGAATTTCATCGAGGCCAGCGGTCTTAGACCGCGCTGAAAGGCCGGACATATGACCGCACCGATCCCGCTGGATGAAATGTCTGCAAAAAGTCCTTGCCCGCGTGGCCGTTCCACATATGTTGCGGGGTTCCTTGCCGGCATGGAAGACCCCGACATGCTCGTACTTGTAGCCCGCAAGCAGGCCCTGCATTTCGGCATCTGCTCCCGGCGCGTCACCGATCAGCACGCCGTGCTCGGCCGCAACGATCGCGCCGATGCGTTCGATCGCGGGGACCGGCAGCTCGAAGATGTCACGCGAACCGCCAAGGAATATTATCGTCATTGGTCGCTTTCCTTTCTCTCAGATCAACCGCCCCCCGGCCCGGCCGCCCTCTCCCTCTGGGCCCGCGCGAGGGATCGTCACCCGAAGTCCGAGACGGCGAAGCCGGCTCGGGGAGCGGCGGCACGCCGCGAGTAGAGCCCGGCCGGCCGGAGGCCGGCCCGCCCAACCCGTGTCGGAGGACTTTTGGCCACTCTCCATCCTGCGCTCTTTCGCACCGCGCTCCCGCCGGATTGCTGACCGGAACGGGTGTGCACACGCGAAGAACCCGACCGTGAGCGGGTCGGATTCTTCGACGCGGGGAATGAAAGCGGCGCTCACGCGCCACCTTCCGTGAACCGCCAGACGGGGATGCCGAGTCGTTGAGCCTTGTCGGCCAGGTTCTCGGTGATGCCGGAGCCGGGGAAGACGATCAGTCCGTAGGGCATGACCGAGAGCAGCTGATCGTTTCGCCGGAACGGGGCGGCCTTCGCATGCCGGTTCCAGTCCGGCTTGAAAGCGATCTGCGTGACCTTGCGGTTCTCGGCCCAGCAGGCGGCGATCCGCTCGGCGCCGCGTGGGCTGCCGCCATGCAGCAGCACCATGTCCGGGTGCTTCTCGCGGGCTTTATCCAGCGCGTCCCAGATCCGGTCGTGATCGTTGCAGTCGAGGCCGCCGGCGAAGGCGATCCTGGTGCCGGCTGGCACCAGCACCTCGGTCTCGGCGCGACGGCGCGCGGCGAGGAAGTCGCGGCTGTCGATCACCGCCGCCGTCATCGCCTGATGGGAGACCTTGGAGCCGGTGCGCGGCCGCCACGCCGAGCCGGTCTGTGCTTCGTAGAGGTCGGCGGCCTCGTCGCGCATGATTTCGAGGACGTTGCGGCGCTCGATATAGGTGATGCCTTCGGCCGTGAGCCGTTCCAGCTCGACGGACTTCACCTCCGAGCCATCCTGCTCGCGTTGGCTCGACCGCTGCGCCTCCTCGTTGCGGTCGAGGCTGCGGCCGACGCGTTCGGCGGCACGATGGAAGACGTTTGCGAAGGACCAGAGCAGGTCGTCGAGATCGGGTTCGAGCCTGGTGTCGCCAAGCATACCGGCGAAGGTCTCGACGATACCGGCAAGCCCGGCCCGGATCACTTCGTCGTCGGGAAGTGGCCGAGGATCCGGTTCGTCCTGATGCGGGCGATGGCCGTACATCTGCAGTTCGAGGATGACGCGGTCGGTCGGCGAGGAGGCGTGGTAGTGCTCGTAGGCGTCGTCGAAGGGAAGCTCGTAGGTCATGGCGTGTCTCCGTCGGTTGTGGCCGCGCTATAGCGGCCTGACAGCGCATCCCGGCCGCGCTCCGGGCGCGGCCGCACCGAAGGCCGGAGCGAAGCGGAGGACGGCGCAGCCGTTGCGGCCGTGACCGGGGGGTGGCAGGGATCGCCTCTCAGGCAGGCCGCGGGCGCGGCCTTTCCGGCGGACTGCGCGCCCATGGTTGCGAGACTTCCGGTGATGCCGCCCTACCCGCCTGTAGCCCCTTGACCGCTCATCCCGACGTCAGGAACTGACGGGCATCTTCCGGGGCGAGCTGATCGCTGAGCCATGCCGCGAGATGGGTCGCACCGCGATGGCGCAGATCGTCGTTGAAGTCGCCGAGCTGCGGGCGAAGCACTATAGCGAGAATGCCGGCCTCGCCTGCGCGCCGGCTGAGCCGCTCAATGCCATGTCGGCCGGCAGCGTCGGCATCGGCCGCGATGTAGAGGCGGCGGCAGTCGGGCGGGAAGGACAGGCCGGCAAGATGATTGGCCGAGGTCGCGGCGGCCACCGGCAGTGCCGGCATCACGACGCGGAGCGAGGCCATCGTCTCCAAACCCTCGCCGGCGACCATGACCGAAATTGATGCGCCAAGCTCTATGCCGAGCCAGATGGCGTTGCCTAGAAGATTGCCGAGCGAGCGGCGCGGATCGGCAACCGGCGCCTTTCCGTTGCCGTTCGAATCCAACCAGGTGCGTTGCAGGCCGGTGACGCGTCCGTCGAGGGAAGTGACGGCCGCGATCAACGCGGGCAGGGTCTGCGTCTCGCCGGTGACAAGATCGCGGTAGTAGCAGCCGGGGTGGAAGCGCAAGGCGCGTTCACGCGCGGCGAGCAGGATGCCGCGGCAAGCAAGATAGCGTTCGGCCAGCGTGCCGGCGATCGGCTGCGACATGGCGAACAGGCGACGCGCGGCGTCGGGTGAGCCGCGTGCCGCGGCTGGCTGGCGCTCCGCGCCGGAGTCTTGCGCCGGCGGTCGCGGCATGGCGAGGAAGCGGCGCGCCTCGTCCGCGACATCGCGGAACTCGATAAGCCCGCAGCTTTCGCGAATGACATCGAGGAGATCGCCGAACTCGGACGTCGCCTCGTCCACCCACTTGCCCGCCGGGCCTTTAGCGTTGCTTCTCAACCGCACATGCATGGAGCGGCCGCGCGTGTTGCGCACGTCACCGACGATCCAGTGATTGCCCGAACGATGGCCGTTAGAGAGATATTCGCGGCACACCGCCTCGGCATGATCGCCAAGACGGCGCGCCAGCTCGGAGGCCGAGCCGGTCATGATCGCCTCCTATCAAGCCGCCGCCGTGCGGTCGGTGACGCCGGTGAGCCGGTGGCGATCGAGAAGCGATGCGAGCATCGCGGAGCCTTGCTCAGCCGTCGGGATGAACAGCCTGAGCTTCCAGGAGATGATCTCCGCGATCAGGCCCAATGCCTTCAGGCGCGGCACCATGGCGTCGGTGAAGCCGATCAGCTCGACGCGGTAGTCGTTCATGACGCGGCTGCGGCGCAGGACCAGGCCATCGGCAAGCTGCAGGCCGATCCGTCCCTCCACAAGTCCGGTCCAGGCCTCCTCCGGCGCCAGTGTCGGGACATTGTCGATGCCGAGATTGCGCAACATGGTGGCGACCAGCGTCGGCGCGATGTGACGGCCGATGATGCGTTCTCCGGCATCGGTCTGGATCCGGTAGACCTGGCAATCATGGTCCGGCAGCCGCCGCCAGATCGGCAGCAACAGGCCGGTGACGATGTGGAAGGTGCTGGTCGTGAATTCCGGAACGGCGGTGACTTCTGCCTGCCACAGCTCGCAGAACAGCCTTCGGTCGGCGGGCTGCCAATGAGTTTCGGCAAGGGCATCGAGACCGAAGCGCAGCTCGTCGGTCGGCCGCAGCAGGCGCACCCGGTGCTCTATCGTCCCGTCGTCGAGCATCAGACTTGCCGTCGGCAGCTGGATCGCCGCGCGGCTTGACCGCGCGTTGACCAGGAGAACCGACTGCGGTTCCGCGCGTGCGATCGCCAGTGCTTCGGACAGGCCGAGCGGGCGGATGCGATCCTTGCGTGCCACGGTCAGCACATGAGACTGCGCGCCGGAGACCGGATGCGTGTAGACTGTGCGGCGATCGGTTACGATGATGCTTTCCGCCGTGATCGTCTCCAGCCCCTTGTCATAATTGCCCGCGGCGATGGCGCCTTCTATTCTTGCCGTCATCAGCTGCTCGAACACTTCGAACAGCAGGTTCTGGGTTTCGATGCGCAGCGCCAGCAGCCGGTTGAGCCAGGTCGTGATCGGCGGCAGCTCGTCGCGCAGACCGCCTTCTTCCGTGGTGAGAGACAGCCCGGTGACCGCCTCGAAGGTCGTCAGCGAGCAGCCCTCGATCTTGCCCTGGTGCAGCAGATAATAGAACTGACGTAGCGCCGCACGGGCGTAGGGGCTTTCGAGATTGTCCTCGGACCGGAACAGCCCTGCCCCGCCGGTCTGACGCTGGCCGCGGGTGATCGCACCAAGCGTGTCAAGCCGTCGGGCAATGGTCGACAGGAAACGTTTGCCGGCCTTCACATTGGCGGCCATCGGTCGGAACAGTGGCGGCTGCGCCTGGTTGGTCCGGTGCGTCCGGCCGAGTCCCTGGATGGCGTTGTCGGCGCGCCAGCCGGCTTCGAGCAGATAGTGCTTGCGCAGTCTCTGGTTTTTCGCGCCGAGATCGGCGTGGTAGGAGCGGCCGGTGCCGCCGGCATCGGAAAAGACCAGTACAGTCTTGTCGTCATCCATGAAGCTTTGAGTCTCTGCGAGATTGGCCGAGCCGGGCCGGTTCTCGACGGCGAGCCGGTCGATGCCGTCGCGACCGGTCTTTTTGACGATGCGGCGCGAGCGACCGGTAACCTCGGCGACGGTGTCGGTGCCGAAATGGTGGAGGATCTGGTCGAGTGCGCTGCCGACGGGCGGCAGCGAGGCCAGCTTCTCGATCATCTCGTCGCGGCGGCGCACAGCCTCGCGGCACTGCACGGCATTGCCTTCTGCGTCATGCACAGGGCGTGAATAGACGTTGCCATCTGCATCGGAATATTCCTCGAAGAGCTGGGTCGGGAAGGAATGCATCAGATACCCGAGCACAAATTCGCGCGGGGTCACGTCGACGTGGAGGTCGGACCATTCCTCTGCCGGGATCTCGGCCAGCCGCCGTTCCATCAGCGCCTCGCCGGTCGAGACGATCTGCACGACCGCCGAATGACCGTCGGCGCAGTCCTGCTCGATCGCGCCGATCAGGGTCGGCGTCATCATCGAGGTGATGAGATGACTAAAGAAACGCTGCTTGGTGCTTTCGAAAGCCGAGCGTGCTGCGGCTTTGGCATTGCGGTTCAGCGTGCCGGTCTCGCTGGTGATATTGGCGGCCTCGAGCGCGGCGGTCAAATTGTTGTGGATGACCTGAAAGGCGTCCGCATAGGCGTTGTAGATGCGGATCTGCTCTTCCGTCAGTTCGTGCTCGAGCAGGTCGTATTCGACGCCGTCATAGGAGAGCGATCGCGACGTGTAGAGGCCGAGCGATTTGAGATCGCGGGCGAGCACCTCCATGGCGGCGACGCCGCCATCCTCGATTGCCGCGACGAACTCGGCGCGGTTGGCGAAGGGAAAATCCTCGCTGGCCCAAATCCCGAGCCGCTGGGCATAGGCCAGATTCTCGACGGCGGTTGCGCCGGTCGCGGAGACATAGACGACACGGGCGTCGGGTAGCGCATGCTGAAGCCTGAGGCCCGCCTTGCCCTGCTGTGAGGGTGCCACATCGCCATGTTCGCTTTTGCCTCCGGCGGCGTTGGCCATGGCGTGGGCTTCGTCGAATACTATGACGCCATCAAAAGACTTACTTGTTCCTATCGCGCCTCCGGCGCTCCCCGCCTCTTGGCTCACCCAATCAATGATCTGCGCAATGCGAGACTTCTTGCCGTCGCGCTCCTGCGAGCGCAGCGTCGCATAGGTCGTGAACAGGATGCCTTCGGCAAGGCGGATCGGCGTGCCCTGCCGATAGCGCGAGAGCGGCTGGACGAGAAGCCGTTCCTGCCCGAGGGCAGCCCAATCGCGCTGTGCGTCTTCCAGCAGCTTGTCGGACTTCGAGATCCAGATTGCGCGCCGACGGCCCTGCAGCCAGTTGTCGAGGATGATGCCGGCGACTTGTCGCCCCTTGCCGCAGCCGGTGCCGTCTCCCAGAAACCAGCCACGGCGAAAGCGAACAGCATTCTCTGCGCCGTCGGGAGCGGCCGCGACGACGTCGCAGGTTTCATCCACCGTCCAGGCGCCGGCGAGATGGTCGGAATGGGCTTCGCCGGCATAGATGACGCTCTCGATCTGGGCATCGGATAGCAGCCCTTCATCAATGATCGCATCAGGAAGGAGAGGCCGGTACGACGGTTTCGGCGGCGCGACAGCGGCCATCGCCGCCGACTGGACGAGCGGGCTCGGATGGGGTTTCGCACGCGGGATGTGAATCGACTGCAGCGCATAGCGCTCGTAGATCGTGTCAGTGAGGCGACCGCCCGCCTCGGGTATCCAGTCGCGCAGTTCATAGGAAAGAGGAACAGCTGATGTGCTGGCCGAGGTGGTCGGACGGACTGGCTTCGCCCGGGCGACAGGAAGAACTGGCCGCGTGCTCTTCGCGACAGCAGCCGATGCTGCGATCGGCGCAGCTCTGGCAGCAGAGCGCGCGGCCATGTGCGTGGCGGCATTCCGCAGGATTCCGTTCGACAGGGCGCCGATCGAATCCGGAAAGCCGCCCGGTGTGCGTGGCGGCAGGTCGGAAATCCAGGAGAGCAGTGTCTCGACATCGGTAGCCTTGCCCGGCGAGGCCGCGAATGCGGACGGATCGGACGCTGGCCTCTTGTCGATGATGGTCAGGCGGGTTTCCGCCGTCGTGCCGTGGCGGGCGTAGACGCGACCATCGATCGCTGCGGTGAAAACCACCCTGCCCTGCTGCTGGAGCCGCTCGAAGGCCGGCCGCCATTTGGGGTTTTCGGGCGAGAGCCCGGTGCCGGTTATGGCAACCAGGCGACCGCCAGCGCGCAGACGGGCAAACGCTGAAGAGACATGCCGCCATGCTGCATCGGCGACATGTCCGTCGACATAGGCGCCCACGGTGAAGGGCGGGTTCATCAACACCACGGATGGCTCGACGGCGACGTCGAGATGATCGTCGATATGGGCGGCGTCATGCCGAGAAACCGGAACGCGCGGGAACAACAGGCCGAGCAGATCGGCGCGTGTCGCGGCGATCTCGTTGAGCGCGAGCGGGGCCCGGGCAATCTCGGCATGGACGGCAAGAAGGCCGGTGCCGGCTGAAGGTTCGAGAACGAGGTCCGAAGAGGAAATCGCGGCAGCATGAGCGGTGACGAAGGCGAGCGGCAGTGGCGTGGATAACTGCTGCATGGCCTGGCTCTCGTCGGAGCGCCGCGTGTGAGTGGGGAGGAGTTCGGCGATGCGTTTCATCATCGCCAGCGCCGCCTGCGGCGAGGCCGATCGCGACAGGATCGCCGAGCCGAAGCGGCGCAGAAACAGGACCTGAGCGGCTTCCAGCGCCTCATAGGCGTCCTTCCAGACCCAGAAGCCTTGCGCATCGGTGCCGCCGAAGCTGTCGGTCATGGTCGCGCGCAGCGCTGCGGTGGTGACGGGCTTGCCCTGTTCCAGGACGGGAAGAAGCCGGGTGGCCGCCTGATGAATCGCCTGGGCGGTGTCGATGGTGCGGATCGCCGGCGCGGCAGGGGGAGCGACCGTCCGGGCGACGGTCGATGTGGTGGTGACGATGTTCATGGAGATGTCCTTCGAGCGAGAGTGTCCGCCCTGCCGGCGCGCTCTCTGCGCTCCGGCAAGGCCGCACTCCTCCCGGCCCCTCTCTCCCTCCAGCGATGTGGGCCGAAAGAACCGGCGAACGACTCTTGGACTGACGGCTAGGTGTCGCTGCTGTGCGGCGATCCGGGCCACGGCGGAACGTCCGGCGAGATGTCGCGTGCTTCAAGCGCGAAGCCTGCTAGAAGCGCGCGCAGGTCGGTCTCGCTCTGGATGTCATCGATCTTAAGTTGCGCCAGACGTAAAATTAGCGCCGCTGTCTTTGGAAACAGGGGGCGCGCGCCGTCGAATTCGATCGCCTCGGCGATTTCATCACGGCCCTCCATATCGACGCGATCGATATAGGAAATGAGCCCTTCACGGCGCTCATCGGCTTCGATGGATTCCGGATAGCTCGCCGAGAGCATCATCTCACTGGCAAGCTGCGGGGCCGCGGCAATCGCGTCAGCGTCGTTGCCGGCATCGATTGTCATACTGTCCCAGCAGCGAAGCCAGAAGCGGAGCTTGACGACATATTCGGTCATTGCCCGATCTCCCCTGTGCCGCGTGAAGTCGCGCGAACGCAGGGCTCAGCTGGCGCAGCCGTGGCGGTGTTTTCCAAGATTTCCAGTACGACGGCGTCGTAATCGAGTTTGTACGCAAGCGCACGGGAGAGAAGAAGGATGGCGTGCTTTTCCGGCAACCCGGGCCAAGTTTCTGTGACGACACGCAGGATGACGGCGCGATCGCGAGGGAAGGCATATGCGTTGATTGCCCATTCGATCAGGCCTGGAGCATGAACGAGCGGGCTCGATCGAGTCGATATGTCGGCATGTGAACCTCCTGAGGGGTGGGGCGGAGCGATCGCTATTTTTGCTCGTTGGGGTCTCGGCGTTCCTCGATGATCGCCCTGGCTTTTTCGACCGCTGCCATCGCCTTTGGCAACCAGCGTTCGAACTCCACCTGCGAAACGCCCATGGGTCGTGCGACGAAAGCGAGCTGGTCGAGCAGCTCAGAGAAATGATCGGCCTTGCGTTGGATGGTCTCGTCGAAATGCGACGGTACTGGGATCTCCTTGCCCTCATAGGCGGCGCCGCCGCCTTTCCAGATGCCCGTGACATAGGTGGGGCCGGCGCACTCATAGTCGGGCAGTTCACTCGACCAGTCGTCATCCTCGATGGCGAGGCGACATGCTTCTTCGGGCGTGGCGGCGTCGTAGACTCGATGTCGGTAGTTCGGCATGCGGTAGGTGGTTTCGATCGTGAACCTTGGCATGGTCTTGCTCCAGTCATGGAAAAGCGATGCCCGACGCAAGCGCCGGGCAGGGAAGGGAAGTCGGGGACTCGGTCCGGTTCCAGTCGGCGCGCCGAAACCGGCGATCGGTGATGTCGTCCTGATCGATTTAGTTTCTAGCTAGGTGATCAGGACGGTGCGGAAAGGAGGGATTTCGGCCGGTCGGGCACGGTCGACGACGAAGACCTCATCCGCATTAGCTTCGAAAAGCATCAGGATGCGATCGCCGACCGCGACACACTCATTGATCCAGTGACGGTCGGTATCGCGGTACTTTTCAGCGCGATCGGGCGGCACGTAGACGATGGTAAAATGCGACAGCGGCTTGCCCGTCGGTGCCGCATAGAAGTATTCCTTCACCTCGATCACGACACCCCCGGTGCCGTAGGAGGTCGAGACCGTATCGCCGGACCGAACCAGATCGGCGACGGTCGGGGAGCCGGGCGGTGTGCGCCGGTATCGGCACCTGTCAGGAGCTCCAAGGTCGGCAGTGTAAGTGGAGTGCGCCTCCCAGGTCGGCTTGTCCGCCGGTCGCGGCGGCTTACGATGGTTTCGCATCGTCGCCCCCTCCCCTCCTCGACCGTGCGTGGACTGCCGGCATGCGGCTGTCGATCTCTTCGTCGGTCAGATCCTCCAGAAGCTTGAGGGTGGTGCCCTGCCCGACTGTGTAAACAAGGATGGTCCGTTTGCCATGATGCTCCGATGGCCAGGCATCGGGGTCGGTCTCGCCGGCGATGCCTCTGAAGTCGGCATTCGTGGCGGACCAGATCGCCTCGAGCTTTTCCTCGCGCGTCATGCTGTCGACCGCACCCGTCTCATGCGCGATGATCGCTGCCCGCATGGCGTCGGGACTGCGTTTGTCGGAGAGATCGCAGAAGCCATGGAACCACCGTTCGCGGCCGCGGATCCTGATCGCGAAGAAGACGCTGGTGACATTGCCGGACTTGTATTCGGACATACCGAACATGCCGGTTCGCTGGAAGAGCGGCGGCAGAAGTCCGAGCATGAAGTGGTATTCGCTGGCCGAAATCTCGAACCACTCCGACGCATACGGCACGCCGGACAGGGGATCGACACCCGGCGTATCGCTGTGACGATTGAAGAGGGCAAAACATCTGCGACCGGGTCGCGACGCCCTCGAACACCTTTCGGAACGTGGGATGGGTGGACATGACATGCCTCCGGAATAGCCGAGCCTCCCGCCGCGCGGGGGCGCCGCGCGAGAGGGGGGTCGGCGGGTGGGGGGTCGTGGGGCTGCTTCAGGCGGCGTGGCGATCGGCGGAATGTGTTCCATCGCGCGTGACACCGGTGATGGCGCGGACGGCGGCGGCGAGCGCCGGAACATCGTCGAGCATGTCGAGCGCGACGAAGTGGTTGGTTCCGCCGGTATAGTCCTTGCGGCCCTTGCAGGTCCGGATCAGGATGCCGTGGCCGGAGGACATGCCGAACTGGCCAACCTGGATGTATGCCCGGTCAAGGTGCAGGGTAATTTCGCCGGAGACGGCGATACCCGCCTTGTTGGAGCGCAGGTCATAGCTTCCCCGCGGCAGGGCAAGTTCGGCAGCGAGTTTCTTCAGCCGCGAGCGGGCCGTGGTGTGAAAGCGTCTTTTCTGCTGCTCGTCATAGGAGCAGCTTCTGGTCCAGTCGAACATATCGATCTCCATGAAACGGAACAGGTCCGGCGATCACTTGCGCGATCCCGGGCCTGTCGGTGGCTGGGCCTATGGGGTGCGGAAAGTCAGGCGGCCGTGCGGCCCTCGATGACGTCGGCGCCGACCTCGTCGGCGGAGACTTCTTCGAGATAGGCTCGGCTGTACCGGTTGTTCGCGAGCCAGCGTTCGGCCGCCTCGCGGCCCCTGGCGAGATGCAGGAGTTCCGGGTTGTCGCCAAGATCCTGCAGGACGCGTACCATGCCGATCTCGGGACGTTCGACGATCTCGAAACGCAGGTCGCTCTCGACGGAGTAGGTGCGCCGGACTGAGACAATGACAGTACCGGCCTGGCCGAAGTCGCCCTCATGAAGGGTAAAATATGCCGGCGAGCTGTAGGTCGCGCGCGTTCGCGGCGGCTCCTTCTTCACCAGGCGGCCGGTGCCATTGCGGCTCTCCCACGCGGAGAGCTTCTGAATCGGGCCGGCGGTCTTGCCGTGCCGTCACAGTAGCGGATGACGCTCCCCAGAGGGGCGGAATCGTAGACGATATGGGCGGACATGCGGAATCTCCATGTCGGAAACGAAAAGGGGCCCGGCGGAGATGCCGGGCCCGGTGCGGAACGGGAGGCCGATTACTCTGCGGCCTCGAGCCGATCTGTTTCCTCGTCGGCGACGGTCGGTTCCTCGGACGCTGTGTCGGCGAGGAAGGCAGGCAGATCGGCAGCATCGCCGTCGAGAGCCGTCTCGTCTGTCACATCCTCTGTGACGGTCTCGCCGGCGTCGTCTGCCGCGTCGTCACCAGCGAGGCGCAGCGGCTCGGGCAGCCAGGTCGACCCTTCGAGAAGACGGGCGGCCTCACGGGCCATCAAGTCCTTCTTCATGTGGTCGATCAGTTGCGCCGAATCCGCGCCGCGGGCCTCGCGGACCGCCTGGACGATCCGAGCCTTGGTGACGCGGCCAAGGTAATTGGTGACGGTCGGTTCCCAGCCGGCGGTGACCATGTCGAAGCCAAGCGTGGCGGCGAGCGCATCGGCATGGGCAAGCGCGCCCGGCCGCCTGTTCCAGGGCTCGACGACGGCGTTCAGCGAGAGCGATACACAGTGCGCGAATAGCGCCTTGCGGCTCGCTTCGTCGAGGTCGAGCAGGAAGTCCCAGAGCTTGTCGCTGTCGGGCATATCCCGGTCCCATGCCTCGTGACGCTCGGCGATCTCCTTCGCCCAGGAGGTCTCAGCAAGGCCCTGGACCTGACTGAGACTGTTGCTCGCAAGAGTGATTTCGAGGCAGCTGTCCTTAGCGAAGCGATAGAACACCTGCAGCACGAGGGCATGGAGAACGGCGACGAAGGCGATGTCGACGTTGCTCGCGAGCGCGTTGCGCAGCGCCAGCGTCTTCTGCGCGGTAAGGTCGAAGACAAGCCGTTCCGGCAGAGGCTTGATGCCTTCGTCCTCGGGTTCCTCGGTCGCATCGGATCCGCCATTCGTGGGCCGGCCGTTGACGACGACGCCATTAGCGCCGTCCTCGTCGGACTGCGACGCGTCGCGATCCCCGCCGTCGGCCTTCTCGTCATCGTCCATCTCGGCGCGGGGCTCATCCTCGGGACGAACGAAACCAGCTTCGACCTGCAACTGGCCATTGGCGCCGAGCGTGATGAACGCGCCGGCAATGGCCTTCTGTGCCGGATCGTAGACCTGGGGACGATCGCCAAAAGCGTCGAGCTCGGCGCCCAGCTGATCGAGCCTGTCCTCGGTCACCTGGTCGGCGTCCTCCATCTCGGCATATTTGGCGTCGAGCGCATCGTACTCGGCCTTCACCGCGTCGTGGCGGGCGATCTCCTCTGCGCTCATCTCAGCCGGTTCGGCATAGACCCGCCGCATGCCGGAGGTGTGGCCATAGGGGAAGCTGATCGCCGCCTCGACCCACTTCCATCCGTCGGCGCGGATGGTCTCGGCGTCGGCCTTTAACCTCTCGAAGACCAGTTGCTCGAGCAGTGCCGCATCCTGGAACCAGCCGCCGGAATCCTGCTCGAACAGGTCGCACAGAATGACGCCGCCAGCAGCTTCGTATGCCTCGGCGCCGACATAGACCGCACGGCGATCATCGGCGCGAACCGTGGTCTCCGTCAGCAGGCGCCGGATGTAATAGGGCTCCTGCATATGCGGATTGCCGGAGATGCGCTCCCAGATCTGCTCCTGTCGAGCGTCGTCGTTGGAGATCGAGAACGCCATGATCTGCTCGAGGCGGATTTCATCCTTCTCGTAGAGTTCGAGCAGCCTTGGCGAGACCGAGGCGAGCCTCAGCCGCTGCTTGACGGTCGCCGCCGACACGAAGAAACGAGCGGCAATCTCCTCGACATCAAGGCCCTGATCCCTTAGTGCCTTGAATGCACGAAACTGGTCGAGCGGATGCAGGTCCTCGCGATGCACGTTCTCGGCAAACGAGTCTTCCTCGGCCGAGGTCGTTCCGCTGCGATTGACGATGCAAGGGATCGGTTCGTTCTTCGCCAGGCGCTTTTGCTTGACCAGAATGCCGAGCGCGAGATAGCGGCGGCCGCCGGCGGGCACTTCGTAGGTGCCGGTCTCCTCGCCGTCTCCATCGAGGACGGGACGAACGTTCAGGCTCTGCAAAAGCTTGCGCCGACCGATGTCCTCGGCGAGTTGCTCGATGGTGACGCCGTCCTTTACCCGGCGAACATTCTGCTGCGACAACACAAGCTTGTCGTAGGCGATATTCTCCGAGGGGTTCATTGCGATCTTCTGAATGGCGCTTTTTGCCATGATCAGGGTCTCCATGACGGGCGGCCCGGGAACTATCCCCGAACCTCCAAACCCGTCAGGAACCCTCCCCTCCGCCCTCTGCCTCTCGCGGCGCCGCACCGGCGCAGCCCGGCGGCCTCGACGCGGTTCGGCAACATCGACCGGGTCCAGCCTTGCGCAGCGCCGTGAGCATGCGTGCATGATCCATGAGAAATGTGGATGAGCGCCTGGCGATCGACGGTGACCGTCTTGCTGGTGCTGCGCATCCGATCGTGCCGCTCATGCAAGGTCTCGCACTCGTCCATGGTGATGCAGAGATGGAGAATGGGGCGACCGCTCATGACGCGGTCCTCCGTTCGGGCGGTGCGGACATGGCTCCGACACCTGGGATGTCGCCGTCAAGCTCGGTTGCAAGCCAGGTGCGGATCCCGACCGGATTGAAGAACTTGACCACCGGGACATGGTCGCGATCGCTCTGGCGGCCGTTGGCGAGGAACTGTTCGCGCTGGTCAGCTGTTAGCAGCGGCATTCGGGTCTTGGCGGTATCGTGCATGGGTCGCGCTCCATGACGGACGATCGAAAGCCCGCCTTCCGACCTCGTGGTCCGTCGCGACGAAAGGCGCCGCCCTCATGGTTGTGAGGACGGCGCCTTGAAGTGGCGATGAAAGGGACGCCGGCTTGCGATATGTGGATCGCCGGCCTGGGCGGGGATCAGTGAACGAGGTCGAGGAGCTTCTTGGCTTTGCCTTCCATTTCGAGCCGCACATCCTGGTGCTGCTTGTCGCGCGCAACGCGGGTGATACCTTGGACGAAGTCGAACACCGATGCCGGCGGATGGCCTTCGTCGGTGAGCACAGCATCGATAATCTTGGTGGTTTCGCCTTTCGAGAAGCCGCGCTTGCGCAGGAATGTCGTCCGATCATCGTCGTTGCGGGCAACAACGCGCTCGCGCGCTGCCTTGATGCCGTTGACGAAGGGCATGGGCGAGGATTCCGCGAACTGGATCAGCGCCGGTTCGGCTTCCAGCGCAAAGCGCGAGGCAGCGTATTTGGAGTGACGGATTGTGATTTCCTGGAAATCCTCGACCCCCCAAAGATTCCGATTTTGGCAAACGGCTCGCAGGTAAAAGCTTGCAATTCCTAGGGTTTTAGCGCCGACCTCGCTGTTCCAGGCGTAGAACCCGCGGAAGTAGAGATCGGGTTCGCCGTTTGGTAGTCGCCCGGCCTCGATCGGGTTAAGATCGTCGACCAGGAACACGAAGATGTCGCGGTCCGAGGCATAGAGCGTTGTCGTGTCCTTCGAGATATCGACGTTGGGGTTGTAGAAGCCTGTTGACCAGTCGAGTACGCCCGGTACCTTCCAGCGCGTGTCGCCGGTGCCGTTGCCGGCGATCTTTTGAACGGCGTCGATCAGTTCTGAGTCGAATATTCTGCCGTAATCTGGACCTGTAATGGCTCGAAGCTCCAGACGGCCGTTCTCGATCTCGAGCGTTTTTACTTGCTCGGCGCGGTGCGTGGATAGGCCATACTGCAGATTGATCCCGGCAAGCGCGGCTGGCAGCTGGCGCAGATAAGTCGTAGGCGCACCGACCAGGCTGGCGAGTTGGCCAAAGCTCCAGTGTGTCGGCGTAACCGGCATATTGCCATCCGGGAGCATGAGGGTGAGCCGCTCGGGATTGTCGCGGGATGCTTCGACGCGGATCGCCTCGCTTTCCACGATGCGCGTCTTGCTGCGTTCGGACCGCCGCTTCACAGCACTGTTGAGGTCGGTGAGCGACAGGTAACGGTCGTCGTCAGGCCGGTTGAACCATTCCGATGACACGCGCCCGATACGCTGGCCGCGGCTGACATCGACCTTGTAACCATTGGGCGTCGTGCGTGACGGCGCCAGAATCTCCATATGGGTCATGATCTTTCTCCGCGACGGGTGCCGGGAGCCTCTCTCCTGGCCTCGACCCGCCATCGCATCACGGCCTCCCCTCTGCCTCTCCAGCGCCGGCCAATGCCGGAAGGGCACCAACGCCGCGATCGCTCATGCCATAGGAACATCAATTATCTGCACCGAAGGCCTCGGCTGCGTCAGTCATTCGTTGCAAAAGGCAAACTCGGCGACTGCCCTGCTCTGGGTCGCACGATTATCCAAGCGAGCGGGTTGCGCTTGTTGCAAAGGCGTGACTCAATGGGCTCACAGGGATGCGGCGGCGACCTGGAGCTTTGGAGGTGATGCGGCGGTTCAGGATTTGTGGTTCGCTCTATAGGGAGGATGCACCTGAGCTTCAGGAAGCTCTGACGATCGCTTATCAACGGCACGAGCGGCCGTTGTGCATGTGCCGGGGCGACGGTCTGCCCATGTACATCGCGCGCATGGGCGGCCTTTACGTGATCAAGCGCATGCCGCTCAGCGGCGACGAGCACGATCCCTCATGTGCGTCTTACGAGTCGCCATACGAGCTTTCGGGTCTTGGCGCCCTGATGGGCAGCGCCATACAACTCGACCCGCAGACCGGGATGGCGGCGCTGAAGCTGGATTTCAGCCTGTCGAAGATCGGCAGTCGCGCGGCCTCGCCGCAGGCTGGTCCGGGCTCAGACAGCGTTTCGAGTGAGGCGAAAAAACTGTCGTTGCGCGGGCTGCTGCATTATCTGTGGCACGAGGCGGAGCTGACGGTCTGGACATCGCTTTGGGCGGGAAAACGTCATTGGTGGAATGTGCAATGGCACCTGCGTGAGGCTGCAAAGCAGATGGTCGTTAAGGGTCGCCCGCTGGCCGAGACGCTGTATGTGCCGGAGGCATTCCGAGCCGAGAAAAAAGACGTGATCGAAAGGCGTCGCGCTGAAGCGCTGGCGCCGCTGGCGACTTCGGGATCGGGTCCACGCAAGCTGATGATCCTTGTCGGCGAGGTGAAGGAGTTCGAGCCGGCTCGCGTTGGTCAAAAGCTGGTCATTCGCCACGTGCCGGGCTTTCCGTTCATGGTCGAGGATGACCTGCATCGTCGCCTGCGGACGCGCTTCGAACGGGAATTTTCGTTGTGGGAGGCGGACGACCGCTCCCATCTTATCGCTATTGCCACGTTTGGGGTCAATGCGGCGGGGCTTGCGGTGATCGAGGAGATCGCAGTGATGGTCGTGAATGAGAACTGGATACCGTACGACTCCGTTCACGAACGGAAGCTGGTCGACGTCCTCGCAAGGATGAGGGACAAGAGCATCAAGGGATTGCGATATAACCTGCCGGCGGAGCAGCCGATCGCCAACGCGATGATACAGCGCCTCGGTCAGTCGATTGCGCTCTACATCGTGCCGGCTGGAGTCGACAACAAATTTGAGCTGATGCTGAACGACATGATCGAGGCGCGCCCGCAAATCGGTTCGTGGATCTGGCGCGTGAGTGACGGCGAGATGCCGTCACTACAACTGTAGCGGCCGCCTTAAGCGGCCGCGACAGGGCCGCCGCAAGCGCCTCGACGAGTTGAAGACTGGAGACGGGCCCGGCCTACCTGTCCACCTGAAAAGACAGGTCAGCTGAGAGCTGGTTCGCCTGGAGCTGCTGCTTGAACAGATTCAAATCTGTAGAGCCGAACGCAATGCGCTCCTTCGGTCTCAGGTCAAGAAAGCAACCAGCCTCACGAAATGCTCTGGGCATAAAGGGAATTGGCGTTGAGGTCGCCACGATTTGTGGACGGAGGCACAATATTGCCATTTCGATAATCCCCGGCGGATCGCCTCCTACGCGGGTATTGCCCCTACGCCGTGGCAAAGCGGTTCAATCGATCGGGAACAAGTCGAAGGCCGGCAATCCCCGCCTCCGGGTCACGCTTGTACAGACGGCTTGGCTCTGGTTGAGGCATCAGCCGAATTCAGCGCTCTCCAAGTGGTTTCGCGAGGTCGTCGGAAGAAATCAACGATCGTGGCGCTGGCGCGAAAATTGCTCGTGGCACTTTGGAAGTACGTGACATCAGGTGTGGTGATGGAAGGCGTCATCACAAACAAATCCTGATCAGTTCTGGCATCCAGGTCGACGAACCGGGGGTGCGCATGGCTAACCGCCGTTTTGCTAGAATGGTCTCGTCGTCCTGAGCCTGGCCGCCGTATGCGGGATATTGGTGCAGCCGAATTTTAAGGGCGACCGGATGTGAGGTTGATGGGCTCAGCTGTGAGCCGTGTCTTGGAATTGGCTCAGACCTGGATTCTAAAATTTCCGGAGGTTAGCATGCAGCATTGACAACAAAGGTCCCATGTGAGCGGACCCCCCCTGAGGGTTGATCGTGGAAGATCCGGAACAGGACCAGGAAAGCCATCGCAGAAGAGCGGGGTTGGGTTGCTCCTATGGACACCGCCAACGCGTGCCGATCTTGCGGACTGGATAAGCGCCGAGGTTTTGTGCCCCAGCAGGCTGATTGTTCAGGTGAACTTGCTGCCGTGAGCCCGCGAACCGCTGCGATCCTCAGAGGTCGCAACCACGATATGGCCCGAAGACGCCAAGCCGGCAGCGCCGTGCACAGCCGCGCACCCGAATGGCGACGCCTTGAAATCAGAACCGCGCTCGCTGCTGGCCCGACGGAGCTAGCGCGCAATCGCTCGGCTTACCCAGGCGCGATCATGGCGCTGGCAATCGCAATGGAGAGAGGGAGTGACGCAAATGGGCGCCGCAAGTTTAATCGCCGCGCAGGATCTTTGCTTCAAGCGCGGCCGCGACGAAAGCTCTGCGGGCGGCCGGTGGATGGCTCTCACCGCGCAATACGCGCAGACACGCGTCCATCGCTGCCTTGCGCTTTTCCGTTTCACGCGTGAGATCCCGCAGCAAGATCGTGGCCGCGTCATTGACATCGAACACGACGCGCTCCGCGGCGTGACGGCTCAGCTGGATAACGACCGGCCGCTCAAATCTGCTCAACTCACCGTTCCCCTCAAGTCGTGCGGCAAGGTCCGCTCGGCCCAGCTTTATGCCTCACCCGAGGTGACAGAGACAGGCGAATAACCCGAAAGCCCAACTCGATGCCTCGGCGGCTATCCGATCGCCATAAGCACTGTCATCCCGGCTTTCCGGAATTACCAGCGATGATGGAGATTCTTCCGCCCTTGTCCGCGCTCGGTGAAAATCTGAACGGAATACCCCCAAGCTTGGCTACAATCCACCCGTCCCTACGCGCGCCGCTTCTTGCAGGCGGCGATCCACTGCATGGCAGAGATTGGATCTTCGAGGATGGCGACCTGCCTGGCGAAATCGATAAAAGCATGGTGCGCGGCGGTCACGGGCTCCCATCCTCTGCGTCAAAGCAAGCCCGAAGAGCGGTCTGGTGGGTCAGATCTCTTTGATCCTCAGGCCAGTCGTTGAGGAAATCGATGGCGTCCGCGAGGCTCGCAATCTCTTGGACGATGTAGGTCGCACGCTTCACGAAAATAGGGCTCCCGAAGTCCTCTGCATCCATGCGCTCCTCCCACTTGGCGAACGCTTGCTTTGCACGAGCATTCCTCGGCAACCATCGCAATGTGCTGTCCGGACCGAGACGGTTCAAGGGGCTGGATCGAAGATTTCTCCTTGGCGCAGGTGCCTAGGGGAGGTTGTGGGAAGATGCGCAGCGCAGGTTGATTTTCGAGGCCGTCAAAGGCGGCGAAACGAAACCCATTCTGCTCGAAAGCAGTTTCATGAACCGCAAAACCCCCTCGGCGGGTCCGACCGATTTTTTGCCGGAAGCTGTCGGCATCAGGGTAGAACCATCGTGTGCCTCAGGCCCGCAATTTGGGACCCAAGTGCTACGGGAGCCCTGACTTTGATTGCATTCTATGGCTGCCTTCATTAATAAAACCGATCCGCCGCCGTTTATCAAAGCAGGAGCATTGCGTGACAGAAGAAGCCGAAAACAATACTGACGCCCTCATCGAGCTTACCGCCGAAGTCGTGTCGGCCTACGTGTCGAACAATCCGCTCCCCGTGGGCGAGCTTCCGGCTCTAATCGGCCAGGTGCATACGGCGTTGAAGGGCACGATGGGTGGCCCGGTCGCGAAGCCTGAGGATCTCAAGCCTGCCGTTCCCATCAGGAAGTCGGTCACGCCCGACTACATCATCAGCCTGGAGGATGGAAAGAAGTTCAAGTCGCTGAAGCGGCATCTGGCGACCCACTATGGTCTGACGCCCGAAGAATACCGGGCGAAATGGGGACTATCGGCAGACTATCCGATGGTTGCCCCGAACTATGCCGCCGCGCGCTCAGCTTTGGCGAAGACCATGGGCCTCGGCAGAAAACCCGATGAGGCCCAACAGGCCGCACCGGCAAAGAGGAGCCGCAAAAAGGCGGCCGCTTGATCGTCCCGGCTTGTTTGTTGGCCAGGTGCCGTTTGAAAGGCGGGACCTCCCGGCTTCGGCATCTCTGCGATCCAGGCGAACTCGCCTACGTCCCGCAGCGCTGACATGATCGTGGAGAAGGCCTCCTTGTGTCTGCCGGACCTCGGGACGGCTCGTCGAGTTGTCAGCCTTCAAAGGTTGAGAGCTCAGCATGGCTGCAGGGGGCTACCGGACCATAACGATGCTGCCCGACTGATCCGACAGGGGAAGCCGAAGGTCCTCAAGGCGCATTAGTGTAGATTTTCTGTGCCAGCGTGCTTTGGCAGCAAGGCCTGCGGTTCTTTTGGTTAACCGAATACAAGGCGGAGGGCTAACGGGCATAATTGCGAAAACCTGGATCAGGTTAGCTCGGCGATGACCTAAGGGAAGATCGCGTTTTCACTATCTTCGAATTTCCAAAACCCTTGGCTTCCCAACTGGGCTGTCCAAATTTGCGGTTGAAATTTACTTTTTCAGAATTGTTCGGTGTTAGGGGACCGACCAATACGCAGCTGACTACTCTAGCGCGGGGGAGTGTAAGAGTGATGCAGCGTCTGTCTGCCGCAAGGCTCGGCGACCTCCTGGCGGGAGACCTGCGTGCTTTTGGCGGGCCCTCAACGATCGAACCGCTTGCCGGCCGCATCAGGGCGGAGCAGGTCAGTATCGTGCTTCGCAGCACGCTTCTTGGCATGGCTGCGAACATACTCAATGCGGCCACTTTTGTTATCGCGGTCTGGGGCTCGCCCGACCAGACGAAAGCCATCCTCTGGGCGAGTGTGATCATCGCCGCCGCTGGGTTCGTAGGCCTAAGAGCGAGATCATCGTTTCAGTCAGTCAAACCAAGGTCAGTGTCTCGCCGGACAACGCAAAACCTGGTGCGAAACGCCTTCCTGTTCGGCACTTGGTGGGGTGCACTTCCCGTTCTGTTCTTCGGAGGAGCAACGAGTGCCGCCCAGGTTGTCATTACCTGCCTGAGCGCTGGCATGATCGCAGGCGGTGCCGCTTCTTTTTCCACGATTCCTATTGCGGCCGTCGCGTATACGCTGCCGATCTTCGTCGGTTCGGCGGTTGCGATTGTGTGGCTGGATGGAGCCGTCAATCTGCCCGTCGCAATCCTGATGGTGAGCTACGCCATCACGCTGTTTCGTGCCGTGCTTGCTCACGCGTCCGAATTTACCCGACGCTGCATTCTGCAAGCGGAAAGCGAAAATGCCATTCGCAGGGATGTTCTAACGAGTTTGCCAAACCGGTTCAGCTTCAACGAGCGGCTGGAAAACGCGTTGGTGGACGCAAAGCAGTTTGACCAGCACTTTGCGTTACTCTTGTTCGATCTTAACAATTTCGACGAGGTGAACGATCGCTTTGGCCGCGCAATAGGGGATGCCCTTTTGGTCGAAGTGGCTGCGAGACTTCGGAAATCGACGCGGGAGAGCGATGGCATCGCGAGATTGGAGGGCGACGAATTTGCTATAATCGTCACGTGCGATATTAGGCCAGATCAAATCAGGTCCTTAGCCAAACAGATCATCGATGGCATGCGTACCCCTTTCATGATTGAAGGACGCGAAATATATTGCAGGGCCTCTATCGGTATCGCCTTGGCGCCCACTGATGGTTTGGATGCCAATCAACTCCTGCGCTGCGTCGACACCGCGCTGCACAGGGCCAAGACGCTGGGGACGGGTTCCATCCAGTTTTTCAGCGCAAACGACGATGAAGCTGCCACAAGGCGCCATGCCCTTGAACGCGATCTGGCATCTGCGCTCGCCAGTGACCAGCTTTGGCTTGCATTTCAACCCTTTCTCGATCTCGGGAGCGATCGCATCCGAGGTTTTGAAGCGCTTCTGCGATGGCAGCATCCCACCCTTGGCGCGATCGCTCCCTCGGAGTTCATACCTATCGCCGAAGAAACGGGTTTGATTCACTCCATCGGACACTGGGCTGTCAAAACGGCTTGTTCGGCGGCTGCGCGCTGGCCGCGCGACTTGCGGGTCTCCGTCAACCTGTCGGCAGTGCAGCTTAAGAACAAGGCCTTGCTAGATGGAATTTTAGAGGCCTTGGCTGAAGCCGGTTTGGAGCCGCGGAGACTGGAGGTCGAGATTACAGAAAATGTTCTGATTTCGAATTTTGAAGAAACAATTTCGTTATTACAATCGTTAAGTTCGCTGTCCGTAACAGTTGCTCTTGACGATTTTGGCACTGGCTATTCATCACTCACTTATCTTCGGAAATTGCCTCTTTCGCGGCTCAAGATCGACCGATCTTTTGTCCAGGATCTGCTCACCGATGCGGACTGCGCCGCGATTGTGAGATCATTGGTTGAGTTGGCGCATGAGCTTCGAATTGAGGTGACGGCCGAAGGCGTCGAAACTCCCGAACAGCTCGACTGTCTGCGCCGCGTCGGATGTGATGAAGCTCAGGGCTATTTAATCGGGAAACCTGTCCGGATTGACGACATTCCTGGCATTGCTGCGAAGCCGTTTGGTCGGAAGCAGGTACTCGAATAGCGGGACCGGCACCTTGGCGGCGATGGTCTGGTTGTCTCGAATCTCGACGGGGACGGCCGCCTTGCTCAGGTAGGCTGAAGGCCGCAAATCCTTGTGCAAGCACTGGCAGTAGCCCTGTGACGAAGCATCACGTCGGTCGAGCGGCGCCGGCGCTGGTATCGGGAGGAGAAGGAGCGGGTGTTCGCGGCGACGTTTGAGGCAGTGGCCAGGCGCGGGGTACGTCGAGACGGCATTGCGTCGAGATTTAGCAGATTTGAGAAGCGGGTCGTGTTCGGGTTAGCCGCCATAGCTCAGAGCGCATCGTGTTCAATGTTAGTGATGCTGCCGCTATCCTGCTGCATGATCTTCATCGTCAGACCGAGAAAACGGAAAGGCAGCGATGGACGCCTATTGACGTGGTGAGGCCCATCCACCAGCTGCTCGAAAAGCTTTCGATGGAGCCGCGCTTGAAGCAAAGATTATGCGCAGCGATTGACCCTTGCGCTGGATCTCGATCTCGGCCGACGACATCGTCGACCGCAAGCGCCAGCTCGAAGCGGATTTTCCGCTTAAGCGCTTTATTCAAGTTTTGGCCGTAGATTCTGGGATGTGCCGCTCGTCGCCGCCTCAATCATTCTTGGTGGGCTGTTCGCCGCGACCGCATTGCCGGTTGCCACCTGTGGCCGCATTCGTCGGAGGCAAAAGAGTTTCTCTCAATTTTGCCAGCCGCCACGGTTCAGTCGAGATTACATGCGAGACGGCCGATAACGGAAAGCAAAGGCTCGCAAAAAATGAGTAGAGTGGCTGGATCAGTTGAAGATTTGGCTGCGCCGACGACGTTTGCGCCCCTCATGCAGCCGACCTTTCGTTCGATCTGGCTCGCTACCCAGGTCTCGAGCCTCGGCTGGTTGATGCAGACTGTCGCCATCAGCTGGCTGATGGCGACGATCTCGACTTCCGATCTGATGGTTGCGCTGGTCCAGGCTTCATCGAACCTGCCCGCTTTCATCTTGTCCGTCTTCGCCGGAGCCCTCGCCGATAATTTCAGCCGTCGCAGGGTCATGTTCGCCGGCCGCTGCCTGATGGTGATAGGATCTGCAATGCTGACGGCGGTTGTGGCGCTGGGCTTTGTCAGTCCGTGGATGATCCTCGGCTTCAGCTTCCTGATCGCATGCGGCGGTGCTCTTCACGATCCCGCCTGGCAGGCCTCGGTTGGCGATATCGTCGACCGCCGCGATGTCCCGGCTGCCGTGACCCTGCTCTCCGTCGGCTTCAACACGGTCCGGACCGTGGGCCCGGCGCTCGGCGGCATCGTGGTTGCTTCGTTTGGGCTTTTGGCAGCTTTTACCGTGACCACACTCACCTATCTGGTCCCTTTGGGCACGATATGGCGCTGCAAGTGGCAGGTTCGCTCTTCGCCTCTCCCGCGCGAGTCAATGAGGACGGCGATCTATGACGGGCTGCGCTTCACGGCGATGTCTTCGGAAATCAAGGCGGCGATCGCACGCGGAACCCTGTTTGGCCTGGCAAGCATCGCCATTCTCGCACTGCTGCCGCTGGTAGTCCGCGATCATCTGGGAGGCGGACCGCTCGCCTATGGCACGCTCATGGCGGGCTTCGGGACGGGCGCCGTCTTCGCCGGCATCTCCAACGGCACATTCAGACGGAGCTTGTCGCAAGAACGTCTGATGAAGCTCGCGTGCGTCGCCTGCGCGGCCTGCTCCCTCTCCCTTGCACTGACCTCTTCGATTCCGGTGGCCGCACTTGCGCTCGCCTTGGGCGGCGCCGGCTGGGTCACCGCCTGGTCTGGGGTTGGCGTGAGCGTGCAGTTGGCGAGCCCGCGCTGGGTCGTGGGGCGCACGATTTCGATCTACTATGCATTGATAGATGGCGGCATCGCGGCCGGCAGCTGGGTATGGGGCACGGTCTCCCAAAGCCATTCCCTGACGTGGGCGCTGGAGGGTTCCGCTGGAGCGCTGCTGCTCGTCGCCGCAGCTGGCATTCTGTTTCCTCTACGCGAGCGCCGCGAGTCCGAGCCCGATCCTTTGGAGGAATTCGACGCCCCAGCTGTCGCTCTCAATTTGAAGCCGAGAAGCGGTCCTATCGTGGTCAAGGTCGAATATCGGATAGCCGAGAAAAATGTCGAGGCCTTCCTCGAGCTCATGCGACAGCGCAGGCATATCCACAGCCCGCGTCGGTGCTCGGAACTGGACGCTTCAGCGCAACCTGCAGAAGCCCATGCAATGGACAGAGACATTCCGCACGCCGACCTGGACGGACTACCTTCGCCTCAACCATCGTCTCACGGAAGTAGACAAGGAATTGGACGAGCGTGTCTGCCAGTTGCAGGCGGGAGAGGCAGCGCCTCAAATGACGCTATCGATTGAGCGGCCGACCAGCCCGCCTCGTAAACGCGCAATCCTCCCACTTCCCCGTCATTGAAGCCTGACCGTCACGTCTAGGCACCAGCGATTGCTAATGTTGGTACTGCTAATGGTCGTGGCGAGCGCGGAACAACCACCGCGATTCGATGGCCAGCGGCGCAGATGTACAACAGGCTGTCTCGCGCGAGTGGGTACGCAATATCCTGTGTCCGCGACAGAAGCCAAAGACCAATTTCATCCGGTCAGGACGTGGCTCCTAACAGCCTCCCGGATGCGGACACCATGCGCGTGCTGGGTTGATGTGGAAAATGCGTGGACGACGGCACGCGATGGGCTTAGACGAACTTCGCAATCCCCCAAGCGCCGAGAGCACTATGAAGCAGCAGCGACCCTTTGTCGTCGAGATCAGACAGAAGCGTGGCCTCGTAAAGCGGCCAGAGTCGATCTGGGCTGGCATCGACCTGGCCGCCATCACGAACGATGTCGCGAAAGCAAACACGAAAGGTGCGGTCGCTGAGGCGACGCGGCAAGCCGATTGGTCCTGGCGAAAATCTTTCCCAGCCCGTGTTCACCACCTCTGAAGAAGTGTCCCAGGCCAAGGAGATGACCGTGCCCGATGCATCGCCTCCGGAGCCACCAACGATCGAGAAAGCGCCGGTTCCGGATGCATCGCACACACCGACTGGACGAACTCGCCGCAAGAAGCGGTGGCAGAAAGATGTTCCTCTGCCGCGAGGTGAACGATGGAAGCGGCGCCTGCCGTGGGCGCTGCGCCAGAGCCGGGCTGAGCGGTAGGTCGACTGTTCAACGGGCCAGAAGGAGAATAAAAGCGTGCCTGCGGCCCCCTCACTGGCGTACCGCTTGCTCAAGACGATCCGTAAGCGCCAATGATGATCGATCAGAGCCTGCCCCGGCACTCCGCTGACCACATGCCGGACGCTGCCGAGGTCGAGCGCGTGGCTGTGGCGCACAATCGTGTCCTCGACGTGCAATCGACCGCGGCGAGCGCGTCTTCAAGTGCCAGTGCGCCGGTCGCCAGAGCAGACCAACTGGCTCCTTCGTAACGAGCCGAACCCCTTCAGGCCACCGCGTCCGGCGAACCGCTCGGCGATCGCCATCTGGTCGGCTCGAAGCACGCTGACGCAGAAATGCCGATGCTGGTTGATGGCTCCCCACGTTGACGAGTTCAGGTTGATGCTGACCACCATCACCTCGGGTTCGACAGACAACGAATGGGCGGTGGTCGTGTCCGCTTCGTTGACTGTCTAGCCGCGCTGTTTCGTCTCCTCGCGTTAGCGGAAGTTAAATTTAGAGCGTTTCAGCTTGCCGCAAATTAGGGTCTCGATGGCATGTTTGCATGACTTTTGGGGCGGGCAGGAAGACTGATGCGCGGACGGGGATGGATCAAGGCCTTGCGTCAGGATGAGGCGCGGCAGATGCGTGTGCGCATCGCGGAACTGGAGCGCAACCTCATGGCGACCACGCCACAGGGGCGCCATCGACGTTTCGAAGCAGGGAATGAACTTCGCATTGCGAAATTCCGCCTCGAGCGGCTCGAGGAATGCATCGCCGGAATAGCGGAAAAATGTGGGGCTTAGCGGATCTCGCCGCTCTCGAAATTGCCGCGCTCCGGCCGAACTGTGCCCCCGATGCTATGATCACAAAGCTGGTGGTTTGACGCCGGTCGAGAGCATCTCTTCAAGCAGCGCTGGGCGGCAGACGCGCAGGCGGCAGGATGAGTCTGCCTGGAGACAAACGCAAGGGGTTGGTTGGTGCGGACGAGGGGCAAACGCCTTCCGGAAAAGGGCTTTCCCTCCCACGCGTATCTTCCACAGGTAGGCAGCTGCACCCGGTGCGCCATCCTGCAGGACACAGCTACCATAGCGAGGCAATCCCGGTTGAAGAGGCGTCGTTTGACTCGGGAGATGTTCCTCTGGGGCATCGACCTCTTCATCATGGCTATTACTCGGAAGCCCATGAGTCTTGGGAGATCTGTGGCGCTCAAGCCATCGGCTTTCGGAAAGACCGGCGACGCTTCGTCTCAACGACTATTCCAGCCGTATTTTTCGCGTTGAACACGGCCGTTTGCTTCGGCTTCGGTTGGGGCGGGGCATCAGGCACCCTTGGCTCCGGCGTCTTCTTGGTCTCTTCCTTGTTCTTGCGGGCGCACAGCAAAGCCTTGGCGCTCGCCGCCTCCGCATCCGATACCTCGCCGGCCGGCTCGCCATCAAGATCGACCCGCACAGCGCCAGCATTCAGTCTCGCCAAGTACCTGGGCATGCTGGTATAGGCGCGCAGGGCTCTCCTCAATTCATCATCTGACAGTTCGCCGTCCAGCACGCGAATGTCATGATGGATGCCGATCCTAAGCGGCATGGGCGCTTTCGGATTGAACGCCGCAGGCCACTTTGCCGATAGATGCCGGAAAAGCTGTGCGGGCGATTTCCCTCGGTTGGGGGTCGTCATGATCAAGCCTCGCCCGATTTGTTTTGTTCCCAGTTCGGACGCTCCGTAGCACCCATATATGCAATGATTGTGGACGCCTGAAAAAGTCGCCGGGCAGGGGCAACGCAGCGCATCCTAGCTTCCAGATGAATACCGTTGCCCTCCCAATCTCCTCGCGACTTCTGAGGAACGGAAACGATCAATCGGACGA
This sequence comes from Mesorhizobium sp. M3A.F.Ca.ET.175.01.1.1, assembly GCF_004791945.1. Taxonomy (NCBI): domain Bacteria; kingdom Pseudomonadati; phylum Pseudomonadota; class Alphaproteobacteria; order Hyphomicrobiales; family Phyllobacteriaceae; genus Mesorhizobium; species Mesorhizobium sp. M3A.F.Ca.ET.175.01.1.1. Next base: position 162,741 of record NZ_SRTP01000010.1, on the reverse strand, counting down.
CCAACCTTCCGAACGCGCAAGAACTGTCGGCTATGCCGTTGGGCAAAGGACGGCTGCCCCGAGTTAATCGGCGGCAACTTGGCATGGGAAGAAAAAACAATTCCAATCAAGAAGCCAGCCGCGAAACGCTAGGCTAACGCCTAAGGTCCGGAGCTCGCCTTCTGCTCAACGCCATCACAAGGATGGCGTTGAGCAGCGTAACGAACCCTACATCCTGATGATGCCAAGCCGTCCTGGACGTGTCGATCTAGTACCCGATTTAGCGTAATAACGAAAAAAGCTTGCAGTTTTTTCGACACGCCGCCGCTCAAAAAGTCCCATGTTCGCCTTTGGCAACGGCTGGCTGGTCATGCGAGCTTCCTAACCGGGGCGGCTATTCCAAACCGATCGCTCTGAAGCTGCCCGCACCCGCTCGTCGCTAGCCACCGCGCCCGCGCCAGATGGGATGTCCAAGCCCGACGTGCCCGTTCCGGCTGGCGCTCTGGGTCAATGTTCAAGATGGCTCGTGCCACCTTGCGCCAGTCGAGGCCCATCTCCTCCGACATCAGCAGGACGGCGTAAGTCTGAAAGTGCGCCACGTCGTAAGGCGTGACCTCGGCCAACTCGGGTGTTTCATTATCGATCCAGGCCTCCTCCTCCTCCTTTGGGGGCGCGTCGATGTAGCGGCCAATCGAGGCCAGGTGCTCCGCAATCTGATAACGCAAGTGATCGCGGCTGCCGTAGCGCGCATCGATTTCGCCGAGCTTCTTGTACAATCCCCTACGCTTGCCGCGCGGAGCATCGGTATCGCCCAGGGAGTAACAACTCGGACCGACGGCGCAGATATCGCAGCCGGTTGCGACCACGTCCTGCACGAATGCGGGAATGTCCTTTTCTTGCATGCGCTTCATTTCAATAGGCCTCTTCTGATTTCACATTTCCTTATCACAGATCACCCAATTTGCAACCTTGCCGTGCAATCTTGGGCGTCACTGCGGCGGCCGCGCAGAAAGGGAGCAATACCCAAATCTTGAGTTCTTCGCGCGTCGGTTCTTCCTGCACAGGGAAGATTTAATTCTCTTCCGGGCTTCGGGTGAGGCGCGCGCGGCGGATTCACTGGGCTGAGCTGTGAGGGAAGGTGCTCGCGCGTTTAGCCCATCGAACACTATGCCGACCGAGGAAGATTGGGCGAAGCCAAAGCTCCGCCCGGTGGACACCCCAACCCACGCCGACCGTTAACTGGGGCTCGGGCGAATGCGTAGACGTGGGGACAAAGCTCTGGGACAGTTGGGAGGATGATGCGCTCGTCGCGAACCCGGAGGCGCCGGTCTGCCAGACAAGTGGTCGTAGGGAATCGGCCCACGCTCTCAGTTAAATCAGGAGACATGATCCGAAAACCGAAGCTTTGCGAGCTCAGTTCCTGTCCCGCTTAGTGGCTATTTGTGTTCTCTATTCTGCCATACGCCTAATGAGATTGTCCCACCTGATGACCGTCCCTAACTTGGCTGAGATCGAACGCTCGCCGCGTCTTCACGGTCGGCAGAAAGGCGCGCCCTTCCGTTGCGTTACCTACGCGGGTGTCGCGTTTGGACCAGTTTTATGCAAGTGCGAGCACCAAAACACCGTACAGGTACGCCGTTGACGAGCGGCCCGGCATAGTACACGTTTGATTAAATCGGTTTAGCCGCGTCACCTCACAGAGCACGGCCACGTTCTGCAACATGCACCACCAAGCAACACGAACCAAAAATAGCAACGCTCGGGAAAGCCGCGACATCAATTTGGACTTGATCGCGGTTGTCGCTGCCGTGACAGACCGCGAGCCTTGCGTCCTCACCATCGGAGAGCAGGATGCATTGCCCTCTGGGCCGTTCGAGCTCAGCCACCGATCGCTGCAGTCTGGCCTGAGGGACTGGGTCGAACAGCAGACAGGCCATCCGCTGGGCTATATCGAGCAGCTCTATACCTTCGCTGACCGAGACCGCATCGAGGCTGGGCGCCAACAGCGCAACATCTCGATCAGCTATCTTGCGCTGACCCGGCAAGAAGCTATTGCCGTGTCACGCAAGAGCGACTGGAAAAGCTGGTACGCGTATTTTCCATGGGAAGACCACCGGTCCGGCGCGCCGGAAGCGCTGAGCATCCTGCACCGGCCTCTGATGGCCTGGGCGAAGGGTGCCAGCAGTATGGCAGCCCGGCGCGAACGCGGTCAGCGCGCGGCGATCGCGTTTGCCCTCGACGATCGCCCCTGGAACGAGGACCTTACGCTGCAGCGCTATGAGTTGCTTTTCGAGGCGGGCCTAGTCGAAGAGGCTGGCGGCAACGCGAGCATGACGCTCCCGGCAACAGTGTCAGGCAAGGCGATGGTCTGCGATCATCGCCGGATCCTTGCGACTGGCATCGCGCGGCTGCGCTCCAAGATCAAATACCGGCCGGTGGTCTTCGAGCTCATGCGACCGACCTTCACGCTGCTGCAACTGCAGCGAACCGTGGAAGCGCTGGCCGGCCGGCTCATCAACAAGCCGAACTTCCGCAGGCTCGTCGAACAGCAGGAGTTGGTCGAAGAAACAGGCGAAACCGCCCTCGATACGGGCGGGCGGCCGGCAAAGCTCTTTCGCTTCCGACGCGAGGTCCTCGATGACCGGGCAGTTGCCGGAACAAAATTGCCGCTTTCGCGGGCTTGACACCTTTATAGTCGACGTAGATATATGCCGCTTGTTGTCAGCCTGAATATAAGCGGAGGCGCGGATGATTGGCGCGTTACCTACGGCCGCGTCACTTTATGAGCGCGTCCGACGCGTAATCCCGCCCGTGGAATGGCCGGCCTTTGCCGATGACATCGAGGCCATTCTGGCGTTGAAGCGTGAGCGCAATGCCGTCATCCTCGCGCACAATTATCAGACGCCAGAGATCTTCCATTGCGTGGCCGACATCGTTGGCGACAGCCTGGCGCTTGCCCGCAAGGCAATGGTGGTCGACGCGGACGTGATCGTGCTCGCAGGTGTGCATTTCATGGCTGAGACGGCGAAGCTTCTCAATCCCGGCAAGACCGTGCTCATTCCTGACCTTGCCGCCGGCTGTTCGCTGGCTGACTCGATCACGGCCGAGGACGTGCGCCAGATGCGCCAGCGCTATCCCGGCGTCCCGGTGATCACCTACGTCAACACATCCGCGGCCGTGAAAGCGGAATCCGACATCTGCTGCACGTCGGGCAATGCGCTGGCCGTCGTGAAGTCGCTCAATGCGCCTCGCGTCATCATGCTGCCCGACGAATATCTGGCGAAAAACATCGCGGCGCAGACCAAGGTCGAGATCATCGCCTAGAAGGGACGCTGCGAGGTGCATGAGCGCTTCAGTGCGAACGACATTCGCGATCTGCGCGAGGCCCACCCGGGTGTGACCGTACTTGCCCATCCAGAATGCCCACCGGAGGTGGTCGCTGAGGCCGACTTCGCCGGCTCGAGTGCGGCGATGTCCGACTATGTCGAACGACACAAACCGGCGCGCGTCGTGCTGATGACGGAATGCTCGATGAGCGACAACGTCGCGGTCGAGCATCCGGACGTGGATTTTGTGCGTCCGTGCAACCTTTGCCCGCACATGAAACGCGTCACGCTTCGTAACATCCGCAGCGCGATCGAGGAAAACCGTCACATCGTCACCATCGATCCGCGTGTAGCCGAGCGGGCCCGCTGGGCCGTCGAGCGCATGCTCTTCGTATGACCCCAGACATCCATGACATTGGCGGGGCGCCGGTCATTATCGGCGCTGGCATCGCCGGCCTGATGACCGCGCTTCACCTGGCGCCACAGCCGGTCGTTATTCTTTCTCGCGCTCCGCTCGGAACCGAAACCTCAAGCACGTTGGCCCAAGGCGGCCTTGCCGCGAGCCTGGGGGACGACGACAGCCCCGAACTCCATCTGACCGACACGCTTGCTGCCGGCGACGGCCTTTGCAATGAAGCGATGGCCAGGCGGGTCGTCGAGTCAGCCCCCGCAGCCATCGACCACCTCATTCGTCTGGGCGCGCCCTTCGACCGCGCGTTAGACGGAAAACTGCGGCTCGGCCTGGAGGCGGCTCATTCGCGGCGCCGCATTGTCCATGCCGCCGGTGATGGCACCGGCCGCGAGTTGTTCCGCGCGCTGCTCGCCGTGGCGCGGCGAACCCGTTCGATAACAATCATGGAAGGTGCGACAGCCCTTCGCCTGGTCGTTGCAGAGGGCGGCATTGTGGGCTTGTTGGCCGTCCTGCACAGTGGCGTGTTTGCTTTGCCCACCCGCCGTGTGGTGCTTGCGACTGGCGGCATCGGCGGCCTTTTTGGCGATACCACGAACCCGCTTTCCTCATACGGGCATGGCCTTGCGCTGGCCGCCTGCGCCGGCGCGGAGCTTGCCGATCTGGAATTCGTGCAGTTCCACCCGACCGCGCTCGACACGCCGCGCCGGCCAATGCCGCTTATAAGCGAAGCGGTACGGGGCGAAGGCTCGGTGCTGGTGGACGAATACGGTCACCGCTTCCTTGCCACTATACCTGGCGCTGAATTCGCATCGCGCGACGTGGTCGCCCGCGCGATCGCCAATCAGCTCGCCGCCGGGCATCGTGTCTATCTCGACGCCCGGCGATGCCTCGGGCAAAAATTCGCAAAACGCTTCCCGGCGATCGACGCCGCTTGCAAGCAGGCCGGCATTGATCCGGCCATGGAGCCCATTCCCGTGCGTCCGGCGGCTCACTATCACATGGGCGGCGTGGCGGTAGACGCTGAAGGGCGCAGTTCCGTTGGCGGCTTGTGGGCCTGCGGCGAGGTCGCATGCACAGGGCTGCATGGCGCCAACCGTCTCGCCAGCAACTCGCTGAGCGAAGCCGTTGCAACAGCCGCCTGGGTCGCGGCAAGTGTGGCCGGCACCTCAGCCGGCTGGCAATGGCCCAGGCTGCCGGCAGTCTTTCCATTGCGACCCGACCCCTCACCTGTACGCCAACTTGTCTCCAATACGCTTGGCATCTTTCGAAATGGCAAAGCGCTGCTCGAGGCGATCTCGACCCTTCTGCCGATCGCCGTTGGCGAGACGGCCGCGGCCGACCCGGCCCAGGTTGCGCTGTTGATCGCGATCGCGGCATTACGCCGCGAGGAGAGCCGCGGTTCGCACTACCGGTCCGATTTTCCTGGGCGCGATGCTGCCGCCCTCCCCTCGCGACTGACGCTCTGCACAGCCTTTGAGAGTGCCGTCGCGCTCAGCTGGCAGAGATCCGAACGGAGCCGTTGATATGACTTCCCTTGCACCGCTTCCCCAGATGATCATGGAACCCATCGTGCGCAGTGCCCTTCTGGAAGATTTTGGCAGAGCCGGCGACATCACCAGCGATGCGATCATCCCCGCCGATTGCAAGGCGACGTTTGCATTGACTGCGCGGCAGGCTGGTGTTGTGGCCGGGCTCGATCTGGTCATGTTTGCCTTCCTGCTGGTCGATCCTGGGATCAGCATGCAGTTGCGGTGCCCCGAGGGCGGCAAGGTGTCGGCGGGAGAAACCATTGCAATTGTAACAGGGCCGGCGCGCAGCCTGCTGACGGCCGAGCGGACCGCGCTCAATTTTCTCTGCAAGCTGAGCGGCATCGCAACGGCGACAGCCTCGCTGGTCAATGCGGTGCGGGGCTATAACGCAAAGATCGTTTGCACAAGAAAGACGACGCCTGGCCTGCGTGTCCTGGAAAAATATGCCGTGCGCGCCGGTGGCGGCGCCAACCACCGCTTCGCGCTCGACGATGCCGTGCTCATCAAGGACAATCACATCGCCATTGCCGGCGACATCCGCACCGCGATCGAGCGGGCGCGTGGCGCCATAGGTCACATGGTCAAGATCGAGGTCGAGGTCGACACGCTGGATCAGCTTGAGATGGCGCTGCAGGCGAGCGTCGACGCCGTACTCCTCGACAACATGTCGCTCGAAGACCTTGCCCAAGCTGTGGCGATGGTCGGTGGCCGCGCGATCACTGAGGCCTCGGGCCGGATCACGCGAGCGAGCGCCCCAGCAATTGCGGCAACCGGCGTCGATCTCATCTCGGTCGGCTGGCTTACCCATAGCGCTCCCATTCTCGACATTGGCCTGGATATGCCCGCGGACCGGAATTGCCGCAGGCATTTGAACTGAGGGACAGCGCATGAACCGGGACCGCAGGAACTCCTTTGGCCGCAGACTAACTCGCGCCACCACGTCTTTGGTTCCACCGACCGCTGACCCAAGCCTGCTCCTTGGCGGACCGAATAGTTCTAGCGGCGAGGAGAAAGCGACGGGCCAGGGGCAAACAAAGGACCGCGTGGAAGCACTTGGCTTTATTATCTGCCGGCTCGACGAACTGCGGGAGATGGCTGCCTCTCACGGACTGGAAGCACTCGGTTGCCTGTTGGATGTCGCCTTCACCGAATCCTGCGACGCGATCAGAAGGGAGCGTTCTTGCGCTCAAGCCGAAGAAGGCACGCGATAGGCGCAACGAACGCGAGGCACAGGGGCCAGGATCGAAAGTCGCTTTGGAGGAAGGGATGCGCAAAATCGTTGCCGGCAAGCTGCACGGCATCCATATCACCGAGGCCAATCTCGACTATCACGGCTCGATCACGCTCGATCCCGACCATTGCGAACAGGCAGGCATGCTGCCGATGGAATTCGTCGAGATCTGGAACAAGAATTCGGGCGCGCGGATTTCGACCTATGTCATCCTCGGCGAACGCGGGTCACGCTGCTGCATTCTCAACGGCGCCGCGGCCCGCACCTGCCAGCCAGGCGACCAGGTCATCATCTGCAATTCAGTCTATGTGGACCAGGCGGAGCTCACCGCGCTCAAACCGCGCGTACTGACCTTCGACAAGGATAATCGCGTCGTCGATCGTCTGACCTATTCGGTCGAGCGCGATGCGGACGGACGCTACAGCTTCTTCATCCTCGACGAAGCTCGCACTCCCCTGCCCGTGCCGGCGCTGGTGGGCAGATCGTGACGGGCTCCCAAGTCCGTTTTCTTGGCCGATACCCCAACGTTTTGCTGATGGAGGTGGAATGAACGTGGAACTTGCCTCGGACCTGACATCGGACCCTCTCGGTTGGGCCCATCCGCCCTGGACGCGGGCGGAAGCCCAGGCGGTCTACGATCTTCCCTTCAACGACCTGCTGTTCCGAGCCCAGACGATCCATCGTGAAAATTTCGATCCCAATCGGGTGCAGCTGTCGCGCCTGCTTTCGATCAAGACCGGCGGCTGCCCGGAGGATTGCGGCTACTGCAGCCAGTCGTCGCATCATCACTCCGGCCTCAAGGCCTCGAAGCTGATGGAGGTTCAGCGCGTCATCGCCGAGGCGAGGAAGGCGCGCGACGCGGGCGCCACACGCTATTGCATGGGAGCTGCATGGCGCAGCCCCAAGGAGCGCGACATGGAGGTGGTCGTCGCCATGGTCGAAGGCGTGAAGGCGCTCGGCATGGAGACCTGCATGACGCTCGGCATGCTCGACCTCGGCCAGGCACAGCGGCTGAAGCAGGCCGGCCTCGACTATTACAACCACAACATCGACACCTCCGAGCGCTACTATAGCGAGATCATCTCGACCCGGACCTTCACTGAGCGGCTGGATACGCTTGCCAATGTCCGCGACAGCGGCATCAAGGTCTGCTGCGGCGGCATCGTCGGCATGGGCGAGGAGAAGGCCGACCGCATCGACATGCTGGTGACTTTAGCCAACCTGCCGGAGCCACCCGACAGCGTGCCGATCAACATGCTGATCCCGATCGAGGGCACGCCGCTCGGCGAGGCCGACCCCATCGAGCCGATCGAATTCGTGCGCACGATCGCGCTTGCCCGCATCATGATGCCGAAATCGCATGTACGGCTCTCCGCCGGCCGCACGGCGATGAGCGACGAGATGCAGGCTCTGTGCTTCTTCGCCGGCGCCAACTCCATCTTCGTCGGCGACACTTTGCTGACCGCCGGGAACCCTGGAGAGGACAAGGACAGCGCGCTGTTTCGCCGGCTTGGCATCAAACCGATGGAGCGCGAAGCCCAGTGAAGGGCCGAGCGAACGGGCGCGCTTTGCTCGACCGCTACGAGGCCAGCCTGCGCGGGCTGGCCCGCAAGAGCCGGTTGCGGACCCTGAGCGCCCGCGCCGGCCTCGACTTCGCCTCCAACGACTATCTCGGCCTCGCTCGCTCGAAGCGCCTGGCCGAGGCGGTCGCGGCGGCGCTCGCTGCGGGTACGCCCGTCGGAGCGACCGGCTCACGGCTGCTGCGCGGCAACGACCCCGAGCATGAAGCGCTCGAAACCAAGGCGGCCGCGTTCTTCGGCGCCGAGCGCGCGCTGTTCTTCGGCGGCGGTTACATCGCCAATTTCGCGGTGCTCACGACCTTGCCGCAGAAGGGCGACCTGATCGTGCTGGACGAACTCGTCCATGCCAGCGCACATGAGGGGGCGCGAGCCGGCCGCGCCGAAGTAACGGAAGCCGCGCACAACGATGCCGGCGCCGTGAACAGTGCGATCCGAAACTGGCGCGCGAGCGGCGGCGCGGGCCGCGCCTGGATCGTGGTCGAGAGCCTCTACAGCATGGACGGCGACCGGACTCCGCTCAATGAACTGATCGCGGTCGCGGACCGGCATGATGCATTCCTGTTCGTGGACGAGGCCCATGCCACCGGCGTCTATGGCCCGGACGGGCGCGGGCTCGCGCACGATCTCGAAGGCCGCGACAATGTCGTGGTGCTGCACACCTGCGGCAAGGCGCTGGGCGCATCCGGCGCGCTGATCACCGCGCCCGCGGTGCTTTGCGACTATCTCGTCAACCGGTGCCGTCCCTTCATCTACGCCACCGCGCCTTCGACACTGATGGCCGTGGCGGCGGCAACGGCGCTCGACATCGTCGCCGACGAGCCGGAGCGCCGCGACCGGTTGGCGCGGCTGGTCACGCTTGCAGGCAAGAGGGCCGAGGGCCTTGGCTTGCCTGCAAGCGGTTCGCAGATCCTGCCGATCATCGTCGGCGACAATGCCCGCGCCATGGCGCTGGCAGCGGCGTTGCAGTCGCGCGGTTTCGACGTGCGGGGCATCCGCCCGCCAACCGTGCCCGACGGCACGGCAAGGCTGCGCATCTCCCTGACGCTGAATGTCGGCGAAGCCGACGTCTCGGCACTGTTTGATGCTTTGGCTGCAGAATGGGAGCGCGTCCGATGACGGTGCAGATTGTCATTACCGGCACCGACACCGGCATCGGCAAGACGGTGTTCGCATCGGGCCTTACGGCGCTTCTCGATGGCATCTACTGGAAACCGGTGCAGGCGGGCAACCGCGAAGAGACCGACAGCCAGGTTGTCTCTCTTCTGGCAGGACTGTCTACCGACCGGGTGTTGCCGGAAGCCTGGCGCCTTAGAGAGCCGCTGTCCCCACACCGCGCCGCCGAGTTGGACGGGGTGGAGATTGATGCAGGTCAACTCGCACTGCCCAAGACGGACCGTCCGCTCGTCGTGGAGGGCGCCGGCGGGCTGATGGTGCCGTTGAACAGGCGCACACTCTACATCGACGTCTTCGCACAGTGGAACGCGCCGGTGGTGCTTTGCGCCCGCACCGTGCTCGGCACCATCAATCACACGCTGCTCTCGATCGAGGCTCTTCGCGCCCGCTCAATCCCGCTGCTCGGCGTGGTGTTCATCGGCGAGAGAATGGTCGATACGCAAAAAACGATCGTCCAGATGGGCAAGGTGCGTGTGCTTGGTCGTCTTCCCTTTCTCCAGTCGCTGACACCTGGAACACTTTCCGCGGCCATGACGGCTTCGTTTAATGCCGCCGACTTCGCGGAGATCCCACATTGAGCCGCTCCGCTGTCTGGCATCCGTTTACCCAACATGCCACCGAGCCGGTGCCGCCGTTGATCGTGCGCACCGAAGGCGCCTATGTCGAGACACGCGACGGCAAGCGCATACTCGACGCGATTTCCTCCTGGTGGGTCATCACCCACGGCCACCGCCACCCGAAGATCGTGGAGGCGATCCGCGAGGCGACCGAGACACTCGACCAGGTGATCTTTGCCGGCCTCAGCCATGAGCCGGCCGAGCGATTGGCTTCGGCGCTGGTCGACATGGCGCCGGCGGGCCTCGACTGGGTCTTCTTTTCCGACAGCGGCTCGACCAGCGTCGAGGTGGCGCTGAAGATGGCGCTAGGCTTTCACCGCAACAACGGCGCGCCGCGTTCGCGCATCGTCGTCATGGAACACAGCTATCACGGCGACACCATCGGAACGATGAGTGTCGGCGCGCGTGGCGTCTTCAACGCCGCTTACGAGCCCCTGCTGTTCGAGGTCGACACCATCCCCTTCCCCGCCGCGGGCCAGGAGCAGAAGACGCTCGACGCCTTCGAACGGCTGGCGCGCGACCGCCAGGTTGCCGCACTGATCGTCGAGCCGCTGGTGCTCGGCGCCGGGGGGATGCTGATGTATCCGGCCTCAGTTCTCGCCGAACTCAAGCGTATTGCCGAGCGCTCGGGGACGCTTCTCATCGCCGATGAAGTGATGACCGGCTGGGGCCGCACCGGCACCATGTTCGCCTGCGAGCAGGCAGCGGTCGCGCCCGACATTCTGTGCACGTCCAAGGGGCTGACGGGCGGCTCGCTGCCGCTCGCGGCGACGCTTGCCACCGATGCGATCTTCCGCGCGCATTATTCCAGCGATCGGGCCAGGACGTTCTTCCATTCGAGCTCCTACACGGCGAACCCGATCGCCTGCGCGGCAGCGCTCGCGAATGTCGGCATCTGGCGTGACGAACCCGTGGCGGAACGCGTGGCCGCCCTATCGCGAATGCAAGCGGAAAAGGTTGCACGGTTCAGCCAAGATCCGCGTTTTGAGAATGTGCGCACGGCCGGCACCATCACCGCGCTCGACCTCCGTGTCGGCAATGCAGGCTATTTGGCCGAGGTCGGCCCCAAGCTGCGCACCTTCTTCCTCGAGCGCGGATTGCTGGTGCGACCGCTCGGCAACGTCATCTACGTGCTGCCGCCCTATTGCGTGACATCGGGCGAACTCGACCGCCTCTACGCGGCAATAGACGAGGCGGCCGCGCTTGCGGGCGGCGCCAGATGAACCGCACGGCGCGCATCATAGGCCTCGGCCATCACGTGCCGGCGCGCAGGGTCGGCAATGCCGAGATCGAGGCAAACCTTGGGCTGGAAACAGGTTGGATCGAGCAGCGCACCGGCATCCGGTCGCGTTTCTGGGCGGAGCCCGGCGACACGCTTTCCGGACTGGCGACAAAGGCGGGCGACATGGCGCTCAAGGCCGCCGGCATCGATCGCAAGGAGATCGGCCTGTTGCTTCTGGCCACGTCGACGCCGGACCATCTGCTGCCGCCGAGCGCGCCGCTGGTGGCGCACAGGCTTGGCCTTGAAAGGGTCGGCGGGGTCGACCTGGCCGGCGCCTGCGCGGGATTCATCTATGCGATGACCTTCGCCGACGGCTTCGTGCGGTTGCACAACAAGCCGGCCATCGTGATTGCCGCCAACATATTGAGCCGGCGGATCAATCCGGCCGAGCGCGCGAGCGCCGTGCTGTTCGCCGATGCCGCGGGCGCGGTGGTGCTCGCCCCGTCCGGCGATCCCGGCCACGGCATCCTCGGCTCATCTTTTGCCTCGGACGGGTCCGCCTATGGCCTGATCCACATCCCGGCCGGCGGCAGCAACCGTCCCTTCGCGGAGAAGATCGACATCGCCGAAACCCGCATGACCATCGCCAACGGCCGCGAAGTCTTCGCCAAGGCGGTGGAAATGATGAGCCGCTGTTCCATGGAAGCGCTGGAGGCGGCCGGCCTTTCGGCGCTGGACGTCGCCCGGTTCGTGCCGCACCAGGCGAATGCCCGCATCTTCAACGCGGCCGGCAAGTCGCTCGGCATCGAGGATGAGCGCATCGTCAAGACCATCGCCGACTATGGCAACTCGTCGGCTGCGACGATCCCACTGTCGCTGTCGGTTGCCCACGGCGCCAATCCCTTCCGGCCGAGCGAGAAGCTGCTGCTGGCCGCCGCGGGCGCGGGGCTAGCCGGCGGGGCGCTGGTGGTCGGTTTTTAACCCGGCTGATTCCACCCGATGCAAAGCAGCGCCTAAAAAAAGTTCCAAGCTCGACGTTTGAGGTCTCATTGCGCTCATAATAACGTGACGGGGCATGTGCGGAGGCAAGCAGTATATCGCCACGTCCTCTGGATTCAGGCAGCGGCTTGACGCAACGTTTCAGGACGCGGCAGCGCCACCTCGAGATTGTCGATTAGCCGCGTTTCGCCAAGCCACGCAGCGACAAGCAGCCGCGCTGTTCGATCTAACGTGAGCATTGGGGCAAGATCACTATCCGCGCGCAATTCGAGGTAATCGACCTGTGAGAGACCGGCGGCGAGGATCGCCTCGCGCCCGACACTCAGCGTGCGAGGTACAGATTCTCCTGAACTGATCTGCCTGGCGGTTTGGACCAGGACTTCAGCCAACCGAGGCGCCCTGTTGCTATCAGCCAAAGTGAGCCGCGCGTTGCGCGACGACATCGCCAGGCCATCGGCTTCGCGCACCGTCGGGCCAGCGATGATCTCGATTGGAATATCGAGGTCACGGACAAGCTGGCGCACGACCTGAAGCTGCTGAAAATCCTCGGCCGAAAAACGCCAGGTCGGCCCCAGTCTGCAGAAGCAGCTTCGTGACCACCGTCGCCACGCCATCGAAGTGGCCGGGCCGAAACGTGCCGCAAAGCCCGTCGCTCACACCGCCTGTCGAAACGGTGGTCGCGAAGCCTGGCGGATACATGTCGGCGGCATTGGGAGCATAAAGGATATGGGTGCCGACAGATGCGAGCTTGGCCGCGTCATCATGTTCCGTGCGCGGATAGGCGGCCAGATCAGCCGCATTGTTGAATTGCGTCGGGTTGCCGAACAGCGTCACGATCACTCGATCAGCCTTGGCAAGTGCTGCCCGCACGAGGCTGAGATGCCCTGCATGCAGGGCGCCCATGGTGGGCACAACAGCAATCCTTAGGCCCTCGCGGCGCCAGGCGGCAACGATGCTGCGCAGTTCGGAGACGATGCGGACGATCGCGGTGCTCATTCGGCTGCGCCCGGCATCCTTTGCGTATGCCGCGATCGCTGCCTCGGCGTCGCTTCCCAGCGCTGCATAGCGCTTGACGAATCTTGGCCGAAAAGTGCCAAACAGACCCAGCATGTCATCGACAACAAGGATCTGACCGTCGCAGGCCGGCGATGCACCGATACCGATTGTGGGAATCGCCACTTGCTCTGTAATCAGCCGAGCAAGAGCTTCCGGTCTCTTCTCAAGAACGACGGCGAATGCGCCGGCCTCGGCCACCCCCGTCGCATCGCGCAGGATCCATCTCCGACGCATAGGCGCGAAGATAGCGACAGCTGAATTGGTGGTGGGTTCCGATCTCGGCGCGGCGAAGGCGCGAGAAAAAGCTTTTGGCCTGATTGGTGCAGGCGCCGTCGTCTGAATAGGCGTGCTGGTGGTTGATGCGCTCGACGGCGGTCGTTGGCCTACGAAATCGCAGGACTTGCGGCATACCTTCCCATTTGCTTCGAATCCTTAGGGTCTCTGAACCTACCTCATGGCCGACGTTCGGCGCTCGTGATTGAGCCTGTCCCAAGCGGCGCGAAGAAGCACGTCCATCTCATCTTGTATCTGCCGACGCGAAATGTCGGAAACAAAGACTCACAGATATGATACCGCTCATCCGGCGCGGCCTGGACGCGGTCCCTCGGGATAAACCACTCTCCCGTCGGCGGATCATTCCGAGAGTATGGTTTAGGTTGCTTGACGTAGTAGCCATCCTTAGTAGGTCTCACGTCGCTGGACTCGATTGGATGGCAATCTCGATTGCCGCAGCACCTAAGATGAAGAACAGGGTCCGTCTTGCCTGTGTACCAATCATGGGCGTTGGCATTGCCAGCCAAGACAACCCACACGAACGCAATACCCCCTGGCAACCGCGTCATGGCATGGGCCCTCGCATTTAAATTCCATATTAGTGATAGCCAAAGCGCAGGCCTGAAGCCGTATTGACGGGCGCAGAGGTTCCAAGAGCGAAGCGCCGCTGACCGACCAGCCCGGCCACGGATGGACACGCTAGACGACCTTGTCACACGCACAGTGGCGTTCTGCGAATGCTGCTGACGCCCACTGCTACCGACAGGCTGTCATCCGAACAGGTCATCGTCGCAGCCCGATTTTGGATTTTCTGTAAGTCACCGGGATCGGCCATGCTCACCCGTTGATCAACAAACGCCGTCTCAAGCGCGAGCCTTTCGAATAGGTCTCCCTTGCGTTGACCATCATTCTTAGCAAGCCGCGCACCATCGAACCCCCGGTCATCTCAGCTCTCTTCTCTTTATCTCGGAAGTACTCTTCGGCAACCGCGTGGTGCATTCGAAAAGAGATCGACTGCACAGGGATGCAGATAAGTTCACGTCATGTGGTCACTTCAGCGCCCGAGGGACTCTCTTGCGGTGGCGCGGATTACTCACTGACAAACTTGACCATTCCGGACTTCACGCAAGCACATGAAGTCCGGAATGAATGTAATTGCCACAAAATAAGGTTGCCACCTTTTGCTTTGTTTATTCGGTACTTGACTCTCGGGTTACAGATCCGCTGTGAGCCAACGCCTATTAAACATATCTAATTTTATCGCGCGAGCCCTGTTTGCGATTTTCCCGTTTATCCTTCGCGGCGATGCTTGCATTTTCGTCTACGTCGGGGTTATGGCAATCATGGGTTGTTAAGTCAAGCTTGTCCTGAACAAGAGAATGTGAGAGTTGTGCGCCGCTCAAATTGTCGCTCAGGCATTACTGTTATCGGTAAAAAACAACGGAGAGCCGGCCAGTATTACAATTGCGCTTCACGGGTGAATTAGTTGTTTTTGTCGATTCTGCGCTGGGCGGCCAGAGGGGGGTTATTGACAATGGTTGAATCGATTGAAATGACACTGGAAATATGGGCCTCGGCGCTGCGCGAGGTGAAGTCCCGGATCAGGAGACTTTTCCCTCAGGAACGTGTGGCGATTTCGGCCGGACTTTTCCTTGAAGGTCTGCTCCGGGATGCGCATCGCAAAACCGGGTGGATGCGCGCCGAGGCTGCCGGTGACCCTGGACCGTGGCGTCAACAGGCCATTCTCGGAAGGGGCAGGTGGGACGCAGACGCCCTGCGCGACATTGTGCGCGAATATGCCCTCGAAACGTTGGCTGACGCCGAAGCGGTCCTGGTGATCGATGAGACGGGTTTCGTCAAGCAAGGCAAGACGTCCTGTGGGGTAGCGCGGCAGGTCAATGTCTCGACGGGCAAGATGGCCAACTGCCAGATCGGCGTGTTCGCCGCCTATGCATCCAAGCACGGGAATGCTTTCGTCGATCGCGTGCTGTATCTGCCGAGGGCCTGGACGGAAGACCCTGCCCGCCTGGCGCGGGCCCACGTGCCTGCGGGCAGGACTTTCGCGACAAAGTCCCGCCTAGCACTTGATATGATCGCGCGTATTGTCTCAGCCGACGTACCCTTCAGTTGGGTAGCCGTCGACTTGGTCTACAGTGGCGTCGACATCGAGATGGCCCTACGACGCTGGTCCAAGGGATACGTGCTCGCCGTTAGCGCAGACCATCATTTCGCTTTCCGAAATCGCCTTTTTCCGGAAGGAGGAACGGCCGAAGATATCGCACGGAACCTCGATCTCTCCGTCTGGCGGAGCTTCCCCCCAGGAGAGGCGCTCCAGGCCTCTAAATCATGGGCTTACTGCCCGCTCACTGACACGGACGTCGCGCAATTCGATAAAACCCGCTCAGGCCTCTGGACCGCTGGGCTCTTGATCGTACGCGATGCGAACCAGGCTCTCAGCTACTTTTCAACATGGTCTCCAGTGGGAACCGAGATCGAAACCTTTGTCGCAGTGCACCGATGCTGCAGGATTGTCGAGGAAGGCCTACGCACGGCGAAGAACGAGCTGGGTCTCGACCATAACGAAACCCGTTCTTGGCACGGATGGCATCGCCACGTCTCGCTCGTCATGCTTGCATTCGCGATGGTGTCGACCGTTCGCCACAAGGCCAGCCTCGACCCCTCGGGAGCGGTTGGAAGGCTCATGGAAACGAGCCGCCGCTTCGAACGCTTACCGAGGCCTCCCAGGAAACCGAAGCCGGGATCGCTCGGCGCCGCGGCGGCCGTGCCATGGCAAGATCAATCCCGCGAACGTAGCCGCAAGCCCTTGCCGGTCAAAACGCAATAGTAGCGTGAGGTTTCCATCATGAATTTGTCCGTGAAACGAGATCCACCCCACTTCCGAGATAGGGCCGACCAGGCCGCCGGATTCGCTTGGATTGGGAGAAATGAGGTGGTCATGCGACAAAATGCCATCATCGGTGACTGTATGTGGATCGAGACATCCGACCCTGAGCAAGGGCGTCGCGCGAAGCTCTGAGAGGGTACGGGTTTCGGGTTGGAGCGAGTTTCAGTTGTCTTTGGGGAGAACGCCGTTTGGAAGCCGGGATTCCAGTGAAACAGTCCAGAAAGTTGCAGAACTTGCACCATGCCCAGGCAATGTTGAGACAAATTCGTCAGACGGCGCAGGCAGATGGTGAGAGCCTCCTGACCTATTTGGTCGAGATGGCTTACCTAGAAGCCAGCGATCGAATTCGGGCAATTTGGTATGCTACCCGGGCGGATTCCGAGGGCGGGCGCACTGGCGAAGACAATGGCCCACCGATCTAGGCCCTCCCCTTACTTGGACAAGCACGTAATCTTCGTTGAGAGGTTAGGCTCGATCCTCAATCGGCCGGTACTCGAAGTAAACGAGATGCAATCCCTTCGATGGCTGCAATGAGACCTAGTGGGAATGTGCAGTTTGCGCCTTTTGAGATGATGCCTTCAATTTGCACCGCGCGTTTGGACCACCAGAACGTCTCGAATAGGAAGGCTTACAGAAAGCAAGGAGCATGATTATGATTGACGGCAATACCGAGCGCACAAGCGCAGAAGACAACAATACAGAACAGACGGGCGTGATTGAGGAGAATACTGAACACATTAACGTGGATGAGGAGATTGCCGAGGAGCCAGGCGTGGATTTACTGGCCCTTACGGCAGATATTGTCGCGGCTTACGTCCGGATGAATGCGACCCCTGTTGCCGGGCTTCCGGACTTGATCGCTAGTGTCAATTCTGCGTTGAGGGGGATTGTCGTGCTGCCGCCTGATTCAGAAGGCCCCGGGCTCGTTCCGGCAGTCAACCCCAAGCGGTCCGTGTTTCCCGACTATATCATCTGCCTAGAGGACGGAAAAAAATACAAGTCCCTTAAACGGCATCTCAAAGCCCATTTCGGCCTGACACCCGAGGATTATAGAGCAAAATGGGGACTTGCCCCTGACTATCCGATGGTGGCGCCCAATTATGCCGCTCAGCGTTCTCGTCTTGCAAAGTCAGCTGGTCTCGGCCGCAGGTCAGACGTCAAAACACCAGGGTGAAGATTCAACCTCGCTGCTTGCTCGCGCCTTCTGGACTTTTTGCCACGGCAAACGCATCCTCCCCTACGGAGTGATGGTGATGGGAAAGCGGTTCAGCCATGGCGTAAAGGGCGAACAGCACGTTGGCGCACGCTTCTCAAAGCCCGTTTTGCAATCGTTCTAGCGCTGATTGTGATCTCGTCTGCCGCCTTATGTCGCGGCCGACGACCGACCGGGCTGCCCGCTCGAACTCCTATGGACGTCATCGAGCGAGCCCCACGGGGCGCAAGGCAGGTTATGACGTTATGACTTAATGGAAACGTCGACGACCGGGGCGAGCGTATTTGTCGCTTGCCGGTCAAGGAATATTACCTGGCCATGCGTGCAAAAACCCTGGGCTTCTCCTCCGAATGGGAAGCATGTGGGCCCGGTTGGCGAACGGCCAAAGTATGAAGAAGCCTAGAACGTCCCTTCACGGATGTAGCCGCGAAATCGTGCTGTTGTAGCGATGGGCAACCTCGCCCCTCGTTCCCCGGCGGCCAGGCGGACCGCCTTTCTCCTATCTTCGCTATAACAGCGGCGGTCTTGCGGCGGACCCTCCGCCTTTTCGAGGGACGCGTGCCCCAAATGAGCATTGGAGACGAACAGCGTTTCTCTCTGGCAGCTAAGAACAGCATCCGATACTTTATCGTCTACATATTTGATAGACATACTTGACCTCGTGAGCCATTTCCAAGGAGCAAGACGAGGATGTCAGCTGTGGAGAGATTTTCGAGAAGGAGGTTTGGCGCCCTCGTGGCCGCTTTTGCGGTGACCTTGGTTGCTTCTTCCGCCCCTTTCGGGGCCAAGGCGGGCAATCCGGGCGCGGGTAAGCTGCCGTCCAAAATTCCGGAAGGCACTGTGCTTCGCATCGGCGATCCCGAGACGCAGCGGGCTCTGGAACTTTCCGGACTGATCGATCAACTGCCGTTCAAGGTCGAATGGGCCAATATCAGCGGCGGTCCACAGACAATCGAAGCTTTTCGCGCCAACGCGCTGGACGTCGGATCCGTCGCCGACATTCCGCCCATCCACGCGACCTGGACGGGCCTCAAGGTCAAGATCATTGCCGCGAAGTTCCGCAAGGAACCGGTTGCGCACCCGATTTATCAACTCGGCATTGCGCCGGGCGTTGAGGTCAAGACGCTCGCGGATTTGCGTGGCAAACGGATCGCCTTCAGCCCTGGTCAGGCACAAGGCGCGCTGGTGCTGAGGATGCTGCAGGCTGCAGGCCTTAAAAGAGAGGATGTCACTCTCATCGAATTGCCCAGCAAGGGTGATGCCTATCCGGTGGCACTTGCCAGCAAGCAAGTCGACGTCGCACCGATCTGGGGTGTCCTCGTCACGCACTATCTCCACCAGTATGGCGCCGACGGCGCCACCACCATCCCACACGGCCTGCGCGACGATCCAGCCCATCTCTATGCTCCACAGGCTGTGCTTGACGACCCGGCCAAAGCTGCCGCTCTCGGCGAATATGTGCGCTACTGGGCTCTTGCGACCCGATGGGTGCAGGAACATCCCAAGGAGTGGATCGCGGGCTACTATGTCGCCACCCAAGGCCTCAACGCAGAAGATGGCCAGTATCTCGTCGACGCCAACGGTCAGTTCGACATTCCCTCGGACTGGAACGATGTGATCGCGCGCCAGCAGGCGACGATCGATCTCCTGGCCAGGGAACTGAACAGGCCCACGATCAAGGCCGAGGACCTTTTCGACAGGCGCTTCGAGACGATCGCCGCAAATGCGTTGAACGCGTCCTGACGCCCGCTTCCCGAGATGGAGACGACCCAGATGAACGCAATCTCAAATACGGCCGCGGTTGCACTTCCCATTCCGTACACATCGGATGAAAGGGGGTTGATTACGCCCGCAGTACAGGCCCGCAAGACCGCGACGAGGCGTCGTCTTGCGCTTGGGCGAGCGATCCCGTTCGGCGCGCTGATCGGGCCCGCATTTCTTCTCGTGATCTGGTCCATCGGCAGTATCGCCGGCCTGATCGACCCAAGAACGCTGCCGGCGCCCTGGTCGGTTGTCGGCACGGCCATCGATCTCATCGCCGAAGGGAAGCTTCAGGATCATTTGATGACGTCTGCCTGGCGGGCGGCACAGGGGCTGGTGTTTGGCGTCCTGATCGGGACCACCCTCGCCCTCATTTCAGGTTTGTCGCGACTCGGCGAGGCCATCATCGACGGCCCCGTTCAGATCAAGCGGGCGATACCGACGCTCGCGCTGATCCCGCTGCTGATGCTGTGGTTCGGCATCGGCGAAGGCATGAAGGTGACGACCATCGCGCTGGCTGTCCTGATACCGATCTATATCCAGACCCACAGCAGCTTGCGCAGCATCGACAGCCGTTATGTCGAACTGGCCCAGACCTTACGAATGGGCTACGGCGAATTCATCCGTGAGGTCATCCTGCCGGGCGCCCTTCCCGGCTTCTTCCTCGGCCTGCGTTTGGCGGTGACCTATGCCTGGCTATCTCTGGTGGTGGTCGAGCAGGTCAATGCCACCAGCGGCATCGGCTATATGATCGATCTGGCGCGCAACTACGGCCAGACCGACATCGTCATCGTCGGCCTCGTCGTCTATGCGTTGCTCGGTCTCGGCTGCGACGGCATCGTCCGCCTCTTCCAGGAAAGGTCGCTGTCATGGCGTCGCACCTTGGCGGACTGAGCGGCGCGCCGCTGGTGCGGGTCGAGAGCCTCGTGAGGAGTTTCGGGCCGCGGACCATTCTGGACGGCCTCAGCCTCGACATCGAAAAGGGAGAGTTCGTTGCCCTTCTCGGCCGTAGCGGGTCCGGCAAGAGTACATTGTTGCGCGCGCTCGCCGATCTCGATGACAAGGTCTCCGGGTCCGGCCGTCTCGAGACACCCGATAAGAAATCGGTGGTGTTTCAGGATGCCCGACTGTTGCCGTGGAAACGCGTGCTGGAAAACGTGGTTCTTGGCCTCGACCTGCCGGATGCCGCCGAACGCGGACGGATAGCTCTAGAAGAGGTTGGCCTGAGCGGCCGCGAGATCGCATGGCCGGTTGAACTGTCTGGTGGCGAGCAGCAGCGCGTGGCCTTAGCGCGCTCGCTGGTTCGGGATCCTGAACTGCTGCTTGCGGACGAGCCGTTCGGCGCACTCGACGCGCTGACCCGCCTGCGCATGCACGATCTGCTGCGCCAGCTCTGCGCCCGTCACCAGCCAGCCGTGCTGCTGGTCACCCACGACGTTGACGAAGCCGTGACGCTGGCGGACCGGGTCTTGGTGCTCGACAATGGCGCGATCGCCGCCGACATCGTCATCGATATCCCCAGGCCACGCGATCATGGCCACCGCCGGTTCGGCGAGATCCGCTCCGAACTTTTGCGTCATCTCGGCGTCGAGACAAAGCCTGTGCTGCCGGTCTGAAGGCCCCCAAAAGATTTCTCGCTCAGCCTCACCCCCAGGAGGACCAACATATGCCCGCCCAATCACGACAGTTGAAGCTCAATCTTTTCATCTATCCTGGCGGCCATCATGAAGCCGGCTGGCGCTACAAGGATTCCGCCCCAGATAGAGCGCTGGACATCGCCTATTATCAGGAACTGGCAAAAAAGGCCGAGGCGAGCAAGTTCGACGCGTTGTTCTTTGCCGACGGGCCCGCGCTCGCCGACAACATCCGCTACGCGAGCCGCTTCAGGCTGGAGCCGCTGACCTGGATTTCGGCGCTCGCCGCCGTAACGGAAAGAATAGGGTTCATCGCGACCGCCTCGACCACCTACAACGAACCCTACAACCTGGCCAGGCTGTTTGCTTCTGTCGATCATCTGAGCGGTGGGCGCGCCGGTTGGAACATCGTCACGACGGGTGACGAGTCCGCAGCGTTGAATTTCGGCTTTGACCGGCATCCAACCCACGCCGACCGTTATGAGCGCGCCGGCGAGTTCGTTGATGTGGTAACCAAGCTCTGGGACAGCTGGGAGGACGACGCTCTCGTCTCGGACCGGGAGTCCGGCATCTTTGCCGACACCGACAAGATCCACCCGATCAACCACATCGGCAAATATCATCGGGTGAAGGGTCCGCTTACGCTTCCGCGCTCTCCGCAGGGGCGTCCGGTCTATGTCCAGGCGGGTTCATCGGAAGACGGACGGTCGTTCGCAAGCCGCTATGCCGAGGCGATATTCACAGCCCATCAGACTCTCGGCAACGCGCAGGAATTTTATGCTGACATCAAAGCGCGGGTGAAGTCGGTTGGCCGCAACCCTGACCACGTCAAGGTCTTGCCCGGCATCAGCCCCTTCATCGGTTCGACCGAGGCGGAAGCTAGGGCTCTGCAAGACGAGTTCAATGAGTTGACGCAACCCGAATATTCCCTTCACCAGCTACGCCGCATCGTAGATGCCGACCTTTCCGGCTACAATCTGGACGGGCCATTTCCGCGCGAGCTCATCAGTGTCGAGGGCGAGCGCGGTGCGAGCAGCCGCTTCCATGTCGTGCTTGACATCATCGAGCGCGAGCATCCAACCGTCCGCCAGTTGCTGCACCGCCTCGCCGGCGCGCGCGGGCATTGGGTCCAAGCCGGGACGCCCGAACAGATCGCCGACAACATCCAGGAATGGTTCGACAATGGTGCGGCGGACGGCTTCAATATTATGCCGCCCTATCTGCAGGGCGGGTTCGACGTGTTCGCCGAGGAGGTGGTGGCGATCTTGCGCCGGCGCGGACTTTTCCGGCACGACTATGAGGGGGCAACGCTGCGGGACCATTTCGGTCTGCCGCGTCCTGACAATACCTTCAGCCAACCGCAAAAGGCGAGCGCCTGATTATTGTGGTCCATGTGTCACATTTTTCAAGACCGCTGTACGGTAGAGTGACCAGTAACGCAGTAAGACGGCGCAGACCGTTACGCTCTTAACAAGAGACCAATCTCCAGAGGGACCTCATCAAGATCCGGCCCTCGGCCGGCTGAAAGAGGCCGA
This sequence comes from Mesorhizobium sp. M3A.F.Ca.ET.175.01.1.1, assembly GCF_004791945.1. Taxonomy (NCBI): domain Bacteria; kingdom Pseudomonadati; phylum Pseudomonadota; class Alphaproteobacteria; order Hyphomicrobiales; family Phyllobacteriaceae; genus Mesorhizobium; species Mesorhizobium sp. M3A.F.Ca.ET.175.01.1.1. The sequence goes on along the minus strand of NZ_SRTP01000010.1, from coordinate 140,296 downwards.
ATGGCAATGGAGCGCTCACCAGGTGGATTGGATGATCCACACCAGATATCTGCACGGATCACCTCCCAGAAATGGCGGGTCGGTCCTGGAATAGGGCCGCCGTCGCGAGCCTTTCGGGGCCGCGGAGGCTTCTTTGTCTGCTGTCCCCAGAGGGAAGGTTGCAGCAAATCAGAGTTTGCAGCGAGTGCACCATCTCGTCGACCCCTTTGCACTCAGCAACGCAGGCGCTATCGTTCACTTTGCGATTCGTCGCCTGGAGGATCTATGCGTCAGCAGACAAAGCCGTTCGTTGTCGAGAAGAAGACGTCCCGAAATCTCAAGACCGACAACCAGAAGACATCGATCTGGGGGAAGTTGGATTTGACGCTGAGGCAGGATCTTGCAGCGCAACGATATGTGCCCGAAGAGACGGCCGCTGCAGGGGACATCACAGACTCGTAGAAGGGAACATCACCTGCGATACGCGGCTGATGGCCCCCAATGCCTCGACTGGCGCGATGTTGGCGTCAGGCTCTGCCCCTCCAACAACGATCCATGCGCTCTTCGCTGGGTTCCAGCTGCGACGCCTTCGCCGGCGGGTAATCAGCTGAATCCGACAATATCACTGCGTTCATGCCTGTCTTAATCACGACATCAACGCCGTTCCAGCCCATCAGGGTGTCGCCCCCCGCAATTTGGGACTGGCAATCTTCGTCGCGCTAACATTCGGGCAGCACAAGGGGGTAGTCGGCGCGCCCAATTTCACGTCAGCTTCACAAATCCGTTGCGACGATTTCGTAACATGAAGGGCGCGGCTTTGCTTTGCGGCCGTTCCCCGAACAAGGATGAAAAAATGTCCAAGATCACCGGTAAATCCGAAATGATCGAAAACGTCGAATTCTCTCCCGTCGACCCGTCCAAGGTTGCCGAGCGAGTCCGTGCTGTCGCGGACCAGAGCATTGAGCAGTCGAAGGAAATATTTTCCAAATTGAGCTCGGACGCTGAAACGGCTCAAACGGCTGTCAAGTCGACCTTTGAAATGGCCAGGACCACCGGCAACGAACTCCTCGTGAGGACGCTTGCCGCACTGCAGGCCAATGCCGAAGCCGGCTTCACGCACCTCGAAGCGCTGGTTGCCGTGAAGTCGCCGTCTGAGTTCCTCGAATTGCAGGCCGCATTCCTGCGCAAACAGATCGAAAATTCGGCAGAGCACGTAAAGGCAATCCAGGCATTGATGTTGAGAGCTAGCGAGGATGTGTCGAAGCCAATTAAAGATGCCTTTGAAAAGGCCTGGGAAATCCGCAAGGCCGCCTGATTGCTTCAAGCAATCCGGGACGAAAGGTCAATACCTCGTCGACTGTCCCATCAAGCAAGACCGGACCCGCGCCGGTCTTTTCACATTTGAGCCGACAACGTTGTGCGCTGGTGCGGCGGTCCAGGCATCACTGAAAGGAAGCACCGGCAGCCTCGATCATCGACCCGCAATTTCGGCCGCAGGCTCAAGCCCTACGGAGACGCACCAACGGGAACAAACAGCTTGTCGCCATTATGGTCGACTTCCACCAGTTCCGGCCTTTGGTTCCTGCCCTCCGCAAACCCGCGATGGAAGATGATCGCATTCATATAGGCGAAGGTCATTGCGAGCGCGGCGGTGCGCAATGGGTAGTCGACCAGGGAATGCACGAGTAAGAACGCTGTAGAAAGGAACGCTGCCTTCTGAAAAGAGTCCCGGCGGATTCCGGCAAACGCAAAGAGAAGAAGGGATAGGTACAAAGCTATCAGAACGGCAGCGATCACGCCGCCTTCGAAAGCAATTTCGAGATACTCGTTATGGGCATGGTTCACATACGCGCTGAAGATCATCTCTTCTTTTTCATACATCTGATATGCCCTTTGGAAATTCCCAAATCCGACACCAGTAACCCAATTCTCCTTGATTCCATCGATGGTCGTGCGGGCAAACTCCGCGCGCCCGAAGGTAGGATCAATTTGTTTCGCGTTGATCGTCGTCCACGCTCCGATCGTGTAGACGGAAAGCCCAACGAAAAGGGCAAAAACGCCAAAACCACTTGTTCTCGAGCGAGCTGAGAGAAAGCAGATGGATATCACGGTTATGGCCAGCCCGATTAGCACGCCGGCACGAGATCCCGCCGCCAAAAGGAGCAGCAGAAGCGCCACCAGACCAATCGCCGACGACAACAGGTGCCCGCGGAACAGGCCATGATAGATAACGAAGGGAATGGAGACGAAAAGCAAAGCCGCAAAATGGTTCGGATTTGCGAAGAGGCCAGCATTGATCGTGAACGGCAGCAATCCCTCGATCGATATGTTGTCTGATACCGAGTATTGAATCGCCCCAGCCAATCCGTTGCACATTACTCCCATGAAAAAGAAGGGGAGCAGGCCATAAACCTGCTCTGCGCGCGAACGCATCACAGCCAGGAAAAAAGCAGCTGATGCGGCGACATACAGCAAACACTCGATTGTTCGCCCTACCCCGATGCTGATGAACCGAGTTTCATCGATCAGCCAGGGACAACCTAGGAGCGCTTCCGGCCGCAAGCCGGCAATAAGGCTTGCAGGCAGCGGGACGATTTGAAGCGAAAACAACGCCAGAATCAGGAAAAGCAGGTAGAGAACCGATCCGGGGATTGCTTGATTCGTGGGTCGGGAAAAGGCGAGAGCAACCGCGATAAATGCCGAGATCTCGATCACCGTGTCCGTATAGAGTCCGGACGCCGTGCCCCCGCCTATGAGCAAGGCGGTGAACAGAACCGATCCGAGAAGATATTTTTCCCAGTCTGACCGCCGCGCGCTCAATATGAAAGTCTCTCAATGCTGAGTTTGTGCATGACCAGTGTGCCGATATAGCGAAACCGCCAACTCTCTGCGATCGCAGCGGTTTCCAAACGCAACATATCCATCGGGCATCCGGCCGGCCCAACCGAAAATTCTTGGCTCAGACTCTGGCGGTTGAAGGTGCCCTCCGGGACGGTAAGCCGCGCTATTTCGCTCGCCGGATCCACGCATCTGATAGCCCAGAACAGTTCTTTGGGGAGCTTCAGGTTTCGCCCGGATGCGACCAACGAAATCCGGTAGGAACCGGGCGGCAGTTCGATATATTGTTGGAGAGCAGTGTTCTTAATCGGCGTATCTAAAAACCGAAGCGTGGCCCCGCCGTCGCCTTCCACTGCATCCTGGGATGTCGCAAACGTAACCTCGACACCCGGCTGATCGCGGACCTGCCAATCGAAGGGCTTCCCATCATAGCCGGGTTCGAAGGTGCTGTTGAAAACATAGCCACCCAGCATTCGCTCCTCACCGGACAGAGTGAAAAGAAACAGCCGATAAGCCTGTTCATATTCCTTCTGAACGATATACCCCGTGATCACGGAGGACAGTTCCCCGGATTTCGGTGGGGCATCGGACCGGACCAGGTCAAGGAGCAATTGATTTGCAAAATCGAGCCCTTGGCGCGTTTTTCCCAGGACCGAGAACAAGTTCGCCCGCCACGGCGCTTGCGCCGCAATTGCTGCCAGTATGGCGTGGTATCCGTCCGGGTTCGAAAGGATTGCCGGAAGGCCCTCCGCGACGGCCGGAAACTGATCCGGCCAGCGCCGCAGTAATGTATCAATCTCGCTGATAGCCTTGGAAAGATCGCCGATCTCGACTGAATGGCCAATCGATCTCTTGAGCGCATGGATTTCCGTTTTCGACAGCTTTCGTGCCCGATCGAAAAGCGCATAGGCGTCATCCTGCTTGCCTTGGCGGTATTCGATCTCCCCCATTAAACTATAGAGGCGTGCGTCACCAACGTTATAGCGAAGTGCCCCGCTCGCCCTGGAATACAGCGCGTCAAGATCAGGGGGGGTAGCCGTATCATTCAGGTCGCCTGCAACGTCGTCTATCAGCGCATCGACATTCAATGGATCAAGCGCCATTGAAATGCCTGGCATGTCCGTCTCAAGCAGTCGACTTAGCCCGGTCGACGAAGCCGCTAACACCAGAACGAATGCGACGAACCAAATGCTTGAACGTCCAAGATTTCGCGCGAGCGGGCCGGTCTGCGCCGTCATCTACTTTACCCTCGATTTTCTGGGTAGCGGTGCCGTAGTTATAATATTGGTAGTTCATGTACTTGTACGCGTAGTTGTAATCGAACTTATTTACCGCAAACTTCGACATAGCGGCCCCGACCACGTTCGCGCCAGCTGCACGGAGGCGCTTCAATGCAGTCTTAGCCGACTTGCGGGTCACCTGGTTGGTGGAAACAACCATCAATGTGCCCTCGGCCAAACGGCTGAGGATCGGTGCATCTGAAAGGCCTACGATCGGAGGAGCGTCGATGATCACCACGTCGTGCCGCTTGCCCAGGCTGGTCACGATCACGGCCATCTTAGGTGAAGACAGAAGATCGGCGGGGTTGGGGGGGATCGTCCCTGAGGTCAGAACAGTCACATTAGGGTATTTCGTCGGCCTAAAGATGGTCGCAATGTCTTCTCTGCGAACGGTGTTTGTCAGGAGGTTGCTCAATCCGATCGTGTTATCGAGACCGAACAGTCTGTGAAGGTTGGGCTTTCGAAGATCCGCATCGACAAGCAGCACTCTTGCCCCAAGTGCTGCGAAATCCTGGCCAAGCTTGAACGCCGTCGTCGACTTGCCTTCGGCTGGCTCTGAACTGGTGACCAACAGTGACCGCGGAGCCCCTTCCGCGCCGGAAAACTGCAAGGACGTTCGGAGCGACCGATAGGCTTCGGACAAACCTGATTTCTGGTCTGCAATGCTGGCAATCAGCTCGCGATCGTCGACATGGGGCAAAATGCCGAGCATGGCCAGCCCGAGTTCCTTTTCGACCTGCTCGGGATTGGTAAAGGTATTGTTCACCAACTCGATAACGTAAATAATCGAGCCGCTGATGGCCATGAAAAGTGCCAGTGCGATTGCGAGATTGATGCCCAGGCGCGGCGAATAAGGCGCCGTCGGCTGCGTCGCGAAATCCACGATTGCGGCATTCTGTGTCTTGAGTTCTGAACTAACTCCGACCTCGTTTAATTTGGCAATAAGACTGTCATACTGAGACCGATTTGAGTCGACTTCACGCTTTAAGATTGTGTATTTGATATTCTTGTCGTTGAAGACAACCTGCTGCCTTTCCATGTCAGCAAGCTTGTCTTTGAGATCGGCCTCCTTTTTCTGGGCCTCTTGGTATTTCAGCCGCAGCGAATCAGTGATCGCGAGCACGCCGTTATTGTAAACGCGCTGCAGCTCCTTGATCTGGGACTGCAATTGCTGCATTTCCGGAAAACCCGGCTTCAATATGCCGAGCTTCTGTTGATACTGGCTATTCAGATCCGCCAGTTTATCGCTGAGTACCTGCAGCCCCTTACTTTCCAGCACTGGACCCAGGCTAACACCACGTCCCTTGTCAATCTGATCCACTACCGACCCGGCGTCTGACCGCTCCTGCGCTGCTGCCTGGAGCGCTGCATTCAGAGCAACGATGTTCGACGCGATAAGCGACTTGTCGTCACCGGTAATTGTAATGCCGGCATCCCTTGCATACGCGACGAGCTCTTCCTCGGATTTCTGCAGCTTCTGCTTGACCTGGGAAACCTGCTCCTGGATGAATTGCCGCGCCAAGTCAGACGTTTCGCTGGTCTGGTCCACCCGCTGATCGATATAGCTCTGTGCAACCTGGTTGGCCACATCGCTGGCGTATTTTGGCTTCTGGTCCAAAAAGGTGATCGACAACAGGCTTGTGTTGGTCACCAAACTAACCGTCAGATCGTCCAAAACGCGCTTGATCGCAATGGCTTCACGTTGCTCGGGCGTTTTCTCTTCGATTGCGGGAGCTTTAGAGATGCCGAACGCCCGGTAGAAAATGTTACTGATCGAAAAGCCCGGTTTCGGAAACAGGAAGTCCGGCTTCTCGCTAAGCCCGAGTTGGAAGACGACGCGTTGCGCCAATGCCCGGCTCTTCAATTTTTCCCGGGCGGTCTGGAAGGCTCGGATATCGCTGTTTTCGGAGACCAGCTCGATGTCCTGGAAGACCTTCGCCGAAGGGACCAAAACCTCCAGCTGGGCGGTTGCCTGATATTTCGGCGTCTGCATCATGGTCACGACGACGCCGGCTACAAGCCCTGCGGCCATCATCATGGCGATCAGCCATCGATACCGGACAACGTAGAAGAGCAACTGGAGCGGATTAAACTTTTGATCCTGTTCAGCAAAATCGCGTCCGTATTGGGTGTGATTTTGGCTGCCGTCATAGTAGAGATCCGAAGACAAGGCTTGGCCGTGTCTAGGAGCTGGTATTCGGTGCTGCCTGCTACGATCAAGCATAGTGCGGGCGTTCCTGATCCATACGGAATTGATTTGCCAGCCTGACTAAGGCGCGAGTACGCCAATCCTGACTGCAGTTGACGCAACGCCGAGAGCGTCCTTGAGGTTGTTCAAGGCGATTTTCGATTTCGAAGGGAATACGATCACCTTATCGCCACCGTAGATGCGTGGGTTGCGGCTCTTGCCGGAGCGAATATTCTCGACGTTGTAGTTGGCGACCAGTGTGTTTTGACCGTTACTGCGATAAACAAAGACTTTTCCCGCATCGCCGATGTTATTAAAGCCTCCGGCAAGCGCGATGGCGTCAATCAATGAAGCGTTGCTCGCTACGGGATAGATTCCGGCCTTGTTGACCTCGCCATCAACGGTGATGCGTTGTCCTGCGGAATCCTTGACGAAAATTGTAACGTCGGGTGACTGAAGGTACCGCTCGCCGTACCCGGTTTCGATTTCCTTCTCCAACTGACGGACGGTTTTCCCTGCTGCAGGTACGGCTCCGATCAACGGGAGCGAAATTTGCCCGCTGGCATCGACCTGAACCGTCCTGTTCAGATTGTCGACTTGGAAGACGTCAACCTCGAGCACGTCATTCGGCGACAACGGCTGTTCACTGCCGTTCTGGGTATTTTGAGGAGCAGGAAGATCCTTAACAACCTGTAGAGCGCCACCGCCGGAAAGGGCGACCGACGATGATGATGTGAGTTGCAGCGCATCGACCGAAGGCGCCGTTGTGCTGGTGCAGGCCGACATCGCAAGGGAGCCGAGCACCAGCATCGTGGTGATCATGGCGCACTTCTCAAAACAACGCATTAGGAGGACACGCCCTTTAGCAGACGACCAAGTCTCCCGAGGTGGCCGACGTTGTCGGGAGGTGATTTGTTTGCAAATGCTTTTCCAACGGGCTCAAGCGGTCGGTTCGCCAATATGTCGGTCGGGCGCGTTACCACCATATGGTAAGCCTCATCTTCCCCGCACCGTTTTGCGGCGGCCTCAACCGCCCGCGAAAGGCCAGGTCGACGGCGATCGGCGCTGTGTGTATCGGACGCGATAATATCTACCCTACCTTCGTCTATGAGCTTTTCCGAGTAGTAGAGAGCCGTACGCCCGAAGGCGCCAATAATCGAATCCGCAGTAATCTGCATAAGGCACCCGAGCCTATTCAATCTTTCGATCACGTCATAATTCGCCTTGATCCAAGTTAGACGCTCCGGATGTGTGAGAATGGGAACGAATCCAGCCTCTATGAGGCGCAAAGCGAGCTCTTCCAACCGCGGAGGCAACACATGGTGGGGCGGCTCGAACAGAAAATAGCGCGACCGGTTCAAAGTTGGGATTATACCGTTCGCCAGCTGACTAGGAAGGTCGGGGGCTATGTGGACGTCGGCGCCTACATAGAGGGCAAGCGGTATAGCAGCGCGCAAGAACGCTTGCTCCAACGAATGGATCGCTGCAGCAATATTTTCTGTCCGGTTTTCATACATGCCAGGCACCACATGGGGAGTGCACGCCATGTGGGTTATTCCGTCGGCTACCGCCAGCCTCGCCATTTCCAGCGAAGTAACAAGGTTGGGCGAGCCGTCGTCGAGACCAGGCAAGATATGAGAATGCAGGTCAATCATAAGCGTTCTTGGTCACGTGACAGCAACACAGCGATTACGCTGCAAAAAACTCGAACACGCCACCCGGTTCAAAGCGGTTGACACATTTGACAACCGCAGAGCGCCGCTCGCAGAATTCCAGCTATCGGTTTGAAGAATTGCCATCTCCGTGAAGGCGGAGGGTGAGCGCCGTCATCGACAGAAAGCCGAAACAGCACCCAACCGACAGCGAAGGCTCATCCTTGCCCCTTTTGACCCCATCCGGCCGCATTCCAGACGAGGCTAGCGGCTCACCCCGTTATCATCATTCTGGGTAGCCGTAAGCACACCGGCAGTAATGAGCGCGCCTGCAAAAAATGTTTCGGGCAGGCCAAATGCAAACCTGCCGGACGGGCCAATGGCTCCGGTGTGCTCCGGGCTTATGGCGGCCGCGGTGTGTTCGGGTTTGACGATCTTGAGACAGATGTTGTTCTCGACACGCGAAATGTCGAGACTTGAGTTCGCTGGCACGCTTAGCTTGCAACCACCGACCCGAACGGACGCCAAGCCGTTGGCACCGACCTGCAAACGACTGCCGAAATCCAAGGCGCTTCCCTCTTTGGCGGGCCCATAACCGGCCGTCTGCGAAACCATCACATTGCCACTTACACTTTGAATCGATCCGATTGGATTTGCCGGTCCCTGATATGCCGTTGCACAAGTGCACGATGCATCTTGAGCGAAAGCCGAAACTGAGCCAAATCCGAATGACGCGACCATCCCGGCCAGCGCTGCTTTCAAAACAATGTTCATGTGCCTCGATCCTTTGTTTGCGCCCTACAGACGCGCCCAAGTCAATATACCGCGATTAGCGCCTAACAGCTTTTCGCTCGGATTCCAAGCTATTTCGCATGTGCGATATGAGCCTTAGATATTACCGCGTGACTGTTATACAACAATATATTAGAACTACAGAATATTTGAATTGTAGACATATTCCAAGCGTTCCCTCGCGCGTCTGACGCCGCATGAGGCTATCTACCTATTTTTTCTCTGTTCACTTATAGATTACCGCGAAATATCACTTTCTTGCCACCGCCACCGTGCTCGGATGAACATCTCTCTCTCTGCTTAGAAACGTCGTTTCCGCTGAAGCGACGGCCCTGCCTCGATACCCGTGGAAGCATCGGGCCGTCACGCGGCACTTTAGAGGTCAAGATCAACTCGATGAGCACGCTCAAGTGACACCACGCTGCGACAAGGGAGCGAAGTATGGACCGCCGTCAATTTCTCAGCGCAACGCCAAGCCTTGTTCTCATCCCGGCGAGTCGGTCCGGCCAACCCGTTATTGGACCAAGCAATCCAAACGCAAAGGCTGCAATTTCACACAGCTTCGCGACCGTCGCAGCCTGCTTGGCCGATACAATGCTTTGCTATTCAGAAGGCATTGGCAGGGTGCAGATTCGCGCGGGTGAAATCGTCGAGGCTCAAGGCTTCCACTACCAGGTAGCGGCGTCTGTCGCCGGTGACCAACACATCACAACCGCGGGCGGAGTGAAGCTATACGTTGTTCCAGGAGATGCTGGGTTCAATGTCTTAGCCTTCGGGGCCGCCGGCGACTACAGCAACCTCACCGGGGTTGGCACGGACGATACGGGGCCAATACGGGCAGCCTTCAAAGCCGCCATGACCGTCGGACTTCCCGTTCATCTCCCAGGTCGCCAATACCGGATTACGGACACCCTGTGCATGCCGAATGCTGACTACAAGTTCTCGTTCAAGGTGATCGGCGACAGCGGCAACTCGACCCGCATCTGGTTTGATAACGCAGTGCCCAAAAAGAATATGTTCTACAGTGACCTCAACATCAGCTACGTCAATTTCGAGGACATTGAGCTCCTCGACAGGACCCCGGGCACATCAAGGGCGATCCAATTTGTCGGTACTTTGTCAGGTGGGCCGGCGTGGAAGCACCTGTTCAAGGGCGTTCGGATCGTCGGTTTCCAGGAGGGGGCGCGGTTTGACGGCGGGGCCACCATCTTTACAGACGCCTATCAGTCAGAGGTGATGTTCCTGCACAGCAAGTTCAAGAATTGCAGAAAGAGCCTCATCTACAACAACATCCAGGCGGTCAATCACCAGCTGATTGGCCTCGACATTGAGAACGACGACGTGGCCGACGCGAGCGAGAAATGGCCAATGATCGTTTTCGAGCGCGGAAGCTTCATCAACCATCTGGGCGGCTCGGTCATCGGGTACGGCCCCTATGTGTCCTTTACTTACCCCGGAGTCGGTGGCGCGTTTCAGGTAACCGCACAGTTTGCAAGTCGGGGTGTTCGTATGGAGGCCCGTGGGGATGGCCCCTTTATCGACCATCACACGGCAAGTGATATTTCGGTAAGCAACGCCTTCAGGCTGCGTTTCGAAGACATGGCCGTCAGAGCAAGCAGGTCCGCGAGCCCTATCCTGGCTAGGTTTGGGGGCCGCGTGTACGCTCGGTTTGACAATGTGCACTCCAATGTTCCCATGGACGTGCAAGCCTACATGACCACCGACCTCGGAAGGCACTCTGAAAATGGAAAGATTGACCTCAACGGTTGCCGACGCCTGAATTACAAGCGCGTGTCAGACCAGGCGGCCTATGGCAGCGCCGCTGTGCGCGCATCCGATCGACGAGCTATTCCGGCAGAGATCAGCATGGAGGAGGAGGGCCCTGCAGGGACCGTGGTGGATGGCTACTACCAGCTCACAGCCGACCGGAAGACAATCTACTCCGGAAACTGGCAAGTCGCCGAGTTGAAGACGTTAACGTGGGCGCCGAGCGACGTGAGTGGATTTGGTGGCGGAAGCAATCCCGCCACCATGCAGGTCTTCCTCCCGCAGTACGCCAGGCCCTGTAAGTTCCGGCTGCTCTGCGATGACGTCAACGCCGCGGCGGCCATTGTGTTGGATCTCTATTTTGTGGTGGCCGGCAAAGATGTCTTAGTGGCCTCGCTTGCCCCACGAGATGGGGGACATTTCGAAGCGAACATCAGAGGCCCCTCAAAAACCCTGGTGATCTGGATCGCCGACGGCCTCGACTGGGACGGCAAAATGAAGGTCATAAAATCTGGATCGAGCGACAGCTTTGTCGGCCTGATCATGATCGACTATATGTAATTTCCGTAACGGACGGACGGCCGCGGCTGCCATTTGTCCAAATTTTTCCAAGGCCTGAAAGGGCCAGGATTGGAAGAATTACGAACCACGCGCGGGCCCCAAACGCAGCCATCCCACCCCAGAAATAGGTGAGAAGGGTTGCGTCAAATGCGATCAGAGCCGCTATGCTGTCATTTCCTGAAAGCCAAACGAGTGCTCTCCTTGTCAGGATCACTGACGTAAGTACGATCAGCAACCCAATCGGGTATGCCTTTCCTAAAGTGAACAGCTGATCACCAACAAAACCCAACGAGACATTGTAGTCGTCGCCAACACCGACGCGTCCCCATAAGTAATCGACGGAATAATACCCAGCTCCCACTGGTTTTCCAGCCCAATGGTCCCTGGGAAACCAATTGAGGTAGAACAACTCCAATTGCTTCAGGTATGGCCCCAACCCAACATCGCCATAGCCCAAGCCGGTTCGAAGGTACTCTGTGAACCGCATATGGTCGGTGACGCCGACAGCAGCGGAGCTGGTGATGCTGTTGGCGTCTTCACCTCGCACGAGCATGGCCCATATCAGCAGAGCAGGCATGGCCAACACGAGATAGGAAAACCTGATACCGATCCGATGGTACGAGCACAGCATCGCAAACGGCATGATGAGGTACGCGGCCACAGCGAGCCTGCCGTATCCGCCCCAATAGAGGAAAAGATTTCCGCCGATGGCTGCCTCAAACAGTAGAAATACGATTACGGACCCAGGTCTTTTCTGGCCGCTCTTTATCAAGTATTCTTGGAAATAGAGTGCAACACCAATGGGTATCATCAAGCTCATTTCAGGCCGCGGCGCTACAATTCCGACCAATACGACCGACGACAGGCCAACAGCGAGCCCGCACCACTGAAGCCACTTTCCAGAATGTATAACCGGAATGAAATCCGGGGTGTTGTCAAACACCCTGAGGATGTCCGAGAAGATGATAAAGATTGATATGATCACGGACGCGTCCACGCCGTCAAAAATAAGTAGGTTCGGAGCGAAAGGCACATAGAGCAGTAGGAAGGCGATTCCGATCACCATATCGAGCGGAGAGCGAAATTTAATGAGGCACAATTTTGCTGTATGGCAGGCGATTAATACGAACAAGTAGTTAGATGTATAAAGTTCGGTGATCGACTGTCCTATGATGCAGAGCGCAATGGTCAGATACGTGATGATAACTAAGGCAGAGCTCAAAATGGCCCCGCCCTTTTTTTCACTAATACCAGCAAGGTTATGCAACGCTGATAACCCCCCGCTCCTGGTCGGTACCCACATCGACCCTCTTTACCGCGCGCCGGGACACAACGCCGCCCGAGCCCCGTTCTCGCCGATCGTGTAGAACCTTGTGCGAGCTCAGATAGCCCGCACTGAATGGCGGGCTGCCTATCAATTCGGTATCAACAACCCGGATAAGTATCCCCTGCCTGAGCCGGCTGTCCGCAGAGCAAGCCCCTTTGGGTGAGATCAGCAGCCAGATCACGGCCGTCCGGCATGGAACACTGGACAACCAGGGCATCGCCCAGCCTGGATCCGGTTTTTCCATCGCAGGGGGTGCCTGCCCCCACGGGTCTGCAATTCAAGACAATTCCCTGGAAATCTCGACGGGCAGCCGTTACCATGTCGCGTAGAGCCCGCCGTTTCGTTAACGCGGCCCCGCACAGGACAATTTTGCGGCCTCCCACCCGCAGATCGTCTATCGAGGGAATGGTGAGCCGCCCGGTGAATGGCGAAAGCGTGGCGTGGGGCTGTGGGCGTGGGTTACCTCTCTGGGAGAGTATGACAGCCATGAAGCCGACGGCAAACACAAGCCCGATAGCGGGAATAGCGACCAGTTTATTTCATCGTGCTGAGCGGAGTCCTCGATTCAGATTCCTGACGGGCCACTGCTGCCAACTGCGCGTGGCATTCAGGCCAAGACCCACCCCTATGGCACACCCCATCGAGGTGATCACGCCGGCGGGATGGCGTGCGCTGTCGATCCCTGAAGCAGGAAAGCAGCGACTGGAAGTGGCTAGGCGCCGTACCGATGCTCCAAGGCGGTGGCAATTCGCTCGCAAAGCAACTCTGAGGTCACAACTGTGAGATGGAGACGGAGGCGAACGCCGTATGGATCAACCAGAGTGGTGACAATACCCCGATCGGAGTATTCGGCGAGGTCGAGAACATCGGCGATGATAAAATCCCCCATTTCGCGCAGGCTCTTGGGATGCTCGTGAGCCGGATTTTCCTCCCAGACAGGTGGCTTTCCGGGCAGGCCCAACCTTATCCGCTGGAATTCGGCGTAGCCCTCGGCAGCGTCCTGAGCGTTGAACGAACGCCGGCTTACTTTGCCGTTTTCAATGACCCTGACCACCCACCGACCGTCGACGTGTTTCAATTGTACGTCGTTTGGTTCTCCGGCAACCATGTCCGCAATCCGTTTCATTAATGACAAGAACAATAAATGGCGCGCCGCTGCATCGTGCCGTTGCCAATTCGATCTGGGATCTGGGTCACCATGATCCACGCCCTGTTCTGCATGTTCGCCGGCGAGCGCAGGGCGCTAGGCGGTCAGCCGTCGCGGGTGAGTGGCAGTACTCCCGACCGGGGCGAGCCTCATCCGGGCGAAGCCCTCAGCGCTATGATCAAGGCACGGAAAGTGCGTCAGCGATCTGCGCAGCCGCCTGCTCGGTGGAAAACCGTTGATCGAACAATCGCCTGCATCGTCCGGGCAACTCGGCATCCGTTTCTACCTGCACCAGCAACCTTTCAGCTTTCGCGACCAGTTCATCTAGCTGATCGCTCTGGCACTCTTCGCCAACCCGCTCGCTTCGGATCAACTCGGCCAGGTCGTTGCCTGGGTTCAAGCGCACGAGTGCAGGGAGGCCACTTTGCATATAAGTCAGGAACTTGCCTGGTATGTTGTGAGACCTGTGGCGGAGATCCAACGAGACGATTCCTATCCGGCACTGTGCGTAAAGGTCCGGGATTTCGTCGGGATCAATCTCGTCGAAAAAGACCACGTTGGTGAGGCCGAGAGCTTGCGCTTTTTCTCTAAGTCTTCGAGCCTCGCTGCCTCGACCGACCAGCAGGAAACCCACGTCGGTCCGGGAGGCCATTCTCTGCGCCAAGTCCAATACAATGCCGACGCTTTGAGCCACACCCATGTTGCCTGCGTACACGAACAGCTTGCGCCCGGCCAACGGCGTCTCGCTGACACGGATCGAACAACGCACGTTTGAAGGCTTGTCCAGCCAGTTCTGCAACACCTCAAGGACACGCCCCGACCTCCGCCGCCACCGATTGAAGTAAGCCAGGTTGCCTGGCGTCTGGACGCCGATCACATCAGCAATCGAGTATTGGTAGCGCGCGATGGCATCAAAGAAACGGTACGGCAGACCGCGGCCCATCAGACCCATATCAACGGCCCATTCGGGAAAAATGTCACGAATGACAAGATATCCCTTGCAGCCGCTTTCGCGCTTTAGCGCGCTGACCATGGGGCCATGGAAGATTGAGGGAGCATACCAAACGATCCCGTCCCATCGCTGCCCTGCCAGCGGGCTTTTGCGCAGATTGCGCAACATGGCAAAAGGCATAACGAACTCGTTCCAGGTCCGCCTCACATAACCAATTTCCTTGGTAGGCGGCGCTCGCAGGCGCAGCACGGTTACTCCGTCAAAGTCTTCGATCGCCCAGGGGCGGTCCAATTCGGCCGCTGGCAGCATCACTGTCAGCTGATGCCCTTGTCGCGCGAATTCCCGCGAGAGGTCTCTCAGTTGCACTGCCCCCGACGTGCGCAGCGGCGGAAAAGTGTCCGCTATCAAAGCGATCCGCATCTGCCCCCGCTCAGTGCTTCTTCCATACAACGCGGTTCACATAATCGGTATAGCTATGGATTATGCGAACGACCTTTTCACTGACATTGGGTACGTCGTAGTCGGCAACCAAACGAAGCCCGCGCTCTGCCCCTCGGGGCTGGCTTTCCAGGATCGCAAGGCCCTGGCAGACCCGGTCCACGTCCAAGCCCACCATCATTACCGCCCCCTCCTCCATTCCTTCGGGACGCTCATGGGTTTCGCGCAAGGTAAGCGCCGGAAAGTTCAAGATGGAGGACTCCTCCGTGATCGTACCGCTGTCGGACAGAACCGCTTTCGCATTCATCTGCAGGTGCACATAATCCAAGAAGCCGAAAGGCTTCATGAACTGGATCCTGGGGTTCATTTCGATGTTCAGGGAGTCCAGCCGCGACCGGGTGCGGGGGTGGGTCGAAACAATTACCGGAATGTCATGATCCTGCGCTAAACGATTGGCTATCCCAGCTATTCGGGTCATTATGTCCGGATCGTCGACGTTTTCTTCGCGATGAGCACTCATCACGAAGTACTTCCCTTGCTCGAGAGAAAGTCGACCCAAAACATCCGACTTGTTGATTTCGTTCATATAGTAGGTGAGCACCTCACGCATCGGGCTGCCCGTTACGATGATCTGTTCGGGCGCAATCCCTTCTCGCAGCAGATAGCTTCGCGCAATCTGGCTGTAAGGCAGATGAATGTCGGCGACATGATCAACTATGCGGCGGTTGATCTCCTCCGGAACCCGCGAATCGAAACAACGATTGCCGGCCTCCATGTGAAAAATAGGTATCTTCAACCGCTTCGCGGCTATTGCCGCGAGGCAGCTGTTGGTATCCCCAAGTAGCAAAACCGCCTCAGGGCGTCGTTCGCGAAGCACCTGATCCGTTGCCGCGATCACACGTCCAATCGTTTTGGCGGCCGTGCTTTCTGACGCTTCAAGAAACACATCCGGCGGACGAATCTTAAGCTGCTCGAAAAAGATTTGGTTCAATTCATAGTCATAGTTCTGGCCCGTATGCACGAGGCATTGGTCACACGATCGATCCAATCGGTCGATTACCCGCGACAATCGGATGATCTCCGGGCGCGTCCCGACGATCGTCATAACCCTCAGACTATTCACCATCCGCTCCACATTCTTGCCCCGCAAGGCGGAACCGCGCGCTAATCGGGCTGCAAGGCACTCAGTTATTTCCAGACGAAAGCGGCATCTGCTAACTACGAGCTAGCGCCCCCTTCAGAGCACTAAGCTTGTTATATTCCAGATAGCTATCATACATTTTCAAGATAAGTATCGACCACGCATCCGGTATAAATCCCGTTGCTCCCCTGAATAAGTCCGAATTCAAGGATCGATCGACAGTGACCGTCGTGTCGGGGATGATATCTATCTTTTTTCCGTAGATCCTCGAGATCAAGGAGAGAAGATCGAATTTGGAAATGGGATCAGCTGAGACATGAAACAGACCCCTCAACTCGGCATTTGGCACGACAAGCTCTTTAATCGCCCGCGCCAATTCGACCGCTGGCAAACCTGAAAAAATAGCGTTCTTGTAGCCTTTCACCTGGTCAGTCTGGCTCAAAAACCAGTCAACCAGACTTTTCGAACTCTCCAATTCGTGACCGATGATTGACGTGCGGAGTGTCACTGCATTCGGGTAATCCACCTCCCCTAGAAACTTCGTCCTTCCGTACAGATCGTTTGCATCGGCAAAATCGGTTTCCAGGTAATTGCCCTTCGCGCCCGAAAAAACACAATCCGTGCTCACATGCACTAAGCGGGCTCCGGTCATGCGGCAAAGTTGCGCCAGGCGGTGAGGGAGAGAAGCGTTGATTGACAGTGCCGTGAGATGGTTTCGGGAGGCGTCAAGCTGTTTAATGACGCCCACACAGTTTACTACGACATCCGGTTTGGTGTCGGCAAACAGGGCCACCAGATCTCCGTCGTTCCGAACGTCGAGATTGGGTATTAGGATCCAATGCTCATCGGGCAGAAAATAGCGTGCTTTGGCCGATGATCGGAGCGTACCAATCGTTACAAATCGATTGTCGGCGGCGAAAACGCGGAAGACCGCATTTCCCAACATGCCGCCAGCGCCCAGGACGAGGATTCTGTTTGTCTTCACGTTGCGCATCGTCTTTCTGGTGAGCGCTGAGCAATAGCGCTAAATGGACCGCAGAGTCTTACCGCGTTCGGCTCACTCTTCTGGCTCAACATGCTCCCCGCGTACAATAGCTTGCACAAACCGAAGCTTCATCAACAACGTCTGCATCTCTTTGACACCCAACCTCGCGGTGTTGTGTGAATTGTAGTCGGTCGATTCCGAAATCTCGATCTCGCCCTGCTCGAAGAATTTCCCATAGTTCAGATCGCGCAGATCTGGCGGAACACGGTAGTAGTTGCCGAGGTCCTGGGCCGCCACTTTTTCCTCTCGGCTGAGCAGGACTTCGAATAGTTTCTCGCCGTGTCTCGTACCTATTATTCTAATTGGATGGTCGGGAGCGCCCAGGAGCTCCGTAAGCGCTCTAGCCAGGGTCTCGATCGTGGCCGCCGGCGCCTTCTGCACGAAGATCTCACCGGGATTGCCATGCTGGAAAGCGTAGAGCACCAGGTCGACCGCGTCGTCCAGTGTCATCATGAAACGCGTCATGGCAGCATCGGTGATGGTGATCGGCTGGCCAGCGCGAATTTGGTTGGTGAACAACGGGATCACCGAGCCGCGCGAGGCCATCACATTGCCGTATCGGGTAGCGCATATGGCCGTATTGTTGCTCAATCGCGACTTGGCGACGATGACCTTCTCCATCATCGCCTTGCTGATGCCCATTGCATTGATCGGATATACGGCCTTGTCTGTGCTCAGGCAGATCACACGCTCCACACCGGAGTTTATCGCCGCTTCCAAGGTGTTCTCAGTTCCCAGGACATTGGTTTTGACGGCTTCAAGCGGGTAGAATTCGCAGGAAGGCACCTGCTTGAGTGCGGCAGCGTGATAAATGAAATTGGAGCCCCGCACGGCGTTGAGGACCGACTGGTAGTCGCGAACATCACCAATGTAGAACTTAAGTTTTTGATTGTTGTATTTTTTCCGCATGTCGTCCTGCTTCTTCTCATCCCGGCTGAAGATGCGGATTTCAGCTAGGTCAGAATCCAGAAACCGCCGCAAAACAGCATTTCCGAAGGAGCCAGTACCGCCGGTTATGAGGAGGGTCTTGCCGGTGAACATCGAAAGTCCTTTTCTATTTCAATTGGCTGCAACGGAACGGAACATTTTGAGAGTGTCCGATCGCGCCTCGTCGGTTGCGGCGTAGCGGTTGGCGAATTCAAGCGCGGCTTTTTCGAGTGATCGCTGTTCTTCGGCATCCCTGTCCGCTGCACGCGCCAGTTGCTGTCGCCACACGTCAACGGAAACGAGGGGGATTACCGTGATTGCGCCGGTTGAAACGGCGCGCCAGGGTGTCCGATCGCTAACCAGCACGGGTGTGCCGGCGCGCAGAGCTTCAAAGATAACATGCCCGAAATTTTCCCCCAGAGTGGGGAACGCGAACAGATCATATGAAGCAAACGTCGCTGAAACCTCATGAGGCTCGAGCGCTCCACGGTATTCGACGGTGATGTGGGTTGGGAGGCGTTTGATGATGGTCTGGCAATTCCGCCAATATGCAGGGTCCTCTACAGGGCCAAAAATGCTCAGCTTGATCTTGCGATCCACTCGGGAGAGAATCTCGAGGAGGCCTGTGAGATTCTTCATAGGTGAGATGCGCGATATGAAGGCAATGCTTAATTCGCCCGCCCTTTTTCGCTGACGTTTCAGGCGACTAAAGCTTTCACCTGCCGCGGACACCGGATCAGCCGCGAGATGGATTTTGCCCCGTGCATGGGGAAACTGCCGCTGAATATCTTCAGCTTCCAGTAGGGTCGAGGCGTGCCAGTGCACATCGCGATAAAGCCCAACTAGCTTGGCACAGCTCAGATAAATTCTTTTTTTAAAACTCTTTATCGACAGCGCGCCTGCAGAGAATTCGCCACGTGGCGCGATGCAGACACTCGCGCCATTTCTCCAGACCAATCGCTGCTTGAGATAGATCGAAATTGATGATCGATAGCCAAAAAAGCTGTTCAGGTACAAAACGTCGAAGCTGTGAAGCTTCGCAGCTTTGGCCACGTGCCCGGCATTGAATTTTTTGGGGTCAGCATAGTATATCAAACCGTTCGGCGAGCGCACCCACCTGTTGATACGGACTCCCGGATACGGCTCGTCGGAGCCCAAATCACGATCTCTCGTGAAAATCGAAAACTCAATGTTGCTGCGCAGAGCTTCACACATGTTGGCAAGCGTACGAATTGGTCCGCCCGCCTTGAAGCCCGGCAAATAAAAATCGGCAACACAAAGGACTCTGATCTTGCTCATGTCCGCAAAAGAGCCGTTGTCGGCAAGCCGCCGCCTTCAGATGTAAGCTTTAGACTTTGAAAAGTTGCGCTTTAAGCTGCGCTCTTTATCGCTGGCAGACCGTGCAATAACCCGGCCTTTAGCAATTCTCGGTAGATATGCTCAGCAGCTTGAGCGGCTGGCACACGGTCCAGCATTAGATTGAGTGTTCCCGGCAACGTCGACAGCCAATAGGCACAGACGAAATCATGATTGTACTGATCGTCCCAACCTATCGGGGAGGCCAGGCCGCCCGAGATTATACGGCGGAGGTTGGCGGGGTTTACTATCGGGACGACGCCCTTGTGGAATTCATAAAACACACGGCCATACAGAAAAACGCGCTTTTTGAGCAGAAGCGCCTCGTAGCCAACAGTGCTGGTGAGGGTGATAACCCCTACAGACGATTTGATCAGCTCCTTTGTCGGCTCATGCGGCCCTAACAACCTGACATTCGGCAGAGACCGAATACGCCTGTAGAAATCGAGCGTGGGATATGCCCAGGCACTAATATGATCCTTGACATACAAGCGGGTGCCTTCAGGCAGACTGAAGGCAATGTTACGGATCACCTCATACTCGTCGAGGTAGGCTCCAGCGAGGATCGACGTAGAGGCTTCGGGATGGAAGTGCATCGGGTACAGAAGAAATCGTTCTCCCGCTACGGCCTTTTGATACATGCCACGAACGGTGCCCGCTTTGAGACGTCGACGGACATTGCGCAGAAAGAGGCTTGTATGTGTGCGCAGGGGATTACCGATCTGGAACGAATTGGTCCGACTGTCGGACACGTGGCGTAGCAGCGCCTTGATCCTGGCAAGACGGTCGCGCCTGAAGTACCGCTTGAGCAAGGCGATGCGTTCCAGGCCATTGATTTTCATGTAATCGGGAACGATCGTCTCGATGTTGGCGATGTAGTCCTTCACCCAGCGGTGAACATCTGGTTCCACCGTCTTGTAGCCACCTCGGATCGCTGCAAAATTTCTCTCAACAGAGTCATCTGCCAAGGGATCCCCAGAAACTGAAAACCGGCCTGGCAGCCGAGATGCCCCTAGACCAATATAAACGGCTCGCCGTTCCTGGGCTACGAACAGCGCGAAATGTGCAAACGTATTGGAAACATTCTCATATAGAACGAGTTCCGTCCCATGCTTTTCAAATATCCTCTCGAAAAATGTCAGTAACGCACTTTTTAGGCGGTCAAAAAAGTCGAGGTCTGCACTATTGCCCCAGATGCCATAGGTCTGCGCACGCTCGAAGTCCGACAGTAAGGCAGAGTTCAAATTATAGCCGGAATAGCGTTCTAGGATGTCGAAATCCACCTTATGGTTCGCAAAAAAGGATGAGAAGTCATAAACTGCGGCGAAACCCGCCGAATCCAGGCCGTTCTCCTTGCGAGAAAATGCGCTGTCTACCGCGACCGCCACGGTGGCTCCGTCGTTGCGGAAACGCGCCGCGAGCGCATTGAAAAAATGAAAGTATTTCGGCGCGCTGTTCGAGAGAAGCAGAATGTTCATTTTGCCTGCCAGCTACCAATCAGCTCAGCGCGCACTGCTGTCGGGGAATGAACGTCCTGAGTCACCTGACGGCCCAATACAGCTTCGAGATTTTTAGGCGCAAGGCCAAAGCCTGGTCGCACACTGCGTATGCTGTCTCGAGTGATGACATCACCTGCCTTCAGGTCCCGTACAAAATAGAGCGACCGGCGGAACTTCACGTTCCCCTGCTCGCTCGATTTGCGTCCATAATCGACCTTGCCGAGCGCCTTCCAAGCCGTTTTCGTGCCGACACACAATGCCGCCAGTTCGGCAGGCTCGAGTGAGAAGCTGTCGTCCGGACCGCCGCCGCCGCGGTTAAGGGTGAAGTGCTTTTCGATGATCGAAGCCCCCAAAGCCACACTGGCAATGGCGGTGGTATTGTCCAGCGTATGATCAGAAAGGCCTGTGACCAGTCCGTACCGCTCAATCATGTCGGGTATGGTCTGCAGATTATAATCATCGGCCGGTGCAGGGTAGCCGCTGACGCAGTGCAGAATTGCTAATTCGCTGCAGCCGCCCTCACGCGCTGCCTCTATCGCTTCGTGGATTTCCTCTGCATCCGCCATCCCGGTCGAGATGATCATCGGCTTGCCGGTGCTGGCTGCGTATTTGATCAACGCCCAATCAACAGCTTCGAAGGAGGCAATCTTATAAGCCGGCGCATTCAAGTCTTCCAGGAGATCGATCGCCGTGCTGTCGAAAGGCGAGCTAAAGATCGTAACGCCGAGCTCGCGGCTACGGTCGAAGAGGAGCTTGTGCCAGTCCCACGGCATATGCGCTTCTTCATAGAGATCATAGAGTGTGCGCCCGTCCCACAAGCCGCCGTCGATGCGGAACTCCTCCCCCGTGCAATCAAGCGTGATCGTATCGGGCTTATAGGTCTGCAGCTTGACGGCATCTGCCCCGGCCTTCTTGGCCTCCTCCACAAGGTGCAGGGCCGTTTCGACGCTGCCGTTATGATTGGCGGACAATTCGGCAATGACATAAGGGGGCTCACCCGGCCCGATCCGGCGCCCGGCGATCTGGATACAGCTCAACTGGGTTCTCCAACAGGTTTCATCGATTCATTCCAGTCGCTTCTGAGCAACCCGAAGCAGACGAGGGAGCGATAGGCCCCCTGGATCCGTTGTTGCTCCCGCAATACGCCTTCCCGAACAAAACCTAAGCGTTCGTGCAGCGCTATAGAGGCCGTGTTGAAATCCACTGCCTGGCCGCAAACCTTATGCAGATTCAATTCGCCAAAGGCATATTTCAACGCCGCGAAACCGAGCATTTTCCCGGTTCCTCTCGCTGCGTTCGGGTCAGCATAAAATCCCCAGTTCGACGCCCCGGCGTCAGCGACATTGTCGAATTGGACGAAGCCGATAGGTGCTTCTCTATCCACGACTATGAGCAACCGGCGTGTAGCCTCATTGGTCGACCGGGAAAACCAATTCCGGTGCTCCTCCAGGCCAATCTCGTGCTGGGTAAACATGAAACGACGCACGTCCCAATGATTTCGCCATGCGAGCACCATTGGCAGATCGTCAGCCATCATCGCCCGAACGATCGGGTCAGACATATTCTTCCACCATCCGGTCGGCGACCCGGCTAACGCCCTCTCCGTCTGTAATCGCAGCGGCTGCTTTGCTTAGGCCGAAGAGAAACTCACCGATCGTCCCTGACACGAAGCGCTCCTCCAGTACCGAAACGAGTTGCGAGGGATTCCTGACAGCGACCGCGGCGCCCGAGACCTGCAGGGCCGAGGCCACGGAATGTTGGTTGTCCGCGAGCGCAAAAACGAAGCTGGGCAAGCCCACGCAGCAGCGTTCCCAGGACGTGCTTCCTGCCGCCCCGACAGCAAGGTCGCTTTCGGACATCAACCGCGCCATGTCGCTCACGCCAACCAGAACCTGAGTCGAGTACCGCATTGCTTCCGCACGGATCCGCACCGCGTCCTTCCACGGCGCTTGCGGTCCCATGACGACTGTGATGCGCAAAGTCGAAGGTAAGGTACCCTCGTCGAGCGCATCCAGCACAAGGCCAGTGACATTTTGCTTGTCCACGCCACCCATAGTTAGGAGCAGGTGTTCGAGTTTAGGTTGAACCCTACGAGCAAGACTCGCTGCGCGCAGCTCGGCAAACTCAGGCCGCAGTAGCGCATATTCCGGTCCGAGCAATGTGACGGCATCGGCGCCCAGGAGGCTGTCGTAGTCCTCTTTCGTGCGGCCAAGGCTCTGGTCGAGCAACAGATCGCAATCGTGGGGGCGATCAGCCAAGTCATCGATCACCATCAGGTATTGACAGGCAGAACGCAGCGCTTCCTCCCAGCGGCGGTCCAGCCCGTAATGATCCACGACCAGACAGTCCGCAGACCCAATGGCTTGGTGCGTCTCTTGGGCATCTGTTGCCCAGTCCGTCCCCAGCCAGTAGGCATGGGGTGGCGCCTCATGCGTCAGCGTTATGTCCTCTGGAGGCCTTGGCAGCGCAACGGTCCTGTGGCCACGCTCTGCTATCAAATCCATAAGATGGCCAGTGTGTAGGCGGCAGATGAATAGGCATTCTGCCCCGCGCTCCCGCAGCGCGTCAGCCAGCGTGAGACAACGCATGACATGGCCGGTGCCAATCTCGATCGAGGCATCAGTTCGAAAAGCGACCTGCACGGGTTTTAATTACCGCAGAGCATCTCGGGTCATTCCGATCCTGGTTCCGGGCTCAGGATCCGAAACATGCATTCCGCCCGCTCCCAGTCCTCGGGTGTGTCGATGTCTTGCACACGATGACGTGGCAACAACACTGGGACGCTACCTTGCCCGAACACAGGCTTGTTCTTGAGCCAAGCCTCGGAGCGGCCCCAGTAGAATTGACCCGCATCGTGCCAGGCCTCCTCGAGGTCTTGCGAGCGGGTCCCAAGATGCTCCGGTTGGAACATTGCCACGCGTTGGCCGGCCGTGATGCGCAACGCCCTTTGGATCGGAAAGGCGTAACTCGTCACCGAGAAGGCGAAGTCGGCTTCCGTCGACCGAAGCATGTCCAAACCTTGTCGCAGATCGCTCGCCCGTACAAATGGCGCGGTGGCGTAGAGGCAACAGACCTCTTTGGCAGCAGCCCCCGCCGTCGCGAACCATCGGATGGCATGCGCCACGACGGGAACGGTTCCTGTGTGGTCGTCAGAAAGGTCGCCCGGGCGCTGGAAAGGCGCTTCGGCGCCGTATTCTTTTGCCGCTTCGGCGATCTCAGCATCGTCGGTGCTGACGATGATACGGTCGAAACAGCCGCTTTGTATGGCCGCGCGGATCGACCATGCGATTATCGGCAGCCCACCAAAGGTGCGGATATTCTTGCGCGGAATGCGTTTCGATCCCCCTCGCGCCGGAATTACAGCGAGCCTCACAGCCCCATGGCCTCGCGCAGCACCTTAACCACGAAGACCTGGTCCGCGTCGGTCAACGCCGGGTGCATGGGGATACTGATGGCCTCTCGATAGTAGCGCTCAGCCTCTGGGTAGTCGCCGTTCCGGAAGCCCATCATCTGGTAATAGGGTTGGGTGTGCACCGGGATGTAATGCAGATTGACCATGATGTCCTTGGCGCGAAGTGCCTCGAAAACCTCCAGATGCGATGCGCCTATGTTCTCCAGCTGCAGCCGGATCACATACAAATGATACGCGGAATAGCTGTCTGGGTGTTGCCATGGCAGCGTCAGCGGCAGATTGGCCAGGAGCGTGCTGTAGCGGTCGGCGATCTCATGGCGCCTCTTCACGTACTGGGTCAGGCGGGCAACTTGACTCACGCCTAACGCAGCTTGCATGTCCGTCATGCGGTAGTTGTAGCCAAGAGCCACCTGTTGATAATACCAGGGGCCGTCCATTGGCTGCGTCATGAGCGAAGCCTCTCGCGTGATGCCGTGGCTTCGCAACAGGCCCAAACGTGTTGCCAGTTCATCGTCGTTGGTTAACGCCATCCCGCCTTCAGCGGTTGTGACGATTTTGACCGGATGAAAACTGAACACCGTAATGTCGCTGTATCGCCCATTTCCAACCGGCTCCCCCTTGTAGCGAGCGCCGATAGCGTGCGAGGCATCTTCGATGATCTTGAAGCCGTATCTTTTACCTAGGTCGTGAATGGCTTCCAGGTCGCATGGCTGGCCTGTGTGATGTACCGGCACCACAATCTTGGGCAGACGGCCAACCTTTTCGGCTTCAATAAGCTTTTCCTCCAGAGCCCTGGGGCAGAGGTTATAAGTGCGCGGGTCGACGTCCACGAAGCTCACTTGAGCCCCGCAATAAAGCGCGCAATTCGCCGAGGCCACGAAGGTGTTCGGCGTTGTCCAGAGAAGGTCACCCGGCCCGAGCCCCAGAGCCAGACAAGCGATGTGAAGTGCTGAGGTGGCGCTGTTGACGGCCACCGCATGACGGGCTCCCGTGTGCGCAAGCACACTTTGCTCAAATTTCGGAATATTGGGACCTTGCGTTAGATTGACTGATTTAAGAACATCCACAACGGCATCGATGTCAGTCTGCGTGATATCTTGTTGGCCATAGCGGATCATAGGTGACGACCGTATTTGAGCATTGCTAAACCGTTGATTTTAGCGCGATCTGTTTCTGTCGAGCTGGCCGTAGGCGATCGCTTTCCAGATGAGGATCACCGTGAACGAGATCGTCATTCCAATGGGAACGGCCAGTTCGGCGTGGGTTTTGCCGAGCCACCAAGTGGATCCGATAAATACCGGCAATGCGGCGATGTGACTGTAGATGATGGGCCTGTCGCACCCGCGGGCATAGAGAGCATAGTGAGGCACCATACCCACAGCGTTGACGATCGCTGCAACTGCAACCCATGGATACAAATCAAGCGCGTCCAGATAGACTGTCTTGCCCACCCAACCGAGCAGGTAAGGCAACGCCACCCAACTGACACATCCAAAGGCAACAGAAACAGCTAACGTCTGGAAAAACATCTGCCGAACCGTCGTGCCGGCAAGCTCGTACTCGCGCTTGTGGCTATGGCTGATCAATGCTGGGTAGCTGAACGAAAACACCCCCGCATCTAGAAAGACCATCAGCGTTCCTGCGACGCCAAGGAACAACACATAAGCACCCACCGCTTCTATTCCGCCAAGATCCTCCATCCAATATCGATCGGCGGTCTGGATGCCACGCAAGGCGAGAGTTGAAACCAGGAACGCCGCGCTGACCGAGATCCCTTTTCGAACCCAGCGCCAATCGACTGGCCTTGACCAGCCGCCTATCGGAAGTTGCCTGACTCTCCAAACACCCAATGCTGCCGCAGCTAAGCCCGAGCACGCCCAAAGGGCCATGATCACGTCCAGATTCCGGCTTCCTGGAAATCCGATCATCACGACCACGGCCGCGATTGCCCAACTGCCCTGCCGCACGAACAGGGTTACGCTCGCGGCGACCTGATCCGACAACACGATGAGAAGACGCGAGACCTCCTGGTTGAAATGCTCCAGTGCCAGAATTGGAACGAACCACCATAGCAGCGAGGCTGACCAGCCCTCGCCCTTCAAGATCAAGACAACCGGAGGCAGGACAAACACGTAAAGAAGGCCGCACAAAGCCAATTGGCCTTTCAGCATAGCCCCTCGCTGATCGTCAGAGACTTGCAGGATCTCGCGCGAAGCGAAGATATAGAAGTCAAGGCCAACCAAATAGAGGCCGTAGATGACCGTGGCGGTGAAAAGGCCGTAATACCCGACCGATTTCGGATCCACGTACCTGGCCAGGAAAAATACGAACAGAAATCGTGTAAACAGAGTGCCGAACCGCAGACCGATATTCAGCAGGCGGACCGCCCCGGCAACAAAACGCTCATTACCCTGCGCAATGGATGCGGACGCAATCCTCAATGCCCAGCCTCGGCGTGAGCTTGCAATCTCGCTCATTTAACGAGCGCCAAAGCCAGTGAGGACAGTTCTCACTGTACGGAACACAATTAGCAGGTCCAACCACGGCGAAAAGTTCTTGATATAGTAAAAATCGTAGTGAAGTTTCTCTAATACCTCCCCAACTGCCGCAACATGCCCTTGGTTAACCTGCGCCCACCCGGTGATGCCCGGCCGTACGATGTGCCGATACCGATAGAACGGCAATTCGGCTTCGTACCAGCGGGAGAGAACGAGGGCCTCGGGTCGAGGTCCTATCCAGCTCATTTCTCCGCGCAGGATATTGATCATCTGAGGCAGTTCGTCGATCCTCGATTTCCTCAAAAACCTACCCAATCCTGTGATGCGCGCGTCACCGGCCTTTGTAATGGCCTGTTCCTTTTCGTCAGCAACGTGAGCACTTGTTCTCATCGTTCTGAATTTGTAGACCTGATACACCTTTCCTCGATAACCCATCCGTTGCTGTCTAAACAGGGCAGGCCCTGGTGAGTCCAATCTAATGAGGGCGGCCACCAAGAGGAGCGCTGGCGACAGGAGAATCAATACTGCCAGCGCCGCAATCCAATCGAGCGCTTGCTTGACTTTCAAATAGGCTTGATTGGGATTGATCGAGCCGAGGGTGTTCTCGGAAAGATGCTCGATCTCGACGCGGCCTGTGAGGGACTCGCTGATCTGTTTTGTATGATAGACGGGGGTACCAGAAAGCGCACGATCTGCGATATATCGTTCCCATTCGTTTGAAAGATCGGCCCGAAGGTCCGCGACCACACCGCTTGCATGTTCTACGATTTCGTTAGACGAACGAATCCAATGCCAACTCACGCCCGGTATGTTTTCGAGGCGATCGACATTGCCGCCAGGGATGACAGCCAACTGGTATGGATCCAGTCGTCGGGTCGCAACGCTTAACGCAAAGTACCAAAACGTCGACTGAACAAAGCTGGCGGCCACCTGAAACCGGCTGTAGTCGATGCGCAGAAAGAAAATGGTCAGGAACACGAGGCCGTAAGCTAACGCGAAGGTAGGCAAGATGTATCCTGCTGCAGCTACTCCCGGGAAGGTCCCAATCCTCCGGTAGAGCAAATATCCCGTTAGGTGTGCGATGACCACCGCAACAATCGTGATCTGCATGTTGGACGAGTAGATCACCCCAGGATCAACAGAACTGCGGATAAGCGCCGGAATCAGAACTGCAAATGCCAAACCTCCTGCAAGCTGAAATCGCATTTGCAAAAGGAGATGCCTCTGATTTGGCAAATTGATAACGCGAACATTCATGTTCATGTTTGCTATCCGGCTATTTTGGCGCGTCTGCTGTCACGCGGCAATAACGAGACCTTCGAGATCGCCAGGTTGTTGGACCCGAGCCGCTGACGAGCGCTGCTGGCCGACCTTTGGGTCGACAAGTCTTTGGACATCGTGTGGTTTGGACGGAATAGAACAGATTGTTGCGGTCGAGGGCGCCAACGGTGCCGCATTTTGCCCGACAGTGCTATGAGCGGCACAAATGGTTTACTTAGGCGCGGAAATCTCCCCAGTGGCGCGCAAAGTCCCACAACAACTGTGCCAGGTCACGGCTACCGCACTCCCGGGTGCAGCCGGAATTTTTCATGCGTAACAAAGTGGGCGCTCAATCATGCAATAACGCGCTTAGATCACGCAATTGCCACAAGACTGTTGGATTCGAGTTGAATAGGAATTTCGCCGTTCATGATCGCTACTAACACTCTGGCCCGTCCTGTCGAATCAAGTCGGTCAAGGCGACCCATCAGCTCGGCGAAAGGGCCTGATAGAATTCGAACCGAGGATCCCAGCTTGAGACCGCCACTGAAATCAAGCAGACCGTCCTTGCCAGTCAACGCGATGAACCGCTCAACCAAACCGGAAGGAACTGGTGAGGGTCTATCCCCGCGCATGATCAACGAGCGAACACCGATAGTTCCGTTCACTGCGCGCCAGCGCTGCTGTGTAACGTCCAAAGCAACAAACATATACCCTGGGAAATACGCTGCTGTCCGTGTGTAAGTCCGCCGGGCATGACGGATGGTTTTCGCCGCGCGCGGCACGAACGACGTAAATCCCTGCCTTTGAAGATGTTGTTCTGCTATATTTTCTCTGCCAGCAAATACGCCGGCTGCATACCAACGCACACCAACGGGGGTGGCGATGGCGTCCTGCGACGCTCCGTCTCTTCTGACTTCGATTCCCGTGTTAGTCATAGCAGGACTTTCGGTTTACCTTACTCGCCGAGCAAGTGACTCACTTTGCGTTGATATAACTTTGGCGGAAATCTTTTTCCAAGGTGCTCTGTGCGTCAGCACGGTGTACGATACTGATTGACGCCACGTTGTGAATCGCGTGTCACTAATATAACTCCTCGCGGCCCGCTTGGACTTCGACACATCACGTACGTTACTCAGGGTTCGAGCCGTGCGTCTGCACATTGCTTCTTGATTTCATGGGTATGTAAGGTTGTGTTGCCTGGAGTTCCGTTGTGTTCAGGTTGCGGACCCATATGATGCTCGCCTGAGAAAAGCAAGCGGGGAGTTGGACTGTCGCAGTTGGTATAATCGATTAAATATCATGCTCATTGGGCCAGACAGAAGCCGGAATCGCGGCCAATTTCATGCGGTGCAGATGCTTTTGACGTTTCCACAAACCCTTGTCCCTGCATATTTAATTGCCGGCAGTTGTTTGCGTATTGCTGCAGTCCGTGGCCAAATGACGCGGTCTCGTTTTGCTGTTCTTTCGTTAGGCCAGACCGTCGGGGCGAGGCACCTTGATAAACAGCATAGAAGCGTGGCTGGTCGGCAACACGCGCGGTCCTGTCTTGGTGTAATTGGGAACGCGTGTCTCGGTGTCACGCAGCCGTCAACATGACGACTTACTTGTCTCACTCCTGTTGTATGACGGCATTTGTCGGCAGCTACTGGCAGCCTTATTACTGTTGCGTTTTACGCCAGTGCTGAACAGTCGGTTTTATCGCTTTGCTAATATGCTTGGCTGATGATGGACGTTATCCGTATATTGCTTTCGGTGTTGTTGTAACGTAGTTCATCGTTCTGTATTGATGCGGGGAGAACTGTCGACATGTGCGGTATCGTTGGAATTGTTGGGCAATCGCAGGTCGCGCCGCTCATTGTCGATGCCCTGAAGCGGCTGGAATATCGCGGCTACGACTCTGCCGGCGTCGCCACCATCGAGGAGGGCGAACTCGGACGCCGCCGCGCCGAAGGCAAGCTCGTCAACCTCGAACGCCGACTGCAGGACGAGCCGCTCGACGGCACGATCGGCATCGGCCACACGCGCTGGGCCACCCATGGCGTGCCCAACGAGACCAACGCCCACCCGCATTTTTCCAACGGCGTCGCCATCGTCCACAACGGCATCATCGAGAATTTCGCCGAGTTGCGCGACGAACTCACCCGCGACGGCTACAGCTTCGCCTCACAGACCGACACCGAGGTGGTCGCTCATCTGGTGGCGCGCGAGCTCGCCACGGGGCTGAAGCCGGTCGAGGCCGCGCATGCGGCGCTGAAGCGGCTTTCGGGAGCCTTCGCGCTGGCGATCATGTTCAAGGGCGACGAAGACCTGATCGTCGGCGCCCGCAACGGTCCGCCTCTGGCTGTCGGCCATGGCGAGGGCGAGATGTTCCTGGGCTCGGACGCCATCGCGCTCGCGCCCTTCACCAACGCGATCACCTATCTCGAGGACGGCGACTGGGCGGTGGTGCGCCGCAACAGCGTCGCCATCTACGACATCGACGGCAACAAGGTCGACCGCAAGCGCCAGCAGTCGCTGTCGACCAGCTTCATGGTCGACAAGGGCAATCGCCGGCACTTCATGGAAAAGGAAATCCATGAGCAGCCGGAGGTGATCTCGCACACGCTGGCGCACTACGTCGATTTCGTCTCCGGCGTGTCGAAGCCGCTGGAGCTGCCCTTCGATTTCGCCAAGATCGGCCGACTGGCGCTCTCGGCTTGCGGCACGGCCTATCTGGCCGGGCTGATCTCGAAATACTGGTTCGAGCGCTATGCGCGGCTGCCGGTCGATATCGATGTGGCCTCCGAATTCCGCTACCGCGAGATGCCGCTGTCGGCCAACGACGCGGCCTTCTTCATCTCGCAATCGGGCGAGACCGCCGACACGCTGGCCTCGCTGCGCTACTGCCGTCAGGCTGGCATGAAGATCGGCGCTGTCGTCAATGTGCGGGAATCGACCATGGCGCGCGAATCCGACGTCGTGCTGCCGACGCTCGCCGGGCCGGAAATAGGCGTCGCCTCGACCAAGGCTTTTACTTGCCAGCTGTCCGTCTTGGCGGCGCTTGCGGTGCGCGCGGGCGTGGCTCGCGGCGCGATCTCGCCCGATCAGGAAAAGCAGCTGGTGCGCGAGCTTTCGGAAGCGCCGCGCTTCGCCACCCAGGTACTGGAGCTCGCAGAGCAGATCGAAGGCATCGCGCGCGAGCTGTCGCGCCACAAGGACGTGCTCTATCTCGGCCGCGACACCAATTTCCCGCTGGCCATGGAAGGCGCACTGAAGCTCAAGGAGATCTCCTACATCCACGCCGAAGGCTATGCCGGCGGCGAGCTGAAACACGGGCCGATCGCGTTGATCCATGAGGACATGCCGGTGATCGTGATCGCGCCCTATGACCGCATCTTCGAGAAGACGGTGTCGAACATGCAGGAAGTGGCGGCGCGCGGCGGCAAGATCATCCTCATCACCGACGCCAAAGGCGCTACGCAGGCAGGCATCAAGACCATGGAGACGATCATCCTGCCCGAGGTGCCGGAGATCATTGCGCCCATCATCTACGCGCTGCCGATCCAGATGCTCGCCTATTTTACCGCTGCGGCCATGGGCACCGACGTCGACCAGCCGCGCAATCTGGCAAAATCGGTGACCGTGGAGTAGGGAGACCTATCGCAAAAGCGGAAACTTTCTTGTCGCGAACCCATTGCTACATCGCAATTTTTTTGATTTCCGGCCGGAAACTACGTTGGATGTTTTTGGGATGGTTACGGAGACCTGTAGGAGATCGGAAACTAACTTATTCCGTGCGGGAAGCGGCTAAGCCTCTGCGTAACAAAATTGAGGTGCATAGGCCGTAAGTTGAAACCTCCAAACTTCGGCTGAAGCGCTTGGAGGGCGCGGCTGAGACATGTCACCAGTCACCCGTGCCCATGCCGATGTTGATGCGGAAGAACCAGGGGTGGAGCCTTGGCGGAAAAGGCTTGGGCCCCAACTGTTCCAGATAAGGCGCTTCAATGGCCGAAACGGCCGTGCCGTCGCGATCCTTGTCGACGAAAAAGCTGGCCCCGCGTTCTATCCGAACGTGTTTGTGACGGCTGCCTTCGTGAAGGCGAATCGATCTCCCGAGACGTGCGTGAAGGCTTTGGCCAGCATCGCTATGGCCAGATGCTGGGCAAAGTCGAGAGGAGCGGATCTAGATCTCCAGCTAAGGACCGGAGATTTGCTCAGCATCGAAGAGGTCGAATCGCTGGCGGACTACCTGTTGCTCTCGGCAAGGGTTCAGGCAGAACAGATTACTCCCGTCAAAGACCATGGGGCCGGTACGCAAATCCTCAGGCCATTCGGATCTCGTCCGCAGCAGGCAATGGCTGCCGACAGCCGATTGGCGAACCCGAAGGAAGCAGCCGTTCGGATCCACTACGTCGCCGAGTACTTCGATTGGCACCTCAAGCTTCGCTTGGGATCGCTCGAAAGGCTAAAGCGGGAAAGCGCGGATCTCCGGACGCTCGGCGAGCAGCTGCTGTCCAGGTTGCGCCAGCGCGGGCGCGGCTTCAACATATCGACATCCGACGACGAAACCCTCGAAGGCATCCCGGCGGAGATGGTGGACAAGATCACGGCGGCGCTTGCGCCGGGGTCTCCTGATAACCCATTCGAGCCTGGGTTCGTCCAGGACCGGAACCACCTTCTGTGGCTGCTCTACGCAAGCAGCGGTGCGCGCCGTGCCGAAATCCAGTCGGTCCTGGTTCGAGATGTCGTTTACGCGAACCGGACCGTGTTCGTCAGACGATCAAAGACACAACCGCGGGACGTGTTCATCGGCAAAGAGGGTGCCGAGGCATTCGATTCTTTTGTCGAAACGCATTGGTCCCGGTTGCCGAAAGCGGCCCGGAAGCATGGCCAACTCTTCACGGACAAACAGGGTAGGCTGCTGTCGCTCAGGCAGGTGAACCGGATCTTCGAGCGGATCCGAGCGATGTTGCCGGATGCTCCCGACTACCTGACGCCTCACACGATGAGGCGGACTTGGAACGACCGCTTCAGCGAATTGGTCGACCAACAGCCCCCGGACAAGAGAATGGATCCTGAGCAGGAGATCCGCATCAGGAACAAGCTTCAGGGGTGGTCACCGCAGTCGGAGATGGGAGCGCAGTATGCCCGTCGCCATATCCGAAAGCGGGCCGATGACCTCGCAGAGAGGCTGGCCAATAACATTATAGAGCGAGGATCAGGTGAGCACGGCAGAGCCGAAGAAGAGAATTAAGGACGACGCCAAAGACGTCGCGCTACTTGATGGTCGAGTTGAGGCGATCTTACTGACGGGAGTGACGTGTATAAGTAGCGATCAAGCGAGGCATCGCTATGATTTTGGCTGGAACGACCCGAGCCTGACGTGCTGTCGTTCTGCTACCGCGATCTTGCACGGCATGTTCTCCACGCACTCGCTCTCCTACGTCCAGGCGTGTACCCGATATGTCGGGGCCGCCATTGCTGAGGGAAGGAGAGCCGGCCGCCCAATGGAGATGCTGGGGCTTGTTGATATTGCTGAGTGGCCTGCAAGGCACGGGTTGGCGACTTGG
This sequence comes from Mesorhizobium sp. M3A.F.Ca.ET.175.01.1.1, assembly GCF_004791945.1. Classification (NCBI taxonomy): domain Bacteria; kingdom Pseudomonadati; phylum Pseudomonadota; class Alphaproteobacteria; order Hyphomicrobiales; family Phyllobacteriaceae; genus Mesorhizobium; species Mesorhizobium sp. M3A.F.Ca.ET.175.01.1.1. Next base: position 106,685 of record NZ_SRTP01000010.1, on the reverse strand, counting down.
CCCTTTTTGCGGGCCGTACTGTCGCGATGGACTGAATCCGGTTTGCCAGGTCTTGAACCGGAACTTATCGCCTTCTTGACTGGCCCGGAGGCTTTTGAGGAGCGATACGAGGGGCAGTACTTCGCCCTTGTAGCAAACGATCCCGAGCGTGGCGCCTTAACTGAACAGGAACTGCGAAGCGTCAGAGACGGTGTGAATCGAGCCTTCGAAGAAGGCGGGATTGACCTCTCCGAATGGGCGCTAGTCTGGTTCCTAATCGCTACCGGAGTGCGCCCCGTTCAGATTGCCCGCATGAGACGTGGCGACGTGATCGTGACGTCAGGGCCAGAGGGGAATGAGATCACGCTTGCAATCCCACTAGCAAAAGGCGAACAGCAGGTCGGCACGGCACGATGGAAAAGGAAGTGCCCGTCTGTCCTTGCCGACGTGTTGCTACGCTACCTGTGGGGGCCGGGAGACCAAAGCCATCCTGACGCTTGCCTCTTCTTCAAGCGATCGGATGAGATCCAGAACCGAATCCAATCAATCTTCCGCCGCGTGAAGACTTGGTCAGATCGGCTGGGTGGACCCGTTCCAATCTTTCCCTATCGCTTCCGGTATACGCTGGGCACCAGAGCTATCGCGCTCGGAGCGACAGACCACGAGGCGGCTCGTCTCCTGACCCATCGGTCGACAAGTTGCGTTCACTACTACCGTGCGGCGCTCCCGACGCTTCAGAAGCCCATTGCTGACGCGATCGGACCCGAAATGGGGTTCATCGCCAGCGTCTTCCAAGGCCGACCGATCGACACCCTCGAAGAGGCGACCCGGAAAGGGCAGCCTGGGGCGGTGATCAGGGACTTCGCCCACCTCGTCGGGCAAAAGCTCGGCGCTTGCGGCACGATGGCGAAGTGCCATCAGGACGCGCCTCGGGCTTGCCTGACTTGCCACAAGTTCGAACCCCTACGCGGAGCGCCTTGGGAGCAGTTCCTCCAGGTTCTGGAGGAGGACCTCGAGAGCGAGACGGAGGATCGGATCAGGCTGATCACGGAAGAGCAGATCGATGCCGTCCGCGCCATCATCATCGAACGTGACGCGCACGCGAGGGCCGCCCAGTGAGCGGCGTCGTTGTCCCCTTCGTCGGCCGCCCGGAAAAGACGGCCCGCGAGAACCTCGCGGGCTTCATCGAGCATGCCCGCGCTCTGCCGTTCTTCTCCGGCGAGAATGCCTTGCCGTGGGACGCTCTGACGTGGGACCTCCGGGAGCGATCGAAGTCGAGGGGCAACCGCAGTCTCGTACTCCACTTCGTCGACTTCGATTCGGCGGGCCGGGGAGCCGGAAAGACGGGGGCCGTGGCGATCGGGAAACCGTTCCTGGAGACGGCGAAAGCCTTGGTCGCCAACGCAATCCTCTCCGGGCAGGTCAGTCGGCCCTACCGATGGTTGTTGGCTCTGCGAGCCGTCGACAAGGCGTTCCGAGAGATTGGCGACGAAGCCGACCTGGTCGCGTTGACGCCGGCCGTCCTCGACAAGGCTGTGTCGTTGATCCGGGCGGAGCACGACGACAAAAACGGCTTGGCAAGTTCCCTTGAGCAAATCGCCGGGTTCGCGGCCGCGAAGCACCTGACCTCCGTGCATCTCGCCTGGAAGAGCTCGGCCCCGACCGTCCGAGATCAGCGCCGTAGCATCCAGGTGCGGGAAGACGGCTCGTCGAACGTCATCGAGAAGCTGCCGCACCTCAAGTGCGTGCTGGACCTCGCGAGCGTCTTCTTGGGCGCGGAGACCGGGGCGGACGCGGTGACGACGGCGTGGTTCGCGCTGGCGATGTTCGCGCCCAGCCGTGTCTCCGAGATCCTTGCGCTGCCGGTCGGGTGCGAAACCGAAATGGGCGGAGTGTACGGGATATCCTGGCGGCCCTCGAAGGGCGGCGAGCCGCTGACGAAGTTCGCGACCACCCTGGAGTGGGCCGACGTCGCGAGGACCGCGATCCGCCGTCTCAAAGCGATAGGCGAGCCCGCAAGACGGGCGGCCGCCTGGTACGCCCGCAATCCCGGCAAGCTCTACCTGCCGCCGGGGTACGAGCATCTGCGCGACCAGCCGCTCACGCAGCCAGAGGTCTACGCCATCCTCGGTGTGCAGGGAGAGTTCAACAACTACGCCCTCAGCCGGATCATCGAGCCGACCGAGCACTGCACGACGGATCCGGCTCGTACGGGCGGGAGAGGTTGGACGAGGCTCTACGACTTCGGATCGTTGCAGACCTATGTCGTTGAGCACCTTCCCCTCGGCTTTCCTTACGCCGACAGGAAGTTCGACCTTATGGCGGAGGACGCGCTCTTCTGCGGCCCCAGACACACGATGCGCGGCAACGTGGCAGTCCAGGCGAACGTGCCGGACCTGATCGATCCGGGCCGCATCTACAAGGATCTGAACCACCCGAGCTCCACCGTCTTTCGTCCGGCACGGCCTGCTCAACCCGGAAACCGGACAGCCGTGGACGCTGACCAGCCATCAGCCGCGGCACCTGCTGAATACGCTGGCACAGTCCAAGCATCTGTCGCAGGCGCTGATCGCGTTTTGGTCCGGGCGGAAACGGGTCGACCAGAACAGCTGGTACGACCACATCCCGCACGAGGTCTTCATCGAGCTCTATGCGGCGATGGGCGGCGACGCACCCCGGGCGGTGAAGGCGACGGGTCCTTTGGCCGACAAGGTCGCGGCCCGCGCCGGCAAGGAGATGATCTCCGGCGAGGACGCGCTCCGCCTCGAGGTGGGGTCGGTCATATCCACCCGGTACGGCCTCTGCCGGCACAACTACTCGCTCACACCGTGCCCCAAAGACAAGAACTGCATCGGCTGCGGCGAGAACTCCTTCATCAAGGGAGACGAGAGGCACCTCTCCGAGATCCGCGTGCAGCTGGCCGTCAGTGAGCGGGCCGTTGCCAACTGCATTGCGGCGATCGAGGAGGACGAGCCGGGCGTCGACCCGTGGCTCGAAAAGCACCGGGAGGCGGCCTCGCGCTGGGCATTGGCGCTCCGTCTTATGACGGACCCCGCCGTCGAAGACGGCGTCCTGATAACGCTGCCGCCGCCCAAGGTGTCCCAGACGAAGACCGGCCTGGCGGCCGCCATCCGGTCGGCCGAGCTCCCGTCGGCCGGCGGGGCGGACGACTTGGCGGCGTTCATGCGGATTACCAGGGAGGGGTGATGTCGAAGCGGCTGTCGGACCAAGACATCGAGAAGGCGGTGCGGCTGCTCGACGCCTGGACGGGCAAGCTGACCTGGGAAAGGTACTTGGCCGTCCTCGCGACGGAACTGGGCCAGACCTACACCAAGGCAGGGCTGCGCAAGCAGCCGAGGATCCTCAACGCGTGGGAGATGACCCGAAAGCGGCTGGACGACAGCGTCGAGGCGGCCGGAGCGCGCAGCAACGGCGACGCGGCCATCGTCCACGCTAGGGAGACGATCACGCGATTGCGGAACGAGAACGAGCGGCTCCGGCAGGAGAACCAGGACCTGTTGGAGCGCTTCCTGCGCTGGTCCTACAACGCCGTGACCGAGCGGGGGATGACGCCCGAGCAGCTCGACCGCGAGATCGTCGTACCCCGCAGGCCGGCCGAGAGGCGCGCCAAGTGACCCGGGGCGTCCAGCAGGGCGAGGAGAACGTCCGGCGGCTCAGGGCCTACCTCAAAGGGCTCGAGACGGCGCAGCGCTGTCTCCCATCACGTGACGGCCGGCCGAACCTCTCGGCCATCGCCGACGCCTGCGGCTTCGACAGGGGCGTGTTCTACGCCAACCAGACCGCCAAGCTGTTGCTGGACGAAGCTTACCGCAATCTGGGGTTGGAAGAGGCAACGGTCGCTGCCCCGACCGCCTTTGACCAGGCAAGGCTCCGGGAGGAAACGAAGGCCAGGGCCGACGTGAGGTCGAAGGCGCTGGAGGAAGAGGTGCTCCGTCTGCGAGCGGAGAACGCCAAGCTGCGCGAGGAGAACGAGCGCTTCAGGGCGCTGAGGAGACTCCTCGCCGACACCGGGCGGATCCCGTGACGACCGCCGTCACGCTCCAGGTCACGTCCTTCCACGACGGTCCGTGGGGCGGCGGCGTGCTCCTTGGGCTCGGCACCGACGGCGGCCGCGAAACGCTTCGCGCCAGGATCCCGGGCCGGGTGCTGCCCCGTCGTCCCGTGCCCGGCGAGCTCTGGCGGGTGACCGGCAGCCTCGGCGCATACCCGGTTCGTGACCCGAGGACCGGGTCGGTCGAAGAGGTCGAGCACATCGATGCCGCCTGGGCGGCCCCGGCGATGCCCCGGGGAGCCGCCATCCGGCGTTGGATCGCACGCAACCCGGCCATCCCCGGGGTGGGGGAGGGCTATGCCGAACGCCTCTGGGAGGCCTTCGGAGGGCGGCTGTACGACCTGATCCGCACCCGGGACGTGGAAGCGCTCGCGGAGGTGCTCGACCGCGCCAAGGCGGCCGCGATCGTCGACGCCTTCGGTCTGCTGCTCGACGAAGTGACGGCCCTCCAGGAGCTCGACGAACTCGGCATCGAGGGCGCGACGGCGAACGCGGCCGTACGCCTTTTTGGGGCGGACGCGGCAAGGCGCTTCCGCGACAACCCCTACGCCATGACTTTGGCCGAGCCCTGGCGGAAGGTCGATGCCGCCGCGCTCGCGAGCGGCTTGGACCCTGCCGATCGTCGCCGCATGCTGGCGGCCGTCGATGTCGCCGCGGCACAGGCCTTCCGGACGACAGAAGGCAGCTTCGGCGGACATACGGTCGTGACGCGTGACGCACTGCTCCGTCGGGTACGCCCAATGCTTGCGCCCCTTCCTGCCCGGACGGCAGCCGACGCGCTGGAGGCGGCGATTACCGCCGGCGTTCTCCGCGAAGTCTCGAAGGAGCGCTACCAGGCCCGCGGTCCGGACCTGATGGAGCGGGAACTCGAGAAGGCGATCGCGGGGCGCCTCGCCCGATCGAAGCCCGACGTGCCAGTCGCGACCCTCTTGGCCGCCATCGCGGAAGTGGAAGCAGAGACGGGCGTTCGGTTCGAAGCGGAGCAGCGCGAGGCCGTGTTCGCGGCGCTCACGTCCGCCGTGTGCGTGATCGACGGCGGCGCGGGGACGGGCAAGAGCACGATCGTGAGGGCCGTCCTCCACGCCCATGCCAAGCTCGGCCGAGGCGACGTGGTCCAGGTGGCACTGAGCGGCCGCGCCGCGAAAAGGCTGTCGGAAGCGACCGGCCGGCCAGCGATGACCGTGTACCGGCTTCAGAAGGACCTGGAGCTCGGGAAGCGCTCCATGCGGTCGGGACTGGTCGTCGTCGACGAGTTCTCGATGGTCGGCACCCCGGACCTCTGGCAGCTGCTCACGGCCCTGCCCATCGACGTCGACGTTATCTTCGTGGGCGATCCGGCGCAGCTTCCGCCGATCCGGGCCGGAAACCCCGCGCAGGCGATGTGCGCCAGTCCGGCCGTGCCGAGGGTGACCCTGGCGAGGATCCACCGCCAGGCGGCCGCGACCGGCATTCCCGAGATCGCGGATGCGATCAGGCGCGGCGCTCTGCCGGAGCTTCCGCCCTTCGACGCCCGCCATGCGGATCGACCCGGCGTGTTCCTTGCGTCGTGCCTGGAGGACGCAGTTCCCCAGACGGTCATGGATGTTCTTGCCGCCGTCGCCGGGCTTCACGCCCCGGGAGGAGATCCCGTCTCGAAGCTGCATTCGACCGACGTGCAGGTCCTGGCGATGGCCCGACGTGGCCCTGCCGGTGCCATCGGCCTGAGCGACGCCATCGAAAGCCGCTGGCTGTCGGCCCAGGCCGCAGTGCACGACTGGGGACTGCGGATCGGGTCGAAAATCCTTTGGGTGCGGAACTCCTACGATCGGCCGACGGGAACGAGGGATGCCGCCGGCCAGGAGCAGGCGATCGACCTCATGAACGGTGCTCTCGGAGTGGTCCGGCGGGCGACGGAAGCGGGGGCCGAGGTCACCTTCGACAACGGGCTGACGGCCGAGATCTTCGCGCCGGACCTCGCCGACCTGGTGCGCGGCTGGGCGATCACCGTCCACAAGGCCCAGGGCTCGGCGTTCCGGACGGTCGTGATCCCCGTGGTGCGCAGTCGCCTCCTGGACCGCGCGATGCTCTACACGGCGGTCACCAGGGCCCGCGAGCGGGTCGTGCTCGTGAGCGATCCGTTGCTGTGCCGCGAGGCTGCCGAGCGCCCGCCTCATTCGGCGCTGCGGCTGCAGGCGCTCGACTTCGACGCGGCTCGACCTGACTGACAGCCCTTTGTTCGACCTGCCAGAGGCGGGTCGATGTGTTGGGACGCCCTTCGTCCCGACACCTCCTCATGGGCACGGCGCACAGCGCAGGTCAGGGGAGGACCAGAGCCACGCGCAGTCGCGCGCAGGCGCCTTCGCCGAGCACGGCGAGCATGGCGAGGACCGGACCTTGACCGAAGCGAGCACCGTGGCGTCTGATACCAAGAGTCATGGAGTTTGACCGACATGCGCCCACTCCCGCATTCCGATTGATTTGATGGTTTGGGGCGCTGCGAGGAGTTTCTGCCAAGCCTCGCAAGCGGCGTCGATGATGGCGTCGTAATCGTCGAAGACGCGGTTCGAGAGCCAATTCTGCCGCAGATATTGCCAGACGTTTTCGACCGGGTTCAGTTCCGGGGAGCGCGAGGGCAGGAAGATCGCCGTCATGTTTTTCGGCATCCTGAGATTGGCGGTAGTGTGCCATCCGGCCCGATCCATGACGAGCACGGCGTGCGCGCCCTTTTCAACATGGCGGCTGATCTCGTCGATATGGCGTTGCTCGGTGTCGGCAAAGGGCAGAGCCAGAGCGGCACCGGCGCCGCGCGCCGGGCAAATCGCGCCAAACAGATATGCGCTCTTGTAGCGCTGATCGGCTGGCTGGCGGGGCCGGGTGCCCCGCCTTGCCCATTGCCGCACGATGCCGTTCTTCTGGCCGATGCGGGCTTCATCCTGGAACCAAAGCTCCACCTTCGTGCGCGGGGGCAGGTCGCAAAGATGCGCCTTCAGCGTGCGTGGCCAGTTTTTTTGAACTCCTCGACAATATGGGCGTCCTGGCCCGGATGATGCGGGCGCGCGCTGATGTGCGAGAAGCCGAGCTTGTGCAGCAGTTTCCCGACATAGCGCGCGTCGTAGTCCACGCCGAAGCGCTCCTTGATGGCGCGCTTCAGGTCGATGCGCCGCCAGCGCACGACGCCGTCAACGGCACGGTCCGGCCCCGTCTCCACCATCGCAGCCAATTCGCGCTGCTGGTCTGGCGACAGCCGCGACAGCGGACCAGGCGACCACTGATCGAGAAGACCGTCGGGGCCCGCAGTATTGAACCGGTGCACCCAGTCGCGCAGCGTCTGCCGATCCATCCCGCCGATCCGCGCCGCATCGGTTCGGTTCATCCCGTCCAGAACCGCCGCGATCGATAACAGCCGGCTGCTCTGCCGCACATCCTTCGAAGCCCGCGCAAGGCGTCGAAGTTCGCTCGCCGAATAGTCATCCCGTAATTTCACCGCTGAACCCATCGCCGAATCTCCTTCGGCATCAGGGAATCACGGTCCACCTGCGACACAAAATCACGAAAGAGTCAGCACCCGAGACCGTTGGTATGATGCTTCCAGTGCCCGGTTGCGGCAAGAACCGGAGCGGAAACTTTTGCGGCCGATTCGGCTTGGTTCAGGCCCGATTCGACGGCAAAGTATCCGCTCGCGCTGGAGCTGTTCGAATTATGGGGTGCGAAACCCAAGGAAACTGGGCTATCCAACGCACAGTTACCGTTGGGAACGTCCTATAAGTCGAATAGGGATCTGAGGGCAAGCACATGTATTTTCCACGATTTTTGGTATTCTCCGCATGCGCGCTGATGCTTCTTCTGGCTTTGGCCTTCATTGCGACCTGGTCGGTCTTTTATTCGGTAATTTTGGCCACCCTTGCGGCTCTCGCGTTGCAGGTCGGATACTTTGTGGCTGTTGTATACCTTGTCATTCGCGGCGATCCGGCTAAGCGGGAACAATCATCTGTAACTGACGAACGCGCGTTAACGTTTCGGCCCAGGCGGAATCGGAGCTCCGTTAAATGCGCAAGGATGTGAAGCCCCGCGGTCGTATATGATGACGTCAATGTTCGTCAGGTCGCGGATTGCCAATCGAAGCCAGGCCGGGATCCAGATCGGCGCGGTCGTCAATATGCGGGATTCGACCATGGCGCGGATCCGATGTCGTGCTGCCACTCTCGACCAAACCCTTTACGTGTCAGCTGCCGGTGGCGGCTTCGCTCGCGTGCGGGAAGGTGCCCACCTTTGCCAAAAAGAAAGCAACTTGGCGTTCTAAGATCTCTGCGCAATGAGCATTGACTTCCTCCATGAGGAAAAGAAAGCACCTAGGCTGCGCCATGCTGAAGGCGGATGGACAATGGCTTTGCGTATCAGAATGCCGGGTGGCACGCTCAAGGTGAAGACCTATCGCGAATTGCGCGACAGCGAACGGGACCGACGCGTGCCAGTATGGAAGTTGGGGGCGTTCTACGTGATCTGGTCGTCAGGCAAGCACGTGACCCGCAACAACAATCATTCAGAACCTTGATACGCACGGCCTGAGCTCGGCCGAAAGTTCCGGACATGCCTTGCGAATGGACCTGCCTGAGCATCAGCCACGTGGCATTGCCGGCGTTGCCCCATGCCAATTAGCGATGCTTTTAGCTGGCACGGCAGCGACGGGGTGCAACTGCTCGGGACGTTCAGTCGTGCCTCTCCACGGCGTGCGGAAGGTCATACGCTTCACGTATCAGAGAGATATGCCGTCCCGCCCGATGGGGAGCGACCCACTTTCATCGCTCGTGCTTGTATCACTTGTTCCCGCCCCTTTGAACGCGCCGAAATAAATGAGCCCCGCTAAGGCTACAAAATAACCCACTTGGAGAATTATGGCGACGAGCACCGTCCAACCTGTCGTTCGCCAGATTGAACCGGTTGCATGGTAAACCCAGCCTGCAACGACCAGCATGGTGGTCGTCGCGCCGACAAGAAACCTTGGAAAATACATTCCCCCAACCCGCGATTCCGGTAGGTTCTGCGCCCCAGCAGCCCATGCGCACTTAGATATTCATGTTTCGCGCGCACTTGCAAGAAAGATTGAGGGTTTATCCGACTTTGGCCGAAGAAGTTTGGCTTGGCCTTAACTTTGTCAATGCTGCATGTCCCACAGCTCCAAGCGTGCTTTCGAAGAGCCTGGTTCCGGTCTTCAACAGGAGTCTCGTCTTTTCCGTGGCCGGCGGCGGGGATTGGCCGGCGCGTCCTGGTCTACCTGTCTATAAAGGCCGTTCAATATGGGACTGGCGACCTACGGTTACATGAAAGTTACATGACAGGAACCGAAGAGACTGAATACCCTGCCATCCATTTGAAAAACTTGGCGCACCCGGCGCGATTCGAACGCATGACCCCTTCCTTCGGAGTGCCCCAAGGGTGAAATTACCAGAATATCGAAATATGTAATCATTTGTTATTCCGTCATTTTTTGACAGTCGATACCAATCATTACTTCCATTTTCATGTAACATTTGCTATAAATCGGTTACAGGGAAGTTACATGAAATGCCCAAGATATTTTTGACTGACGACATTGTTTTTGACGCGAATTGCCCGACTGACAAGGACCAGGAGCTTTATTGGGATTACGCGGTGGTAGTGAACGGCCAAATTCGTAACGGGTTGGTTGCCGGGCTTGGCCTCCGTGTTACCGGTCTAGGCCACAAGTCCTTCGTCCACGCCTACCAATTCGATGGCAAGCGCTGCCGAAAAGTTCTGGGCTCCACCACCACTATGAGCGTCGCCTCCGCCCGGCTGGCAGTTGTTGAACGAGACCAGAAGTTGAAGGCCGGAAGGATCCCGACCTGGATCGGATCGATACACGCCGCAAGCACTTCCTCACCGTGCGCGAGGCCATCGACCAATATTGGGGGAAGCCATGTCAGCGGGCTGTCCGCTGGCTATCGCTACAACTTCGCGATCTTCGTGGCTCACTGGCTACGGCCGGCGCCGACGGTGGTCACTCGCCGCGGGTATAACAGCAAGCGGCTGTATAAGGACTTCGGAGCAATGTTCGCCGATCGGCCGCTTACAGCCATCAAGCCTATCCATATCGAGGAATTTTTTTCAGCGGCAGTTCACCTCTCCTTACGTCTTTAACAGCGCTCTTCGCCATGTTCTGGCCCTCTACAACTGGGCCATCCGGATGCAACTGGTCGACATGCGCAATCTGTGCAGCCCCATACGCGCTCGCAAGCTGATCCGACGCCGGCGCGATTATAGCACCCAGCAAATCCAGCAGATTGCCCGAGCCATCTTCTTTCCGGTCATGGATGCTCCGCCAGAGATCGACAATCTGACCGGCTTCGCGAAGCGGGACATGGCGCTGGTTCGAGGGCAAGTTCTTACCGCCAACGACCAGATGCAGGAGTTCTGCAATTATATGGGCATCCTCTTCCTGACCATGGCCCGCCCCAGCGACCTCAACAAAGCCGAATTCGATCATTTCGACCTGGAGAAGCTGGTCTGGCATAAGCACAACACCAAGGGTATCCAGCTGTCGCGCTCGCTCTACGAATACGCCTACCGCTCGGTGCCGATCCATTCCCGGGTTGCCGACATGGTGCAGGCCCAGCGCCTGCGCTGGCCGGAAAGCAGGCTGCTGTTCCCATCGCACACCGACCAGACCCAGCCCCGCGACAATTTCCGCAAGGGGCTCGAGCGGTTCAAGGCCCTCCCTGGCGTGCCGGCCTATTTCCAGCTGTATGACCTCAAGCGGATCGCCATCTCGCTGATGCTGACCGGCCAAGGGGTGTCGCACGAGGCCATCTCGCATTACGTCGACCACAAGGGAAACCTCGAAACAACGATGATCTATGATCTCGGCCTCGTCGACCCCCTGCGTCCCGTCACGCAAAAGCTGGGTGACCTCCTTGGCATCTGAGTGCTTGACGTCATTTTTGGGCTGTGGCGCAATGATGGGGCGCCGATGTCTCGGTGCACAATCCACAACAGAATGATCGGTTTATGGAAGCGATGCAGGCGCTGGTGCTGACCAGCATCCAGTTGCGCGACATGCTGGCGGAGGCCGCAAAGCAAGGAGCAGCGCTCGCAGTCCAGGAACTTCGCGCCGACCTTCGCCAAGCGCCGGAAGACGTCACGGTGCAAACGCTTCGCAGGTACCTCGCTGACCCTGCTTCTGTTGCCAATCCGCATGAACATTGGGCCGACAGCGGCGTCATCCGCCGGGTTCAATCGACGGCAAGTGGCAAGCCCAAGTCCACGGCATGGTTCATGAAGTTTCAAAGGCAAACCGGCCTCAACCAATGTGCGACCCGGCAAAGTTCCGCCTACGGCCGGCGGCGAGAATGGACATTTGCGGACATCAAGCTGGCATGGGATGCTTATTACCGAAGACGGTAGGGGACGGTGGAAGTGGCAATTGAAGAAGGCAAGTATCCGGGCGAGTTGGCGTCCCCGCAGCAGATTCACGAACTGGCTGAGGAATACCGGAAGGCGGCACACCAACTCCTTCCCCTCGGCCGGGCCGGCAAACCCCTCACCCGAGCTCCCTTCAGATTGTCGGCAATCCACGCGATCGAACTTTACCTGACCGCATTGTTGCTCCACCGCGGGCACAATCCCAGTCAGATCCGAAAGATGCACCACGACTTGTCGGCGCGGACGGAGCACACCACAGCGGCAGGGCTCCGCCTTCGTGCGAAGACTGCCAAACACCTCCAGTCCCTCAGCCAGAACCGGGAATACCTCGTCACCCGCTACGGGCCGGAAATGTCCGCAACGGCCTCGCAGATAAACCGCCTTACCGCCACCCTGGAAGAGGTGGCGGCAAAGGTCACGGTTTTGATCGCGAAGTCCCCCAGGCAGCAGGTAAACCCAGTTGCCGCCGCAGAGGTTCAAGTCCTAGGCTCAGCAGCCTCGTCGTCTGCGGCGCCCGCCAGGTGAGCGACGTGAGGCATTAGAAATACATCAACGAGGTACGCGGCGTAGTCCAATGACATCGGCAGCATGGATGCGGTGATTTCATTGTCGATATAACTCTCGGCATCCCAATAGCTCCGAGTCAGTTCCTCATTGGCCGGCTCCATCCGCTCGATGATCCTTTCAAAAGCGGCGTTAGCGGCATCGATAAGCACTGCACGGTCGGGTCCTGTGACTGGCAGGGACGCAATAACGGCATGAGTATCCATGACGGCTGTTTCCTTGATGGAAGGGCGGTCTCTTGCCTCAGCATTTTCGGTCGCCAGGCCGACGCTGGTTATTGAAGGTGGCTCGTCGAGGCGCCAGGCGCCACCTTATGCTCACATGCGCATCGGCAGGATACTCGGGAATCTCGGCGAAGCAATCCAACCGCCTCATGAAAGATTCATGATCCTTTGCTAAAGGCCCATTCGGGGGGAAGTTCAATGGACGAAAATGGACCGTACAGGGAAGCGTATCGCCTTGAGCGCATCGTACGCGGCGCAGCCAGTATCATCGTGACTTTCTATTCAGCCAAAGAGGCACGGACGATCATCCCCAGCTTGAATGATAATTACCGGTTGATGCAGGGGGACAAGCAGATCTGGCCCAGTGAGGGTTCATCCGAACGTCATCGCTAGGCCGCAGCTTAGCGAAGCCGACTTCGATCGGCTCCCAAGAAAGCACTCCTGCCCGGTTTCGGCCGGGCATCTTTTAGCTGTCGGCAAGCGCCAGTTTCGACCGGATCGCGCTGATCGCGTTCAGGATGGCATCCGCGGCATGAAGGTCGAGAGCAACATCCAGGATACCTTCGGTCGTCCGTATCGACAGGACACCAAGAGTGCCTAGCTCATCCTTCACGGTGCCGACGTGGATTTCGGTTGGCACGAAAGGCCTTGCCTTATCCGTCCGCTTCATCGTTCACCTATGCTAAGGCGTGAGACACAATGGCTGAAACGGGTCGAGCGTTCAAGCGGCCTTGGGTTGTGGCCAGCCCCTTCTCAATTCATCTTAGATGTTGCGCCTGCAGTCGGGAAATCGTGCTGCCGCTAACCTTGAACGAGCTGGCCACTGCGCCTTTCGCCTCCCCGGCTGCCAGCCGTGCCAGCGCTTCGACACGTTGCTGCATGGACAGTTTCGGTTTGCGCCCAAATTTGACCCCCATCGCCATAGCGCGGGCGCGGCCGTTCGCCGTGTTCTGCAAAATCCTGCGGCGCTGCCATTTGGCCGCCCATCCCACCAGGAATAAGACCAGGTCCGACATTTCCGAGGTGGTATCGATGAACGGCTCGTCGAGGAGCCGGAGCCCGGCGCCAGCCGCCGTCACGGTTCGCAAGATACTGAGCAGGTCGAAGGGGTCGCGGGCCACCCGGTCGCTGACGACGGCATAGACTACATCGCCTGCCTTCAGGCCTCGCAGCAGGCGTTTGAGTTGCGGCCGGTTAGCGTCCTTGCCGCTTTGCTTTTCAAAGAAGATCCGCTGACAGCCTGCAGTCTGGAGCCGATCGATCTGCGCGGTTAAGTCCTGCGCTTCTGTTGAGACTCGCGCATATCCGTACTTCATTCACATGCGCCTGCCTGTTGCTTCAAAACTCACGACATTTGCAAGAGCCGTTACGGGGACGTTTTTGCCTCGTTTTCGGCTTATCTGTCAGCTACTTTGCTCAAAACTTGAGCAGAAAAGCTCTCCGCGCGCGATGTGGGAGGCGTGCGCAAATGTCGTGAGTTTTGGTTAGAGGATCGGGAATCCCTTCCTCAGCAAGCAGGTGCTTCCTTGTCCCGCAGAGCCGCCACTGCCCGCCTCTTGGGTGGTCCTTCTCTTAGCGTGCACTTTCGTCGCCTTAGCAACCTTCGAAGTTGGCCAACTGCGTGTCTTTTGGCGCTCGCGATAGGGGGCTGCTCCGACGACAAACCCAAGCACATCACCATGGATGCCTCTCACATCCCGCTGGCTGATATCCAAACCCCAACCGTCATTGCGCAGGCCCGCCTCGACACCAATGCCGCAATCACCGGCATCGACGCCGTGGCCGGCGGCGATGCTCCGATGTCCGTCGCCGATATCGAGAAGCGGTTGAAGACATTGGGTTTGCGGTCAAGGTCAAGAAAGGCAACTTCCCATTGTTCTTCGGCCATGCCGACGGCGTTCAACACGGGACCATCGACCCCGAGGGGCGGTCGACGATCTCAGCCGCCAAGGCGTATTCGCAGGGCGGACGAAACATTTTCGAAACCCTCCGGGTCGAGATGATTTTCAACCATGTGGAAGTGATCGACGACCAATGGGCAGCAGTCATCGGAGAGCTTCCCCCGGCAAACTGGAAAAAAGCTCTTTGTAGCCAATCGTCATCATCCAGTTCGCCCGATCGAGATGGCTGCGGGCGGCTCTGCGAGCTCGTTCCGGCTCAAGTTCAGGATCGATGCCGAGGATCTCCAGTGCCATTTCCTCGTAACTCGCATTATCCGCACCGGCGTCCAGGAACTGCATATAGGTTGTGAAATGCTCCCTGTCGTATGTGGTGAGACTATCCGACCACGGGACTTCGGTCGGAACGGCTGTGTCCGACGACTGGCGTGATTTGAATTCCATCGACATCTCGCTTTCAGTCAGGTGCAAGCCCACCCCTACACGCCAGAGTAGCGCCAATCGGGACGCTTTCAACCCCTCTGGCTTTACTTGGGAATTCGATCGGCTGGACTCGGTCGATCTCGCCTGCAGGTTATTCACGCGCAAGAACGGCCAGCTTTTTGTCGAGCTGGGGATCGGTGTAGCCTTCCTCCAGAACCCTTAGGATCAGCTTCATAGCGGCTGCCTGCATGCCCCCGCGGTCGTCCTCGGGCAGGAGATCAAGAACAATTGCAATAGTGGCCGGATCTTCGGAAACGAGCGACGGAACCAGTTCCTCATTAGGGGTGATCCTCTCCGTGCCGATGATATCGGCCACGATCGGCAGATAGAATTTTCGGACATGGTCCTTGTGATAGGTATCCGCCCTCTCAATCTTTTCTAACTTTTCGGCGTCGCCTGAAAACGCCTCACGTAGGGCCAAGACGACCGCATCGCGGATTTGGTCAGCCTTCACCGCTACCTCTTTGGCCGGCCCGCCGACACTCACGGCAAACTGGATGAGTTCATCGAGGCTTTGCCGGGCTTTATGCAGGTCGCCGACTGTCATTGGCGAGGGCAGATCCCCAATGTCCTTTGCGAGAGCGGTCAGTAAGCCTTGGGCCAACAGGAACTTGTCGTGGTCGGTCTTCCTGGCTTCAGAAAGCTCTTCTGTCGAAACGATCCGCCTGGACGGCCCAAAATATGGGTTGTTCCATCGTTTGATCAGATAGGCTTCGCGCGCACCGGGGCTGTCCGACCATTCCAGTTCGTCTTTTTCAGCTAAATGGGTCCGTCTGGGCTCGCCTTTAGCTCCATAGACCGCAAATTTGACGGCCTCTAAGCCGGCGGCCTCCCGCTCGGCAGGGGTCTTGGCCTTGCCCCACTGAGCCCCGAGCCGCTGAATCTCTTGTTCTTCCTCAAATTCCCGTAGCGCTTCTCCGCCCGCCCGTCCCGCCCGGAACCCCGCGATAAAGTCTCGCCAGAGCTTTCTGATTCCCACTGGGTGTCCCCCGGCCTTTGCGTTGAATCGTCCAATCGGCATGGGAGGGGACAGTAGCAGATTACACCTAAGGGTTGGACACTGCTGACGAGTGCCATGACCTAATTGCATGCCGCGCTGCGGCTCTTGGACGGCTTTGGAGCTGCCATTGCTGGCGGGTATCCCACATAGTCGCGAAGCGCGCGCCCTGGCGGTTTCGCGACTCAACGCCGTCCCGATGGACGGCGTTGACCGACGCCGGGTGCGTCTACACCCGGATACGCCCGAGTCGCCGAGCCTCGCTGGCATAGACCGACAGCGGCTTGTCCGCGTCGAAATACAGGTCCCGCTCAACCGGCAGGCCAAGTTGCCCGCGCAGCGCGAACAGCTCAGAGAGGCTGACGTTGCCCATTTCCGGACAGCCGAGCCCGAGGTCGCAGAGTCCGAACGCGATATCCGGGTCATCGGGTCGATTTCGGTCAGGAGCCAGGTAGCACCGGCGTCCGGGGTGAACACCTTGACGACCGGGACGAAGTCGATTTCGTGTGCCGTTCCGCGAAGGGGCTGCTGCTGGCGACCATTCGCCAGCAGCTTTTCCCGCAGACTCTGGGTGAGGATCTGCATGGCCGCCCCCCTACTCGTCGGACTTCGGTGCACGGAGGACAACGCGGCCGTCGATGGGCAAGGCCTCGAGGAGGAGCGTGCCGCCCTCGCCGTCGTCGTGGGCGAAGAAGGAGCCGATGCGGGTCCAGAAGCCCTTTTGGCCTTCCTTGCCGTCGCGTACGGTATAGGCGTGGTAGAGCGGCGATTTCGGCTCGGGTTTCGTTTCGGAGTTACGTCTGTTGGTCATGGTCTTTTCCTTTGGTTGCTGGTTTCTGTCCCGGAGGACGGTTCCAAAGGAGACGGCGCACTGAGCCGGCTTGTCCCCAACACGGGAGCGCAGCGAATGGAGCGGGCAGGAACAGGAAAAGACGGCTGGGCCGGATAAAAGGAACGTCATCAGCTCCGGGCAAGACAGCACCAGGAAAGGCCGTTAGCCGACAGACAAGGGCAGAACGTCAAGCCGGCTTGACGCCAGAGCGTCACATCAGACGACAACGAGCCCAGGAAATGAAGGTTTCGCCATGGAGCAGCTGCCACGTATAGCCATGGAGCTGCGCGTCGATCAGGCCGCCCCTCCCGGTCCCGGTTGTCGTGAGATGCATACCTGCGGCCCGATGCGGTTCGAAGGAGGTGCAACCGGGAATGAGAAGCTCCGGCAGTCTGCTGGGCCATGCTGCAGGCATGGTGCAGGCTTAAAATCGCGATTAGGCGAGGCAAGGCAAGAATACGTTCGTCATCCCGTGCGAGACGAGATTGCCGTCAATCGAAATATCCTTTTCGATTCCGCGCGCGGAACAGGAAGTGAGTAATGCCACTCACAATGCAACTGTAATACTAGCGTCTCTTTCGGTCATTGCTACCCGACGACAGTAATGTTACCCGGTATTTCGCGAGGTGACCTCCGGCTGCGCAGGCTGGCTGTGGGAGGACGTGAGCCGATCTTACCTTGATGGGTGTTCTATGCATGGGGGAAAAGAATCCAGGGAGCAGCGGCGTCGGCGCGTTCTCAAAGGAGCGTCCATTCTCACAGGCATTTCAAATTCGGAAGTCAAGTGCACCG
Organism: Mesorhizobium sp. M3A.F.Ca.ET.175.01.1.1; assembly: GCF_004791945.1. Taxonomy (NCBI): domain Bacteria; kingdom Pseudomonadati; phylum Pseudomonadota; class Alphaproteobacteria; order Hyphomicrobiales; family Phyllobacteriaceae; genus Mesorhizobium; species Mesorhizobium sp. M3A.F.Ca.ET.175.01.1.1. Next base: position 89,428 of record NZ_SRTP01000010.1, on the reverse strand, counting down.
TTCGCAACATGCATTCGCAAGGCGCGGAGCTGCAAGTGTCAATTGACGCGCGCGTTCCAAATGATTTCCTTCTTTACATCCCGACTGATGGGGTAGGTTATAAGGCGGTGGTCCAGTGGCGCCGAGGGGACAAGCTCGGAGTTATGTTCTTGGGCACAGAGCCTAAGCCACATTGGCACTACGGTTGAGTGTGCGACCGGCTTGAGCCTATTCCAGCCAAATAATGGAAACAGGATTCTTTGCACCCTCAACCGTGCGACGTAGACCACGACGTGACCTATCCTCAGTAGAAAGTCGCGAACGCTGCGAAATTGCGCGTGTAGAGCTCTTAGCCAGAATATTCGCATATTGCACATTCCGGATTTGGCGGGTATGGGAATCTGGGGGGAATTGAGGAGAACAAAGATGTCCCTGGAATCAGGCAATAGTCTCATCGAACTTACTGCTGATATCGTTTCCGCTTATGTCCAGAAGAACCCGGTGCCGGCATCTGGATTGCCGGATTTGATCGCTAGTGTGAATTCGGCATTGTCTAATATTGGAAATGCAACTCCGCCTGAAGCGCCTAGCCTAAAGCCGGCAGTTAATCCCAAAAAGTCGATTTACCCGGATTATATCATCAGCCTGGAAGACGGTCAGAAATACAAGTCACTTAAGCGCCACCTTTCAGTCAGACACGGCCTGACGCCTGATGAATACCGGACGAAATGGGGATTGGCAAAAGATTATCCCATGGTCGCCCCGAATTACTCGGCAGCCAGATCAGCACTCGCGAAATCGCTAGGCTTGGGGAGAAAGGCGGCTCCAGTCAAAAAGTCTTCCTCGAGGCGCAAGGCGAAGGCCTAAGGCATGGACAAGACTAGGTCGGAGCTTTGGACCCGAGCAAAGGATCACCGCAATCACATCGTCGCCCGTCACGATTGGCGCACCTCGTCAGAAAAAGGAAAGTCATAAGAGAAGACGGCGTTTCTCGTTTCTCTCGCGTAGTGAGAAAATATATACCGTAAAGCAATATAATTTGGTAAAAAAGGGCTGCGGATGCGGCCCTTTTTGTTGGTAACCTTGGTCGTTCCCTCGAACGAAGGCTTATTCGGCCGCCCCTGTCGCGCAGCCGTCACAATTCGCACCTAAACGAAAAACCGGTGCGTCCCGTGACTGACATTTCGGGACGCCTTGACAGTCAGTTGGGGATGTCAAAATGCAAGACAGCAACCTGTCGGGTCGCTGCATCCGCTGCTGCCATTTTCGCTTCCCGCTGTAGCCATTCAAATCTCGGCCGCAGCCGGTGACGGGAGCGAGGGGCGCGCAAGACAGTTACATGACCAGATTTCAAAATCGAACAGACGGGGTCTCGCAGGATGCCTTGGCAGACCTGGTGGCGGAAGCCGTGCAACAGGCCCTGATCCAGCACGGCATTGTTCTCGACACACAAACTCTGGTTTCAGTCAGCGCCATCGCCGGCAGCCTCGCCGCCTCCGTCCCCTTCCTTCCACAAGCAAAGCGACTCGCGATCGGCTCTTTCAAGGGCGAATGCGCTGCGCTCGCCCCGGAATTCTTCCGGAGATTGGGGGAGTTCGCACGCGGCGGCTCCGCCGGTGCCAATCGCGCGGATGATGGCGCGATGCCAGCAATCGCAGCACCCTCATCAGCGAAGCGGACAAACGATCTGCAATCGGCGCTGATTGAGGACTGGGCGGGCGAAGTCGCCGGATCGACCTTTCTGGAAGAGCATTTCCGCATACCGCGCTCGACGCTGCATCGCTGGCAAAGGCGCAATGAGGTTATTGCCTTGCGCAAGGGCGGCCGCAAACATGTCTTCCCGCTCGCCCAGTTCGTCGACGGCAGACCGGCATCGGGGATTAGCGAAGTGATGTCGGCAATCGGGAATCCACGGCTGGCGTGGTTCTGGCTGACGCGCCCTTCGCCGCAACTCCACGGACGCATTCCGATCGAGGTGCTCAAGCAGGACATGGTATGTGACGTCGTGTCGGCTGCCCGCAAATTTTCATCGACTTGAGCTTCTTCCCCGGGCCTATGCCGTCGCTGCAGCTTCCGGCACACGCAAGAACAGGAAGTTCAACGTGATGTTCCACGGCACCTTCAGCCTTGGCATCGTGTAAGCTGGCACGATCCCATCCTGCACTGAGCGCCTCTTTCTGGTATGGTGGCCGATATGGGGCGTGTCGGCGAACGGCAGCGCCAACGCCGCACAATCCCGAGCTTCGGACAGATGGCTCTAAAGAGATAGGCGCTCTCTTAGCGCTGGTCAGTGCGCTGGTCAGTCGGATGGCGGCAATGCCTCGGGTTTCTTGAAAGGTGAGCGCGCAGAGTGCGAATCCCTTTTCCGCCCAACATGATATTCTTCATAAAGTCCTCTAAATCGGTTTAGTGAATATATAGTTCAAATCTAAATTCGTGTTTCACTCGTGCCAGTTGTTTAATATGTGCCATTTTCATGTAGAAAACGTGATATTTGCGCAACAATACTTTCATAAGATTCCAAAAGGCCTGCTTCGAAGACAATCTCTGTTGAACGACGCCGCGGGTTAGGCCATGTCGGGGGCGAAAGGGCGGCGCGATGCGCTTCTTTTTCAATAGTTGGGGATGGGGTGGCAACGCTGCCCTTCAGCAAAGAAATCAAACCCGTTTTAACTTTTGTCTGGAGATCTGAAAAATGAACATCAAGAGCCTTCTTCTCGGCTCAGCTGCGGCCCTGATCGCAGTTTCCGGTGCCCGCGCCGCCGATGCGGTGACCGTCGCCGAGCCGGAGCCCGCTGAGTACGTCAAGATCTGCGACGTCTACGGCGCTGGCTACTTCTACATTCCCGGCACCGAAACCTGCCTGCGCATCGGCGGCTATGTCCGTTACGACATCGCCGGTGGCGACATCGGGTCGTTCGATGGTGCTAAGAACGTCGATCACCAGGACGGCTCCATCCAGGACACCTGGAAGAAGAATGCCCGTTTCTCGCTGAGGACCTGGACCGGCCAGGAAACCGAACTCGGGACTCTGAAGACCTACACCGAGACCCGCTTCAACTTCGGCAACCGCAACGCTACAGCATCCGTCGTAAGGGGCGTCGTCACCGACAACCCCGCCGTCAACAAGGGCGTTACGCTGAACTTCGCCTGGATCCAGCTCGGCGGCCTGCGTGTCGGTAAGGACGAATCGGCCTTCGATACATTCATCGGCTATGCCGGCAACGTCATCAATGACACGCTGGTTCCCTATGGCGATTTCGACACCAACGTCGTCCAGTATTACTTCGACGCCGGCAACGGCTTTTCGGCGGTGGCTTCGCTCGAAGAGGGATCCGGCACTGTTGGCACGATCGACAGCTATGTTCCGCACGTGGTCGGCGGCGTGAAGTACACACAGGGCTGGGGCGCGATCAGCGGCGTCGTCGCCTACGACAGCAACTACGAAGAAGTGGCCGGCAAAGTTCGTCTGGACGTCAAGCCGATAGACAACTTGTCATTGTTCATCATGGGCGGCTACGGCACCGACGACAACCTCAACGATGATGCGGGCAACGTCATCGATGCTCACGGTCGCGGCTTCTACAAGCAGTGGAGCGGCAACTGGGCAGTCTGGGGCGGTGGTACGTATACCATCAACGAGAAGACCTCGTTCAACACCCAGCTGTCTTATGACGAAGGCAAGAACTTCGGAGTCGCAGCCAATATTGCCTATGAAATCGTCAAGGGCTTCAAGGTCACGGCCGAAGTCGACTACTTGCACGTCGGCAATGACACCGTGACCAATTGGACTAAAGCCGACAAGAAAAACAACATTGGGGGCATCCTCCGCTTCCAGCGTTCATTCTAACGATCACCCCTGAACCACAGCGTTGGCAGCACGCGAATGCGTACGCGGTGGCTTCCCAACCCAGCCTGCGCTGGCTAATGGGATACAGAAAACAGATCGGCGGTAGTTAGGTCTTCGCCCCCCATGACCCAGCATGCCGGCCGATGCGAAGGGCGCCCTTGAAGAGGCGCCCTTCGCACCCCTAGCAATCGTCCCGATCCCGCCGCTCTCGCCGCGCCATTTTGGCCAGAAAGATTATTGCAGGGGCAAGAAGCGCCTGGCGCTCAGGGTAACGTAGCGTCTCGGTTACCATCACATCGACGAGGAACGAGCAATCATCTCCAACAACTGATCCAACGCCGCCGGCGCAGCGATGGAGGATGGGGACGGCTTCAACGTCATGCCGCCCTATCTGCAGGGCGGGTTCGACGTGTTCGCCGAGGAGGTGGTGCCGATCTTGCGCCGGCGCGGACTTTTCCGGCACGACTATGAGGGGGCAACGCTGAGGGACCATTTCGGTCTGCCGCGCCCGGATAACACATTCAGCCAACCACAAAAGGCGATCGCCGAACTGTCATCACATCGAGTCAGGTCCGCGACTGACAATTGGGCAGCCAGCGGGGATCAGTAATGCAAGACGGCAATCTATCGGGGTCGCATTCTTTCCTTTTATAGCCATTCAGCTATCGGCCGCGGTTCGGCAAGGAGCTCGGCCAGTAGGCGGTTGAACGACCAGATCTCCAAAACCTGCTGGACGGAATTTCGCGGGAAACGTTGGCCGGCTTGGTGGCGGATGCAGCACTACCGTCATTCCATGCCGCACGGCTACTCGTTTTCCCAGCACGATCGCCGGCAGCGTGCCGTCGCGTCGCCACCATGTGGTCTGCCGGTCGAAGAACAACAAAGAGAGGCCGCGTAACGGCCTCCTGATCGAGATCCGACCTGCTCTTATGCCAATCACGCTGAACATGTGCCTGCGTAAAGTGTCGAATTGGTTGAGCGGAAGGGGCCCACCCGATGCTTCCGCTCAGCATCGAATGACCCCATTATAGCCGACGTTCCGCAAACTCCATCCGATTGGCGGCTTCTTTTTGAAATCTGCTCCCTCGCTTAATTCGACCAAGTCGATAGAGTTTGGTGACACAGACCGTTATGAGGGAGCCGGCAAATGTCGAGCAAGTTAGTGTTAGGAATATCGGGCAATCTTACTCGCCCTTCAAAGACAAGGGGGTTTGTTGACCACATAGTCGGACAAGTAGCGAAGAAGATTGGCGCATCATCAGCTACTTTCGACATCCAGGATTTAGGTCCTTCCTTTGCGCACTCCAAGCGGCTTGGCGACCTTGATCCATCGGCCAGAAACATCGTCGAGCAATTGTCGAGCGCCGCTGTCCTGGTGGTCGGCTCGCCGACGTTCAAAGGCAGCTACACTGGATTGTTCAAGCATTTCTTCGATCTGCTGGAGCCATCCTCGCTTAAAGGAAAGCCAATTATCCTTGCGGCGACTGGAGGCGGAGAACGTCATTCCCTCGTCGTGGAACATCAGCTTCGGCCGCTCTTCGGCTTCTTCGAGGCATTGACCATCCCGACAGGCATCTACGCGTCCGACCGGGACTTTGCCGATGGCGTCATCATATCCGAAGCCATCCGCAACCGCACGGAACAAGCCATATTCGAAGCGTGTCGGCTGGTCGCAGAGACGGGCAACGTCAGCCTGGCCGCCTAGGCATTGTGCGGCCGAAAAGGACGGCGCTGGCAACTTGGTAGCCACGCCGCCGAAATCCAAGCCGATCGTCCGCTCCGGTAAAGCGCCGTGCTCCTCGTGAATTGTCATCGTTGCTGAAAAGGAGACTGAAGGTGAGCAAGGTTGGGAAGCTGCGGCTTGGCGCCTTCATGTATCCAGCTGGCCACCATGTGGCGGCATGGCGCCACCCGGACACCGCCGCGGATGCGACGACGAGCCTCACGCAGCGCATCGCGTTTGCCCAGGCGGCAGAACGCGCGAAGTTCGACCTGATCTTCCTGGCGGATGGAGTCGCGGCCCATACGGATGATCTCAAATCCCTCTCCCGGACCGACGAATGGGCCGTTGGCTTCGAGCCTCTGACGCTGCTGTCGGCACTTGCCGTCGTGACAGAGCGGATCGGCCTGGTGGCAACAGCCTCCACCACATTCAATGAGCCGTTCAACCTGGCCCGCAAATTCGCCTCGCTCGATCAGATCAGCGCCGGCAGGGCCGGCTGGAACCTCGTGACCTCGTCCAATCCGCTCGAATTGGAGAATTTTGGCAACATCAGCCAGTTCGCGCATCAGGACCGCTACGCACGAGCGGAAGAGTTCGCCGATGTCGTGCTCGGCCTATGGAACAGCTGGGAAGATGATGCCTTCCTGCGCGACAAGCATAGCGGCCTCTTCTTCGACCGCAAGAAACTGCATATCCTGGGGCACCGCGGACGCCATTTCCGGGTGCGCGGACCGCTGACGGTCTCGCGCTCGCCGCAGGGTCACCCGGTCGTCGTCCAGGCCGGCTCTTCCGAGGCGGGCAAGGAGTTGGCGGCCCGCACCGCGGAGGTTGTCTTCACCGCCCAGCGGACGCTCCCGGAGGCGCAGAGCTTCTATGCCGACCTCAAGGGACGGCTTGAGAGGTATGGCCGCCATCCCGATGATTTGAAGATTATGCCGGGCGTCTTTCCAGTGGTCGGGCGAAGCGAAGCCGAGGCCCGCGAAAAATTCGAGCAGATCCAGTCGCTGATCCATCCCGACGTCGGGCTGGAGCTGCTGTCGAACCTCTCCGGTGGTATCGATCTTTCCGCCTATCCGCTCGACGGGCCGTTGCCCGACCTGAGCGAGACCGAGCGGGGCAAGAGCCGCCAGCAATTGATCATCGATCTTGCGCGGCGAGAAAATCTCAGCATCCGTCAGCTCTACGAGACCATCGCCGGGGCGCGCGGCCATTGGCAGCTCGTCGGGACGGCCGAGACCATCGCGAACGAACTCGAAGAGCGCTTTAACAAGGGCGGCGCCGACGGATTCAACATCATGCCGCCGACCGTGCCCGGCGGGCTCGACGATTTCATTGAGTTGGTCATCCCGGAGCTGCGCCGCCGCGGCCTGTTCCGCACCGAATATGAGGGCCGCACCCTTCGCGAGAACCTCGGCCTGAAGCACCCCGCTCATCGGGCCCCTCACCGCGAGCCGGGCAGCCAGGCGGCCGAATAACCGAAGTCCCGATCAACCAACCGGCAAAGGGCCGAGCCACGCCGGCGGCCCAACCAAGGAGCAGTCCCCCATGACCACATCAACCCAACCTCGCCCGGCCTTATCCGCGCTGACGATCAAACCGGTCGCTGCGCGGATTGGCGCCGAGATCGCCGACTTCAAGCTCTCGGGCGACCTCTCCGACGAAACGATAGCAGCCATCAATGCAGCCCTGCTGCAGCACAAGGTGATCTTCTTCCGCGACCAGGACCAGCTCACCGATACCGAGCAGGAGCGTTTTTCCAAGCGCCTCGGCAATCTTGTTCCACATCCAACCGAGCATGTACGCAATGGCACGACCTCGATCCTTGAACTTGACTCGTCGCGCGGTGGTCGCGCCGATGCCTGGCACACAGACGTTACCTTCGTCGATGCCTATCCCAAAATCTCGATCCTGCGCGGTGTGACTATCCCCGAGGTCGGCGGTGACACGGTTTGGTCCAACACAGTGGCCGCCTACGACAGCCTGCCACCGGCACTCAAGGCGACCGCCGAACAGCTGTGGGCAACCCACAGCAATGCCTATGACTATGCCGCACAGCGCCCGCATGCGAGCGAGGCCGATCGCCGCCACTATGAAGAGGTCTTTGCTTCCACCGTCTACGAGACCGACCATCCCGTGGTGCGCGTCCATCCGGAAACCGGCGAGCGCTCACTCATACTCGGCTCCTTCGTGCAGCGTTTCGTCGGCTATTCGAAGAGCGATTCCGAGCAGCTCTACGCCCTCCTCCAGTCTCATGTCCTGCGCATCGAAAACACGGTGCGCTGGCGCTGGCGAGCGAACGACGTCGCCATTTGGGACAACCGTGCCACCCAGCATTACGCCGTCAACGACTATGGCGACAGCGCCCGTGTCGTGCGCCGCACCACTCTCGACGGCGACGTACCGGTGAGCGTCGACGGCCGCCACAGCGTCACCCGTAAGAAGCTAGTTCGCGACGCCGTCACCCGCGCCGCCTGACCCTTCCCTCCAGCTAGGATCCTCACTCATGAAATTCGCGCATATCGCAGCCCTGATCGGCGGCCTTCTCGCCACCGGTCCCGCGTCGGCCGAGACCCTCATCCGCATCGGTTATCCCGGAACTGGCATCGACGACCGGCCCTATGCCTATGGCGACTATGTCGCCGTGGCCAATGTGCAGAAGCTTGTCGAGGCCGAGTTCAAGGACGTGCCCGACACAAAGATCACATGGACGTTCTTCCGCGGCGCCGGCCCGGCTCTCAACGAGTCGCTCGCCGCCGGCCAACTTGATTTCGCTGCCGGCCTCGGCGATCTGCCTTCGATCGTCGGCCGCTCGCGCGGCCTTCAGACGAAATATCTGGCTTCGGCCGGGAGCCACGATGCGCTTTATCTCGCCGTACCCCCGGATTCGCAGCTCAAGACGGTGGAGGACCTGAAGGGCCATAAGGTGGCGCAGTTCCGAGGCACCAATTTGCAGATCGCCACCGACCGCGTCCTCGAAAAGCACGGCCTCGCCGAAAAAGATATCCGCTTCGTCAGTCTCGACTCGAATTCCGCCACGGCCGCGCTCATCTCGGGCAATGTCGAGGCTTCCTTCGGCGGCTCGGAATATCTGGACCTCGCCAAACGCGGCGCGGTCAAGATTATCTACTCGACTAAGAACGACGACCCGACCCTCGGGCGCAACGCGGGGCTCCTCGTCACCGCGGAGTTCGAGAAGGCCCACCCAGAGTTCACCGCCAAGGTCGTGCGCGCCTTTGTCAAGGGCGCGCGCTTCGGCTCGGATGAGGCTAATCGCCAGGCAGTCTTCGAGCTTTGGTCGAAAGCAGGCCTGCCGGTCGAAAGCTTCGAAGGCGATTTCAAAGACGAGCGTCTGGCCCACCGCCTGTCGCCTGTCGTCGATGACTTCATTATCGCGCGCTACAAAGATCAGGCGGCGCGCGCCAAAGACTACGGCTTGATCAAGAAGGACGTCGACATCGACAGCTGGTTCGAGACCAAGTACCTCAAGCAGGCCCTGGTGGACCTGAAGCTCGAGAACTACTGGTCCACCTTCGACGCGAAAGGCCAGAAAGCGACCGAGGGCGAAGTCGAACACACCAAAGCGGCGAGCAACTAAGATGGGCGCCGGCCAGCGCGCGGCCCAGACTGGCGATGGGAACAGCATCGCCGGTTTTGCTCCCAATCGGCGCCGCATGCTCCCGGCTGCCGGCATCCTGGGTCTTGGCCTGGTGGTGCCGCTGGGCCTTTTGACGGCTTGGACGGTGGCAGCTCTCCTAGGCCAATTGCCGGAGCAGATCCTGCCGCCGCCCTGGGTCGTGTTCGACACTTTGTTGGATGGCATCCAGGACGGCTCGCTGCTTTCCAGCACGGTCACCAGCCTTGCGCGCGTTGCGGAGGGATTTGCTGCGGGCGCGCTGGCGGGCCTGGTGTTTGGCACCGCGGTTGGCCTGTCAAAGACCCTTCGCGACTTCGTCGATCCGCTGTTCCTGGCCCTCAGCCAGGTCCCGACCCTCGGCTGGATGCCGATCATCATCCTGATAGTCGGGATCGACGAAGGCCTGAAGATCATCGTCATCGGCTGGTCAGCCTTCATTCCAGTCGTACTGAACACCTGCCAAGGCGTGCGCGACGTTCCGGAAGCCTATGTGGAGCTTGGCCGCGTCCTTTCGTTCAGCCGATGGTCGAAACTTACGACGATCGTGCTGCCTTCCGCCGTGCCGTCAATCTTCACAGGGCTGCGCGAAGGCCTTGCCAACGGCTGGCAGACCCTGGTTGCGGTAGAACTCATCGCATCGTTCGAAGGACTCGGATACCTGATGGCCTATGGCCGTCAGCTCTTTCAATTGGAACTCGTTCTTTCGGCCATGATCGTCGTCGGCCTCATAGGATTGGTGATCCATGGCCTGCTCACGCTTGCCGAAAACCATCTGCAACGCTGGCGTCCGGAGACCCCACGATGAGCCTGATCACGATTATGGGCCTGGAGCGGCTGTCGCACGGCGTTCCTATCGCCCCACCGCCCTTCCGCTTTATCGGCCGACATCTGCGACCGCTTGCCTTACCCATTACGCTGCTCGCGATTTGGGAGTTGCTCGCGCACGCCGGCCTTGCTGACGCGCGTTTTGTGCCGCCGCTCGAAGCGGTGGTGGCCCGTGGCATTGCAGAGTTTGGCGACGGCGGCCTTGGCTTCAATCTACTGGCGAGCCTGGAGCGCGACCTGATTGGTTTCGCCTGTGGCAGTGTGGCCGGGATCACGCTTGGTTTGGCGATCGGGTTTTCCCGCATAATTGAACGCCTGCTCCGGCCGGTGCTGCTGGTACACCGTCAGATCGCCCTGTTCGCTTGGGTTCCTCTCATCTCGATGTGGTTCGGTGGCGGCGAGGCCGGCAAGGTCGTCTTCATCGCGCTCGCGGCGTTTCAGCCGGCCCTGATCAACACCTGGCAGGGAGTGTCCGGCATTCCGCGGAGCTATCGCGAGCTTGCCGACGTCCTGACCTTCGGCTGGTTCGACTTTGCCTGGATCATCGCCATCCCGGGTGCGCTGCCGCAAATCTTCACGGGCCTGCATTCGGCGCTGATTTACGCCTGGACCGCTACGGTGGGCGCCGAGCTTCTGCTCAACATCGCACCCGGTCTCGGCGGGCGCATGAACGAGGGCCAGCACCTGTTCCAAATGGATCTACTGTTGCTGTGCATTCTGCTGCTCGGTGGCGTCGGCGTGGTCTTCAATGTCGTCGCCGGCGCCCTGGAGCATCGCCTTTTGCGCTGGAGGATCCCATGAGCGACCCTGTCGCCACGCCCGAACGGGGACGTGGCCAAAACCACGCTTTGGAGATTGCTGACGTCAGCAAGAGGTTCAGGGTCGCCGGCCGACAGGTCCAGGCCCTGTCGCATGTCCATCTTGCAGTCGGCGAGGGCGAGTTCGTCAGCATCGTGGGATCGTCGGGGTGCGGCAAGTCCACTTTGCTGCGGCTGGTCCTCGGCCTCGACACTGATTATGACGGCGAGATCCGGGTCGATGGACAAAGGGTGGAACGGCCGGGTCTCGATCGCTCGATCGTTTTTCAGGAGCACAGGCTCTTGCCCTGGCTCAATGTCGAGGCCAATGTGGCGGCGGCGCTGCGCCAAAGCGGGTTGGCCGCGGCTGAGCGGGGCCAACTGGTTCGCGACCATCTGCATCTCGTCGGCCTCGAGCAATTTGCCAAAGCCTATCCTGCCCAATTGTCCGGCGGCATGGCGCAGCGTGTGGCGATCGCCCGGGCGCTTGTCACCAAGCCGCGCTTTCTGCTGCTCGACGAGCCCTTCGGGGCCCTCGACGCTCTGACCCGGCTGCGCCTGCAGGACGAACTTCAAAGAATCGTCCGCAACGAGGGCACGACCGCCGTGCTCGTCACGCACGACGTCGATGAAGCAGTCTACCTTGGAGATCGGATCGTCGTCATGCATCCCCATCCCGGGCGGATCGCCACGATCCTACCCGTCACCGACGCAGTCTCCCGCGACCGCTCCGATCCGAATTTCATTGCCCTTCGCGACGAGGTGTTGTTCCGCCTCGGCGTGTCGCGAAACCGGAAACGATGCTGCCGCCGAAGTTCGCCGCAGCGCCTGACCGCCGGCACCTCTCAAAGCGGCTCTCACCCTCGCTGAACAGGGAGGGTCGCAGTCCCGGCCAGCAACTGCCCTTGTTCGTTCCGTCGCAAGCCGGAGGCCATAAATTCCCGAGTTCATGACCGTTGAAGGGTGGGGGCTGCCGAGAGTCCCTCGACACTCACTCACAAGCCCAAGGGAGAAAGCCGGGGCAAAGTATCCCCTCGCCTGTCATGTCGGCTACGCAAGGAAGGCCCTGTGCGCTCGTTTCGGTCGCTCTCGACTAAGGTGCAGATCCGAAAGTAGCCGTTCAGCGAAGGGGACACATTCGTTCACTGAATGGCGCTAAGCTAATTACACCAAAATCACCGCGAATGCCTTAGCCGCCCCCCGCTCCGTCGCCGCCTCAAACCGTTTCAGGAGAATGCGCCCCACATCAGGAGCGTATACAGATGCCGATTTCCTGGCGCGGGTTGTTGTCCATCATGTCAGCCGAAAGGCAGTTCTGGCTAGTTATCACAGCCACGTCATTGTCCGGTTCCTCGACACGTTTTTGCAAAATGCCGCTCCTACGGCTTACCTTGGTCGATCGACGCGGGCGTCGAATGCGGGGGCTGCATCCTGATCGCGTGGCCCGCGCCAATAATTGAAACGATCGCTGAAACCCAAAGAAGAAGTTGGATTGTTTTTACAGTCGAAGGTAAGCTGGATGGCTTCAAGGTCACCCGAAATTCACCATCCAGCTTATTTAGGTTATTGAGATACCCATTAAATGCACGCCCGAATCTCCCCATGATATGTATGAACGCAATACTCAGAATTACACAAAATAAAAAGATGACCTCTGCAACAACCGGATCGCTCTTCAGCTGAGAAACCGCAAAATACCACAACCCTCCTAGCGCGACGGTAAAAAGCGGAGGGATCTTGTACAAAATGTCGTTCATCGAGCGGAAGTGCGCATACTGCTCTCGATAGATATCCGCTATGCGGATATGTCCCGCGGCGCTGTGATTATGCGAATTTTCTTGCAGTGGTTCATTCGCTATATGGTTCGACATCTGAAACCTCATCGTTCGATTCTCATTAGCATCGAATGCGGGTTTAGCGCGGGAAGATTTTGAAATGGGGCATCCAATCTATCTCGATGGTTTTGCCACTCTACCGCTTGCGCCTGAAGCTCGCGAGGCTATGCTTGCCGTTTGGGCGCAACCGGGCAATGCCGGTTCGCCCAACGTTTCAGGCGAGATTGCCGCCCGCACGATTGCCGATGGCCGCGGATCGGTTGCCGACCTGATCGGCGCGGCGGCGAGCGAGATCACCTTCACGTCGGGCGCAACCGAAGCCAACAATCTCGCGATTTTCGGCGTGGCACATGCTGCTCGCAGATTGGAACCGAACCGAAAGCGCATCCTCGTTTCAGCGGTCGAACACAAGGCTGTGTTGGAGCCTGCACATGCCTTGCAGGCTGAAGGATTTGAAATCAGCATCGCTCCCGTCGATCATCGCGGTCAGCTTGATCTCGCTGAATTTGCGAGGCTCGTCGACCAAGATCTCCTGCTTGCATCCGTGATGATGGTCAACAACGAGACCGGCGTCATTCAGCCGGTCAAGGAAGCTGCCGCCATGGCACATGAGGGCGGCGCGCTTTTCCATAGCGATGCTGCGCAGGCTGCGGGCAAGATCGATGTCGACGTCGTTGAGCTTAATGTCGACTACCTCACCCTTTCGGCCCACAAATGCTATGGCCCGATGGGCATAGGCGCCTTGTATGTTGCCGCATCCGCGCCAAAGCCGGTTCCATTGACTTTGGGTGGCGGCCAGCAAAGCGGCCTGAGGCCGGGAACAGAACCGGTCGCATTGATTGCAGGCTTCGGTGCGGCAGCTCGAGTTGCAAGCCACCGGCTTTTATCCGACCAAGAGCACTGCTCCGGGTTGATCGACCGTTTGCTTGAGACGCTTGAACAACGGCAGCTTCGTCTCCGAAGGGTCAGCGGCAATGCGCCAACGGTCCCAGGCACGGCGTCCATCCAGCTGTTCGGCATCGATGCGGACGAGCTCTGCGCCCGCATCGCACGCCACGTATCGCTTTCAACGGGCTCAGCATGCACCTCAGGGCAAATCAAGACTTCTCATGTTCTTGAATCTATTGGCCTTTCGGAAATAGACGCTCGCGGCGTTATTCGGATTTTCTGTAATCGCTACCAGAATTCTGACGAGATACTGAGAGCCGCCAACCACATTGTTGAAGCAGCCGCGCTGTCTCGCCTTGAAACTGGAGAGCTTCACCAGTAAGGTCCCCTTCATGGGACGCGCTACGATAAAGATCGATTCGAGAGTGCAGTTTGCGGGACATGAAACGTTCCCGCTCCGACTGCTATGGTTGAAGAAGGCCTTCGATGCAATCGGCGGCGGAGCCGATTCGAGAACATTTCAGGAACAAGATGCAATAACCCGATTTGGCGTCGGACGCAATATGGCCGTGTCGATGCGCTATTGGGCGCTCGCTTCGGGTTTCTTCGCCGAAGATGATCGCATGATTGCACCAACCGGGCTTGGTCACGCCATTCTCTCCGACGATGGCCTCGATCCCTACCTCGAGCAATCATCAACGATTTGGCTTGCTCATTGGCATATGGCCAGCACGCCGGCGATGACGACAACTGCCTACTACGCCTTCAATTTGCTCAATGCGATCGAGTTTGATCCGGCGATGTTGCTCGACCAGCTCATGGCCTTGGTCGAGAGCAACGGATGGAGGGCAACGCGTGGAACACTCAAGCGCGATGTCGAGGTTTTCTTGCGCAGCTATGTGCGGCGCGCGGATACTCTCAATGAAGACGCAGCAGAGCCTCTGTTAGCCGAGCTAGCATTGATCCGGGAAGCTCGGCTTGGCGGCTGGTACGAGTTCGTTCGCGGTCCCAAGCCAGGCCTCCATGACGCCGTATTCGCTTACGCGCTTGGTCAGTTCTGGGAACGCTCCGGCGGTTCGACCACTTTGACGGCTGAACAGATTTGTTATGGAGCAGGCTCGCCAGGCCGCGTTTTCAAACTCGACGAAGACAGCGTGGTTTCTCGGCTGATGCGGCTTGATGATCTGACCGCAGGTGCTTGGCAATGGGTCGACACGGCCGGTCTTCGCCAGATCCAGCGCTCGTCCGAGTTCGATCCGACGAGGGTTCTTTCTCTCGCCTACCCACGCAAACCCGACCGTCAGATCGCAGCATGAGCAAGCTTGCCAGTATAGTTTCCATTGATCGCCGTTTCGCGCGATCGGCGCGGCTCGACGCGGACCTGAACGGCACGCCGCCCTTGGTCGGATACGTTTTGCAGGCAAGCGTCGCGAAATCTCTGCGTACCCTTGGTGAGAGCCAGCGCGACCACCATCAAGGCGCTTACACTTGGACCGGTCCTTATGGCGGTGGCAAGTCGAGCGCTGCCTTGCTGCTTGCGAACCTCGTGGCCGGCACGAAGAAGAACCGGAAAATTGCTCGAGATATTGCTGGTGAGCCTCTTTCGACCCTGTTCAACCAGGCGTTCCCGGAAACTCGCGGCCCCTGGAACGTCGTCGCCGTTACCGGAAGCCGGACACGGCTCCGGGACGCAATCGTTGAAGCCGCACGCAACGCGCTTGGTTGGTCGCCGAATACCGCGTCACAGTTTGCAGCAAGCGATGATCGCCTTATCAAAGCTTTGATCGCGGGTGGCGAAGGCGCATCGAGCGGAACCCTCCTCATTCTCGACGAACTCGGCAAGCTTCTTGAGCACGAAGCGCTCGAGGGTGGCGACGTCCATCTGCTTCAGGACCTCGCTGAGCATGCCTCGCGCAGCAATGGCCGCTTGGTCGTTATTGGCATTCTGCACCAATCGTTCGACCAATACACGGCGCGTGCTGCGCGCGACGCGCGCCAGGAATGGCGTAAGGTTCAGGGCCGTTACCAGGACATCGCGTTCCTTTCGGGCGCAGACGAAACCGTTGCGCTGCTTGGCAGGGCCATCGCCGCTGAGCGCGCTGATAACGATGCGTCCTGCGCCCGCACCGTTGCTGAAGCGGTCGCCAAGCGCCGTCCGACGGACGTTGACGTTCTGGCGGACGCGCTTGCTGAGACATGGCCTCTTAACCCGGTGAGCGCACTTCTGCTCGGACCGATCTCAAGAGCGCGCTTCGCCCAAAATGAACGAAGCGTCTTTGGCTTCTTGAGTTCGGCTGAGCCCTCCGGCTTCAAGGAGTTTCTGGAGACGACCGATCTTGAGGGCGGGACCTACGACCCCGCGATGCTCTGGGACTATCTTGCGGCGAACTTCGGAATGGCCCTTACCGCGGGTGTGGACGGTAATCGCTTCAGCCTCGCATTCGAGGCGATCGAGCGGGCCGGTGTCAAAGGAACTAGTCTGCACGTCGCATTGACGAAAGCGGCCGCGATCATCGAGTTTTTCCGCAACGGGTCTGGCGTCGTGCTCGCAGACGACTTTTTGAGCGCGTCGGTACCCGGCTTCGCGATGAAAGCGATCAGCGGAGCAATCAAGGATCTCGTCGATTGGGCTATTCTGATCCGGCAGCCACGCCTTGGCGGATATGCCCTTTTTGCCGGCAGCGACTTCGATCTTGAGGAAGCCATTGGCCGGGCTATCCAACCGGCGGATTCACCTGAGCTCGCCGACATTCCGCGCCGCGTCGGCCTCGGCTTTGCCACGGCCAAACGGCATTATTTCCAGAAAGGCGCGCTCAGGACTTTTGAGATAGCGCTGCAGGTCGTCGGCCCGAACGATACGATCGAGTCTTTGACGAGCGGCATTTTGGCCCGCGCTCTTCATGGCAGCGGCCTTTTGCTATTGCTCCTCGGCGACGGTTCTTTGACGACGAAATCAGTCAATCAACTGGCGCAGAAAGCCGCCAAAGCGCTGGCGACTAAGGAGCGTGTGATCGCCCTAGGCGGGGCAAATGACAGCTTTGCCCTCCGGTCAACGGCCGCAGAGTTGTTGGCGGTCGAACGCGTTTTCCGGGAGCACCCCCAGCTAGAGGGCGACCGGATAGCGAGGCGGGAGATTGCCGCGAGACAATCCCACTGCATCGATGAGCTTCATCGGGCGCTCGAGACGGCGTTTGAGAACGCAAGCTGGTACCTGGCGCCTCAGCCGAGCCAAGCCATTCGCGCACCGCTAACGGTCGTTGCAAGTGCGCTGGCCGACGCCGGTTTCTCCAAGGCGCCGATTATCAAGAGCGAGTTGCTGCAGCGAGACAAACCGTCATCGAATTCGATGGCGGCTTTGCGCGAGCTGGCTCACGCAATGGTCAACTCGTATGCAGATGAGCAGCTGGGAATGACCCAGTATCCCGCCGAGCTCGGCCTCTATCTTACCTTGCTTCGACCATTCGGATTGCACAAAGAGATCAAGGCCGGCATGTTTGGCTTTTCGGAACCGGACGATACCCAAGAAGGAACATCGCTCCGCCCTGCGTGGGATGTAATCGACCTTGCCGGCGAAAAGCCTCTCGATGCCGTCTATGCGGAGTGGGCTCGGCCGCCCTATGGCATCAAGGCCGGCGTCATGCCGGTGCTGGCGCTTGCCTACATGCTTGCCAAGCGCGAGAGCGTCGCCGTCTATATCGACGGAGTGTATCAAACAGCAATCGATGACGTCGTCGTCGACAAGCTTCTGCAGAAGCCTGGTCTCTTCCGTTTGAGGCGGATCGACCGGTCCGTGCGCGAAACCGCGTTTCTCAGTGGGCTCGCGCAGCTGCTCGGCGTCGACCATCACGGAGCGTCATTGCCTGTCGCCGCAGCACTCTTTCAGCGCTTTGAAGAGCTCTCACAGTTCGCAAAGCGTACGACCACCCTTGATCCTTTGGCGGTGAAAATCCGCGCGGTGGTGGTGAAGGCAGACGATCCCGAGCGACTGCTGTTTGACGATCTTCCGGCTGCTCTCGGCGAAAAGCTTGCCCCGGAGACCGTCTACCATGCCCTTGAAGCGGCTGAAGCGAGCTATCCGGCGCTGCTCGAGGAGTTGCGTCTGGCACTTGCAAAGGCGCTCGGCATCGATGCCCTGAGTTTCGCTGGAATTGCGGAACGCGCATCGGTGCTCAAAGGCCTGACGAACGATTACAATTTCGACGCCTTTGCAGATCGCGTCGCAGCGATGGAGCTCGGCAAAGGCGACATCGAGAGCACGGTCAGCGTTTTGTTGCATCGCCCCGCCCGAAACTGGTCGGACAGAGACCGGCAGGAAGCTTTGACGGAAATTGCGCGATACGGGCGCCGTTTCCGGGAGCTTGAGGCTCTGGCGATCGTGCGGGATCGACGCTCCCAGACCGAGGCCCTTGCACTTGTCGTCGGCCTCGATCCCAAGACGCCGCCCTTGATGCGTAGTTTCGAACTAAGCGAAAGCGAGAAGGTAGCTGCAGCAGGGATCGCCGATCGTCTTGTGGCGTCGCTCAGATCAGAAAACAAGAGTGGCCGACTGCAGCTTGCTGCACTGGCGCGTGCAGTCGCCATGATGGCAGCCGATGGCGAAGACGAGGTTGGCAGGCAATGAGTGGGGAACGTCATATCCTCGGTCTATCGGGCGGGCGCGACAGCGCGGCGCTCTCCGTTTACATGCGACAGCATCATCCAGAGCTGCCGATCGAGTATTTCTTCACAGACACCGGTAAGGAACTGCCTGAGGTCTATAGCTTCCTTGATAAGCTCGAAGGCTTCCTGGGTAGGCCGATCCAGCGGCTTAATCCCGATCGCGACTTTGATTTCTGGTTGGACGAATATGGCAATTTTCTCCCCTCGCCTCGCACCCGGTGGTGCACGCGACAGCTGAAACTCCGTCCTCTGGAGCATTGGCTGCAAAAGGATCTGGAAAGCGGGACGATTGTCCACTCCTACGTCGCCATCCGCGCGGATGAGCCAAGCCGCGAGGGTTATCAAGCCACACACCCCAACATGCGGGTCCGTCTTCCCCTTCGTGAAGCAGGGGTCGATCGTACCGGCGTCATCGAAATACTCGAGCAGTCCGACGTCGGCGAGCCAGCTTACTATCAATGGCGTTCCCGGTCTGGCTGCACATTCTGCTTTTACCAGCAGAAGATCGAATGGGTTCGGCTCGCCGAACATCATCCGGATCGCTTTGCAGAGGCCGTCGACTACGAAAAGACCGCATTACGAGACGGCTCGCCATTCACGTGGAGCCAAGGCGAAAGCCTGACGGATCTGATCTCGCCCGCACGGGTCGAACAGATCAAGGCGGATTACGAGAAACGCCGGGAGCGATTGCGACGCGGCCGGCGGATCAATCCGCTATCTGGCAGAACCTCGGAGACGATCGACGACGTCTACGGGCTCGACGAGGCAGCAGCTAGCTGCGTCGTCTGCCACAAATAAGTAGTCCTGCGTCTTGTCAGCCACATGGGGCCGAAAGGCAGAATTGCGAAATTATAATACTTAAGAAAGGAAGTCCCGCAACCACTTCAATACCGCGGTAACCGGAGCAATCAACGCCTGATATGTTTTTATCCACGGTTCGACCGAAGCATATACGGCGGCTCCCGCGTTGAAGATTTTCCATAGATTATTGACCCAGCCAGCAGTCTGGAAATCGTGTGCTTTGCTAGGATCTAACTCCCCTAGAGGATCAATTGGTGGAGCGATATGACCATCGGTGGCGTCATTCTCAACCTTGGCAATCAGAAGCTCAGGGGATGATGCTTCCTTGATCGCATCGGAAACTCCTTCGTCAAATATTGCTGGCGTTTGAGCATCGATAACACCGATAATGTCGTAAACTGCATCAATCGGAAGTGGGGAATCGATGTGACCTGACCGTACTGATCTGTAAAAGTCCTCGACTTCCGGGTAAAACGCACGGAGCGCGATGTGTTGCTCCAGAAGAATTTTTAGCGACGCAGCGAAAGCAAATGGTAAGATCTCCCGCTCGGCGAAAAACATGTACCTAATTATTCTAGCTGCCCCGTCAGCCAACAGTATATTTCCCGGATCATCTTCAGTTGGCAGCCACCTGATGTAGGACTCCAGCTCGCTTTTATAGTCATTCCTAACTTGCCACACCTGCTCTTTCAGCTTCAAGATCAAGTCTTGGGACTTTACCCTGCACGCCTCCAGACGAGGAGCATGATTGCGCCGAGATGTCGCAAAGGGAAAAATCGGCCTGTTCGCCGAATTTTCAACGACAGCAATTTTGTTTGCGACCCAACCATAAGCAATCGGTGTAGGAACATGATCAATCGCATCAATCTCATGGGCTGGCTCAAAAGAGCTTGACCTATCGGCTGACGAACTGGGCGACGCGTCCACTGACGCCGCCTCGAAAAGATCGCCTTGACCCGTTAGATTAGAGAAGACTGTCCTCAGATGTTCTGCGCTGGGCCACAACTCCTTCTCAAGCAGATTGATTTTATTAAACAGTGGTGGGATCAGGTTGCGACTGTCACTGTCGCTTTCATTAAGTATCGCCAACATAAACAGCCGAAGAGTCTTTCTCTCGGCTTCAGATTTCCAAATATCGATATAATCTTTACCAATCTCCAAATGGTCAACTTTTGCGAGCAATTTGGCCTTAGATGCCGGAGCCCCATGAGAAAAGTCGGAAGACCCGAGCGATTTGCCGTTACAGAAAAAGGTCCAGAGCCGATCATTTGTTAGATGCCAGAGAGGCTTGTAACCGTCCTTCCCCCGATCTGGGTAGAAGGGCGAAACGTAGTCAGAAAAGCGGTCGCAAACTAATTTTGCATCTATTTCGGCCGGCTCGATACGCCCTTCATCAGCCAAGTCGATCATCGCGATTACACAGACAGGTTTAAAAAACTGAGCTGCCTCTGATCGATGTTTTCTGATCTGCCGTATAAGCGTGCTCCAGTTTGTGTGACCCATTAATGGCACCCCTTCAACATCCAAATGAAGACCATATATCGTGTTCGCGAAGCGCCGTTCATTCGTTACTTCCAAGTAGTGTCACTTTGGTGATCCGTGAACACGAATAGCTGGATGTGTAGAACCATGCTTTCGGATCAGCCACCCTCTAAGCACCAAGATCGACCTCGAAGTGTCCAGACCGACATTGCACGGCTGGTTATCGCTTCAGTGGCGACGAAACGTTATCCTTGTCAGAACTTATAATGGCGTCCACCGCAGCGTCGATATCATCATCGGACAAGAACGGCGCTTGGGCGTAAATGATCGCCGGCTCGCCACTCAGCCTTGCCGCAAGGTGGCCGAGCCCTAAAAGCTGTTCCGCTCCCTTCACGCCAAGTGCGATTTCGGATGTTCCGACGCTCGCAACCTTCAGGATCAATCTGTTGCCGAGGTTGTCGCGTAGCTGCATTGGCATGACATTAGCATCGGGCCGTTGCGCCGCGAAGATCAGATGCATGCCGGCGGCGCGTGCCTTCACGCCCAAGCGCGAAACATTGGATGTCACCGCGGACTTGTAATCCTCGGTCAGCATCCATTCCGCAAATTCGTCATGGATCAGGAAGACGTATGGAAGCCGCTCGGAAAGTCCGACTTTCGAATTGAACGCTCGAATGTCGCGAGCCCCCTTGGACCGGAACAGCTCATAGCGGCGCTCCATCTCTGTGACGAGCCCCTCCATGACCTCAACCGCCCGCGCCTGGTCGACAATCACCCCGCCCTGCAGATGCGGCAGCCGCTCGATTGCCGCATAGTCGACACCCATCTTCGGGTCGATCAGGTGAATGTGTGCCAGATCACTGGAATTGGTCGCAGCGATATCGAGGAGGAGCGCTTGGATCAGCACGGATTTCCCCGACCCCGTTGCGCCCGCAACAAGGGTGTGGGGCTCATGCTGTTGACCGCCGGCGAATGGGCCACCAAGGTTCAGATAGAGGATATCGCCGTCGAGTTCCTTCAGGCCTAACACGAAGGAAGTATTGACGCCCGCGGCATTGCGGTTAATTTCCCGTCGGCCCCAAACATCCCAAAGAGAAACGACCTGTCGCTGCGGCCGCGCTACGCCGACGACGATCTCGCCCGGCAATGGCGAAATCGAGATCAGCCTAAGCCCATGCGTCGTCAGAAGGGATGATTGTTTCGCTTCGATGTCTTCAACGCGCAGACGATCCGACCCCATGAAACGGATCAGCGCGGCGTTTGGGGTCAGGCGCGTCCCCACGATCTTGGCCTGGAGATTGTAGCCGAGCAGGGCGGAGCGCAGCTTTTGTGCGGTGCTGTCCAACCATTCACGTTCGTCCGCTGAGTTTTCGCGCGCTTTCTGTGCGCGAGCTTCGACTAGGGCGGCAATGCCGAGGTCGACGCCGGCGCGCGAAAATTTGTCGGGCGTCGGAGCAGTCGTTTCGGTACGCGGCAGGGCTGGAGCACGCGGTTGCATGTTCGTCAAAGTCGATCCAGAGATGGTAGACTCGTCTTCGTCTTTGCTTTGGGTCGCGACTGAGGCGGGGGCGATTTCCCCGCTGGACAGGCCGCCGCTATCGCCGCTCGCGGCGACCGATCCATTACCGTTTGTGCCCGGTTCCACGGCCTCGATAACGATTCCGCCTTCGGGATCGCCCTCGTCGTCATCCTGATCATAGTCGTGGCTGATGGGCTGTTCGATTACAGCAATCGAATGCTCTTCTTTGATGGCCTTGGTCCAATCCACCCGCGGCGCCGGATGGCGATAGCTGACCGAGTTCCACGTGTGCTTTTCGCCGAGCTGGGCGCGAAGTTCGGTTAGGCTCTGTTTGGCCTCGTAAGCCTTGATCAGTTTGCGAAGCCCCTCGCGCGTAAAGGTTTCCTGAAGGCCCATCTGGATTTCCGGCAACTCATCTTGCTCTCCCGACGAACTGCCGTCCGTCGCGGGGCCGGAAACGAAAATATGCGAGTAGCCGCGCAAATCGATCGGGACAGCACCGCGGCGAATGCCGTCACGAACGCGTTCGAGAAGATTTGCCTGACCCAAGGCTGCTGTCCCGTCCAGCAGCAAATCGGAGATCCGGGAAAGCCAGAGGTCGCGATCGAGGCGTCCGGGATCGCCAAACAGGGCGTCATCGATACGGGCGACCGTCTGTCGCAACTGGCTGCGTGACTTGCGGCTCGCCTCAGCCAAACCGGATTGGTCGACGTATTTCGCTTCGGTGACGATTGCCCTGAGCTTTGGAAGACCATCCTCGCCTGTCGAGAGGCTGATGCCAAGGATGTCGGCGATGCCCTCTTCCTTTTGCCCAAGCCATTCCGCATAATCATCAAGGAGGAACCAGGCAACGGCTGCGCGCTCACCAAGCTCCTCTTCGACCAGGGCCCGGCTCAGCACCAAACCGATCAGCTCGCCGGCCGAGACGCCCCGTTTGGCTGCACGCAAAACAATATCGCCCGATATGGCATTGGCGTCTTCGATCATTCGCCGGGCGAGACCTGCAAGGCGGTCGTCGTCAAGACCCAAGGACAGTTCCGCAAGCCGCCGCTTGACCAGCACGTGAAGTATTCGCAGCTCCGATGTCGACGATACGACCATGTTGCGGCCGTGGGTGCGTTGGCGACGATACCGGATCACGTTGATCCCTTGGGCAGCAAGCTGCCGCTTGTCGAGAAGATCGTCATAGGTGGCGACCCACTCCGCCAGTTTATGCACCTCGTCGAACATCCCCTTCAGGCCACCATCCTGGAAAGAGATCTGGCGGGCTGGCAGATAGTGCTCGTCTGGACCATGCGACTGGCGCCGAACAACGTTCGCGACGGCGTCGATATACGCCCAACCAGCATCTGGCTGACGCGGGCACGTCAGGTAGCTCGTCGCCTTGAGTTCGTCTTCGGCGGTGACCCGCCGGTACGACCAGCGGGCCGGTACGTGCTCCAGCAACGAAGGATTATCCTGCAAAGCCGGAACCGGAAACCACTGTTCACGCGCTTGACGGGACACAACGTCGTGCAGGAACGCTACGTCTATCTCGCGTGCTCCGCCCGACTTTGATCCGCCCGCAACGTCGAGCATGACGCCGATACGCAGCTTCGACATGAAATTCCGCGATGTCTCGCTGACCACAACTGCATCGGGATCGTTTTCCGATCGTTCAAGCAGCTCGGTGTAGACTCCAGACAACCGGGCACGGTCGCGATGGCGGACCAGCACATTGCAATGGACCTCTTCCTGGTCCTGCACCGAACTCAGCGCGCTCACGGTTGCGAGCGGCAAGCCGGCCGCATCGCAATTGTAGAGCATGATGCTGAGATTTGACCGCTCGTGCGGCTGCAGGTCGAGATAGCGTTCAAGCAGCGCGCGGATCTGTCTTGCGGCCTCCGACGGGTCAACGTCCGTGGTTGCCTCAGACGGATCACGGACTGGCCGCTCGACCAGACTGTAGTCGTTGACCGTGCTTGTTTCCGTGAGCAGGACAGGTTCGCTGCCGTCATAGCCGACGGCCACTTCAGGATAGAGAGGATGGCTGAGTTCGTCGCGGAGATCGCTGAAAAACAGACGCGAGTCGCCGAAGTTCACATCGACATCCGACAAGAGATAGTCGGCCAAGCCAGCCACCGATCGCATTTTAGCCACGACACCAGCCAAGCGCAGCGGGTGCCAAGGCGCGACAATGGCTGACGGCGCGCTCCCCAGTACTTCGATCGTCCCGATCCGCAGCACCGGCTCCCAGATATCGCGGCGGTTAAGATCACCTATGGCATTCTTAGCCAAACTGTTCAGCAGGGCGCCGTAGGCGTCAGCCTGCGCGATGAGGGTGGCAGACGCGTACCCGGACGACTGCAGGAATGTGAGTGCGTCGGTATACAAGGCGACGAATTGTTTCCACGCCGCAGCAATGTCGTCAGCGCCCGCCTGGGTGATCCGGCCTGCCTCCCTTGCCTCCTTCAAGAGTTTTGGGAACAGCTTCGCAAGGTCAATGCCGGTGCTCGTGCGCGGGATGAGCGTTCCAGCATCCTGCCCGAAGGCTGGTTGCAGCGTTCCCGTATCGTTGAGAGATACCGACTGGAGGGCACCCTTTCGACTAACCGATAGACGGGCAACGCTGCTGCGTCCGAACGGGCGCTTGATGAGGCGGCCGAGATCTTTTGGCAGCTCCAGACCGATGGCTGCTGGCTGGCCGGTCCACACGAGCTGAACGGTTGCCCGCTCCCGTCCGGCTGTTAGCGCCACATCGAATTTGATCTGCAAGGCACTTCGTGCCGTCGATTCATTTCGGCGGTACTTTTTTTGACGTGCTTTCGCGCGATCGAGCAGTTCTTCGTAGCCAAAGAGATGACTCACGTCCCATTCGACGGCTGCACCGAAAAGCGCCGGCAACCCTCTGTAGCGCAGGCCGAAATACAGGCCAACGTCAGCATTGAGGTCGAGCCACTGGTTACGCGATCGCCTGGCCGACTTAATGCTCAATTTCCGGGGTCCACCTCCGAGGTTCACCTGGCCAAACAGACGTTCAATGACTCGCAACAGGCCTCCAAGGAAATCTGTGCATTCGATCGGGCGACCGAAGACGAAGCGCTCCCACTTGACCCTGAGAGCCTTGTCTTGCGCGAGATCATCCCTGTGAGCCTCGAAAAACTCACGATCGTCCTCCCGCGTCTCCTTCAGCGACCGCCCCTTAAGAACGCGAAGGTATTCGTTGTCGGCTGGGCTCAATCGGTCGGGAAACGTGAACTCGAAGAAATTGATTGTCTCTTGCGCGAGCGAGGTTTTCTTCAGCTTAATCCCGGAAAACAGCTGAAGAACGCTCTCAGCCTCCCATTCGAAGAGGCTGAGCGCTTCTGCTTCTGGGCCCCAACCTGGCGCGGCCTCAATGAAAGCATCGATGGCGGGATGAACCACCGCCGGGATATCGTCCCGCACCTCCGAGAACTGCTCTCTCAGCTCTTCATTTTCGATAAGCTGGCGATTGGGACGCTGCTTGACCATCAACGGTTTGCGCTCGGCGACGAGCTTTTCGAACAGCTTTTTCCACCGACGCGGGACTTCGCGATCGCGTTCGCCAAGCCCCAAAAAGTAACCGCTGTCGCGCGGCAGGCGCAACGCCGGCAATGCCCATCCGAGGGCATCCGTGACCGGTACCGCATCGGTTTCGATACGCGTCCGGGTCATGGCGACATAGGTTGCAATCTGGTGGAGCGTCCAGTCATCGGCCGCGGTCAGCCCCTTCAACGCAGCCATCCAGGTCGCGATCTGGCTCTCGCTCAGACCAAGGCCGACGGCAGCGGCCTCGACCCAAGGTCCCGGCTCTTCCGTCAGCTGTTTGGCGCCTATCAGGGTCACATCCCCGAGGGAGGCACCTTGGTCTTCGTCTGTGTTGGCAAAAAGAAGTGCGGGACGGTTGTAGTCGGCGTGCCGGATCGCCACCATCCGCTCGTCCGTCATCACGCTGTCCGGAAGTCCGAAAGGTGAAACCAGGCTGCGCGGCAGCGCAATGTTCAGAAGCTCTGTCGCTTTCGTATCCGTGAGCAAGGCCTGGGTGATCGCAGCAACCTGCTCGCCGGTCAGACGATCGAGAAGATATCGCGCCATGCCATCTTCCGGCGACAGCGCGTCAAGACGCAAACGGATCGATGTCGCGCCGGCGGCGCCAATGAGATCAGAGGGGTTCACTCGGCTCTCGCTCTCTGGAATGGGTTTTCGACATAGGCGCAGCTGTCGGATAGGCGTCTGAGAAGACCCAGGCTTGCCAATCGCTCTTCGAGGCGATGCGCATTGTCCGAAAAGTCTTCCTGATCTGCGGTCCCGGCATCGACAAACGGTCGTGCCTGCGCATCTCCGATGACGATTCCATACCGCTGATGTAAGCGCACCAGGAAGTCTTTAAACTCAAGCCTGTTGTCCACGCAGGCCACGACGAGGGTCTTCAGCAACCGATCGGTTGGTGCATACCGCACGCGCCGGCTCGATCGACGTGACGACAATCCGATTGCCCGCGACCATGTCGCATGAATTTTGCCCACGTGCTGTTTGTGACGGGTGGTTGCCTTCCTGAGCAGCTCGTCAAGCAGCTGCTTCGGATCGCCGACAGTCTCGTCTTCGTCCCCGTCTGGCCATCCGAACTCGCGTTGCATCAGGTCACTGGCCCTCAAGAGGGGTTCGTCAGATGCAACGGCGGCCGTCCAGGCCGGCGTCTCGGCAATGCGCATGATAAAGCGCTCGATTGCGAGTTGCGGCAGCATATTGTTGTGTTGATAAGAGTCGGCCGACAGATCCCGCACAACGGACTTTTTGGGCGAGACGATTTCGCAAACGAGCTCGACGGGAGATTGATCAAGCAGCTCTCTTGCCCGATCGAGTTGATAAAGAAGCAGATTGAGGCCAGCAGTGGTTACAAGGTGCGGAATAGCGTCATGGCCCGGAATCGGCAACTTCAGGATCGAAAGCCAATCTTCCGCCATCCGATCGAAGACAAGGTGCTGCGAACACGGCAGATAGGCGCCCCCACGTTCTGCCTTGGCGAGCTGGACATCCCCCTGGAGCGCGAGCGCCATCGCATCATACGGCGCCGGTTGATCCAGAAAACGGGATGTGAGCAATATGCGAAGCTCGTCAGCGTGCTTGCTCCTGCTTAACATGAGGTAGAGGATTTCGCCTGTGCGGGCGAAAAAGCGTCGATCGTTCGAGACGCTGCCATTCGGTTTGACGTTGACGTCTTCGAACAGAGAATGCGGCCCAAACGGGAAGACGAATTTAGAGCTCCACCGTTTGTTGCTCGACCCTTCAATCGCCGAGCCCTGGAGGAAGTTCAAGACAGCCGCGAAATCATCGAAAGTTTCGAAGCGATCGCGTAGATATCTGAAATCAGGCTTGTCGATGCCGCCGGCGGTTTCCGCCATCTTATCGAGCCAAAGCGACCATGCCGCGTCGTCTGACCCCGCTTCGGCCCGAACCGTCATAACATGGGGATTGTTGAACACGAGGTTGCGCAGGCGCAGCTGAAGCTGGGGCTTATATGAGAGGCTGTTATAGATTCCCTCGCTCAGTGCCCGGCCTTCACGGTGCTCCGACAGAAGCACCGTCAGAAACTCGAGAAAGGTCAGCCAGGGTGACTGCTCGTCATGAAGGCGGTGTCCCCAGATTGCTTCGTCGATCCAATATGCAGGCCCGGTGCGTTCTTCAAACTGGGTGGGGCGATCAAGAAATTCCATTGTCATACTCGCACGATCACGCGTCGCGGCTGAGCGCGGCCATCGGAGTTGATGTCGATAAACCGCAGAACGAGTTCGCCGTCGGCCGTTACATCATCGCCATCGAGCTTGCGGCGGTTCTCGGTCTCCCGCAGCAGCCGCGCTTTGAAGGCCAGTAGATCTTCGTGGCACTCAAGCGAAAAACTGCTGGGCAGGGCACCCTCGGCGACGCGCCCGAGAAACTCGAACCTAGTCGGAGACAATGCCAGGAACACGGGAGGAATTTCGATGCCTCGCACCAGCTTGACCGAGACTCCGAAGTTTCGGCCTCCTTTGTCCGGGACAATGCTGACCTCTTCGCCGCTTGCGCGAGGCACCGAGATGATTTCGTCGAGCAGCGGACTGCGCTTCGACTGCGAAAAGCTGCCAGACGTCGCAAGCACGAGCTCATCCTGGTTCTGAACCAACATCCCGGTGAAGATACGATTGAGACCGCGGACGATCATGCTGACCGCCTGCCGGGGCGCTACCTGTCCGGCGGCGATTTTCTGTGCCGTTTCGAGGTATAAGCCAGCGTAACGAAACACGCTAAGGTCCCAGAGATCGTACTCGTCGATCTTGGACTCCGGCATCGTAAAGAACAGGCGCTGCCGTTGGGCCCGAAGCGCTCCGAGGAAAGCGTTGCGTTCATTAGGATCAGCGCCCTCGAGGTAAGTGCGTTGAGCACTGGTGAACGCGGCCGTCGCTCCATACACGGGATCCGAGACGACAAGTTCATCGTAGTCGGCCTTATAGGCCGGATCGTCAGCGCCATAGACGAGCAGATTATCAACCCGGTTGCTCGTCTCAGCGCCGATGCCGAATGCATTCAGCTTACGGAAAAGCTCTGTCTTCTCCGCCCTGCTCGGCTTCAAGTTCTCGCCAAAAATGTTGCGGTAGATGCTCGCAAGATCGAGATGTCCGGCGTCCTGCAACGCAGGCACGTCGGCGCATGTCATCAATCCGTCCCGCGCGTCGGGATGACCGAGGAGACTGTTGGCGATCAATGCCAAAAGTTGACGCACGGGAAAATGGCTTCCGTTGCGCTCGCTGAGTTCAATGATCGCCGCGAGTCGCTTTTTGAACGGATCATCTTCGCCGACGCCCATGAGACGTCGGCGATTTTCGAAGATGGGACAGATTGCGCCGTCGCTGCGCGCGGAGCAGCCGTCGCACCCCTGCCACCCTTCATGCTCGGTTATCGCCTCGATGATCGCCGTTATCATCTGAGCCGCCGGGGATCGGCTGAGATCTCTCAATTCGAGAAGAATTCCCGGGTCGTTCGTCACGCCCGTCACCAAGAGGTCTTCGACAACCTGGCTCGCCCGTTCGATCTCCGGCGTTTTCGGCGCGGATTTGAATTTCTCGAGGAGCTGCCCGTGATTGGCAGCAAGGAGGTAGGATGTTGCGGCGGCCGGGTCCGCGATGTCGGCCGAAAATTCAGCGATCAGCAATGCGCTTTCATCATCGCGCAGTTCGCTCAAATCTTTGACGACGACAAGTGAGCGGCCCTCGCCAAGATCCAGACGCTGAACCTTGTCGCCCTGGTTCCAGAGGTTCGAATCGCCGCCGAGCTCGATCCAGACCTCTCGGCAATGATATGTTTTTCCATCGCCGGCTGTGCCGGTGATGATGTATGACACTGGGGAAGGGCCGCGAAAGTTTTCAACGAGCTCGTCCCGAAGTGGCGCGGGGAGTGTGATCGGTCGGATCTTGTGACGTCGCAACGCGCGCTGGATCGTCTCGTCATACATATTGTCATTGGTGGGGATCGGCCCGTAGTTCCTGAGAAACCGAACCCACGCATGTATAGATGGCGTTTCCGACACGCGCCGTCCCCCAAGATTTTGGCAAAGTTGTAGACGAAGGAATGATTCGCGCCACTAATTTAGCAGCAGCCACTGACTCGGATACAGAGCATTGTTCATTATCGTTTCGGACCTTGTCGCCCACTCACAGACTTCGGAAGGGCGCCTGAAGACCGAGGCGCGACTATCGGTAGCCTCCAAACGATCGACCAACAACTCGGTAAGCGCTGCCGACAGTCCACGCGTCTTGCGTTATTTCCAACTCTTCACCCTCTCCGACGTGGTTCGAAAGCCAAATACGATACAACACTTCCTAGAACACTAACGCCACGATGAAACGCAGTCATAGGATCCCCCACGCACGAAACCTTCCCCTGCCCGTCATCTCGCGCAAATTGAGCTCGCCGACCAGGTTCAGTGCCCCCTGCTTCGAAACTTTTAGCGTCTCTTGGATCATGCCGGTGAAGACAACCGGACGCGACAGCACCAACTCGACCAGGTTTGGCAACTTGGAACTGGCTCGGCGATGGCGCAGCCGTCGCTCCATCTGGCTTTTCGCCAGCACCAGTCGGTCATGCTCCTTCAGTCCAGCCATTGCCGCTTCCTGGATGGCGTCGACGAACGCCAACACGCGGTCGCTTCGAACCCGTGCGCGCCGGCGCTCCCTCGGGATGTTCTTGGCGCCGAGATTGAGGCTCGCAAGATGCCCCGCCGCGACCCCTTCCTGCCTGAGTAGCGCGCCGACCAGCAGCGGTCCAAGCCAGGCAGCGTGCTGCAGGACCTCTATCTCCGACCAGGCATCGAACAGGACCGCCGCGCGCAGGATCGCCGGCAGTTCCCGCGTCTTAGCGAGCACGTCCTGCCATTCGGCCAGACGCGCGTCCTCATCCCAGTCGAGATCGTAGACAAGCGCTGGGCGAGCAGGCTGCGAGGTCGTTTCTTTTCGGGCTTGCACCGCCCCACCGTCCAGCACCTTGGTGGTCCGTTGGAGCACCGCGTCGATTGCCGCCAACTCTTGCGCTAACGGATCCGGCTCGTCCACGTCGATCGGCTCGTCGGCGCCAGGTGCCGGGACAGAAATCCCCTCCCCTTCCCGGCCACTTTCGGCCGCCGCCATGTCACGGCCGGCGAGGTGACGAAGGCCATCGCGGCCGAGCGCCCAGTCCGGGGTGCGGGCTATGATTTGGCGACGGGCGCGAAGCACGGCATGCGCGCGTGTGAGCTCGTGGGTCGGCGTGCGGACATCCATATGGGCATCATGCAGGACGAGATCCTCGACATGAACGAGTTCGCCCTCCAGCCAGAGCGCGCCTGCAGCGTCGGCAAAATTCTGGCGTTCGATCCAGCCGTCGCGAACGCTCGAGCGGGCCAGGCGCTCGTCGAGACGCGCCAACAGCTCGGTGGCGCGGGCAACCGGCCCGATCAGGGTTTCCAGAGGCAGCTTGGCGGCGTCGTAAGCCATTGATTTCACGTTAGCTGATTCGCAATAGTCCAGCTATCTACCATTTAAGTGGACTTGCTGCGGGCTCACTCTGGGTGCCACCATAACTATCGATAATGACCTGTTATCGATAGTGATTGTTTTTGCGGCGCAAATCAGTCACTTTTGGCCCCCAGAGAAGGCCGCCGGCGACGTCCCGTGCGGCCGGGAATGACGCAAGGCGCTATTCCGCCACGCGAGAAAGGCCGCCTGCATGAGCGAAGAAAAACCCGTCCGCCTGCCCGACCCCGCCTCCGTCGAAACCGTGCTCGCCTCTCTCGAGGCGCAGTCGGCCGACGCCGAGCTCGCCCCCGCCCTCAATAAGGCGTTTCCAGGCTTTGCCTTCACCGTCGTGACGATCGACGACCCCTACTGGCGCAACCCTCACGGCGTTGTCGCTGCCGATGGCACGCGCCGCGGCGATCATCGCGCCTGGATCGAGCGCGAGCTTGCCGAACTCAACGGCGATCTGGCTGCGTTCTGGATCCGGCATCGCGAGGACGGTGAAAAATTCGCCGAATGGCGCGGCGCCAGCGCCTTTGCCTTCACGCCGACCGGTCCGGGCGTCGCCGATTTTATCCAGCTCTCGCTCGGCCGCGAGATCG
This sequence comes from Mesorhizobium sp. M3A.F.Ca.ET.175.01.1.1, assembly GCF_004791945.1. Classification (NCBI taxonomy): domain Bacteria; kingdom Pseudomonadati; phylum Pseudomonadota; class Alphaproteobacteria; order Hyphomicrobiales; family Phyllobacteriaceae; genus Mesorhizobium; species Mesorhizobium sp. M3A.F.Ca.ET.175.01.1.1. The sequence continues at coordinate 57,811 of NZ_SRTP01000010.1, read as the reverse complement.
AGGTTTTGGCCGGACCCGTGGTGGATCCCGACTACCGCCCCGACAACGCCGATCAGCTCTTCGAGCCGACCTGGGTTTCTCGTGATTCCGCCGCCGAGGCGCAGCAGCTCGCAGGACCAGTCTACCGGCTGCGCGGCCGCGCCGGCGGCGGCATCGTTCACATGAGGAGTTTTTTGACGCGCCGGAAGCGTATCGAACGCGAGCAGCGCGAGGCAGGCCGTCCCGAGCTGGCGAACCGTGTCATCCGCGAGGTCGGTCCCGACGGCAAACGCGACACCGCGTTTTTAGACGCCAATCCGGACTGGTTCGATTTTGTCCCACGTGAAAACCGCTTTTTTGCCGACTGGGAGCGGTCGAGCGCTTGCGGCCACCGCATCTTTGACCATTGGGCCTTCGACATCCACGATCTTGAGCATCGTGGCCGGCGCGAGATCGGTTTTATCCCGCGGCCGCTCAAAATGCCCCCCGAGAAGCTGGCGTTGGAAGACGGTATTTCGGTGCACCGCCTGATGGAGCGGACCGAGGCGATCGACGCGGAGGTGGGCCTGCCCTTCGCCTGGTTCTTTTTTATGACGCACGGGCACTGGGTCGATCCGGACGTCGGCGATGCGATCGCTGAGGGCCTGCGCCAGGGACGGGTGCGTTTGCCCGATCGAGACGCCGCCGTGCTGCTCGCCTGGGCCGACAAAAAATATCTGTTCTGAGCCGCCGTCATGGACCTTCGCCTGTCAAAGTCCGTACCCGACCAAAAACTGCGCCGCGCGGAGGCGCTCGATGCGCTGGATTCGGTGCTGCCATTCGACCGGCGCGATTTTCTGGCCGAAATCCTCACCGACGACGATGTCGCCACACTGCGCCATCTCGCTAACGAAGGCATCGGCGAGAATTCGCTGCGGGCGCTGGCCTCCGACCTTGGCTACCTCGAGGCCTGGTGCCTGGCCGCCACCGGTTTTGCGCTGCCCTGGCCGGCGCCGGAGGCGCTGCTGATCAAATTCGTCGCCCATCATCTTTGGGATCCCGTAAGACGGGAAGCCGACCCGGCGCATGGGATGCCGGAAGACGTGGCTGTAGCGCTGAAGTTGGCGAAGCTGCTGCGTGTCGACGGTCCGCACGCGCCCGCCACCGTGCGCCGTCGGCTGTCGAGCTGGTCGACGCTGACCAAATGGCGCGGGTTGAAGGGAAAGTTCAATGCGCCAGGCCTGCACGGCGCCATAAAACTGGCGGTGCGCGCCAGCGCCCGGCCGCGCGGCCGCAAGAGCAAGAAAGCCGTGACCGCCGACATTTTGACCGCGCTCCTAAAAGCCTGCGCCGGCGACCGTCTCGTCGACGTGCGCGACCGCGCCCTTCTCATCACCGCCTTTGCCTCCGGCGGCCGCCGCCGCAGCGAAATTGCTTCGCTCCGGTTCGAGCAGATGGTCGAGGAAGAGCCGGTACCCGCCGATCCCAAGGCTCCCGACAGCGAAAAACTGCCGTGCCTGTCGATCCGGCTCGGCCGGACCAAGACGACACAAGCCGACAGCGACGCCTTCGTGTTGCTGATCGGCCGTCCGGTGCGGGTCCTGCGGGAGTGGCTGGAGCATGCGAACATCAGCGAAGGCGCCGTGTTCCGCGGCATCGACCGTTGGGGCAATCTCGAAAAACGCGCCCTGACGCCGCAGGCGGTGAACCTGATCCTGAAGCGCCGCATCGCTGAGGCAGGCCTCGACCCGCAAGCCTTTTCCGCACACGGCCTGCGCTCGGGCTACCTCACCGAAACCGCCCGCCGCGGCATTCCGCTGCCGGACGCCATGCAGCAGTCGCAGCACCACTCGGTCCAGCAGGCTTCGAACTATTACAATGACGCGGAGCGGACGCTCGGCCGGGCGGCGCGGGTGATCATATAGATCCGGATGATGGTGCAGGTCGCTCGCGGCGCGCGCATGCCGTTTCGCGCGGAACGCGCCGTGCACAAGCTCCCGCCCTTACGCTGCACGGAGATGTCGAGACCAAAGGCCGCGCCCTGCACAAAGTGCACAATGATCCCAAGGCAACTGACCGCGGGAAATCGAACCTCGGATCCCGACCCGGCAGATCGATGATAAGCGCGTCGAGGCGCGGGATCGAATTGACCAGGACCGCCTTTGGAAAATGTCCGGACAAGCGGAGTTCCGCCAGTGCCGTTCGCGCCGCGATGCAGGTCCTTCAGCTTCATACCGACACCCATGAGACCGTCCCCGTGCTCATCCCGCCATCCTCGCCGTGGCGCCGTTCGCCTTCAGCGCCGCCATCAGCATCGGTCCGACCGAAAACGCCCCTGCCCTGGCCTTGTCAGTCAGCACGCGCAGGTATCCGCCGGCGGAATTGATGTGCTGAGCGCGTTGCAGGATGCAGGCAATCACGATCGCGGCGGTTTCCTGGCCCATCGCATGGCAGGCCTCCTCATACGCCGACGGCGAGACGCCAAGGTAGCCCCGCACCTGGGCGGCGGTAATCATGAAATCGCGCCAATTGCCGATGCCGGCGACGGCATAATCCGCAATTTCGGGGCAGGCCTTCAGCACAAGCCCCAGCGGATAGGTTTTCGGGGGCTCTGCGGTCCTCGTCTTGGGCTCGGCCGTCGCCCCGCTTTTCTCTAAAGCTGGTTCAAATTCAAAAATAGAGTCGGTATTTGAATTAGATTGCTGCCGCTCGTTTTGAGAGTCATTGCCGCTTGGATTCATGGATTTCATATGAGTTTCCAGCAGCTTATCCACTTCGTCGTGTAATGCGGCCAGATCGGCTACGATCCGTTCGAGCTCGGCAATGCAGGCTCGGCGCGGAATTGCCTCCACAATGCCGCGGAAACGCTTCCACAGGCCTCCCCAGTCGCCCGGAACATCTTCCTCGACAGCGGCCTCGATCAGCTTGTGGATGTCACGGCGGTGCAAGGTGATCCGCTCGCGCATAAGCCTGAGTGCCCCGTTGCCGGCGCGAACGAGTTCGGCGGCAGCCTCGAACTCGTAAGCACGGGCCAGCAGCGGCGCCAGGGAGAAGCCGAAGGCTTCCTCGACCTCCCCTCCCCTGCCCTTGCGGGCATAACGCTTGCCGTTCGGGCTATCCCGACGGATGATCAGTCCGCCATCAACAAGACCCGCCAGGTGCCGCCTGAGCGTGGCATCGGGCATTCCGTGCGCCCTGAGCGACAGCTGAGCGTTCGAGGGAAAGACGATCAGTCCGTTCTCCTCACTCAACTCACTGTCAGGATAGAAAGATAGCAGCGCATTCAGCACGGCCAGAGCACGATCGCCGATGCCGACGATGCTCTTGCCTTCGCAGAGGTTGCGGTAAATCTGCCATTTATCGACGACCCTGCCCTTGGGGATCTCACGTGACTCGTTCTGCGCTGCCAGCATGGCAAGCGACATCGGCCGCCGCCCAAAGGGCGTCGTTGCAATAGCCGTCTCCATTTTCTTTCACCCTCGATTAGGCAAAAGAAATCTGCTCGCCAAAACGACGCCAAAGACTCTTGACAGTGATTCGCGAAAATGTGATTCTCAGCTTGCTTAAGGATGAGAAGGGCTTCCGCGACGGTGACGTTCGGGGGCCTTTTTCTTTTGCGGTTTCAGTCTCCCGTTGCTTCCTTGGTGGACATCCGGAACGCCAAATAGAGGTCATCCAGTTGTCCGGTGATGAACTCAGCGAAACGCGACCCGTCCGCGGCCTCAAGGGTGACGATGGCCTTTTTCGCGGACTTCTTCAGGGTAACGCTAACTGATCTATCCGTCGGCGCCCAAGATTTGATCGGCTCTCTCCGAGTTGATGCAGGAATCTTGCCTGGGGGTTTTCCCGCCAAATGTTGGGCCAGCATTTCCAATCGCTCATCGCTTGTGGCTGCTTTGAAATCGTCGGAGCCCATCAGCTCCTTGACGGCAACTCCCCCCTCCCTGACTTTTTTTGCAAGATCGTACCAACGGTCTCGGCCGCTGTTTTTGGCGGCGCCGATGGCGGTGATGATTTCAGGCGGAATGTCCTTAGTGACAGAAATCATCTTCGAGACAACGGTTTTGTCGACCGATAACGCTGCCATGATGATTTCGCGGTCGTAGCCTTTGCGCTCGAGGTTGCCAGCAAAGGCGGCCTTCTCAATGAATGAGAGATCAGCTCGGGCGCTGTTTTCCTGCCCTTGGGCTATCACATGGTCCCTATCGTCCAGTTCCTTGACGACCGCCTTCACCAGTCTCCCGAGCACCTTAGCCGCCCGCGCGCGTCGGTGGCCGAATACAGTCATGTAGCGGCCGATCACGCCGGGATGTGGACGCACTAGGATTGGGCTATCCTGCCCTCTCTGCCGGATGGCTTCTACCAGCTCCTCAAAAGTCTCTTTATCATCACCTATGCGATCTGAAACGAACGAGATGTCGATCATATCAGGATCGAGTTCGATGACTGTAGCGCCTTCAAGGAGCCGGGATTCAATCGCCTTTGCCGCCTGCGCTTTCTCGGCGAGCTCATCTATCGATCTCGTTATGGCCCCGAAAGCACCACGGCTGCGGTTTCGCTCCGCTGCTGGGAAGAGATCACTCCCCGGATCTGAGTTGACTGCGGTCAACTTTCGTTCCGTGAATGAGGTGAGGAGGTTCTTTCTGGACATCAGCGCCCCCATGCCTTGTGGATCAACTCTGTGATCTCGGAGTTGACGCGATGCACCGATTCTATTGCGCGGTCGTACGTTGACCGTGTGAACTGGGAGCGTTCGACCTCGTAGAGTGTCTGCTTGGTTATCCCTGCATCCGAGACCGCGGTACTTTTCAGCATCTCGTTGACGAGGACATGCTGCTTGAACAGCGATCGCATGAAGGCGACCATTTGGCTCTGGGGGCCGTCAGTAGGCTCGTAGCGGGTAACAAGGTAACGAAGCCAGTCGAGCCGCATGTTGGCTCCTGCCCTCTTCAGGGTGCCCATGACCTCGCCCATCATCAACAAGAACTGGCACATTGACATCACATCAAGCATCTGTGGATGCACGGTGATCAGGATGCCGGTTGAGGAAGAGAGCGCGGTCAGTGTCAAATAACCAAGCTGAGGTGGGCAATCGATGATGACTACATCGTACTGGTCTGCAACGTCAGCCAAGGCCTCATCGAGACGTCCGAAAAAGATGCGGCCCATGGAGCCGTCCTTTTGAGCGAGGGCGAGGGGGGTATCGTATTCGAATTCCTGCAGCTCGAGATTTGCGGGCACGATGTCGAGATCCGGGAAATTTGTCTTCTGAACTAGCGCCGACAGCGGCTTTCTTTCGTCGTCATAGCGTAGGGCTTCGTAGAGGGATTCGTTATGGTCGACCTCCGGCTGAAAGCCGTGCAGGGCGGATAGCGAGGCCTGCGGGTCAAGGTCGATGGCTAGAACTCGGTGCCCGGTTAGCGCGAGATGCTGCGCCAAGTGGGCTGCCGTCGTCGTTTTTGCGGAGCCCCCCTTGAAATTGACGACTGCAATTATCTGCAGGTGTTCCGTGTTTCGACGGTGCGGAACGTACTTTGCTGCCGCCCGGCTGTTTCTATCCAAATACTGGCGCATCTCCAGTAGCTGCACGGCCGTGTATGAACGGCGGCCGGACGGTGTTACCATCGGCAGTGGCCCCTTGCCTTCGAGAGACAAATTCTTGAGATAACCGCTCGTCACATTGAGATATTGCGCAGCCTCCGACAACTGAAACGGTCGCAAGGTTTTCTGTGCATTCGGCGGGAACATTTCGAGCCGATGCTCGTGAAGCATTGCGGAGAGGTCATTGGCCTGCTGCGTGATTAACAGATCGACTTCTGCAATCTCTTCCCGGATCATCATATTCATCGAATTTTTCCGCACATGCGTTTCTAAAGCCGATACGGCCTACTAACCGCATGTAGCCCTGATTCTTTCGGTCCGGCAACAGATTTAATACTAACGAAAGGTTAACAGAGGTGTCGCCCGTCCTCAGTTGACTGCAGTCAACTTGGCTACTGGAAGTCGACTCACGTGACACCGCGCATTTTGCCATCAAGGATCCACCTGACGTGGCGTCGGAGCGACGGTTGAATAAACACGATCTGCTCCCCGGCGCAGTGTGGCGATATCCCCGTCTCTGAGGATCTCGGCCAGAAAATCGCGCCTGGTCGAATGGGAGCGCAGCATCGAGCGCGTCCGCACGCGCAGTTTTCGTCGACTACTGCCTTTGGCAGATGTGCATCCGTCCAGTCTTTAGAACAGATAGCGCCGGTCGGCTCAGGCGAGCAACACGGCGGCGTCTCGATCGCGCAACGCACCCGTCCTTGGCGCAGGCCTTCAGCGATTGCATCACCGACCCCCGGATCGAACGAGTGCCGATGCGTCGTCAGAAAGAACCAGGCGAAGGGCAGGCCAATCTCGGCGTCGACCGCCTCGGTCCCCTCCATCAGGCGGTGCATCGAAGCACCTTTTCCAACAGCAGCTTCCGGGGGGCATTTTGGCGGCCGCGGAATAAAACCGACCTCGCGCCGGCCGCGACGCTCCAAATCGTGGATGTCAAAAGCCCAATGGGCAAAAAATTTGTTCGACAGATCCACTCGACTGGTCCCAGTCTGCAAGAAACCGGTTTTCGCGCGACACGAAATCGACCCAGTCGCGATTGGCGCCCAGGAATCAGTGCGCTCTCTGGCCTGACCTCGCGGATGACGCGGGCCTCAAGCTCAGGTCGTTGCGCCTGTCGCTGCTGTGCTTCGATGCGGGTCCGGCGCGCTAGGAAGCTCTTCATGTGGATGATGCCGCCACCCGTGTGGCAGCGCAGCCGGTAGACGGGTCCGGCAAGGACGGGCGGGTCGGTTACAGGTTCACGCCGCACCCAGGACGGGTCGAACAGATCGTCGGCGCTGTAGGGACGTAGTCGGGATAGACGAGCGACCCAGCCAGGTATTTGATCTCGCGGCCGAACGAGATCTGGACGAAGTTGGCGACGCCGCGGCCGGTGGGGGCGAAGGCAAAGACGCTCGTTCCGCGCCATTCGGCGATTTTTGGTGGGCCGATCGGTGCCGGTTCCAGAAGGCGGTGAGATTGCCGCCAAGCGCAGCCAACTCGCCGGGCGAGCGACATGCTTGTCGGATAGCCGCTCGACGCCGACGGTCTTGTTGCCTTTGAAGATGCGCAGGACGCGCGAGGCTCTCGCGATGCCGCCGAGGCGGATTCAGCGCAGTCTGAAATCATGATGGCTGGATGGATTTGGAGAGCGCGCGTACCGGCCGTCGTTGCCGTTGGCGTAGCCAGTCGTATTGGCCAAGCGGTCGTTCATTCGTCGCCGGCGAGACCGTCGAACGCCTCCATCAGCGCATCGACGATCGCCTGGCCGAGCACCTGTGCTGTCTCGGCGATCTGGGCTTCGTTTCCCCTGCGGGCCGCGGTGGCGAGTTCCGAACCCTGATCCGTCAGGATCGCGGTGGACCTATCGATTGCCCATTGCGCAAAATCGTTACGGCTGTCGATGATCCTGATTTCCATCGATGCGCGCTCCTGCGTTTACGATTTGTTGGCCAATTCGGGCTAAGGTCAGGGCGCGCGATGGGTATTGCGTTCGCGCCAATACACTCCTCGAGGCTTGCAGCGTCAAGCTCACTGGGCAAGCCGTTTCGCCTCGCGCAGCCCGCGATATCGGCCGATACGGGGCTTATTTTCCGTCGCTGAGACCGATCATGCCGGGATTTTGACGGAAAGGCACCCCTTGTTCGATTCAAACGGGAAGGGGAGGGGGCTTTTCTCCGACCTCCTACAGGCCACTCGCCTTGGTGAGATTGACCCGGAATTGGTCGCGGCGCCGCTGATACTTTCGGGTCATCTCGGCCGAAGCATGCCCGAGCTGCTTTTGCACGTAGCGTTCGTCGACCTCGGCCGAGGAGGCGAGGCCCGCGCGTAGCGAGTGCCCGGAAAATTTCATCTCCCGCTCGCCCTCCGGAAGATCGCCGCGCACGCCGGCGGCCAAGGCCGCGCGCTTGACCAACCGGGCCACCTCCTGGTCCTTCAGCCGCTCCGAGCCAACAGCCTTGCCTTGGCCGGTGACGCGGCGGAACAGCGGTCCGTGCGCGATGCGAGCGAGCTTCAGCCAGGTCTGCAGGGCGACGACGGGACAGGTGGCGTCGGGCGAGCCGCAGCCGATCTCGACCTCCCGCCAGCCGGTCTTGCCGCGCAGCGTCACCAATATGGGGCCGGAACAAGAGCTGTTCAGAATCTTGCGCTAAGGTCGAACGGAGAGTGAACACCCGGATGTTCGCTGTGGATACGTCATTTGCCTCCTGTACCGCTGGGCTGCTTTGGACAGAGGCTTGGACTACCGTTCTCGAGTGGAGTGGGAAAGTGGCTCGACGTGCGCTTCTCAAAGAACACGAACGAAAGACGCTACTCGACATTCCGATCGACGAAGACAGTCTGATCCGCCACTATTCTCTTGTGCCGGCCGATTTGCTGGAAATCCAGCTACGGCGGCGCGAACACAATCAGCTCGGCTTTGCGATCCAACTCTGCTTGATGCGCTATCCCGGCCGGCCACTGTTGGCCAACGAGGTTCCGCCGAAAGCGATGCTTGACTATGTTGCTGGGCAAATAGGTGCAAGCTCGACCGGCATTCAGGTTGTATGCCCGTCGTGAGGAGACCCGCAGCAATCACATTGCTCATCTCCTGGGTTATCTACGGAAGCGAAACGCAACTGCCGAAGATCGGCGTGCCGCATTGCTGACGGCAATTGAGATGGCCTCAACAACAGACGCCGGTGCTTCGATAGCTGGCGCCATTGTGACGGAGTTCCGCAATCGAAATTCGCTGCTCCCCGGCGGCCAACATTATTGAGCGGATGGGGATCGCGGCTCGCGCTATCGCTCGTCGGCGTGCGGAAAAGATGCTGATCGAAGGCTTTTCCTCTGATAGCCTGCAAGACCTCGACCGTCTTCTGGAGGTTGACCAAACGATCGGGCAGACGCGCTTTCATTGGCTGCGATCAGCGCCGGATGCGCCAAGTGCCTCAAACCTGGTCGGGCTGACCGAACGCATCGCCTATCTGCGGACGCTGGGGATGGATCCGAAACTGCAGGTCCGCATATCATCGGGTCGCTGGGATCAGATGATCCGTGAGGGCAACGCCACACCGGCATGGCTGGCCAACGACTTCAATGCCAGCCGTCGACACGCTCTGATCGTGGCGCAGGTCATCACACTCAGCCAGAAGCTCACCGACGATGCTGTGACAATGTTCATCAAGCTGATGGGAAGGCTATTCTCTCAGGCCAACAACCGTAAGAAGCAACGGCACATGGATTGCAGGCCCGATACCGCAAAGGCGCTGCGCATGTTCCTCGACACGATCACTGCCCTGCAATCGGCGAACGACTACGGCCGGAATGCATTGGAGGTGCTCGATCAAGAAGTTGGATGGCACCGGCTGCTCCGAATGAAGCCTGAACTTGAGTCGATGGTCGAGGATAACGAGGCGTCGCCATTGACCTTAGCGGCCGAGCAATATGCGACCGTCAACAAATATGCCTGTGCGTTTCTGCAGGCGTTCACATTCCGCTCAGCGCGTAGCTACGACCCGCTTCTTGTCGCAGTAGATGTATTGAAACGCCTCTGTGCCGACAGGCGACGAACGCTCCCGGATCGCGTTCCTGTCACTCATCTCAGTCAAGCCGCTCGAAAGCTCATCTTCGGGCAGGATCAGCCTGATCGGCGTCTGTATGAGATCGCAACATTTGCGGTTTTACGCGATCGGCTGCGATCTGCGGACATCTGGGTCGACGGCAGCCGATCGTTCCGACGGATCGACGAGCATCTGATGCCGCGGTCAACGTTCACAACTATGAAGGAGCAGGATCGACTCGGACTTGGTGTGCAGGGAGATGGCGCGGCCTGGCTCGCGGAGGCTCGCCAGATGCTCGACTTCAACCTGAAGCGCCTTGCGCACAGGGCTCGATCCGGAAAGCTCGAAGGTGTTCGTCTTGAAAATGGAACGTTGATCGTCACGCCGATCGCCGGTGAGGTGCCTGCCGCAGCCGACGAATTGAATGCCGAGATCAGCGAGTTGTATCCCCTGGTCGAGGTACCGGACCTTTTGAGAGAAGTGCACGAATGGACCGGCTTCGCCGATCATTTCACGCATGTTCGCACGGGTGACAGCCCCAGGAACGTCTCGGCCATGCTGGCCGGCGTGCTGGCCGATGCAACTAATTTGGGGCCGAAGCGAATGGCGAGTGCGTCGAAGGGCATCAGCGCTCACCAGATCGGTTGGATGCGCACCTTCCATGCTCGGTCGGAGACCTATCGCGCAGCTCAGGCATGCATCACCGATGCACACACCCGTCATCCTCATTCCCGCCTCTGGGGCAACGGAACAACCTCATCGTCAGATGGCCAATTCTTCCGCGCAAGCGACCGAGCCGCAAAGCGCGGAGATATCAATCTACATTACGGCAGTGAGCCTGGATCGAAGTTCTACAGCCATCTGTCGGATCAGTACGGCTACTTCAGCATCCTGCCCATCAGTCCGACCGAAAGCGAGGCTGCCTATGTGCTAGATGGGCTATTCGACCAGGACACAATCCTCGACATCCAGGAGCACTTCACGGGCGGCGCCAGCGATCACGTGTTCGGGTTGTTCGCCTTGATCGGCAAGCGCTTTGCGCCTCGGCTGCGCAACCTCAAGTCGGAAGTTCCACACCTTCGAGAAAAGTGATGCCTACCCGGCGCTGTCGAACCACATTGGCGCCCCGATCAACACCACCCTGATCCTCGACCATTGGGACGATCTGCTCCATCTGGCGGTGTCGATCACGACGCGATCCGTGGTGCCGTCCACGATCCTCAAGAAGCTGTCCGCGTCTCCGAAGGAAAGCCAGCTCGCAAGGGCGCTGAGGGAACTGGGTCGTATTGAGCGCTCGCTGTTCATGATCGAATGGTACTCGAGCCCGGCACTACGGCGAAGGTGCCAAGCTGGCCTCAACAAAGGCGAAGCTGCGCATAAAACTGAAGCGCGCCGTCTTCTTCCACGAGCGCGGCGAAATCCGTGATCGGTCGTTCGAAAGCCAGGCGTTCCGCGCCTCCGGCCTCAACCTTGTCGTTAGCGTGCGATCGTGCATTGGAATACGGTCTTTATCGAACGGGCCGTCACCCACTTGCGCAAAGTGCATCGCGAGATTCCGGACCATCTGCTCAAGCACGTCTTGCCGCTGAGCTGGGACCACATCAATCTAACCGGCATCTACACCTGGGATGCAGAGCATCAAATGCCTGAAGGCTTCCGGTCGCTCAGACTTCCGACCCTAATCCGTTCAGCGGCATAGGGTTCACGATCCGTTCGCTCTTAGCGCAAGATTTTGAACTGCTCTTGTCCTGGCCCCTAAATGGTCCACATTGCTGTCGGCTTCGGCAAGACACTCGTCGACCAGCGCGCTACCTGCCGCTCCGGGACGGAACCGTCGTCCGGCCTCTGGAGGCGCCAACTTCACCGCGACGGGACGGGCGTTCGGAGCTCAAGTTCGAACGAGGGCTTGTCTACGTCAACCCGAATGGCGGCGCCATCGCGCTTTGCCATCCGCTCGGCATGTCCGGCGCCCGCGTCACCGCACTGCGGCGATCGAGCTTCGCGGGCGCAGGAGACGCTACACGCTCGCCACCATGTGCATCGGCGTCGGCCAGGGCATAGCGATGCGCTGGAAGGGTTTGACGGCGTCCACTGATCAATATGGCAAGCCGACGTCGCTTTCGGCCAGCGCGGTCGACGCCGCTTTGGAGTGCACGAGATAATCGAGCTCGGCTTCCGGGTCGCTGGCCGAATTCGCCTGTGTCAGGGAACCGATGCAGCATCGTCATCAGCCGCCACGAAAAGCGCACGGCTTTCCACACCCTGGCCAGTGCCCTCTGTGAATAGCCGTCTAAGCCCACCACCGAATGTCACGGCGGTAGTCGCGAAGCCCTGCAAAGAGATGGCGCACATCGCTGGCGGCGAGGCCCTTGGCGCCGGTCGGCGGCACGATATGGGCGGCGTCGCCGACCAGGAACAGCCGGCCGAAGCGCATCGGCTCGGCAACGAAGGAGCACAACGGCGCGATTGACTTCTCGAAGGACAGGTGTCTGTTCATTGGCGCGCATGAAAGCAAGCGTCAATGGCCTCGGCCTGACGATCGATCGGACGCTATACGAAGAAGAATTCCTCGATGCGCTGCTTGGCCTTCCGCAGCACCGGCAGGATGTCGCCCTCCATCGCCTCGACAGAAAAGCGTGCCGACTGGGTCGACACATTGATGGCCGCGACGGTACGGCCGGCGCGATCATTGATCGGCACCGCGATCGAGCGCAGGCCGAGTTCCAGTTCCTCATCGACAATGGCGAAGCCGTCCGCCCTCGCCCTATCGATGGCCTTGCCCAGCGAGGCACGATTGGTGATCGTCTTTGGCGTGCGCCGCTCGATGGTCGCTTGCGTCAGGAAGCTCTTCAAGTCATCCGCCGCCAGGCCGGAAAGCAGCACCCGCCCCATCGAGGTGCAGTAAGCCGGCAGCCTCGTGCCGACGTCGAGCGCCACGCTCAGAATGCGCCGGCCGGGGATGCGCGCGACATAAACGACGTCCTCGCCCGACAGCACAGCCGCGTTGCAGGCTTCGTCGAATTTCCCCGCCACCTCGCGCATGATGGGCGCCGCGAAGGTCCACAGCGATGCGCCGCCGAGCCATGTCCGGGCGACGGTCAATAGGCGCGGCGACAGCGAAAACAGCCGGCCGGATTGCGTCGCGTAGCCCGTGGCAACCAGTGTCAGCAGAAAGCGCCGGGCGCCCGCGCGGGTGAGACCCGCCTCCTCGGCCATCTCGGTCAGCGTCGTGCCGGCCGGATGGCGCGCGAGGATCTCCATCACCGCCAGGCCGCGTTCCAGCGAGCCGACATGGTCGCGCGAGCCGGCCTCTTCTTCCACCACCGCTTCCATGACGTTGACTCCCAATTCAGGCCAGATTAGAAAGTATCACACATAAAACATATGTTCGCAATGCGAACTTCGTAGTCTACGGAGCCTTGAGATGGTCAAGTTCCTGCCGCTGAAAGAGGCGGTCGCGGAAAATCTGCATGACGGCGACACCGTCGCCTTCGAGGGCTTCACCCATCTGATCCCGACCGCCGCCGCGCATGAGGCGATCCGCCAGGGCTTTCGCGACCTGACCCTCATTCGGATGACGCCCGATCTGATCTACGACCAGATGATCGGCATGGGCATGGCGAAGAAGATCGTCTTCTCCTATGCCGGCAATCCGGGCGTCGGCCTGCTCAGGCGTGCCCGCGACGCGATCGAGAACGGTTTTCCGCGATCGATAGAAGTGGAAGAGCACAGCCACGCTGGCATGGCCAATGCCTATGAGGCGGGTGCGGCCGGCCTGCCATGCGCGGTGTTTCGCGGCTATCGCGGTGCCAGTCTTGCTTTGGTCAATCCCAACATCAAGTCCATCATCTGCCCCTTTACCGGCGAGCAGCTTGCCGCCGTCCCGGCAATCCGGCCGGACGTCACCTTCATCCACGCGCAGAAGGCGGACCGCGAGGGCAACGTGCTGGTCGAAGGCATTATCGGCATCCAGAAGGAGGCCGTGCTGGCGGCCAAGCGCGCCGTCGTGACGGTCGAGGAAGTGGTCGACAATTTCGACGATCTCCACCCCAACCTCACCGTGCTGCCAAGCTGGACGATCGCGGCGATCTCGGTCGTTCCGGGCGGCTCGCACCCCTCCTACGCGCATGGCTATTACGAGCGCGATAACGCGGCGTATCTCGAATGGGACGAGATCGCCGCCGACCGCGACCGCTTCCAGGCTTGGATGAAGGAGAACGTCATCGAGAGCAGCGCGGACGGCTTTGCCGGCCGCGTCGAGCATCTGAGGAAAGCCGCATGAGCGACGCCGACAATCCGGGTTTCACCCCCAACGAGATGATGACGATTGCCGCCAGCCGCGCCTTGAAAAGCGACGATGTCTGCTTCGTCGGCATCGGCGCGCCATCGGCCGCCTGCAATGTCGCGCGGCTGACCCATGCGCCCGACATCACGCTGATCTACGAGAGCGGCACCATCGGCACAGCGCCCGACGTGCTGCCGCTGTCGATCGGCGACGGCGAATTGTGCGAGACCGCCGTCACCACCGTCGCGGTGCCGGAGATGTTCCGCTACTGGCTGCAGGGCGGCCGCATCTCGATCGGCTTCCTGGGTGCCGCCCAGCTCGACAAATTCGGCAACATCAACACCACCGTGATCGGCGATTATGCGCATCCCAAGACCCGGCTGCCCGGTGGCGGCGGCGCGCCGGAGATCGCCACCTCGTCGAGACAGGTCTATATCACCATGGTGCAGTCGAAGCGCGGCATGGTCGAGAAGATCGACTTCTTCACCTCCTTCGGCCATGGCGACGGCGGCGACCACCGCAAGCGCCTCGGCATCGACACGGCCGGCCCGACGCTCTTGATCACCGACCTCGCCATCTGGAAACCCGAACCGGTGACCAAGGAATTCACCGTCGTGTCGCTGCATCCCGGCGTCACCCGCGAGCAGGTGCAGGACACTTGTGGCTGGACGGTCACGTTCGCCGAGGGTCTTGACGAGACGCCGGCGCCGACGGAACTCGAGCTGAAGACATTGCGCGACCTGCAGGCCCGCACCAAGGCAGCGCATGCCGGAACCGCCAAGGGGAAAGCCGCCTAGATGACCGAAGCCTTCATCTGCGATTACATCCGCACCCCGATCGGCCGCTTCGGCGGTTCGTTGTCCTCCGTGCGCGCCGACGATCTCGGCGCCATCCCGTTGAGGGCCCTGGTCCAGCGCAACGCTGGCGTCGATTGGACCGCTGTCGACGATGTCGTTTATGGTTGCGCCAACCAGGCCGGCGAGGACAACCGCAACGTCGCGCGCATGGCTTTGCTGCTTGCCGGCCTGCCGCAGGACATTCCAGGCTCGACGGTCAACCGCCTGTGCGGTTCGGGCATCGATGCCGTCACCATCGCCGCGCGCGCCATCAAGTCAGGCGAAGCCGAGCTGATGATCGCCGGTGGCGTCGAATCGATGAGCCGCGCGCCCTTCGTCATGCCGAAGGCCGACACCGCTTTCTCGCGCAACGCCGAGATCTACGACACGACCATCGGCTGGCGTTTCGTCAATCCGCTGATGAAGAAGCAGTATGGCGTCGATTCCATGCCGGAGACCGGCGAGAATGTCGCCGGGGATTTTTCCGTCGGCAGAGCCGACCAGGATGCGTTCGCTGTGCGCAGCCAGGACAAGGCGGTCGCCGCGCAGGCCAATGGCCGGCTGGCGAAAGAGATCACGCCGGTGACCATCCCGCAGAAGAAGGGTGATGCAATCATTGTCTCGAAAGACGAGCATCCCCGCGCCGGCACCACCATCGAAGCGCTGGCCAAATTGCCGACCCCGTTCCGCCAGGGCGGCACGGTGACCGCCGGCAATGCGTCGGGCGTCAATGACGGTTCCGCAGCGCTGATCATCGCCTCGGAAGCGGCGGCGAAGAAGCATGGCCTGACACCGATCGCCCGCATCCTCGGCGGCGCGGTCGCCGGTGTGGCGCCGCGCATCATGGGCATCGGCCCGGCGCCGGCCACCAAGAAGCTCTGCGCACGTCTCGGCCTGGCGCCGGAGCAGTTCGATGTCATCGAGCTCAACGAAGCCTTCGCCGCGCAAGGCATCGCCGTGCTGCGTGAGCTCGGCATCGCCGAGGATGCCGCGCACGTCAATCCGAACGGCGGCGCTATCGCCCTCGGTCATCCGCTCGGCATGTCGGGCGCGCGCATCACCGGCACGGCGGCGCTCGAGCTGCGCGAGCGCGGTGGCCGCTACGCTTTGGCCACCATGTGCATCGGTGTCGGCCAAGGTATCGCCATCGCGCTCGAGCGCGTTTGAGATCGACAGGCGAACGCCCAGGGGTGTGCCGAGATTCAGGCCGAGTCGAGAATGGTTCGTTGTTGGACTGGACGACACCTTGTAGGTTGGGCACATGGCACTCAAACGGATGGACAACTTAGGAATAGTCGTCGATGACGTCGCGGAGGCGGTCGATTTCTTTCGCGAGCTCGGCCTCGAGCTCGAAGGGCAGGCCACGATCGAAGGAGAATGGGCCGGACGTGTCACTGGACTGGGCGACCAGCACGTCGAGATTGTCATGATGCGCACGCCGGACGGCCACGGCCGGCTCGAGCTATCCCGCTTTCTCAGGCCGTCTGTCGTCGCGGATCACCGCAACGCGCCGGTGAATGCTTTAGGCTACCTACGCGTGATGTTCACCGTGGACGACATCGACGAGACGCTCGAAAGGCTCCGCAAGCGCGGCGCGCAGCTCGTAGGCGAAGTCGTCCGGTATAAGGACGCGTACCGGCTCTGCTACATCCGCGGGCCTGGAGGGCTCCTCATCGGACTCGCCCAGGAACTCAACTGAGCGCAATACCAGGCAGGTTGACCCGACCTGAAATCATTGGGCTCTAGTAGGGTAGCCCGACGTAGTTTTCCGCCAGCGCGGTCGACGCGGCTCTCGAATGCACCAGGTAATCGAGCTCGGCTTCCTGGATGCGCTGGCCGAACTCGCCCGTCTCCGGAAAACGGTGCAGCATCGTCGTCATCCACCATGAAAAGCGCACGGCTTTCCAGACACGCGCCAGCGCCTTTGACGAATAGGCATCGAGCGCCGAATTCGACTTCTCGGAGAAGAATTCGCGAAGCCCGGCAAAGAGATAGCGCACGTCGCTGGCGGCGAGGTTGAGCCCTTTGGCGCCGGTCGGCGGCACGATGTGGGCGGCATCGCCGACCAGGAACAGCCGGCCGAACCGCATCGGCTCGGCGACGAAGGAGCGCAGCGGCGCGATCGATTTTTCGAACGATGGCCCGGTGGTGACGGCGGCCGCCGTCTGCGGCGGCAGGCGGCGGCGCAACTCGTCCCAGAAGCGGTCGTCTGACCAGGCCTCGACGCGCTCGTCGGCGGGAACCTGCACATAGTAGCGGCTGCGCTGCGGCGAGCGCATCGAGCACAGCGCAAAGCCGCGCTCGTGGTTGGCATAGACCAGCTCACGGTCGGCCGGCGGCACCTCGGCCAGCACGCCCAGCCAGCCGAACGGGTAAGTCCGCTCGAACGCGCGCCTTCCGGCACCGACCTGCGGCTGACACCGTGATAGCCGTCGCAGCCGGCGATGAAGTCGCAGTCGATGCGATTGCTGACACCGTCCTTGTCGTAGGTGACGAAAGGCGATGCGCCGCCGAAATCGTGCAGTGCGACATTCGCGGCTTCATAGACAGTGGCGAGCCCCGCCGCCTCACGCTTGTCCATCAAATCATGCGTCACCTCGGTCTGGCCATAGACGGCGACATGCTTGCCACCGGTCAGACCGGTGAGGTCGATGCGGTGCAGGCGCCCATCGAAGGCGAGCGATATGCCGGAATGCGGCAGACCCTCGGCGTGCAACCTATCCGCCGCGCCTGCCTCGCCGAGCAGGTCGACGGTGCCCTGTTCGAGCACGCCCGCGCGAACACGCCCGAGCACATGCTCGCGGCTCGACCGCTCGAGAATGCTTGTCTCGACACCGATGGTGGCAAGCAGCTGACCGAGCAGCAGGCCGGAAGGCCCGGACCCGATGATAGCGACCTGTGTGCGCATTAGATCCCTTCACAGATGTCGTTCTCCCAAAACCGCTGGGCACCTTTGGGCGACATGCATCAGTGTCCAAGGCTTTCGATCTGGGCGGCCAGTTCAGCGGCAAGCCTGAGCGCCGCCGCCGTCGCCACCACCATTTGCGGCAGGACCAGCCATTCCAGCGTCCAGGCCGCGCCGGAGCGCTCCTGCTCGTGCACCAGCGCGGGGTGCATCCCGGCAAGCTGGACGGCGTTGAAGCGGGCCAGCGCCACCAGCGCCTCCGCCTTTACCGGGTTCTGCTTGTACGGCATGGCCGACGAGCCGCCGCCGCCCGAAAGTCTGATGTCCGTGCCGGCCTGCGCCATCAGCGCCACGTCCTGCCCGAATTTGCCGAGGCTGCCGGTCACCAGCGACAGCCAGCCGGCGAACTCGGCAAGCGCATCGCGCTGACTGTGCCATTGCGGCGCGTCGGCAAGACCAAGTTTGGCGGCAAGTGCCGCGCGCACGGCCGCCGCGCTGTCGCCGAGCTTTTCCAGCGAGCCGGCGGCGCCGCCGAACTGCAGCACGAGCAGCCGGCCACACACCTCGGCAAGGCGAACCTGATGACGTCCGAGCGGCGCGCGCCAGGGCACAATGCGGTCCGCCACGGTGATCGGGATTGCCGGCTGCATGCGCGTCATCGCCATCAGCGTTCTACCGCCGAACTCCTCCTCGAGCCCCGTGAGACGCACGATGTTTTCACTGAGCAGCAGCCCGATATGCTCGACCGCCTCCCGCAGGCGCAGCACCAGCGAGGTGTCGATGACATCCTGGCTGGTGGCGCCGAAATGAACGAATTCGCGATACTGCTCGCCGACGATCGACTTGATCTGGCGCACCAGCTCCGGCACCACGACGCCGTCCCTGGCGACGCCGGCGCGCAGCCCCGACGTGTCCGGCCGGAACAAGGCCAGCGCCTTGACGATCGCCGCTTCGGCATCACGCGGGATCAAGCCGCATTCGGCTTCCGCCTCGACCAGCGCCCACTCGAAACCGAGCATCGCGGCGATGTCGGCTTCGACGGAAAAATGCCGCGTCGCCTCCTCGTCGCCGAGCAGGCCGGAAAGCAGCGGATGATCGAAGGGTGATACGGTCATGTCGTGGCCGGTCAGCTGTCGAAGAAAACCGTCTCCTTCTCGCCCTGCAGATGGACGTCGAAAACGTAAGTGTCGGCAGTGCGCTCCGCGATCAGCGTCGGTAACCGCAGGCGATGTTCGATCCGCGCGAGGATAGGATCCTCAGCATTGGCCTGTTTCTCGTCGGAGAAATAGAGCCGCGTGTGCAGGCCAATATTGATGCCGCGCGCCACTATCCACAGCGTGATATGCGGCGCCATCAGGCGACCGTCGCGGAACGGCACGCGGCCGGGCTTGATCGTCTGGAACAGGCAGATACCGGTTTCCATGTCGGTCGGCTGCCGGCCCCATCCTAAAAAATTCGGATCGGCCGTGCCGCGCAATTCCGCGGGCGAATTGTAGAGCCCGGCGGCGTCCGCCTGCCAGATCTCGATCAGCGCATCCCTGAGCGGCGTGCCGGTGCCGTCGAGCACGCGGATGCGCAATTCGATACGCTCGCCCCTGGTCTGGTCGTTGACCGTGGTCGAGCCGAGGTCGCTCGCATAGACACCGCCGATGCCGCAGAAATTCGGTGTCAGCCCGATATGCACATAGGGTCCGGCGGTCTGCGAAGGGCTCTCCTTCAGCCGGTCGAGCGACTGCGCCATCAATTGCCCTCCGGCCTGTTCTCGAACAGCGTCGAGCGCCGCCCGCGCAGCACGATGTCGAACTTGTAGGCGAGCGCGTCCATCGGGATGGTCGACTGCATGTCGAGCGCGGCGATCAGGGCTTCGACGGCGGCCTTGCTGGAAATGCCGCCGACGATCGGACAGCGCCAGATCAGCGGATCGCCGTCGAAATACATCTGCGTGATCAGCCGCTGCGCGAAGCCGTGGCCGAACACCGAAAAATGGATATGCGCCGGGCGCCAGTCGTTCGGGCCGTTCGGCCACGGATAGGGCGCGGGCCTCACCGTGCGAAAGGCGTAGCCGCCGTCCTCGCCGGTAATGGTGCGGCCGCAGCCGCCGAAATTCGGATCGAGCGGGGCGAGATAACCGTCCTTCTTGTGGCGGTAGCGGCCGCCGGCATTGGCTTGCCAGAATTCGAGCAGCACGCCCCGCACGCCCTTGCCGCGCTCGTCCAACACGCGTCCATGGACGATGATGCGCTCGCCGATGGCGCTCTCGCCGGCCTTGGCGAAATTGTGGATCAGGTCGTTATCGAGCTCACCGAGCATCGCGTGCCCGAACACCGGACCGGTCAATTCCGACAACGTGTTGTCGAATGACAGCAACGCCTTCTGCGGCGAGCGCAGGACCGAGCTCTTGTAGCCCGGCGTGAAGGCCGGCGGATGCCATTGGCAGTCGCGCTGGAAGAAAGCGCCGGTTTCCGGCGAACGGTTCGAGCCTTGCTCAGCCATGGGCCGCCTTTGCTCCATCCATCTGCGCGAACACCTCCTTGGCAATCTTGAAGGCACGATTGGCCGCCGGCACGCCGGCATAGATCGCGACGTGCAGGAAGGCCTCGCAGATGTCATCTCTTGTAGCACCAGTATTGCCGGTGGCGCGCACATGCATGGCGACTTCCTCGTCATGGCCGAGCGCGGCAAGCAGCGCCAGCGTCACGATCGAGCGCTCGCGCTTCGACCAGCCGGGCCGCGCCCACACCGTCCCCCATGCAGTCTCGGTGATCAGTTGCTGGAACGGTCGGTCGAAATCGGTCGCGGCATCCTCGGCGCGGTCGACATGCAGATCCCCGAGCACGGAGCGGCGGACTTCGAGACCGGTCCGATAGCGGTTCTTCGTGACATCATCCATGAGCAGACTTTCCCTCAGGCAACGAGGCGACGAAATCGCGGATCAAAGTGGCGAGCGCTTCGGGCTGCTCGATGCACGGGATGTGCGCGGCGTTGCGGATCACTTCGAAGCGTGCGCCGGGGATCAGTTCGGCCAGCGAACGGACGAGATCCGGCGGCGTCGATCCGTCCTGATCGCCGACGATGCAAAGCGTCGGCACCGCGATGCGCCGCGCGCTGTCGGTGAAATCGGCGTCGCGCACGGCCATGCACGTGCCGATGTAGCCCGGCAGCGCATGCCTGGTCAGCATGTTGCGGCAGCCGGCCAGATCGGCGGCGCGGCTGGCATGGAAATCCGGTGTGAACCACACCTTCATAATGCCGTCGGCAATCGCTTCGATGCCGTCTCGCTCGACCGTCGCGATACGAGTATTCCAGCTCTCATTGGTGCCGATCTTATGCGCGGTAGCGCTGAGGATCAGCGCCTCGACGCATTCAGGCCGGCGGGCATAGAGGCCCTGCGCGACCATGCCGCCGACCGACAGGCCGAAGAGCACCACCTTGCCGAAACCGAAGTGATCGACGAGAGCGCCCAGATCGTCGACATGATCGTCGATCGAGCGCACGCCACTTCCGATATCCGATAGCCCATGGCCGCGCTTGTCGTAAACCAGCATCGGCATTTCGCCGGTCAGTTTGGCGACGACATCGTCCCAGATCCGGAAGTCGGTGCCCAGCGAATTGATGAAGACGATCGGACGCGACGTGCCCGTCGCCTCTATAAAGCGGTGATGCAGCGCGACGCCGTCTATGCTGACGAATGGCATGATTTCTATCCTCCAAAGCCACATTGCACGAGCAGTTTGGTTCGGTAAAATGATATTTTGCGGCGTTTCATTAACTCTGAGGTTATCGAACCATGGCCGAAAGCCGGATCCGCTTCCGTCATCTGCAAGCGTTTCTCGAAGTCGCGCGGCAAGGCAGCGTCGCGCGCGCCGCCGACTTCCTGCATGTCAGCGCGCCGGCCGTGAGCAAGACCTTGCGCGAGCTGGAAGAAGCGCTCGGCATTGCCGTGGTCGAGCGCGACGGCCGCGGCATCCGCGTCACGCGTCTCGGCGAAATCTTCCTCGGCCATGCCGGCTCGGCGATCTCGGCGCTCAAGCGCGGCGTCGATTCCGTGCGCCAGGACGGGGCCCTCAATCGCGACCCGATCCGTATCGGCGCGCTGCCAACCGTATCGGCGCGTGTGATGCCGCTCGCCATCAATCTGTTCCTCGAGGAGAATACCGGCGCCGCGCTCAAGATCGTCACCGGCGAGAACGCGGTGCTTCTCGAGCAGTTGCGCGTCGGCGCGCTCGATCTCGTCGTCGGCCGCCTCGCGGCGCCGGAGCATATGACCGGCTTCTTTTTCGAGCACCTTTATTCCGAGCAGGTGCTGTTCGTGGTGCGAGCCGGACATCCGCTGTCGGAACCCGGGACAGACATCTTCGCGCGGCTCGACGAGTTTCCCGTGCTGATGCCAACAAGGGAATCCGTTATCCGGCCTTTCGTCGACCGGCTCTTTATCACCAATGGCATGACCGCGCCGGCCACGGAGATCGAAACCGTTTCCGATTCCTTCGGCCGCTCCTTCATGCGCCAGAGCAATGCCGTATGGATCATCTCGGCCGGCGTCGTCGCCAATGAGATCGCCAGCGGCGCCTTTGTCGCCCTGCCGGTGGACACGGAAGAGACCAAAGGGCCGGTGGGCTTGACCATGCGCACCGACACCGCGCCCTCGCCCGCCTTCACAATTCTCTTGCAGACGATCCGCGAGGCAGCGCGGCACCACGCCTGACGATAGCTGTATCGTTATCTTGACCAGGTTGCGGCAATAGGGTGAAATCGGGACGCAAATGAACATCTTATCCTAGAACGTCATGCGCCTTCTGCTTGGTTTCGGCCCGTACCGCTGGCTTCACAACCTACAGCTCTTTTGTCCGATAGCCAGAAATTGCCATTGGGCGTCACTGCGGTATGGATGGTATCATTCACTGGATGCGCGACGTCCGGAGCGGCCGCCCGCACCGCGCTCGGCACCATCGATCACGCCCTGCTATCGATTGAGGCCCTGCGGCGCGAGCCATTCCGCTCATAGGCATCGGCCTTCATCGGCGAAGAGGTCGTCGATACGCAAAGGACAATCGTGGAATTGGGCGGGGTGCCGCAGCTCGGCCAGCCTACCGCACATTGATCCGCTGACGCGTGAAAGGTGGAGAGATGCGGTGGCTGCCGGCTTCGACCTTGCCCCTGATCACCTGAGGCGAATGATGCTGCAGTCTCAAGTCTGGCATCCATTCACCCAGCACGCTTGAGGCACTATGAGCCCTGAAATCGTGCTGACGGAAGGCGCCTATCTCCACAAGGCCGACGGCACGCGTATCCTCGACGCTATTTCCTCCTAGTGGGTCGTCACCCATGGCCATCGCCATCCCCGGATCATGAAGGCCATCGAGACGACCGCATCGAGCCTCGACCAGATCATTTTCGAGGGCTTCACCCATGAGCCGGCCGAACGGCTGGCCGAGGCGCTTGTCGGCCTCGCACCCGCCGGCCCGGTCGCCCGTATGACGCCTGTTACTCCGGCAGTTTCGGTCAACGGCCGAATTGGGCTCGCGTGGTATTGCTGCCGGCGCCACATAACGCCGGTGCATCCAAAACCCGGCTGTCACAGCTCTGATTTCTGACCTGACCCACTCTTCATTCAAAAATCGTCTTGACGAACCTGAACTTGCCCGCGCCGCCGGAAGGCTCAACTTCTAGAAGTTGGGGCCATCATGGCCACGAGAAGTGCACGTTCACGCCCGACGAAGCGGACCTCGAAAATTGGTGGCGCGGCGGGTCTTCGAGGAAACTTCCACACCTATGGCGTGCGCAAGACTTGGTGGTAGCTCACGTGGCAAGCTTCGACGTCGCCAACCGCGGCCGGCGCGGCCGCGGTCGTGTCGTTTCGCAACAAGCCTTTCTCGCCCTTGGAAGATGCGGCCATCGATGACGCACTCAGCGGGGCGATGCTCGCAGCGATGCGCGGTGGGCGAGCTATCTTCAGTGAGACGTTGAGTGTTTTAGGCCCGTACTTCTCAGGCTGGGTCGTTCGCGTTAACCCGTCAGATGCTGCGCGAGCAGGAAGCCGGAACCGCGGCCAAGCCCGGATCCTGGATGGGTCGAGGCTCCGATCAGATAAAGACCTTCGACATCGGTCTTGTGATTGACGCTGTGCTTGAACGGCCGCCACAGCAACGCTTGGTCGATGGTGGAGGAACCGCCGTAGGGATCGCCGCCCACCAGATTGATATTCATGGCCCCGATATCAGCGGGCGAATAGGCGCGACGTGCTATTACGGATTCCTGGAATCCGTCGATATGCCTCAAGCATAGCCTCCACCCGATCGGCATAGGCCTCGCGCAAGGTCTCGGTCCACCGACCGTCTTCCGGCGGACCCAGCAAGCCGGCTGCATCGCCCTTGATTAAGCGAGGCGCCTCCGGCATTTGCAGCCACAAGATGGCCTTACCTGGCGGGCAGCGCGACGGGTCGAGCACATGCGGTTGCTGAACGCAGATCGTCGGCAGTTCCGGGAGCATACCGCAGAGGGCTTCGTTGCAAGCCTTGGAAACTCCGTCGATGCCGGCGGTGAGATGCACGACAGCAGCCTGGGCCAGTTCGGCGTTCTTCCAGGCCGGCATCCGATCGAGTGCATAGTGCATCTGGAAATTGCCCTTGCCGTGGCGAAACTTCGCGATCGCATCCGGCTCGTTCATGACTTGGGCGCCGCCAAGCAACCTTTCATACAGCTGGGTCGGCGTCATCGAGCAGATGACGCCTTTCGCGGCGGAAAACTCCGCGCCCGAGGCAATGCGAACTCACGTTCGGGGGCCTTTTTCTTTTGCGGTTCAGTCTCCTGTTTTCTTTGCCTGTTCCGATTCCCGGAAGGCCACGAAAAGTTCGTCTAGCCTATCAGCAATGAACGCGCCGAAGGTCGACGCGTCCTTCGATTTCAAGGCTAGCGTAAAGATCTTTCCCGTATCGGTGATCTTGGCGCGTACGGACTTGTCCCCTGGCGTCCAAGCTCTGTCTTGCGACTTCGCCGGCGCGCGGGCACGATTCGGAACGGAACTCAGGAAGTCAACAATCGTGTGAAGCGGATATCGCTCTGAAGCGACGAAAAGTCTGCGCTCTTCACATAGTCCGCTGCCCTGAGCCCATTTTCATGGCGCTCCATTAGCTTTGCGAGTTGCCACCAGCGATCTCGACCTATGCCCTTGGCCGCTCCGACCGCCAAAATAATTCCCTCGGGGACATGGCTGGTAACCGAGGCATCTTGGAAAATGTCGTATCGTCCAGCGCTAGCGCCAGCTTGACGGTCTCAGGCGAATGGCCGGCCTTGAGGATACGCTCGGCAAATAAGGTCCGTTCAATGAAGGACAGATCTGCCCTGGCAGCGTTCTCCTGCCCCTGGGCTATCACATGGTCCTTATCGTCCATGTTCTTGACGACCGCTCGAACGGGCCGGCCCAAATGCCGGGCGACCGCCTTCGGTGTCCAAAGACAGTCTGATAGCGCCCTGGCGCCGATGGATGCGGCCTGACCAGGACGGGGAATCTTGCCCGCGCTCCCGAATTGCCGCCAGCAGCTCAAGGAACTCGTCATCAGCGTCGTCGATACGATCTGAAACGAACGAACTGTCGATCAGGGCGGGATCCAGATCGACCACGGAACTCTTGGACAGCTCCTCAAAGGATTGCATGATCGACCGCGAGGCGCCTCGAACGGCGTAGTTGGCGACGTCCCGCACCTCCGGGGCAGCAGCCCCTGCCCCCATCACGCTTCCGAATACGTCCTTGCGGGCCATTCAATCGCAACTACGAAGCGTCGGCCGCCGACAGTCTGGACGCAGCGCTCGCTGTGCTCGACGAGGCGTTGTCATCACCTCAAAGAACCTGACCGCCTCACCAGCGATCAACCGGGGGAGGGGAGGGGGCTTTTCAGAGCCCGGACGCCTTGGTGAGGTTGACCCGGAAGCGGTCACGCCGCCGCTGATACCTGCGGGTCATCTCGGCGCTGGTATGGCCGAGTTGCTTCTGCACATAGCGCTCGTCGACTTCGGCCGAGGAGGCGAGGCCAGCGCGCAGCGAATGGCCGGCAAAGAGCTTTCCGCGTTCGCCTTCCGGCAGGTCGCCGCGTACGCCGGCCGCCAGCGCGGTCCGCTTGACCAGGCGGGCGACCTCCTGGTCGTTGAGCCGATCGGCGCCAACCGCCTTGCCCTGGCCGGTGACGCGCCGAAACAGCGGTCCGTGCGCGATACGGGCGAGCTTGAGCCAGGTCTGCACCGCGACAACCGGGCAGGTGGCATCGGACGAGCCGCGCCCGACTTCGACCTCCCGCCAGCCGGTCTTGCCGCGAAGGGAAACGAGCATGCCCTTGTCGAGGATCTCGATCCAGCCGCGGCCGTCCTCGGTCTGGTCGCGGCCGACATCCAAAGCCACGATCTCGGAGCGGCGCAGGCCGCCGGCAAAGCCGAGGAGCAGCATGGCGCGGTCGCGCAAGCCGCGTAAGCTTCCGCGTTCGAGCGTTTCCAGCATGGCGATCAGATCCTCGGGCAGAATGGCTTCTTTCTGCCGGGGAGGGGTGGCGTGGCTGTTGCGAATGCCGGCCAGCACAGTGGCGATATGCCGGTCTTTTCTGTCCAGCGGCTGGCCACGCTGAGAAAAGTTCCAGGTCAGCGACGAAAGCCGTCGCTCGATTGTCGAGACGGCGTTCGGCTTCTTGTCGCCCGTTAGCTTGCCGGACGCGCAGGCCGTGATGTAAAGGCCGACGACCTGCGGATCGGGCGGCAACACATCGAGATGCTGGCGGCGCGCCCAGGCGCAAAAATGCTTCCAGTCGGCGGCGTAGGCGCGCCGGGTGTTGGCCGAGCTTGCCGCCTCGACATAGTCGCGGGCACGATCGGCGAGTTTTTCCAGATGCGCCGGCACACGCGTCTGGCTGCCGCTGATCGGCAGGGCAGGGGAGGGGGCTTCCGCAGGCTCGTCTTCCGGTGCCTCGCGAGGAGCCGCTACTGCGGTACAGCGAAGCTGGATCGAGGGTTGGCGGATAACCTGCCCCGTTTGCAGACAACGGCAGCAAGAGAGGAGGGACGGGGCATCTGCCCTCGCAAGCACATCATCGCCGTTCGAGGATCTTTGGGTAGATGCCGTCCATGGGGAGCGGCTCATCGATCAGTCGTTTAGAGGAGCATCTGTCGGTTAGGTGTCGCCAAACGATATCGTCCGGTTACTGCTCGTCAGACGATGCCCGAAGCCCTTCCATTATCAGGCACCGATGCGTGATTCCACCATCCTTGGCGACGTCGTTCCAGGTTTCGGTGAGCTTGTCGGGTGTCTCAATCTTCTATCAGGCAGATCCGGCGTACGTCTCCGAACTCAAGCGCCAAACGCTTGGGGCTCACTATGCGCGGTTCGCTGCAATCAACGCCGGCATATCGGCTTCGAGAAACTCTCAGCCGCTGCAGGTGAATTGAGACTCAGGAGCATTGAATCTCATGATTGGGTGCAGCGGTTGGGCGAGGTGGGCGCAATCTCGACGTTTAAGTGCAGTGCGACAGCCGGCCTGTTATCGAAGGAGAAGCTGCTCGCGGGCGACATCATGCTGGGGTTTTCCAACGACGGCGACGGGGACTCTGGCATCGTCGGCGACGAATAAACGGGCCTCGCCCGACGCTGACTTCTGGCCATCGGAATGTAGCGCAGCTGCTCAAGACGCGCTCGACTACCACCCGCCGTGGCTTCGCGCCCTGGTTCCGCAGCGTGACCCGCTCGGCAACATCGAGATACGTTAATTCCACAATGCTTTGCGCGGCCGCTCCCGCGACGTCGAAGCGGTTCTTGCGTTCCTGAGGCGGATCGGCCGCCAGTTCGACATCTCGCCAGTTCTGATCGGCGAGTCGCCATTTACGATTTCATCAACCAGCGAGATGGCAAGCCGGTTCGACCTGCACGGAGTTGCCGCGGTGGTAGTACGGCGAGGAGTTCCTCGCGCTCCTCGACAGCTTCGAAGCCGCCTTGCCGCTCGCCTGCATTTCCAATCTTTCTGACGAGAAACTGGCGCGAGAGATCTTCCGGCTTTCGAAGGGACTGATAGGCGAGATCGTGGCGATCGTCACGACGGCGGCGATCGCTGCGGTCAGGTCTGGCACGGAGCGGATTACGCAAGCATGCTGACATCCTGCGGCGAGCTGCGCCTCTCCGTACCGGGCATGGATGCCAGCAGGGTCCGTATCGGATCATCGTCGAAGCGGGGGAGGTCGGGCGCCCGCCGGTTCCATTCTTTGGCCGGCACCTTCAACGTCTTCGCGTTTTCCTGGAGGTTATGGCCGACCACGGCAAGCGTCACGCACCGCTCCAGATCGGCGAAGCTAAGGCGGGCGGGCCGCTCTTGCGGATATCCATCGCGATCCGCCACGGATCGGCCCGTCGATCCGGGCTGCGTCGCCAGTACCGCGTTGAGTTCCCCCGGCAGCCTTCCGACCGCGCCCGCCCTCGTGGACGCGGCGGCGGTCCCGGTAGCGGATACGAATGCTATAGTCCTCGGATCCACGCTGGAAGGCCTGCCCTTCGAACTGCTTGGCGGAATCGGTGACGGGCGCCCGCGGTCGGCCGAACATCGGCCAGCCGTGCGGCGCCCCACGGTAGAAAGAACGGCTCGGTGACCCGTCTGACGCGGCGCACCGACGATCGAATGCGGTGTGGACGAATTGCGAGCGTTTCGGCAAATGGAACAGCGTATGGAAGCGGTTGGCCGGCTGAGCAAAGCCGACGTCTTCGAGGCATTCTTCGACCAGCTCGCCGCGCTCAGTTCGTCAGCGCATCTGGTGCAGATGTTCGACAGCACCGTCGTCCGCGCCCATGTCTCGGCGGCGGGCGCAAAAGGGGCAGAAGGACCAGGCGCTCGGCCGCTCGCGCGGCAGGTTCTCGACCAAAATTCACCTGAAGACGGATTTCGACGGCATCCCATCGCCTTCGACCTGACCGGCGGCGAGAAAGGCGATGCGCCGCACTTTTCCATCCTGCTCGGACTTGGTCCCAACGTCGATCCGCGCGCGGGCAATCGGCGCTCTCGCCGCCGGCTTCATCTTGGTCAAATCCGTTCACACCCCCTAGTACCTCTGCACAGAGGTTATGACGGGCTGAACCGGCTGAAGTTTGGGTAGGATGTTGTGGTCGACGAGCAGTCGGATGCTGCGCGCGACGCCGGACTGCCTGCGGATCAGGCCGGCGCGTCGAGGGTCAACACCATCTGGTGGACGGATGGCAGGGTGACGCCGAAATAGCGTTGCATGTCGCGTTCGGCCGGCGGCTGGCGGCTATCTGCATATAAGCCCGGATGAAGGCGAGGTACTGGCCCTGTTTTTCGGTGAAGCTGGGATCCGCAGACGTTTGCCCGCCACATTTTCGATTCATCCGGAACCCTTGGCAACCGAGGAGGCCTTCCGGATGAATCTACGCTATCGTGTCGATCTCGACCAACCCGAACGCGACGAACTCAGCGATGCTGGCAGGCGGCAAGCAGCCGGCGCAAGCTCAAGCGGGCGCATATCCTGCTCGCCGTCGACGCGGGCTTGGGTGACGAGGTCATTGCCGCGACGGTGGTGGTCGGCGGCTTCACTGTCTACCAAGCGCCGCTTCGTGGAGATGGGTCAGGAGGCGGCGCTCAGCGAAGAGCCACGCGCAGGCGCGCAACGCAAGCTGACGGGCAAGGAAGAAGCCCTGCTAGTGGCCACCGCCTGATCCAGCCCGCCGCCGGGCCGCGCCCGCTGGACCCTGGAGTTGCTGGCCGGTGACTTCGTCAAGCTGACCGATCACCAGGAACTGCCTTGATCGTCGCATCGATAGCTATGATCGCCTCGTCGCAGAGACCGCCGCCTGGGAGCGCCTGCGAAACACCAGTGGCGCTCGCATCAACTGGATGTTCTCCACCGAAAACGCACGCCTTAAGATGGCCAAAGCCTATCACAAGCCGACTTCTAAAGAGTCATAACCTCTGTGCACGGGTACTACTAGGGGCTTTCTGGCCGGAAACACTGACAATCTAGAATTCCATTCTACGACAGTAAGTTTTTGCAACAGAGCCGGTATTTCTGCACAGATCCTGCTTTAACCGCGTCCCGCTGTTCCAGTAGCGTGACGCACCGTAGCGCGAGATCGATCGATCGGTAGCAATGGTGAGCGATCAGCACCAAGTGTTTGAGCTGCTCGTCGGACATCATTTCACCGCGCGAGACATCACGCACGTAGACGATATCGGCTTCGAGCAGTTGATTGAGTGGCTTGCGGGGATCGTTGTCTATCACACAGGGTGAAATCGGCCAGCGCTTCACCGCCGCAAAGCAGTGTGGAATGAACCCCTGCCGCCGCAATTCCAGATCGAGATCGCCAAATACAGGCTGATCCTTATACAGCGTGATGAAGGAAACTTCAGTTTGAACCGCCACGGCTTGCGAGAGCTTTGCTGTTCCTCCGAGAAGAACCGCGAGTTCACTCCCCTGCACGTCCATCTTGAGAAAATCGAGATTATCTATTTCGGAGATCGCATCAAGCTTCGACGTCTGCAGTCGGATCTGCTGAGTGACCTCACCGGCTGCCTTCAAGACCTCAAAGAGCCCGAGTGTTACCGGGTCAGGTTCGTACAAGCTGGTCATCCCTGACGCGCGGCAAATATTCAGCGTGTGCTCTGCGCCGTCGCCGATAGCATAAGGTAGATAGCGCTCACTTGGCCCTTTTTTTCGATTCAGCTCAAGCAACGCCTGCTCTTGGGGTTCAAAGCCCGTCACGCGGCACAGCCCTGCCGTAAGCATCGGCGCATAAGGTGGAGGGCCGTCAATTGGGTTTGACCCGACGTCAACGACTTCGGTGAGCCGCAGCGGGGATAACAGATCGAAAAAGGCGTCCGGCATCTACAGTTTTTCCTTTCTTCGTGTCCAGCGCTCGGTCGCCGGATCGGGCAATTTGCTTTTCCGCAGCGTTTTCCAAGCCGCGCCGGCCCCGGTGGGCCGGTGTCGTTTTCCATTTAATTGCCAGGCTCGCGGTGCAACAGTTTCAAAGAGTTAGCCGTGCAAAAAAATTGCGAATGGCCACTTGGAGCCACACGCCGAGGCGTTTGGCATTGATTTGAGAAACCAGCCCGGAGTGCGACCGCACATATTTTATGAAATCCGACGAAAAACCAAACGATACATTGCGATAGCGTAGAGGTAGTTGCAGTTGGATTGAGAATTCTGACAGCTCCATTTCAGGTTAAATGCCAAACCGATGCGAAACAGCCGCATTCTCACGACTGCCTTCTTCTGCAAAGCGACACCTTACTCAACAACGAAATCAATAATCATGCCAATTTCGGAGAATGGCTCCGAGAATAGCATTCGTGGTGATTTTCCAGTGACTTACATCGACACGCCGAATAGAGAAGAGCCCTCAATCGCTCATCGGTTTCGAGGGCGGCCTGATTTTTCGATGTGGCGTAGTCTATATTGCGACGTTTTGTGCCTGGGATGTCTGGTTTGCGACATTGCTGAAGGTAGGCCATGGTTGTTCATCAACGTTTTTCTCCTTTGGCACGGTACGTGCGTTGCTGTCCCCATATGTCTCACGAGTCGAGTAGAGAAGCTTGTCGGAAACTGATTCGCATTGGCTTCGGGGAAGAGTGCGGTGGAACGTGATCCTTACGTCCGAAGCCGGCTGAATTTCAGTCTGATTGGCACGGCGGTCTTATCCTCCGCTTTCAAGGGACTTTCGCGACCCGTTCGATGTTTTTGGCCGTGGATTTTTGGAATTGATCGT
This sequence comes from Mesorhizobium sp. M3A.F.Ca.ET.175.01.1.1, assembly GCF_004791945.1. NCBI lineage: Bacteria > Pseudomonadati > Pseudomonadota > Alphaproteobacteria > Hyphomicrobiales > Phyllobacteriaceae > Mesorhizobium > Mesorhizobium sp. M3A.F.Ca.ET.175.01.1.1. The sequence goes on along the minus strand of NZ_SRTP01000010.1, from coordinate 26,460 downwards.
TGATGGAGGTTGCTATGCTTGGTATTCAGTCTATCCATTCGAACTTTCCAAATTTGATTTCTGTTTCCGAGGACATCGACTATGATGCAGGCTATCACCAGTTCATACAACATATTGACGGAAATGAAGGCGGCATACTTTACTGCAACTATGCATCCGACATTTACCGAAAGAAAGCGTTGGCTTTCTCCGATCCGGCGATTCGAATAGATTCCTCTTCGGAAGGGATGAGAGTCTTCGCCCGCGGCGGCATTGGGTCCGTCATTTATCAAGACTTCTTCGGACCAATACTTCAGAGTTTATCTGCCCATGATCCATCTTTCGGCGTTCCGCTTCAGTCATTCCTTAACGGTCTTCTTCGGTGCGGCGTTTCCGAGTCACTAAATAACGGTGACTTGCTGGGCCTGTATGGTGCATTCGGATTCGACATTGCATTGGACGTGCATCGCATCCCGAAAGTGAAGCCGCGGGATACCCGTCATCGGAATGCGGTTCTCTATTTTCCCACGACCTTTCTTGAGTTTGATCCCGAAGCCCGATCGGCACGGCGTGTGTCCTTCTTGCTCGCTGAAGACCGGCAGAACACGCCCGAAGAAGTTCATATTCATAAATTCGGTTCTTCGGCTAAATCTTCGCGGCGAGGCGGCTCAGAGCCCTTCAGTCCGCTCACTGAGCACATGGATTCCGTGGCGAAGGTCAAGGAGCATATCGGCAAAGGAGACGTCTTTGAAATCGTAATGAGCAAGCGGTTCAGCCGACCGCTAACTGAATTCCCCAGCGCAATCTTCGATCGAATTTGCCGGAAGAGGCCAGCTCCTTACAGCTTCTTCCTCAATCTCGGAAGCTCCGAATACCTGCTCGCCACATCGCCGGAAATGCTTGTAAGAGTCCGGGCAGAGCAGGTGGAGGCGCGGCCAATAGCCGGGTCCATCGCGCGAGGCAAGACAGCGGTCGAAGATGAAGCCCACATCCGCACCCTCCTCAACTCTGATAAAATCAGGGCGGAACTGATGATGTGCTGCGATGTCGCCAGGAATGACCTGTCCAAAGTGTGCACGCCCGAGTCCGTTGCGCTACGCGCAAATCGTCAGATTGAACTTTATTCAAACGTCATTCACACCGTCGACTATATCACAGGCACACTCGCGCCTGGCTATACAAGCGTAGACGCCCTCTTTGCCCACATGTGGTCAGTGGCATTAACGGGCGCTCCAAAGGCCAAGGCTCTGGAATTAATTGAAAGATACGAACCTGTGCCGCGGAACTGGTACGGGGGTGCTGTCGGCTATTTGCGGCTCAACGGAGAGATAGATACGGGCATCCCGATCGCGATGATGCACATCATCGATGGGACATCTCATATTCAGGCCGGGTCAAGTATCACATGGGACTCTGTCCCATCGGAGGAGGTCGCTGAAGCCAACAACAAGATCTCGTTTTTCGCAGATGATGCGCCAAATCCTTCACAGGTCCGGTCCGGAAAGCGGAAAGCTACCGTACTCCTAATCGATTTCGATGACTCATTCACCTACCTCACTGCGGGTTTGCTTTCACAGCTCGTGGATGAGGTCGAGGTCGTCAATTACAGGGACGCCATTGATGCACTGAACCGGTTTTCTGCGAACGCGTTGGTGCTATCGGCCGGTCCAGGGCATCCGGCGGAATACCCGTTTGACGAAATCTTGAAGCATTGCGAGGTGGAAAGAGTACCAACGCTTGGAATTTGCCTTGGATTCCAGGGTATCGTCCAACACTTCGGCGGCATTATTGATCGACTAAGAGAGCCCGTCCACGGCAAGCACGCGGAACTCCGTCTAAAGACACCGACTTCTCTCTACCGCAACGTCTCAGGCTGTCCCAGCGTAGGACGCTACCATTCCCTCTGCGCTTCCCTTAGCAGTTTACCCCCAGACCTGCGTGTGACTGCGACCACCGACGACGAAATAATCATGTCCGTCGAGCACCAGACTTTGCCGATTTACGGCGTCCAATATCACCCGGAGTCGATCATGAGCGTCCATGGGGACATAGGCCTCATGATAGTAAAAAACTTCATTGACATCGCAGTCCAGTACGAGGTGCCCCAGCATGAACGCCGATCCCCTTAGCATTCTTGGCCTTGCTTCGTCGGAGCCGGAATATTCGAGCAACAGCACGGGTGTTGGAGGCGCGAGGCATTTTCTGTTTAAGGAACTCGCAAGTCGCTACCAATTGACGACGGTTTTTCAGCCGAAGCCGTCTGCGCCAACGGCCTTAGCCTCGAAAATAGCAACTTGGGTGCCCAATCGCGAAATCGCACAACGAACATACAAGCGCCACCGATGGGTATTCCAGGCAAAGAGTCGCGCGTGCGAGCGCTATATCAACGCGCTACAGCCCAAGCCTTCCTTGATATTCCAGTGGGAGTTCTTTTTCTCGCCGTACGCAGGCGAGCGAATCCATGTACCGTACGTTGTATACAATGATTGGACAACCAGATTGAGTGCACGCGAATTTCCCGAGTGGGCGTTGCCGCGTGTGCGAAAGCACATTGACAGGCTTCAGGGCGAGCTGATGCGCCGGGCAGCCTATGTTTTTACCTTTTCCGATAAGGTGCGCCGATCTGTCATCTACGACTATGGCATCCCAGCCGAGAAGGTTGTGACGGCTTTTGCCGGTGTTAATATCGCCCATTTTCCCGATCCGATCCACCGACCGGACCGCGACCGGGTCACGATCCTTTTCGGCGGAAACGATTACGCCCGCAAGGGGCTCGGTACGCTTCTTAAAGCCTTCCGTGTTCTCCGGACTGAGCTTCCTTCGGTGGAACTTATCGTCTTCGGGGATCCTGGGCCGAATTACGTGGTGCTGGAGGAACCGCGAGTCAAACATCTGGGACATATTTCAGACAAGGGGAAAATATCGGAACTATATGCAACCGCCGACATTTTCGTGCTCCCGACCAAGGCCGAAGCCTTCGGACACGTTTACGCCGAAGCGATGGCTCATTCTCTGCCTTGCATTGGCACGAAAGTCGGGGCCGTCAACGAGGTCGTCCTCGAAGAAGAAACCGGGTTCCTGATCGAGTCCGGTGACGCGGCCGGCTTAACTCAGCGATTGCGGAAGCTCGTTACATCCAGAGAGCTGCGCATCGAGATGGGGGACCGAGGCTACAACCGTGCGAACAAACATTTCAGGTGGGATAAAGTCGTGGATGTAATGGCACCCTACCTACGCCAAGCGGCAGCAGGTCGAATTTGAAGCCCACTATCCCGCTCGTCCCGACGGCGGCGGTCGCACTCGTGGTCGGATTGCAGAGTGCGGCCATTACACTCAACCTCGCGCTATTCGCGAGAGCGCGAATTGGCATGACAGAGGGCGAGACCGCCGCTTTCCAGCTTCGGCGATTGAGATACCTCTGTTCCTACTCCTAGAGCACGTCCTGCGGTCGATGAATCGATTGTGATGTTATAGCTGCGTTTTGTGCTGATTCAGCGCGGCAAGCGGCGGCGCCGTTCGGCGTGGGAGTGTCCAGCGGGATCCGCTGGATTGCGCGGGCGAAGATCGGCGAACTGGCGCCCCGCCCACAGGGCCGCCGCCGCACCTCCAGCCTCGATGCGCATGAAGCCTTCATCGTCGGGCTGATCGAGGAGCGCAAGGACATCACGCTCAACGAGATGGTGGGGCGGCTCGTCGCCGAGCAGTCGGTGGGCATCAGCCGCAGCGCCTTGTGCGCCTGGCTTTGCCGCCACGGATGGACATTCAAAAAAAGTCCGCGCACGCACTGGAGCAGGACGCCACTGGAAGACCAGACCTTCACCGGAGCGCTGCGGCTGACGGGCATGACTGCGCCCTTCGTCTACGACGGCGCCATGAACGGCAACGTGTTCCTGGCCTATGTCGAGCAGGCGCTGGTCCCGACATTGTCAGAGGGCGACGTAGTCGTCATGGACATGTGTGGACGCCCCCGTCAGCGCAAGATGCGTGTTTCGGTAATTCCCGGTTTCCGTGTTACGCCTATGCGGCCTTTTCCATCTCTCGTCTGCGTGAATGCTTCTGTTCGTATTCCTCCGGAGTTAGATAGTCGAGCGCCGAATGTAGCCGTTGCTGGTTGTAGAAGGTATCGATGAAGGCTCCGATCCGTTTGCGCGCATCGGCCGCATCCTTGACTCCCATACGGGCCCGCGGCACGTCGAACGCCGCATCAGAGGCCGGACACATGTCAGCACCCGACCACGCTCCTCATCTTCATAAAAGATTCTTCTTGCGTGCGCATTTCGCAAAAGCCGGACAGGGTTTCCGCTAATTCCCGGACAGTGGTGGAGTGCACCCCCAGACTGAGACAAGGCAAATCGCGGACAGTTCCCGTGCAAGAGAGGAAACTGGGGCATGGCCGGACGGCAAAGAGTTATTGATGAGGACCAAAAGCTATAGCTTCTCCAGCGCATGGAGGCGGGCGAAACCGTCAGCAAGTTAGCCGACGAGGTTGGCATCAGTCGCCAACGACTTTACGAGTGGCGTGATCACCTCAGGCTTCGTGGTAATCTGAAGTCACGTCGGCGCGGCCGGGCCGGCCAGATCGATAACAGGAGTTGACGGGGCCGCGCAGGTGCAGAGCGCAGTCGACACGCCGGCACCTCAGGAAAAGGCGCTGACCATTGAATTGGACCCGCTCCGCGAAACCTCGCGCGCTCAAGGCGCGTATCCATGGTCTGGTTTTCCCGATCCCGTCTCGTGCCCGTTGCGCCATACTCTCCGTTCGACCCTCTCACACTTTGGAAACCCGCTCAGAGGAGCGGGCTATCCCGCCAAGGCTGGTATCCGATAGGTTCCTCCATTGGCCAGTAATGCCCCAGACGATGCGCGCCCGTCTTGTTAGCCAGGGCGACGATCACCAGCATGGGTCGCGCACGGCTCAGCATCCTCGAGAGCCACGGATCAGCCGTCGCGCCCTTTGCGCATTGCCCAGCGCACGGTAGCGCTGGCCCCGATGATCAGCAGCCGACGCAACGTTCGTTCACCCATTCGGTACGTTTCGCCCAGCTTTTGCTTTCCGCCCGTGGACCGTTGCCGCGGTGTGAGGCCAAGCCATGACGCTTAGTCGCGGCCTCTCTTGAAGGTTGCAGCCGAAGGCGCTAACGCTGCAAGAGCTGTTGCGGTAATCGGCCCTACCCATTATTCTCGTCCGATTTTTTTGGAGGCGACTAGTAAGATTGCGGCACTTTCGCGGGACTTCTCATTCTTCTGGGAATCGCGCTTCTTTCCTTTGCTGCCCTGTATCTGGCTCGTAGCAGGTATTGACAACCCGAAGGTTTTGTCAGCGGTCATCTCACTAACACCGAGCTTTAACGAAAGCGATGTTCTCCGTAACGGCGTTCTGCCCCACGTCGCACCGACCTTTCCCCTGTGAGTCCGCCTGGCCGATACTTCGCAAAAGCCGAATAGTCATCTCCGTTAATTTGCGATTTTTTTAAAATATTTCTTGTCGTACCGTCGTTTCGTTAGCCGCCCACGTGTTCCGCGCGAGGTGGGACGACGGGAGGACAAAGCACCACGAGGGTGCGTACCGACACAAATTGGGGAACTTAGATATGAGGAAAGTTTTGACCGCCACAGCGGCGACGTTGACGCTGTTCGTGATGACGATTGACGCTCACGCTGGCGCAGCGATCGATAAGATTAAGGCCCGTGGTGAGCTTTACTGTGGAGGTCAACCAGAAGGATTGGGCTTCCACACGCCCGACCCCAGCGGCAATTGGAAAGGGTTTGCGGTGGACTATTGCCGCGCGCTCGCCACCGCGCTTTTCAACGATCCGAGCAAGTTCGTCTACAAGCCAATGTCATTCGTGCAGACGTTCACCGCCTTGCAGACTGGCGAGGTCGACATCATCACGACATCAACGACATACACGGTCTCACGCGACGCCGTCCTGGGGTTTGAATTTCCCAGGGTCTACTTCTATTCGGGTAACGCGTTCATGGTCAAAAAGAGCGCGAACGTCACCAGCCCCAAAGATTTGAACGGCGCATCAATCTGCAACATCACAGGGTCCACCAACATCTCGAGCGTTGACGACTACTTCCGCAAGAACGGCATGACATACACCCAGGTCAACTTCGATAAGATCGACGACGCGTTCAACGCCTACAAGTCGGATCGCTGTGACGCCATCAGCCAAGAGCCACCTGTCCTTGCCTCCTTCCGCACGTCGCTCGGCAACCCCGATGACAATATCATCCTTGAGACAACGATCTCGAAAGAGCCGTTCTCACCGGTCGTGCTAGAGACCGACCCAGCATGGACGAATCTCGTTAGGCTGACCATCAACGCCACAATCACGGCTGAGGAACTGGGGATCACCTCCGCAAACGTCATGGAGATGGCCAAGATGAGCCAAGACCCGGAAGTGCGTCGTCTGCTCGGGGCCGAAGGCGACATCGGTAGGAAAATAAATCTTGCCAACGACTGGGTAGTCAAAGTCGTGAAGGCGGTCGGCAATTACGGCGAAATCTACGAGCGCAACCTCGGAGAACAGTCCGCTTTGAAGATCCCGCGCGGTGTCAACAATCTCTGGTCCAATGGCGGCCTCATCTATTCGCCGCCGTGGCGCTAAGTGAGATCGGATCGCTCTGACATGCAAGCGACATCCACCACTCCCGGCTCTGCCGCCAAGGCACCTTGGCGGAGTCACGCCGCACCGGTCGCAGCAGCCGTGGCAATCTTAGGCCTTGTTGTTGTACTGGTGACGGTCGGGCAGCATAAACTGCAGCAAATCGGGCTCGGCGTCGGCTTCGACTATCTATTTGCCACTGCAGGATTCAGCATCTCGCAGAGCGTCATTCCGTTGCTGCCAGGTTCGACGAACCTGGCAGCAATCGGGGTTGGTCTCGCCAACGCTCTGGTCGTCGCGTTGACCGCCGTGGTCGGATCGACGCTGCTGGGGCTGGTGGCGGCCCTCGCCAGGCTATCGAGCAACCCGCTCGCGGCGCGTATCGGGCGCTTGTACGTGAATGTTGTCCGAAACGTGCCGCTGATCATCTTTCTGGTCTTTCTGTATCGGGCGCTCCTCCAACTGCCGCCACCGCGCTCAGCGCCGGCGACGTTCGGCGCGATCTACTTCACCAATCGGGGTATAGTCGTTCCGTCTCTGGAATTCTCGACGCCATGGCTATTCGTCGGGGTGCTCCTCGCCGTGGCCGGTCTTGCGGCTTGGCACATGAAATCGCGTCTTTGGCTGGTTCCAATTCTGGCATGCAGCGCGGTTGCGGTCATACTCGGGACTGCCCAGTACCAGACACCTGCGTTGGCAGGGTTCAGCATCAAGGGCGGCTTCACATTCAGTAACGAGTTTGGGGCGTTGGCCTTCGGCATCGCCTTCTATTTCGGCGCGGAGATGGGGGAGGTCATCCGGGCAGCGATTCTCTCGGTACCCCGCCCGCAGTCGGAGGCGGCAGCGGCGTTGGGACTGCGCAGGGGACAAGCGTTCCGTCTCGTGATCGCGCCACAGGCTTTGCGGCTCGCAATCCCGCCGACGATTAACGTTTATGTCAACATCATAAAGTCGACGCCGTTGGGCGTGACTGTCGGCTACCCCGAGATCATGTCCGTCACATACCAGATCATGCAGAATACGGGCCGCGCCATCGAGTCCGTCGTCACCCTCGCGTTTGTCTTTATGGCCATCAATGCTGCGTGCTCTCTCCTCGTCAATTCTCTGGACAGGAGGCGCCGATATGAAGCAGCAACTTGAAGCCTACTTCGGAAGGCCCGCGAAGTCCATCACCACGGCCGTCCTCGGTGCGCTGGCGCTGGCGTTCTTGTGGTGGATCTTCCAATGGGGAATCGTCGACGCGACCTGGACAGGGGACGCTTCCCAATGCCGCGCGAACCTCGGCGGGGCGTGCTGGACATTCCTGACCCACAAGATGCCCTTCATCCTGTTCGGATTCTACCCTCCCGAAGAGTTCGGGCGGGTCGTCGCGCTTTGCGCGGTCTTCGCGGCGTGCCTGGTGCTGTCCCTCGTGGCGATCTCGACCAGCACTAAGTCCTTGCTTCGCGCCTTGCCACTCCTCTGGCTGGTGCAACTTGTCGCCTCCGTCGTGCTCCTGCGCGGCGGCGTCTTAGGCCTCGCCCCGGTCCCTGAGCGCCTCTGGAGCGGACTTCCGATCACGATCGTCCTGTCGGTAAGCACCATCCTGCTCGGGCTTCCGCTCGGAACCTTGATCGCATTGGGACGTAAGTCGCGGAACGGAGCGGTGCGCATGCTGTGCCTATGGTTCGTGGAAGTGATGAGGGCGCTGCCGATCATCGCCGTCCTGTTCATCGCGACGATCATCGTACCCTTGTTCCTCCCGGCACAGCTCGACATCAGCACGCTTTTCCGCGCTCTTATCGGACTGCTATTGGTCGCTGCCGCCTATTTCTCCGAGATTGTGCGAAGCGGTCTCAACACGATCCCGCACCCTCAGTACGAGGCGGCAGACAGCCTCGGGTTCACGAAGCTCCAGAGGGCGCGTCTGGTCATTCTCCCCCAAGCGTTATCGTTGGTCGTCTCGCCGCTCGTCAGTCTGGCCGCCAGCCTGCTCAAGGACACGACCCTCATCGTCATCATCTCGCAGTTCGATCTCGTAGGCACGGCGCGGCTGGCGATATCCGATCCGCAGTGGACCGGATTTTCGGCCGAAGGGTTCGTCTTCATCGGCGTGATTTACTTCGCAATGTGTTGGTCGGTCATAAAATTCGGGGAAATGGCCGAGACGCTGATGTCGGTCGGCCGACGCCGATGACCGTGCGAGTTCCAAGGGAGTTCAAACTTCGACTGCACAGAACGACAAGGTGCCGCGATCGAATTCACGGGTGTTAGCAAGTGTATGGAAATTTTAGGGTGCTCCGCGACGTATCGCTGACCATTCCAAAGGGCGGCCGCGTCGTCCTCTGCGGACCATCGGGCTCGGGCAAGAGCACGCTTATCAGATGCATCAACCAACTGGAGACCTGCCAGGAGGGCAAAATCCTCGTGGACGGCATCCACGATGACAACAAATTGAAGGCGATCGACTCAATCAGGCGGGAAGTGGGTATGATCTTCCAGTCGTTCGCGCTCTTTCCCCACCTAACCATCCTCGAGAACTGCATGCTTGCGCCGATCCACGCACGGAAGATGTCCGCGCGCGACGCCCAGGCGTTGGCGACTGAACACCTCGAAAAGATGCGGATCGCAAACCAGGCCGATAAATATCCGATCCAGCTCAGCGGGCGGCGATTTGCGCGTGCGCTTTGCATGCGCCCGAAGATCATGCTCTTCGACGAACCCACATCTGCACTCGATCCCGAGATGGTAAAGGGAGTCCTCGACACAATGGGCGCGCTTGCCGCCGACGGGATGACGATGGTGTGCGTGACGCACGAGAGGGGTTCGCCCGTCGCGTCGCTGACCGCGCGGTCTTTATGGATGGTGGCCAGATCGTGGAATCGGCGCCGCCTGATGAGTTTTGCGACACCCCTAGCAATAGCCGCACAAAGGCGTTCCTCGGACAAATTCTGTACTGAACGGTCGCCACGCGGCGCGACCACAATCAACCGGAGACTGCAATGAAGGTAATCGTAACCGGCGCAGCCGGACAAATTGGCCAAAGACTGGCCCTGGATCTGCTCAAGCAGGGCAACGAAATTACGTGCCTCGATCTCGCCACGGCTCCCGAAGGACTGGAAAGCGTGTGGATACAGAGTGACCTCGGCAACCTCGATAAGCTCTCGGGCCTCATGAAGGGATTCGACGCTGTCGTTCACCTGGGAGCCATTTCCGATCCGATCGAGTGGGAGCGCTATCCCGAAATCGTCGAAGTGAACGTCATCGGAACGTTCAATGTTTTCGAGGCGGCCCGCCGCGCCGGCATTAGGCGAATTGTTTTCGCCAGCTCTATCTGCGCCATCGGTCCGATCTCATGGGTCAAGCCCTGGACGCCGGACTATCTGCCGATGGACGATGATCATCCTCAACAGCCGGACGACAATTACGGTGCGACAAAGCTCATGGGTGAAATCCTTGCCCGTGGGTTCCACGTCCGCTACGGCATGGAAATCCTTTGCCTGCGTTTCACCGGAGTTCTGTTCCCCGACAAGCCGCAGTCGATCGCTCGTTACCAAGACTGGCTCGCCGACCCGGATGGCGAACTCGTCAACCGCATGTGGTCCTATCTTCGCAGCGAAGACGCATTGGAAGCCATCGAGCGCGGGCTCAGAGCACCGAAGATCGGATACGAGCGCATTCTCCTCGCCGCGCCGGATTCCGCGGTTGGTACCGCCTCGCTCCAGGACCTCGTCGCCCGCCATTTTCCGCAACGTCTCGCTGAGATCCAGTCGCTGGAGAAAGTGGCTGGTGAGAACCCATCCCTAGTAAGCACGCAGCGGTGCTTCGATCTGTTCGGCTGGAGACCGAGCCGCTCCTACAGGGAGGTCCCCGATCTTTCCCACTTGACAGGAGAAAACGATGTCCGGACGGCAGTTTAGTCTCGGCTCAATCGCTCTGGATATGCAGGATCTGTCGCTGGAGGACATATTCCGGACGACAGTGGCCTGGGGCCTTGAGCATGTCGATCTGTATTACAAGGTGAACTACTCCGACTTTAACGTCGCGCAGATCAAGCGGCTGCAGTCGGCCTATGGCGTTCGGGTCCATTCCGTTAGCACCCGCGGCATGCCGCTCTCACATAAGCAGGACCCGAAGGAGCAGCTCGAGATTGTCGCCCAGGCGCTGGAGCAGGCGGCGGAACTTGGCGCTGGCTATTCGGAAAGCATGGCGGGCCCGGCGAAACTCGACACTGACGGGGCAATCGACCGCTACGTCGAACTCGTTGCTCCTATCGTCCGCCGGGCTGAGGAACTCGGCGTCACGTTGCTCGTCGAAAACGTCTTCAACCGCGACGACGCCAAGGACCCGACGGCGAGTGTAGACGGCACCCGTAAACTGCTTGAAAGGATGGGATCGGAGAATTACGCCCTCTGCTGGGACATCGCCAACTTCGCGGTCAACGGCGAAAGCACCTACCCGCGGCCGTACGAAATGCTCAAGCCCTGGATCAAGTACGTGCATCTCAAGGACACGGTACCTCAGGCGTCGTGTGATCTGTCCTACCAGGAGAGAAAGCGTGTGATGGTCGATCCTGAAAGAGGCGCTTTCGTCTCAGTGCCCCTCGGCAAGGGCATGGTCGATGTGAAGGATATCGTGAACCGTCTCATCGCGGACGGTTTCCAGCATCCGGTCACTGTCGAACTCTTCTGCGGAGACCAAAACCGTGACGATTACTGGCGTCCAACCGAAGCATGGTTGAGATCGAACGGCCTTCTCGCGTAACGATGCAGGTGACGCTGGCGCCGCTCCGGATCGCGGTAGCACGGTGCAGCGGAGAGGACCGAATCCCCAATGCTAGACCCCAAAGGCCTCAGAATACTCGTCGAGTTGAATTCCCGCGGCACGATCACCGCTGTCGCCGAAGCGCTAGCGCTATCGCTATCGGCGATCTCGCAGCGCCTGGCGCAGCTCGAAATGTCGGCGGGTGTACCGCTCACCGAGCGGGTTGGACGACGGCTTCTCCTCACCGAGGCGGGTCAGCGGCTGGTGGAGCACGCGACGACAATTCTTGCGAAAATGGAGCAGGCCGAGACCGAACTTGAAATGCTCTCTGGTTCAATCAGCGGCATCCTGAGAATTGCATCGCTCGAGACAACTCTAGGTACGATCCTGCCGAGAGCGCTTCCAGCGATGGTACGCAAATATCCCCACCTGAAGATCGAAACCCAGGAGATGGACCCGGAAGAGGCGATACCAGCGCTTATTCGCGGCAGCTTCGACGTCATACTGATCGATGACTATCGGTACATGCGTCGGTCGCGTCCGCCTGAAATGGTTGCGATCCCGCTGTGTTCGGATGCAATCGTGATTGGAATGCCGACGGCACACGAATTCGCTAACGAAGCTCAGAAATTCAGGCTGGGTGACCTGGCGGGTGAGATTTGGATCAGCACCAGCGCCGGCAGCGAGTTCTCGGAACTCCATGCTTATGTCTGTTCCACCTTCGGCGGCTTCAGGCCTGACGTCCGCCATCGAACCGACAACTTCGGCGTGGGCCTTGCCCTCGTCGGGAGTGGATGCGGCCTTGCGATGGTACCGCGTTTGGCAACGTCGTTTGCGCCATCGAACGTGGTTTTCCGACGCCCGGTTGACTTCGCAATAGACCGGACCGTTTACCTCGCCATCCGAGAGACCAGCGCAGCCAGACCGGCACTCAATGCATTCCAAGCTGTTCTCCAGGAGGTCGCTGCCGAGACGCAGTTAGAACTTTCACAAAACGGAGAGGCCACGCAAATTAGCGGCTAAATCTAAAATGCGGGAGTCTCCGACCAATCTGTGCAGTCCGTCCGATCTCAAATGTCAGTTGAGTCCCTGCTTCGGAAGGGTAGGTTTGGCAAAGCTGGAAACAGTCTGGGCGCCGTTGTTCAATCAAAACGCATGTAGGCCGCATCAGGCTTTTTTGGGCAGCCGATATCGGTCTGCGCGTTGTTCGATGCAGCTGCCGACGGCGACAGTCCAAAGCAAAGGCGAAGTAAACGTTACCTGCGAATACATATCCCTACCAGAGCACATTCCCCACGCCACATCTGCCATCGCCAGTTGCAGTCGAACCAAGAAAATCGTGCATGCCTACGATGAGTATGAGTGACGTGTCTTTGACGAGGGCGATCATTGTGTTGATCAGCCCAGGCAGAGCGACAATGAGGGCTTGCGGGAAACAACCAGCTTCTCGCCAAACCATGTGACAGCACCATTGGCACTCGGCTGGGCTTGTCCAATGATGGGGGCGCAGCTTCTGCTGTCCGGTCATGGCCACAAAGGCCAGGACAACCATAGCGACGACTGCAATCAGAGCTGCGGCAAGGTTGCTCCGCCGCACTTTGACGCGGCGGTGAGCTGCAAGTGCTTTCAGGCTCGGTTGTCGGCTCGCTCCGCATCGCGTCACTGGAATCGGTTCACGGCACCGTGCTACCCAAGACTCTGGCGTTGATGGAGAAGCAATATCATCGGGTGAAGATCGAGACTCAGGAGATGGATCCCGAAGTCACCATTCCGGCTTTGGCGCGGAGGAGCTTCGATGGGATACTTATTGACACTACAGCTACATGCGACGCTCCATTCCTGAGGAAGTAGAGCTATTTCCTGTTTGCACCGATCCCATTGTGATTGCGTTCCCGAGCGGCCACCCGTGCGCAGCCGGACAGGAATTCCGCCTCGGGGATCTTGCTAAGGAGGCCTGGATCAACACGAACGCGGGAAGCGAGTTTTCCGAGCTACACGCGCACGTGTGCTCAACGATCGGCAATTTCCGGGCCGATGTGAGGCACAGGACCGACAGCTTTCACGTCAGCCTCGCGCTTGTCGCCAATGGCTGCGGCCTCGCCATGGTCCCCGAACTGACCATGGCGTTTGCGCCGAAGAGCGTCGTCCTTCGCACACCAATCGACTTCACGATTGATCGGATCGTGAGCCTGGCTATTCGTACCCATCCGGTGAAGACCGCAGACGTGCGTATCCGGCGGCCATGAGCACCTGAGCGGGGAGACGCGATGATATTCTTCGAGGAGGAGTTTGACCTCCTCGATGCCTTCATCGGTGAAGGCCAAGATCCCGTCGTCATCGTTGGCCCCGTACACCCAGATGACACCGTCCTCGGGCTCGAGACCGTGGGGCAGGTCCTGGATGAGCGCTTCGCTGACGCCGAGTTCGCTGGCGACGCGCTCGACGGTGTAGACGTGATGCACCTTATTACGCTGCATGATCAGGCCGCAGCTGGTTGGGTCCGCAGTTTTGCGGACCTCCAATTCCACGGCAGCAGATCATCGACTTGATGGGCCGGATAGGCGGGCAGTCGGGCGAGGACGTCGGCGAGCCAGGCCTGCGGGTCGATATCGTTCATCTTGGCGCTGACGATCAGGCTGTAGAGAACGGCAGCGCGCTGTCCGCCGCGATCGGAACCGCAGAACAGCCAGGACTTCGGCGCAGGGCTCGCTCGGCTGCATTGTTCGATAGGCAGATCCGCCCATCATCGAGGAACCGGGTGAAGAATGACCAGCGGCGCAGCATGTAGTTGAAGGCCTTGGTCAGGTCGTGTCCGCGCGAGAGCTTGTCGCGCGTCTCGATCATCCAGCGCTCGAGTTCGGTGATCAACGGCGCGCTCCGCTCCTGGCGCACGGCGTGGCGTTGGGCTGGCGACGGGCCGTTGATCGCGCGCTCGATATCGAACAGGGCATCGATGCGCTTCACGGCTTCAACCGCCAGCGGATAGACCAGGTTGGGCTTCTCGCTGCGCGCCTTCTTGCGCGCCGCCGCTTCGATGTCGGCCAGCTCGAACACTTTGCGCCGGCTGTGAGCCCAGCAGCTGGCCTCCATAACAGGCGCCGGCTGACGACCCGTCGCATAGAGATCGCCATAACCGCCAAAGGCATCGGCCTGCAGAATGCCGCTCCAGCCGGCGAGATGCGCCACGGGATGTTCGCCTCGACGATCGCGGGAATAATAGAACACCGCCGCCGGCGGATCGGCGCCGCCGAACGGTCGGTCATCGCGCACATAGGTCCATAATCGGCCGGTATCGGTCTTGCCCTTCGCCAGGACCGGAACCGTCGTATCGTCGCCGTGCAGGCGTGAAGCGGCCAGCACATGGGCTTCGAGCTGCTTGAACAGCGGCATCAGCGCCGCGGCGCCGGCGCCGACCTAGTCGGCGAGCGTCGACATGCTGAGCGGCACGCCTTCGCGGGCATAGCGTTCAGCCTGGCGGTTGAGCGGCTGATGCTGGCCGAACTTCTCGAACAGGATCATCGCCAGCAGGCCGGGACCGGCCCAGCCACGCGGGGTGGCGTGGAACGGCGCCGGAGCCTGGCTGATCGCCTCGCAGTCGCGGCAGGTGAACTTCTCCCGCACGTGCTGGATCACCTTCCATTGCCGCGGCACCACCTCCAGCGTCTCGGTGATATCCTCACCCAATTTGCCTAGCCGATGACCGCCGCAGCAGTGACAAGCAGTCGGCGCGGGCTCGACCATGCGTTCGCGCGGCAGATGCTCGGGAATGGCTGGCGCGCCGGTCGCTTGCGCGCATAAGGCGCCACCTCCGTGGTCCGGGCCGCGGCCTGCTCGGCAGCGATCTCGTCTTCCGTCGCGGTGCTCTCGAGTTCCTCGAAGGTGAGTTCCATCTGGTCGTGCAGGCGGGCTGAGCGTTCAGAACTCTGACCATGCAGCGCCCGCTGCAGCTTCCGGATCGTCAGATGCTGATGTGCGATCAGCGCCGCATCATCCGATGCCTTGGCCCTGGCGACCGCCAGTTCGGCCTCGACCAGCGCAGCGCGCGCGGCCTCATCTTCGGCTCTGGTCAGCACCGCTCTCAGCGCGCCGATATCGTCCGGAACAGCATCCTGGGCGGTGGCAACCATGCTCTGGAGTGAATCATAAAACGCGTCCGCTGACTCGCGGAAAATGGCGCAAACTCAAAGAAAAACTCAGCCCGCGCGCTGCGGTCGGAACGTGTGGCGCGGGTTGCGCCAATCGATTCCGTCGAGCATGTAGGCGAGCTGCGCTGCGGCCGCGGAAGACATAAAGATCGCCGGCAAACGGTTATGTGGCGCGCCACATAATGCAGAGCGTTTTTAGCTTGGCGTCGCGCAGAAAGGCGAGTGGCGAGAGCGCGCTGAGGTGGATCGCGACGGTGAGCTAAAAACGTGTTGGACTAGGCCGCCGGCACGGGTGGCCCGCTATGGGCATTCAATGAATCGCCATCAGGAATGGAGACCGCGGGTGCCATGCGGCCGGGCGAGTTGCAGGTGTCGGGTGCGAGGATAGCGAAAAGGATATCGATCCGGCGAAGGGACGATTGGCACTGTGACACGCCGGGAGAGGCTGGCGGGCATGGCGGCGGCGCGCTTCTGCGCGGAACCTGCACGGTTTTGTGCAGATTCCGACGATTTACCGGACGGCATTCCGATCAAAAGCCGGACGCGATTCCGAGAATTGACCGGACGCGATTCCGATTAAAAACCGGACAGTTTTGAAGCCTGGATAGTGCCTTTGGGTCAGCAACCTGGGCATGCATCTCCTCGCCGGTAGAGGAGAGATGCATGCCGAAGAAAGGAAGGCTGACCATGAGACAATTGAGACAACTGCTTCGACTAAGCGCGGACGGTATAAGCGTTCGCGACATTGCCACCATGCTTGGAATCGCCCGCAGTACGGTGCAGGACAACATAGAGCGAGCGAGTGCCGCCGGGCTTTCCTGGCCATTGCCTGCGGAGCTGACTGACGATGTTCTCGAACATCGGCTCTTCTCCCGTCAGGGCGTCAAACAAGGGATACGCCGCCGCGCCGAGCCCGACTGGGGCGCGCTGACGGTCGAACTGAAGAAGCCGGGCGTGACGCTGTCGATCCTGTGGGAGGAGTACCGGGCCGTTCATCCTGATGGTTACGCTTACAGCAGGTTCTGTGACCTGTTTAGAGGCTTCGAGCGGCGCCTGACGCCAACGATGCGCCAGAAGCATGTCGCCGGTGACAAGGTATTCGTCGACTATTCCGGTAAGAAGCTGCCGATCGTGGACCGCAAGACCGGCGAGATCCGCGAGGCCGAGATCTTTCTCGGGGTGCTCGGCGCATCGAGCTACGCCTTTGCCGAGGCGACCTGGAGCCAGACCTTGCCGGATTGGATTGGCTCGCATGTGCGCATGTTCCGCTTCTTTGACGGCGTGCCCCGCCTGATTGTCCCCGACAACCTGAAGTCTGGCGTGAACCGGTCAAGCTTCTACGACCCAGAGATCAATCGCAGCTTCGGCATGATGGCTTCCCACTACGGCGTCGGGGTTCTGCCGGCGCGGCCGAGGCGACCAAAGGATAAGGCGATTGTTTCATAGTGAGTCCTGTTCGGTTGACGGCACGGCAATTGAGGCACGGCGGGCGGCAACGGCGTTTCGGCCCGGGCGGCCTTTGATGATCTCGAGGTCGTGAGGAATGTCCCACAGACCACGGTTGAGACTGTCGCTGCAGACTTTGGTGATGAGCCCCCGGCGTCCCCATTGATGCACCGTGGTCTCGGCGACAGCGAAGTGTTCGGCCGCTTCCTGCGTGGTGAGCAGACCACAATCCCGCAGGCGCTGGCGACGGCTGGGCAGGTTGTAAGCTCCACGGATGAAGGCGATCTTCTTGAGATTGAACGGCTTGCCCTCCCAGGTTCGCAGGCCATCTTCATTGAGGATATCGGCGATCTCGCGATCGCAATGTCGGTCGAGCAAGCGGTCGACCTTGGCGACGAGCTCAGGCTTGAACTTGCGGATTTGGGCGATCGGCAAAGGCCGCTCCAGCGTCAAGGTGCGGGTCGCCCCGCCGGATAGTCGCACGTTTGCAGTAATCGTCTCGGCCTTGACCAGGGTGACGTCGGCGACCAGCAGCCGCAGGATACGCTTGCGCTCGCGGACATCGATGCGGGGATCGCTCCAGATCCGCGGGAACTGCTCGGCAAGATCGCGGACACGTTGCTGCGTCACGGCATCGAGGGCAGCGGCTTCCTCGGGCGCGCGTCGTTCATAGTCCTCGACGACGTCGGTGTGGAGCCGCAGCTTCTCGTTCCACTCGGCCTCGAGAGTGTCGGCAACGAGGCGATTGTCGGGATCGACCTTCATGTAGCGGCGCCGGGCGAGCTCGGCGTCATGACGCGTCCGCTCGATATGCTGTCGGCGCAACGTGTCCATCTCGGCGGCGCGTGCCTCAAGCTCGCGCTGCACCGCCAGGGTGACCTCAAGGGTCATCGGCGCCATCAGCTCGACAAGCAATGCACCCACCGCCGGGTCGACGACTTTGCCGGGCACGGACTGGCAGACCTTGCCGCCACGGCGGGTGGCAGTCTCCTGGCAGATATAGGTCGGGACAGGCTGACCGTGCTCCTGGCTGTAATGGACGCCCATGCGCCCGCCGCAAAGGCCGCAGAGAACTCTGCCTTGGAGCAAGGCGGATCCTTCGCGGACCGGCCCGGCGCGGCGCTGCATTCCATAGGCTTGTGCATTGGCGGCGAGACGCTCCTGGTTGGCCTTGAAGCGCTCCCAGTCGATATAACCCGGATGCAGGTCGGGCATGACGAACCGCCAGTCAGCCATATCCACCTTGATCTGCGAGACGCCGCCGCCCGGCCGGGGCCGTCCACGCGTTCGACCGTAAACGAAGGCGCCGGCATATCTCGGATTGTGCAGGACCTGGAGGATGCGGGCGTGCCGCGGCGGCGCCCACATGAGTTCGCCTTTGTGCGGTCCCTTGCGCAGTCGTCGCGGGAGCAGGATACCTTCGTCGAGGAAGAACTTGACGGTTCTGGTTGCGCTGCCCAGGCGCTCGAAGGTCGTGAACACCATGCGGAGCGCGGCCTGCACCTCGGCGTCCGGGTCGAGTGCGAGGGTGCCATCGGGCAAGTAGACCAAGCCCACTGGCGGCCCTATCTTCAGATCGCCGCGGCTTGCCTTGTTGAGTTGGCCGCCGCGCATGCGCGCCTTGAGGAAGTGCAACTCCGCTTCCGACATCGTTCCTTTCAAACCCAAAAGAAGTCTGTCGTTGAAGCTGGCCGGGTCGTAGACGCCATCCTCATCGAGGATGAGGGTGCTGGTCAGGGCGCACAGCTCAAGCAGCCGGTGCCAGTCGGCGGAGTTGCGAGCCAGGCGCGAGACCTCCAGCCCCATGACGACGCCGGCCTTGGCGAGAGCTACTTCGCTGACCAGTTCCTGGAAGCCGTCGCGGGCAACGGCGCTGGATCCCGATTTGCCCAGGTCGCAGTCGATCACGTGGACGCGTTCGACCGGCCAACCGGCGGCAATGGCGCGATCCCGCAGCCCATACTGTCGCTGCGTGCTCTCGCCGTTCTCGGCGACCTGTCGCAGCGTAGACTGACGGATGTAGAGGTAGGCGTCGCGCCGAAGGTGATCGGCGGTGACTTTGAGGTCAGGCATGTGCTGGCTCCGCGGTTAGCGTGACAACAAGGCTGGCAAGGATGAGGGTGAGCTCGCTGGTGGCGATCGCGCCTGCCGACGGGGGGCGATGTACCGGGCAAGGCGGCGTAAAGTTGGGTGTTGTCGTTGCGGCCTTGATCCAGGCGACCATGCCTTGACGGCGCAGGGTTACGAGTCCTGATCCGGTGATCAGCCGGGCGCTGAGAACCGCGGCGCGCAGTTGTTCGTATGTGCCGACAAGGCTGGTCGCGCGGACGGTTAAGGCAGATCGAGTGGTTTTTTTTTGGGCGCCATGGCCCGCTCCAGACTTCGCCGGTGCACCCTGACGCCAAAGCGTGTGGCGATAGCGTCTACACGTTGCGGCACGGTGAGGTCGGGCCTCGTCGTCCTGAGTTGGTCGATGTAGGCGAGGACCTCGGCGGAGATCTTGTGTCCGCCCTTTGGGCCCCGCTGCCGGGGCACCAGCCCGGCGAGGCCCTGGTCGGCCAAGGCGCTCTGAGCTTTGTAGAAGGTTGGCCGCGAGACCCCGAAGGCGCTGGCGACGTCGCTGATTGGCACGCGATCGGCCTGATGGCGGCGCACCATCTCGTAGCGGACCTGCACAAGGTCCCTGGCATCGAAGAAGGGATTGCCGGCAAACAGCGTGTCGCGCACGGCCTCGGGGTGGGGGTTGAGTGCGCCGTCGCGGGCCAAGGCCTCGGCCTTTGGGTCGCGTCGTGCTGGCTTTTGCTTCGCCATGACCATCATCCAAATTGATTCGTAAATATAAATACGCCTTACATGATGAGGCGTCAAACAAGGTCTCTTCACGACGCCCGAGACAAATCCAGCAATTATGGGCATATCTGCGAGATCTGAGGAGGCGTTGCGGCGTAATTTGTCTTACACAGGCGGCGTATTTAACCTTACGCATCCTCCGCCTCCACCGGCGCAAAGATCCGATCCAGCAGCGTGAGCAAATCCAATAGGTCGACCGTCCGGAACGCCGCGCGCCCGGCCGCGACGCGCCGGAATGCGTCAGGCTGCTCCATGTCCGTCATTGCGGCAGCAATCGTGGGCAAGGTCCCGTCCGCCGCCCGGTAGATCACCCGGTCGTCGCCCCAATGCGGGCTGCGGCTGATCATGTCGAAGGTCTGGCCCTTAAGCGGGTGGAATGGGTGGGTAATGCGGACCGTGAGGCCGGTCGTCCCCATACGGGCTGCAGTTGACGGCTTTATCCAAAGCCAAGGTCGAAAGCGGCGTCCGTTTCGCTCAAAGCTGCATTCTCGGCCGGCTGCGGAACCAAACTTTCTTTTCACTGGACGAAGCCAATGCCGCTATCCGGGAGGCTGTCGAGCGGATCAACACCCACGTCATGCGCCGACTTGGCCAGTGCCGTCGCGACCTGTTCGAGACGATGGAACGTCCAGCGCTCGCCGTGCTGCCGGCCGAGGAATACGAGTTCGCCGAGTGGCGGCTGGCGCGTGTATCGACAGACTATCATGTCGAGTTCGAGCGCTATTTCTACTCCGTGCCGCACAGCCTCATTCGAGAGCAGGTGGATGTCCGGGCGACGAGCCGAACGATCGAGATCTTCTTCAAGGGCAAACGCGTCGCTGCCCATCAGCGCCGCTATGGTGGGGACCGTTTCGGAACCGATCCGGACCACATGCCCAGTTCGCACCGCCGCTACGCGGAATGGTCGCCGGAGCGCTTCCGGCGCTGGGCTCGCTCGATCGGTCCACAGACCGAGGGACTCGTCATCGCCATCCTTGCCAGCCGGCCGCATCCGGAACAGGGCTTCAGAACATGCCTGGGCGTTCTCAAGCTCTACCAGGTGATCGACACGGCGCAGGCCGAAGCCGTTTCGGCCCGTGCGCTCGAGATCGGCGGCCTGAACTGCAAAAGCATCAGCGCCCTCATCAAAACCTACAAAGCGTCCAGGCACACCGCCGAACCTGCCGCCGTCGGCGCGCACGCCAATCTTCGTGGCCCCGGCTACTTTCACTAAGGAACAATCAACGATGCTGACCAACCCTACCATCGACATGCTGCGCGACCTCGGTCTTTCCGGCATGGCCAGCGCTTTCCGGGAACTGGAGATGCAACCGGAGACAAGAGCCCTCGAGCACGGCGAATGGCTTGCCCTCTTGCTCGAACGGGAGGCGACAACGCGCCGTCAGAAGCGCTTCGAGGCCAGAGCGCGAGCCGCCAGGCTACGTCATGACGCCCAGCTCGAGAATGCCGATTTCCGTGCAACTCGCGGTCTCGATCGCAATCTCTTCATGAAGCTGGGGACATGCGACTGGATCAGACAGCGCCATAGCCTGCTCCTGATCGGACCGGCCGGCGTCGGAAAGAGCTGGCTGGCCTGCGCGCTCGGCCACAAGGCATGCCGCGAGGACCTTTCGGTCGCATACCACCGTGTGCCGCGCCTCTTCGCTACGCTCGCCCTGGCCCGCGGAGACGGCCGTTACGCGAAGCTGCTCAAGAGCCTGGCCAAAACCGATTTGCTTATCTTAGACGATTGGGGGCCTGAGAAGCTCAACGACGAGCAACGCCGCGATCTCCTGGAAATCGTCGAGGATCGCTACGAGAAGCGTTCCACCATCGTCACAAGTCAAATTCCCGTGGATCACTGGTACGACATGATCGGCGAACCGAACTTGTCATGAGACCTTCCTCCTTGATCGCCTGGTGCGTGCGAGCCTTGCTCGTAGCGTGTTGATTTGGTCATCCGAGAGTTCGATTTGCCACGGCTGCCCCTTCGTAAGCTGGCGCCCGTCGAGCAAGCCGCATGCGAGATAGTCGAACACAGTTTGTGGTGTGACCCCCAGGGCGGCCGCTGTCCCTTGAACCGAGTAGGTTCCATCTGGCCACCGGTCGGGATTGGCGCTCGTCCCGTTGATCTTGACGGTGGGGATGCCCCAACGTGTTCGCAGAAGCCAGACATTCTCGCCCTTGAACGCGCAGCCGCGTGCTGCGACAAAGCCTTCCGCGTTCAGCGCCGCTGCGATCTCCTTGTCCATTTTGCCCGCGGCGTTGAGTTCGATCACTCTGCTCCGCAGCTGCTCCAGATCGATGTAGTCGCCATAGGTGTGGACCCGCCTCTGGAGAGCGTGCTCGCTGGTCGCTCCCGTCTGCCACAGGATCTTGAACCAGACCTGGCCCTGGAAGCGCTTCTGGTCGAGGACGACCTCGCCAATGATGAGGCGCAGGATACCCTTTCGCTCGGCCGATGTTGTGGAAGGGGCGTGCCAGATGCCAGGCAGGTCTTCTCCCAGCTTTTGAAGCGCTTGGCGGTCGGACTCGCTCAACACCTGGGGCTCGTTGGACCGCCATCGTTCATAATCCTGTTCGATCGCCTCGGCCAAGCGCAACTTCTCTTCCCACCCGCGCTCCAACGACCGAGCCACCAGGCGATTTTCCGGCTCGACCGCATCATATTGGCGTCGTGCTCTTTCCGCCTCATAGCGAGCCCGCTCGCGCCGTAGCGCCCACTGCCGCTCAAGCTGACGCGTCTCCTCTTCGATCTGGCCCAGTGCGGCGATGGCGATAGCGATCTGGTCCGGTCGCAAGGCTTCGAGCAGGATACTTTCGACGTGCGTATCGACGGGCAGCGCACGAACTTCCTGGCAGAGCGGCCCGCCCTCCTGATCGCGGTCGGCGCGACACGTGTAGACGGGGTAGTCACCGGCGGGACCGCTATAGCGTAGGCTCATCCGGCGACCGCACCGCCCACAAACAGCGATGCCCTGCAGCAGGGCCGCTCCCTTGCGCGGTACGCCCGAATGGCCGGCTTCGTAGCGATTGATGTTGTTTGCCAGTCGCCTCTGGTTCTCCATGAACTCCTCCCAGCCGATATAACCAGGGTGGGCGGCCTGAAGGCAAACCTCCCAGTCGGCGATGGGGACCTTGACCGTCTTCGGGCGATAGACATCATGGCGAAGCCGCCCGCCTTCCATCCGGTGCCGACCATAGACATATGCCCCGGCGTAGGCAGGATTTTGGAGAATGCTGAGAACCCGCGCACTGTCGGCCTCGCGCCACATGACATCGTGCGGCGCGGGACCGAGGAGCGGGCGCACAGGCAGTGGCAGGTCGTTCTTTCGCAGGTAGCGCATCACGGCCCGTGCGCTGTGAAGCTCGCGGAATTTGGCGAAGACCAGGCTGAGCCGCGCCTGCACCTCCTCATCGGGATTGAGAATGATCTCGCCCGAGCGATCATGCGCCAATCCAGCGGGAACAGGAAGGCGCAGCTCGCCGCGTGCCGCTTTCTGACGTTCGCCCTGATGGAGCCGCTGCCTGATCTGGTGCAACTCCGCCTCGCTCATGATGCCGGACAAGCCGAGCAGCAGGCGGTCATGGTAAGCGCAGGGATCGTAGAGACGTTCGCCGTCGGCAATGATAACGCCGAAGAGCGCGCACAAATCGAGGAGCTGATGCCAATCGCGGCTGTTGCGGGCAAGCCGGGAAGCGTCGAGGCTGATGACTAGGCCGGCATTGCCCAATCCGATCTCCGCGATCAGCTTCTTGAACCCCACCCGCTCGACGGTCCCGGCTCCGGATTTGCCAAGATCTTCGTCGATGACGTGCACGCGTTCATGCGGCCAGCCGAGGGCGACGGCACGGTCGACGAGGCGGTATTGCAGTTCCGTGCTTTCCTGATGATGCCGCACCTGGTTCACGGAGGACTGACGGACATAAATGTAAGCAAGCTTACCGCGATGCGCGGCCGTCACACATTCGACCGGTCTATTCGGCGCTCTCAACATGCCGATCCGCCGCTATCGGCACGCCCGTCGATCGCATCCGCAAAAGAAGTCGCGCGACGCTCTGCGTGATCTGCTTCTGCGTTTCCGCCGGCAGGTTGAACCACAGGCTTGGTAGTTTCGCTGCGGCTGGGACTGGAACTCTGGTGACTGTCTGGGACGCAACGCGGCACGGATTCGACTGAATGCTCATCGCGAATCACCTCCTCGACACGGGAGGTCAACGTGCTGTTCAAATGGTGCAGCAATGTGAGCAGCGTTCGGCCGTTGATGCGAGCCAACGATTTCGACGCGCCTTGTTCTTCCGGCGACGCCTCCGCAAGGTCGGTCACCGAGCGCCGAATTGAACGGCGGCGCCCGTCAGGTAGTCGGACAACGACGAAAGCCGGACCGCGCGCAGAACGGGAGGACACGAGTTCCAGTCGCTGACCCGCAAGGCCGTGACGCGGGTCGATGACTGTTAAATGAGACACCACCCCGTCGAGAATGGTGGCAGCATTGGATGTTTGGTGATCCGACCATCGCCGATGCCGTTCTCGACCGCCTTGTTCATAACGCCTACCGCATCGAACTTTCCGGTGAAAGCATGCGCAAACACAAGGTCCTGCCAGCCCCAGACACAACTCCCGCTTGACCGAAAACGACTTCGTCGACAAATATCAAAAACGACCCAGAGGCGCTCTAAGCCGTCCGGCTTCGCCTCGGAATCGCGTCCGGTATTTTATTGGAATAGGCGTCCGGTTTCGTCTCGGAATCACCGTCCGGTTTCATTGGAATACGCACCAGACGTCGCGCCAGACAGCATTCTCACCTTTGCCGAGATCACTGCGATCGACCGGATCGACGCGTCCCGAACGCGACCGCGCCTCCAACGGCCCACGCTCGCCGCTTACCTGCTGCAAATCGCCATGCTTGGCGGCTATCTCGCCCGCAACCATGATCCGCCTCCCGGCAATATGGTCGTCTGGCGCGGCATGCCCCGCTTGCACGACCTCGCCTTCGGCATCTCCGTTGGATCAAGCCGACGATGTGGGTAATCGAAAGCTTCGCCGGATGGGTACCGTGCATGAGGTCGTCTGATGGACGGACTCGAGGTTTGGCGCTCAGTACCCGGCGGGACGGCGGGTGTGGTAGTCAGTCACCTGCTGATAGGCGTGAGCGACCTTGAGCAGTATGGCCTCGGAACCGTGTGGGCCGACTAACTGGAACGCCACAGGGCGACTGTCATCGGTGTAGCCACAGGGCAGGGTAACCGTCGGATTGCCGGTTGCATTGAACGGCGAAGTGAAGCGCATCAATGCATTCATATCGTTGGCCATGGTGTCGCGCACTTCTTTCCACGTCGGCGTTCCCTTGCGGAACACCGGTATGACAACCAAGTCGATATCCTCGAACAGCTTCCGCATCTTGCCGCGGTATTTCTGTCGCTCGATGAATCCCTTGCCGAGCTGGATGGGCGTCACCGTTAGTCCCTGCTCAAGACCATTACGGATCCACTCGCCATAGCGGTTGGCCTGGGATGGGTAGGTGGCCTCGTGGGCCGCCGCCATTTCGACCCTGCAAAGCGCCATCGTGTACTTGAGCAGCGTGTCGATTTCGGGGAACTTGATCGGCAACGGTACCGCCCTGATCTCTGTGAGCACCTCCACCGCGTCCTTCACGAAGCCGACGGTCACCGGGTCGGCATCTTCACTGATGAAATCCCAATCGACACCGATCTTGATGCCGCGAGCGCCGTAGACGCCATCGAGCGCGGCGAGGTACCCTGGCACTGGGGTCGACAGCGAGGTCGGATCGTTTGGATCGTACCCGGCGAGCGCCTCGAGCATCGCTGCCGCATCGGCGGCTGAACGAGCTATCGGCCCCAGATGATCGAAAGTCGCCGCGAGGTCGAAAATGCCGTAGCGGCTAATCAGGCCCCAGGTCGGCTTGACGCCGGTGAGTCCGTTGCAGGCCGACGGGAAGCGGATGGAGCCGCCGGTGTCCGAGCCGATGGAGGCATAGGCGAGACCGGCGGCCGGCGCGATGCCGGAGCCGGACGAGGAGGCGCCGGTCCAGAGGTCCACCTTCCACGGATTGACCGGCTCGGGCATCTCTGGATGATGCTCCATCGTCGCGCCTTCGGTCATGTGCAGTTTGCCGAGCAGCACGGCGCCGGCCTCGTCGAGCTTTTTGACCACGGTGGCGTCATAGTCCGGCCTGTGGTCTTCGTAGATGATCATGCCGCCGGTGGTCTTGATCCCCTTGGTGAAGCAGAGATCCTTGACCGCCACCGGTATGCCGTGCATCGGCCCGCGATACTGACCCTTGCTGATTTCGTCCTCCGCGCGCTTTGCCTGGAACAGGGCAAGTTCGGCGGTGACTGTGGTGTAGCTCTTGAGGCCGGGGTCGACGGCCTCAATGCGCGAAAGTATCGCATTGGTGACTTCGACGGGCGATACCGCGCCACTCTTGATGGCGTCCGCCACCTTGGTCATTGGCTGATAGTGGATATCGCTGAGGGTCATTTCTATTCAGGTCTCCTGAGGGCCAAATCAATTGAGCGAGGGGTGCCACTCGGTCGCCTGCTGATAGGTATGCGCGGCGCCGGTTAATTACATCTTTTCCACTATCACGGATTGCCTCGTGACGTGTGCCGTTGTTTTGAACGGTGAAAACCTCAAAGGCCTTGGCACAGGCGTGGTCAATTATCAGGAGCCTTGACACGAACCA
>NZ_SRTP01000107.1:0-398 GCF_004791945.1 Mesorhizobium sp. M3A.F.Ca.ET.175.01.1.1 | reverse complement strand
CTCGGATCAAGCTTGTTGCCGTAGAGCGTTGCCGCGTCGGCGAACACCGCGCCGCGCAAGCCGAAGCTTTCCGGAATGACCGGCAGCGGGAACTGGGCTTCCGCAGATGCATTGAAATAGGTCGTGCCGCCGAGATGGTCGCCGCTGTTGTCGCTGGCAATCGGACCAATGCCGCCATAGGCGAAACCGCGGATCATGCGGTCGTTGCTCTGGAAGTGGTCGAAGATGCGCAGATCGCCATCGCCGTAGCCCGCGATATAGCCAGCACCACCCGACACCAGGCCGACCAGGTCGAGTTGCTCGGACAAGGTCTGGTACACGCTTGCGCGCCCGGTCAGCTTCACCCACTTGGCGTCACCGCCGAGACCAGCAACTTCGGTCGTGCCGGTGATGTAGAG
>NZ_SRTP01000106.1:0-398 GCF_004791945.1 Mesorhizobium sp. M3A.F.Ca.ET.175.01.1.1 | reverse complement strand
ATCAGCACACCCGCGTCAACCAGGCGTCGGTCAAGAAACATTTCGTCGGCATGGGTCGTGGCGATCAGAAGTCCGCGATTATGGCGAAGTGTCGGGCACTGGGCTGGATCGAGAAGGACGACGAAGATCAGTCCTTCGACCGCAGCGATGCCCTGGCGGTGTGGTCCTACGTCGAGTGCACATCGGCGCCTCGTTACACCCAGCCGGTCGACGACCTCTTCGTAGCCAGCGAGCGCCGCAAGCGCGAGGCCGAAGAGCTGAAGCGCCGATACCAACAATCCGAAATGCCGGAGAGGTTTTGAAATGGACGACTATCACGTCGGCCGGCTCGTCGCCTGCATCGACGAAAACTGGCAGTACAACATGCCGGGAGAAGAGCCAGAGATCGGAAGAGCACA
>NZ_SRTP01000105.1:0-399 GCF_004791945.1 Mesorhizobium sp. M3A.F.Ca.ET.175.01.1.1 | reverse complement strand
CCGCGAGTTGCGCTCGTCGGAGCGGCGGGTGAGGGCTTCCAGCGTCTTCAGGTCCTGGGCGAGGCCGGCAACGGCGGTCGCATTGGTTTGGGCCGTGCTGGACGTCGACTCGGCGAGTGATTTGACGGCGCTCTCGGCGGCTTCGCGCGCCAGGCTCAGAATGGAATCGCCCGTGCCGGCCAGCGACTTCTCGATCTCGTTGAGGCGCGGGCTGATGTCCTCGAAATCGGGCAGCGGCATGCTCGGCTTCGACAGGTGCGCCGAAAGGGCGGTCACCTGCGACTCCAGGCTGCGGATCAGCGCCGGATCGATGCCGGCAACCTGCGCCGCGGACGATTCCAGCCGGCTGGAAATATCCTCGAGCCGGCTTTCCAGGCCGCGGATCGCCATCTCGTTGGC
>NZ_SRTP01000104.1:0-399 GCF_004791945.1 Mesorhizobium sp. M3A.F.Ca.ET.175.01.1.1 | reverse complement strand
AGCGAGAAGACATGAGATCTTTCCTCAATCCGCTCCTGGTGATCGCAGCGATGGCACTGGGCACGACTTTGGGCTCTGCCTTGCCGGCATTGGCTAAGGTTGAGCTGAAGGTCACCCAGGGCAATGTTGAGCCGCTGCCGATCGCCATCCCCGATTTTCAAGGAGGGCTTGGGCCACAGATATCGGAAATCGTAACCGCCGATCTGAAACGGTCGGGACTGTTCGCGCCGATCGACAAGGCTGCCTTTGTCGAAAAGATCACGAATCCGGACGCCGCGCCCCGCTATGAGGATTGGAAAGTCATCAACGCCCAGGCGCTGGTGACCGGCGCCGTGAGCAAGGAAGCCGATGGCCGCATCCGCGCCCAGTACCGGCTGTGGGACATTTTCGGCAGATCGG
>NZ_SRTP01000103.1:0-401 GCF_004791945.1 Mesorhizobium sp. M3A.F.Ca.ET.175.01.1.1 | reverse complement strand
GCAAGATGCGGGGCGGCGGCGCCGATCGCCTCGACATCGCGGCGCTGGACGCGCATGCCGCCAATCAGCTTTGCGAGACCGTATTGCGGGTGGCCAAGCGTTGCCGGCCGCGCGCCGGGCGCCGTAATGGCCGCAAAGGACGCGTCGTCCAGCTCGCTGTCGAGCCCGGGCAGCACGACGGCGCCATTGGGCAGGCCGGCGATCACGGCGAGCAGCTCGGCGGTCGCGGGAATCGAGCCGGTCGAACCGGCGGCTATCACCGGTCCGCCCGGCGGGTTGCGCTTCAGCCGCGCCGCCACCAGCCGGATCAGCGCGCTGCGATGCGCGGCCGGATTGGAGCGGTTGCGTTCTTCAAGCAGCCGCGGCCAGTTGTCGGTGACGATGCCGAGGAAATCGAGCGT
>NZ_SRTP01000102.1:0-402 GCF_004791945.1 Mesorhizobium sp. M3A.F.Ca.ET.175.01.1.1 | reverse complement strand
GCCAGGATGGTCGACGCCGTGCTCGCGCTGCCGGCATGGGCCGACGTCACCCGTTTCGACATCATGCCGACATGGCCGACTTCGCCGAGCGGCACCAAGTAAGGAAACCGGAATGAAAGACCTTTCCGTTCTGATCGTCGGCGGCGGCGCCGGCCTCGGCGCCCTTCTCGCCAAGATGGCCGTCGACGCTGGCGCGGCAAAGATCGGCAACATCGACATCAATAAGGAAGCCGCCGAGGCGGCGCTCGGTCCGGCGAAGGCCAAAGGCCTGCCGACAGCGGCTGCCGCATGCGACATCCAGGTAGGCGCGCAATGCCACGCCGCCTTCGATGCCATCGTGGCCGAGCTTGAGCGCGTCGACTCGCTGATCAATTGCGCCGCCATCTATCCGCGCCGTCCGCT
>NZ_SRTP01000101.1:0-403 GCF_004791945.1 Mesorhizobium sp. M3A.F.Ca.ET.175.01.1.1 | reverse complement strand
CGGACGGTCGCGTCTGGGCCTCAATCGACGCTCTGGGCGACCGCTATTCGCTGTGGGCTTCGGGTCTCGCCAGGCGCGCGTGCCTCGATTCCACCGCTTTCAACAAGTCGAAACGCCTGTCCTCCGACGGCCGGCCGCGCTGGCCCTCGCCCGAATCGCTGGCCAAGATCATGGAGGCCACCGGCGCCTCGCTGCAGGAATTCACCGTGCTGGTCGAAGGCCACGGCGGCACCGCGGCGGCGCAGCCGCGCATGGCCGTTCCGCTGCTTGGCTTTGCCCAGGCCGGCGCCGGCGGCTTCTTCGACGATGCCGGCTATCCCTCGGGGCAGGGCTGGGATCTGGTCGAGCTTCCGACGCGGGCGGCGGAAACCTCCTATGCGCTGAAAATCCAGGGCGATTCCAT
>NZ_SRTP01000100.1:0-405 GCF_004791945.1 Mesorhizobium sp. M3A.F.Ca.ET.175.01.1.1 | reverse complement strand
CGGATATGAAATCGCCCTCCGAATCGCGAGCTCTCGGCCGGTTGCGGCAATCGATACGTATGCAACTGGACGCTGGGTCGGCTACGGGGCTGCGGCTGCAGCTAGCCGTCTCTTGGGTTTGAGTGCCACGGAAACCGCTCATGCGTTAGGTATTGCCGGATCCGAAGGACCAATCGTCTTCCTGACCACAACCTCGAAATTCGAGGGTAGCACGATCAAGGAAGGGATTCCGCCCGCCGTGGTTGCAGGTATCACCGCCGCCTATCGCGCGCGGGCAGCCGCAACTGGACCTCTCAATCTTCTCGATGACGACGATCGTTTCACCCGCCATCTCCTGACCTAAAATCTTGGGTCTTCATGGGAAATTCAAAAATGCTATCTTAAGCCGTATGCATGCTGTCGCTA
>NZ_SRTP01000099.1:0-408 GCF_004791945.1 Mesorhizobium sp. M3A.F.Ca.ET.175.01.1.1 | reverse complement strand
GGCGCTCAGCGCCGGCTCTCGCCGGCGGATGTGCGTCCGTGCGGCCGGTTGCCGGGCGTTGGGCCGATTACAGCGCAAGCCGCATTGAAACCAGGGAGAATCGCAATGGCACTCGACATCACCGCGCAAGACATCATCATCGACGAGACCACCGGTCTCCAGGAAGATGATATTGCCCCTACCAACAACAGCACGCTGCAATATCTCCTGGGCCTCGACGGTTCGGGCGGGCTGACGTCGCCCGAAGTTGCCTTCCAAGCCGACTTCGTGGTGGCCTCCGCAAACGCCGGCGAAACCATCACCTCGGTCATTCTTGCGCAGAACTCCTCCGGAACTCCATTTTCCACCACCGTCGGTGTGAACAGCGGCATCCGGACGGTCGACGGTAATTATGTCTGGCTGTTCCAG
>NZ_SRTP01000098.1:0-412 GCF_004791945.1 Mesorhizobium sp. M3A.F.Ca.ET.175.01.1.1 | reverse complement strand
GGCGGGGGCACGCGCGAGCGCCTTGAGCATGAATACGGCGACCTTGTTCAGTCTTGCGATGTCGGCGACGTGAGCCGCCGAGATTGCCGGCGCGGGCATATCGGCCTGGCCGTCGCCGACGCCGGCGCCGGGTGCGAAAAACAGCCTCAGACAGGCCTGCACATAGGCGACTTCATCGGCACAGCCGGCGGCACGCAGCCTTTCATACGAGCCATCCTGCATCGCCATGCCCGATGTCGTTCTCCGCAAAATGCCGCCCGAGGCGTTTATATCGTAACTGCGAAGAAAAACACCGAAAAAATTATCGCAATCGCCTATGGTGCGGCCGGAGACGCTTCTTTTATGCAACCCCAGCTTTCAAAATGAGCTCACGTGCAATCACTTTTGAAGACAACTTCGGAGATGCTCCGGC